>PAPN01000053.1 GCA_002708925.1 Paracoccaceae bacterium
TCAACGGCGAGCGTTTCGATTGCGGCTCCAAGGCGGGCTTCTTGCAGGCCACCATCGCCTTCGGCCTCTCACGCGACGACCTGCGCGATGAGCTCATGGACTACCTGCAGGCCGTGACCGCCTGACGACCGCCCTCGCCTTTGGGGTTGCGTGAACGGGCAAAGGGGCTAGCCTGACGGGATCGGTTTCAAGACACGGGTGTCTGATGGCAGCGCAGAGCGGCCCTACAGCGTATTTGCTGGATATAACGCGCCTGTTGCGCCGGGCAGGGCGTGTGCCGACTGGTGTGGACCGGGTTGAGCTGGCCTATCTGACGCATTTTATGCAGTTGGATACGCCGGTCTTTGGCCTGGCGCGCACGCGTTTGGGATATGTGTTGCTGGATCGCGCGGGATTGCAGGCGTTTGGGGCGCGTGTGCAGGGGCACCAGCCTTGGGGTGCGCCGGATCGGCTGTCTTGGGGGATGCGGCTAAGCGTGGATCAGAAGCGGGCCGAGTCTGACCTGCGCCGCTGGGCTATTGCGCGATGTCTGCCGCAGCGTTTGCCCCGGATGCTGCGGCGTAACCTGTCCCCGGGCGGGGTTTATCTGAATGTCGGTCACTCGAACCTGACTCAGAGGGTGCTGCATTCCGTCAGGCATCACGCCAGACTGCGGATTGCGGTGATGATCCATGACACGATTCCGCTGGATTTTCCGGACCTGCAAAGGCCCGAGACCGAGGCCAAGTTTCAGCGGATGCTGAAGCGGGTGCAGCAGATGGCGGATCTGGTGATCTGCAACTCGGGGCAGACGCAGGCGGATGTAACGCGTCACATGGCCAAATGGGGTATGGTGCCGGACACCGTGGTGGCGCATCTGGGGGTAGAGATCGCCCCTGTGACGCATTTGCCGGACATCCCCGGATTCGACCCGAACAAGGCGTTTTTCGTCACGCTTGGCACGATTGAACCACGTAAGAACCATGCTCTGCTTTTGTCGCTATGGGAGGAAATGGGGCAGGACGCGCCGCAGTTGGTGATCTGTGGGCACCGTGGCTGGCGAAACGAGGCCGTGCTGCAATGGCTGGACCGGAATCCTCTGGTCGGGCACCGCGTTTTTGAATGCGCGGGGCTGCCTGACGGTCAGGTGAATGCGCTGCTTAGGGCGTCAAAGGGTCTGCTGTTTCCGTCAGTTACCGAAGGCTACGGTCTGCCTCCGATCGAGGCCGCCGCGCAGAATGTTCCGGTTATTTGCAACGATCTGCCCGTCTATCGAGAGACAATGGGCGATATTCCCGTTTACGCAGGAATCCATGATCGGTATCTTTGGCAGAATAAGATCATGGGGTTGATGCGGCCTCAGGGGGCAGACAGGCAGGTTTCTGGCGGTCAGGGGGTTGGTGCTCTGACATGGCAGCAGCATTTCAACGCTGTATTAAGGCGTCTTTGATACCGGCTGTTTGTCACAAGTCCGCATCGTGGGCAGGAGTAGCGATTGAACTGGACGGATGCATATCGGCGGCGACTGCGGCGGAAACGCCTGCTGATCCGTGCCTTTCGCAAACGGCGCGAGCTAAGCGTCGTGGCCGACCGGACGCGCGCGATTAAACCGGGCGATATCCTGCTGTTTTCGACCCAGCGGAATGAGAAAATCCGCCTGCCGTTTTTCCTGAAATATTACCGCGATCTGGGGGTGAACCACTTCTTTATCGTGGATAATGACAGCACCGATGGTGCCGCCAGCTATCTGGCGGATCAGCCGGACGTGTCTGTCTGGCGGACCTCGGCCAGTTATAAACGCGCGCGGTTCGGGGTGGACTGGCTGAACTGGTTGCAGTTCAAATATGCCCATGATCACTGGGCGCTTGTTGTCGATCCCGATGAATTTCTGGTCTATCCTTTCTGCGATACCCGGTCGCTGCGGGCGTTGACGGATTGGCTGGATGCGTCCTCGATCAAGTCGTTCAGCGCGATGTTGCTGGATATGTACCCCAAGGGCCGGCTGGATGCGCAGCCCTACCAAGAGGGGCAGGATCCGCTGGAGATCGCCAATTGGTTCGATTCCGGGAACTACACCTATAAGAAGAACGATTTCTACGGGAACCTGTGGATTCAGGGCGGGCCGCGGACACGTGTCTTTTTTCCGAAAACACCCGACAAGGCGCCTGCCTTGAACAAGATCCCGCTGGTCAAATGGGATCGTAAATACGCTTTTGTCAGCTCAACCCATATGCTGCTGCCGCGCGGGTTGAATCAGGTTTACGATGAATGGGGCGGGGAAAAGGCCAGCGGCGCGCTGCTGCATACCAAATTTCTGGATACCTTCACTAAGAAAGCCGACGAAGAGCTGACCCGCAAACAGCATTACGCGGCCAGTGTGGAATACAAGGCCTATGCCGCTCAGCTAAAGGACGACCCGGATTTGTGGTGCCGCTGGTCCGAGCAATATATCAACTGGCGCCAGCTTGAGATTCTGGGCCTCATGTCCAAGGGAAACTGGGCATGAGCACGGTCGGGATCATCATGCTGGTGCATACCGCTCTGGGCCGGGCCGAGCGGGTTGCGCGTCACTGGGCAGCGGATGGGTGTCCGGTGGTGATCCATGTGGATCGCAAGGTGAACCGGCGCACCTACAGCGCCTTTGTCAAATCGCTTGAGGATCTGCCCGATGTGCGGTTTTCGCAGCGACATACCTGTGAATGGGGGACATGGGGGATTGTCGCGGCCTCGCAGGCGGCGGCGGCGCAGATGCTGGCGCAATACCCCGATGTCCGTCATGTCTATCTGGCGTCCGGGTCGTGCCTGCCGCTGCGTCCGGTCAAGGATCTGGTCAGCTATCTGGATGCCCGTCCGCGCACGGATTTTATCGAAAGCGCCACCACCGCCGATGTGCCCTGGACTGTGGGCGGGCTGGATCATGAACGGTTTACCCTGCGCTTTCCGTTTTCGTGGAAACGGCACCGGGCGCTGTTTGACGCCTATGTGACCTTGCAGCGTAAAATCGGGATCAAGCGCCGCATTCCCAACGGGATCACGCCCCATATGGGCAGCCAGTGGTGGTGCCTGACGCGGCAAACCTTGTCTGCGATTCTGGAAGATCCGGACCGGCCCGAGTACGACACCTATTTTGAGAAAGTCTGGATTCCGGACGAGAGCTATTTTCAGACCCTGTCCCGGCTCTACTCCACCAATATCGAGAGCCGCTCGCTGACCCTGTCCAAATTTGACTTTCAGGGTAAGCCGCATATTTTCTACGACGATCACCTGCAACTGCTGCGCCGGTCCGATTGTTTTGTGGCGCGGAAAATCTGGCCCCATGCGGATCGTCTCTATGAGGCGTTTTTATGTGACGGCGACGGGCATGGCAAAATGGCCGAACCTCAGCCGGGTAAAATTGACCGGATTTTCGCCAAGGCGGTAGATCGGCGCACCCGCGGCCGCGCCGGCCTGGTGATGCAAAGCCGCAAACCGAATGAGGGCTGGGAAAACGGGGTGACTTCGGGGAAATACTCGGTGTTTCAGGGGTTCTCGGACCTGTTTGAGAATTTCGAGGACTGGCTGCATAAATCCACCGATACCCGTGTGCATGGCCACCTGTTTGCCCGCAAACGCGTGGAATATGCAGGCGGGCAGACGGTGATGAACGGGGCGATGTCCGACAGTGCCGCGATCCGTGACAATGACAGCCACGCGTTCATGACAAACCTGATCTGGAACACCCGAGGTGAGCGCCAGTGTTTCCAGTTCGGCCCGGCGGACAATCAGGCGATCAGCTGGTTTCTGGCCAAGGATACGAATGCCCATATCTCGGTGATCAGCGGGGCCTGGGCGGTGCCGCTGTTCCGCTCCAATCTGAATTTCTCGGCCCTGCGCAAAGAGGCCGCGCGCTTGCAGAAAATCGAGGCTGAGTTTCTGAATACCCTGCGCTCGCCCTACACCAAGGCGCGGATTCGCATCTGGACGATGGCCGAGTTCATCGAGGCCCCGATGGAGCCGCTGCAAACCATTGTCGATGAGATCGGCGCCAAACGCATGTCCCGCCTGTCCGAAGCGCCGCGTATGGCTGACCTGAAAGGGTTTGGGCAGTTCCTTCAGAACCTGAAAAACCAGGGGATGCACCCCTATCTGATGGGCGATTTCCCGGTCGCGCAAGACCCAGAGCTGCCCTCTTCTGTTTCGCGTAAACCCTATCTCGTTCGCTGAGGTTATATGAGCAATAATTTTGACTATTTCGTTGTGTTTGCGGAAATGCGGACGGGCTCGAATTTCCTAGAGGCGAACCTGAACGCCATGGACGGCATCACCTGCCTGGGCGAGGCGTTCAACCCGCATTTCATCGGCTATCCGAACAGTCAGGATATTCTGGGCGTGACGCAAAAACAGCGCGAGGCCGATCCAGAGCGGCTGCTGAACACGGTGCGGGATCACCCCGACGGGCTGGCCGGTTTCCGGTATTTCCATGATCACGATCCGCGTGTGTTGCAGACGATGCTGGACGATCCGCGCTGCGCTAAGATCATCCTGACGCGCAACCCGGCCGAAAGCTACGTCAGCTGGAAAATCGCGCAATCCACGGGCCAGTGGAAGCTGACGAATATGAAACGGCGCAAGGCGGGCTCGGCCGAGTTCTCGGCGCAGGAATTCGAGGCGCATCTTACGGCGTTGCAAGCGTTCCAGGTGCGGCTGCTGAATGCGTTGCAGACCTTGGGACAGACGGCGTTTTACATTGATTATGAGGATCTGCAAAATCTGGAGGTGCTCAACGGTCTGGGCCAGTGGCTGGGGGCCGAAGCCCCGCTTGAGGCATTGGATTCCAAGCTGAAAAAGCAAAATCCCCAGCCTCTGTCGGCGAAGGTTCAGAATTTCGATCAGATGGAAAGATCGTTGGCCGGGCTGGATCGGTTCAATCTGACCCGCACCCCGAATTTCGAGCCACGCCGGGGTGCTGCCGTCCCTGGATATATGGCCGGAGCGCGGGCCCCATTGCTGTACATGCCCGTGCCCGGTGGCGCCGAGCCGCAGGTGGCTGCCTGGTTGGCCGCGCTGGATGGGGCGGATCCGGAGGCGCTGCAATCCGAATTCACGCAGAAAACCCTGCGCCGCTGGCGTTCTGACAATCCTGGGCACCGCAGCTTTACCGTTTTACGCCATCCGGCCACGCGGGCGCATCATGCGTTCTGCAAACGCATTTTGAACAGTGGCCCCGGATCCTTTCCTAAAATTCGCAAAACGCTGTGCCAGCTTTACCAGATGCCTCTGCCGAAATCGGGCATCCCCGAAGGGTACGACGCAGCGCAGCACCGCGCGGCTTTTCTGGTGTTTCTGGATTTCGTGCAGGACAATATTCAGGGGCAGACCAGCCAGCGGATTGATCCCAACTGGGTCAGCCAATCCGAAATTCTGAAGGGGTTTGCCTCGGTCGGGCAGCCGGATTTCGTTTTGCGTGAATGGGACTTGCCGCAGATGCTGCCGATTCTGGCCGGGCAGGTGGGCTATCTGGATCCGCCTGCGATGCTGCCGCCTGTGGCGGATGGGCCGATCACTCTGGAGCAGATCTATGACGCCGAGATCGAGGCAAAGCTGCGCGCGGTCTATAGCCGTGATTATCTGAAATTCGGATTTGCGCCCTGGGCAGATCAGGCGGCCTGAACCGCCTGGTTTTCAGTCAGGATGGCATAAAGCGTCGCGGCATCCGCGTTCGCCCGCAATTTCGCACATAGCGCATTTTCACGCAGGGTACGCGACACCAGGGCCAGCGCTTTCAGATGTTCGACACCGGCATCTTCGGGGGCGAACAGCGCGAAAACGATGTCCACGGGCTGACGATCAACCGAGTCGAAATCAACAGGTTTTTCCAGCAGCAGAAATGCGCCGGCAACGCTGTCCAGACCGGGAAACCGCGCATGGGGCAGGGCGACGCCATGGCCCACACCAGTGGGGCCAAGGCTTTCGCGTTCCATCAGAGCTTCGACCGCGGCGGGGGCGCTGATACCATAGGCCGAGTACGCCAGATCCCCCAGATCCTGCAAAAGACGCTTCTTGCTCGATGCCGAGGATACGACTTTCACGGCCTCGGGCTTGAGGATATTCGACAGTTGCATCTTGGGTACGTTGCTCCGAAAACGGGGGAGTGCCCCGGTTCACCTCATTGCTGCGGGTCGATCCAGCCGATGTTGCCATCATCCCGGCGGTACACGACGTTCAGCCCGCTTTTTGCCTCGTTGCGGAAAACCAAAACCGGGGCGCCAGCCAATTCCATCTGCATCACGGCCTCTCCTACTGAGAGGGACGGAATTTTTGATTCCATCTCGGCCACGATGATCGGTTGCAAGCTTTCCGGTTCCGAATCCCCTTCGGTCTCATCAGAGGCGAGGATATATGACGATGCGCCCAGAAGTTCAACAGGCTCCGCGCGCTCGCGGTGGTGGTCCTTCAGGCGGCGTTTGTAGCGACGCAGTTGTTTTTCCATCTTTTCGCAGCAGCCATCGAATGCCGCATAGATTTCATGCGCGTGTGCCTTGGCCTGAGCGGTCAGGCCGGTGGATAGATGCACAGTGGCTTCGCAGACGAACTCATTGGCCGACTTCGAAAAAATGATGTTCGCGTCGGTCGGTCGCTCGGCGTATTTCTGCACGGCGGCCCCCAGTTCTTCTTTTACATGGGTTTGCAGTGCCTCACCGATGTCGATCTGCTTTCCACTGATTTGATAGCGCATCCTGTCTCCTTTTCGTGACAAATCGGGATTTGTCCGGGCGCAATTGGCCCCCGGTTTATTTATGCCCGAATGCTGGAATTCGACATTTCAGGGGCTTGCCCGCGACCCGGCCTTGGCAAGAAGACCAGCATCAACAAAGGGGCGAAATCCAAGAATGTCATACTCCCATTTGAGGCGAGTCGCAGGGGGTCTGTCAATCGGACTTGGAAAATATTTGTGCTCAGAGAGGCGCTGCGCCGCAGGAATATTATGAAATTCCTAGGAAATCCGGAAATTGTCGCCCAGATAGACGCGGCGGACGTTTTCATTTTCAACAACATCCGAGGGCGTGCCGGACATCAGCACCTTACCGTCATGCAGGATATAGGCACGGTCCACGATTTCGAGCGTTTCGCGGACGTTGTGATCGGTGATCAGCACACCGATGCCGCGTTTTTTCAGATCGGCCACCAGATGGCGAATGTCGCCCACGCTGATCGGATCGACCCCGGCAAAGGGTTCGTCCAGCAGCAGATATTTGGGGTTCGCGGCCAGACAGCGGGCGATTTCCACGCGGCGGCGTTCGCCCCCGGACAGGGCCAGCGCGGGCGCGCGGCGCAGGTGTTCGATGGAAAATTCGCTTAGCAGCTCTTCCAGCCGCTCGCGGCGTTTGTGGCGATTCTTCTCGGTGATATCCAGAACGGCGGTGATGTTATCCTCGACATTCAGGCCGCGGAAGATCGACATTTCCTGAGGCAGATAGCCAATGCCCAGTTTCGCCCGGCGATACATCGGCAGATTGGTGATATTGCGCCCGTCCACCGTGACCTGCCCGCCCTCGGGGTAAACCAGCCCCGCGATCATGTAGAATGTTGTGGATTTCCCGCAGCCGTTGGGGCCCAGCAGTGCGACGACCTCGCCGCGGTTCAGTTCCATGCTGAAATCACGGATGACGACGCGCTTTTTGTAGCTTTTGCGCAGGTGCGTCACTTGTAACCCCGAGGCCCCTTCGGTCACGTTCAGTTCGGGCTTGGCCATCGGGTTATTCCTTGGTTTCCAGCGTGGTGCGCACGCGCCCACCGACCTGAGCCGTGCCCTGATCCAGATTGATCGTCACCTTGTCGCCGGACATCACGTTCTGCCCCTGCGTGACCAGCACCTGCCCCGTCAGCAGCACCGTGCCGGCGTCGATGTTATAGTCGGCAGACTGCGCCTCGGCGGCATCGGGGCCATTCACCAGGGTGACGCCGCCGCTGGCTTGCAGCCGGGTGATTTTCTGGCTGTCCTCGGCATAGACGACCAGCACTCTGGGCGCGTTCAGCAGCATCTCGCCCTGCGAAATCTGCACATTCCCGGTGAAGGTCGCGGTGCCGTCCTTTTGATTGACGGACAGGCTGTCGGCCTCAACCTGAACCGGCTGATCCGAGGTTGCGCGCGAATTGCCAAAGGCCAGGCCCTGGGCGGAAACCGGACCCAGCGGCAGAACAATCGCCAGGGTCGTGCAAATCAAAAAATGACGCAGCTTAAACACGAGAAATTTCCTAGTTTTGCGGTTGATATACCAGCTTTACCCGGTTTGTGAAAAGCAAATGGGCATCACCTGTCGCAGGGTCAGAGGTAAGGGTCATTTTGCCCGCGTCAATAGAGCCCGCCGGGCCGGTGCCCGTAACCCGGCCCTCTGTTTCGGCGGCAATCTCGCGCATGGAGGTGAACAGAGTTTCGGTATGCAGGTCATACCCGGTCGAGCTGTTGACGCTGACACCGCCAGACAGGCGCGCGGTATCGGCGCTCATGTCCAGCAGCGCGTGATCCGAGGCAAAGGTGATCTGTGTGCCGCTGGTCAGATCGATCCGCGCGGACAGATGGGTGGCCTGGGCCTTGGTGTCATCCTGGGCGTCTGGCTTGGCGGTTTCGGCAGTAAAGGTGATCAGATCGCCGCCCCGCGTGGCGCCTGAAAAATGCGGCTTGTTGACGGTGCCCTCTTTCATCCGTTCTTGCAGATCGACACGCGAATAGGGCAGCGAGGTCGCCGATTCCTTCCCGCGCGACAGCAGGAACAGCGTGGACAGAATCGCCAGGGCGGTCAGCGGCAGCAGGATTTTCAGCCAGCTCACCAAACGGGTGTAGAAGGTTTCCTGCCAGATCATCGCGCCGTGCCTGTCCTTCGTGTGGGGCCGCTGTTGGCCGGATCAGTGGGCAAAGATATCAATCTCGGGCCAGCCTGCCAGATCCAGTTTGGCACGCGTCGGCAAGAAGTCAAAACACGCCTGCGCGAACTCGGTGCGGCCTTCGCGTTCCAGCATCCGGTCCAGCTCGGCCTTGAGCTGATGCAGGTACAGCACGTCCGAGGCCGCGTAATCCAGCTGCGCTTTGGTCAGTTCGGGCGCGCCCCAGTCGCTGCTTTGCTGCTGTTTGGAAATGTCTGTGCTTAGCAATTCCTGAAGCAGGTTTTTCAGCCCGTGACGGTCCGTGTAGGTGCGCACCAGTTTACTGGCGATTTTCGTGCAATAAACCGGCGCAGTCAGCGCGCCAAAGGCATTGTACATGGCCGCAATGTCGAATCGCCCGAAATGGAACAGCTTCAGCACCTCGGGGTTTTCCAGCATGGCGCACAGGTTGGGCGCCTCGGTCTGGCCCTTTTCGATCTGTACGATGTGGGAATGCCCGTCACCGCCCGACATCTGAATCACGCACAGACGATCACGGTGGGGGTTCAGGCCCATGGTTTCACAATCAATCGCCACCACCGGACCCATGTCCAGATCGGCGGGAATATCGTTTATATAAAGGTGGTTTGTCATCTCATTCCCTCTGTGGAGGGAATGGTGCCCAGGAGAGGACTCGAACCTCCACGTCCATACGGACACTAGCACCTGAAGCTAGCGCGTCTACCAATTCCGCCACCTGGGCAGGTGTCGTGAGGGGCGATTTATAGGTGGGGTCCGGTAGTGTCAACGAGGTTTTTCAACTTTTTTCTGCGACGGCATATCTTCTTGTGGAAAACCCCCTTGGGCGGTAGGAACAGAGAAGGATTTTCAAGCCGGAGCTACTCATGTCGAAACTCGTGACCATCTATGGCGGCGCAGGGTTCGTCGGCCGCTACATTGCTCGGCGTCTGGCCAAGGATGGCTGGCGCGTCCGTGTGGCCGTGCGTCACCCGAACGAAGCCATGCATGTCAAACCTTATGGCGTTCCCGGTCAGGTCGAGCCCGTTTTGTGTAACGTGCGTGACGATGCCAGCGTAGCTGCCGTTATGAACGGGGCCGATGCGGTGGTGAACTGCGTGGGCATCATGCATCAGCTGGGCAAGAACACCTTTGACGCCGTTCAGGCCGCAGGCGCAGGCCGCATTGCCAAGATCGCAGCCCAGCAGGGCGTTCAGAACATGGTGCATATCTCGGCCATTGGCGCCGATGCCGAGTCCGAGAGCGAATATCAGCAGACCAAAGCCGCAGGCGAGGCCGCCGTTCTGGCGCATATGCCGAACGCCGTGATCCTGCGCCCCTCGGTGATTTTTGGGCCCGAGGATCAGTTCTTTAACCGCTTTGCCGCGATGATGGGCCCGGTGATCCCTCTGGTTGGGGCGGATGTGAAGTTCCAGCCGGTCTATGTGGATGACGTGGCTCAGGCCGCTGTTCTGGGTGTCGAGGGTAAGGCCCCCGCCGGCATCTATGAACTGGGCGGCCCCGAGGTGCAGACTTTCCGTGCGCTGATCCAAGAGATGCTGGGCGTGATCCGCCGCCGCAAGCTGATCGTGAACCTGCCTTACTTTGTTGGTTCGCTGATGGCGTTCGGCTTTGACCTGACGCAGAAACTGACGGGCGGTCTGTTCAAATCCGCGCTGACCCGTGATCAGGTGAAGGCGCTGAAATCCGACAATATCGTCAGCGCCGATGCCAAGGGCTTTGCCGATCTGGGCATCAAGCCCGTCGCACCCGAGGCCGTCCTGCCCGATTACCTGTGGCGTTTCCGCCCGTCGGGCCAATACGCTGCGATCAAGGAATCGGCCAAGAACCTGCGCGTCAACTAAGACAACCGGATTGGATTTTCAAAAGGGCGTGCCGCGTGGCGCGCCCTTTTACTTATAAGCAATGGTCAGCAGGACGATCCCCAGGATCACGCGATAGATGACATAGGGCGTGAAACTGACCGAGCGCAGCAATCGCATCATCAGGCTCAGTGCCAAAAGAGCCGCGACAAAAGCAAACCCAGCGGCAATCGCTCCGTCCAGGGCCAGGGCGGTGTTGGCCTCGGCGATCACCTCGGCGGACAGTAGCGCCCCACTGGCGAAAATCGTGGGGATGGACATCAACATCGCCAGCTTGGCCGCATCATGCCGCGCATAGCCCAGCTGCCGCGCCGCAGTAATCGTGATCCCGGACCGAGACGTTCCGGGGATCAGCGCCACCGCCTGCCACACGCCCATGATCAGCGCGTCGCGCAGGGACCAGTCGCCCTCGGTTTTGGTGGTCGCGCCCTTCTGGTCCACCCAATACAGCACCAGCCCGAACAGCAGCATCGTCCAGCCGATTACCTCGATTCCGCGCATTCTGTCGTCCAGGCCGGTCAGTTTCAGGGCCAGTCCAAACAGGATCACCGGAATGGTTGCGATCATCAGCAAAAAGGCCAGCCTGGCGCCGGGCGTGTCAATGCGTCCGGTCAGCATTCGCGGGATGCCCGCCAGCCCCACACGCACATCCGCCCAGAAATACAGGACAACAGCAGCCAGAGTGCCGACATGCACAGCCACATCAATAACCTGGCCCTGGTCCTCCATCCCGGTCAGATTCGGCAGCAGAATCAGGTGCCCCGAGGAAGAAACGGGTAGGAACTCGGTAATGCCCTGAATTATCGCGATGATCAGCAAATGAAAGAGTGTCATGATTTGTTACGCTACGCCTTTGGATGGCTTTTTATAACCGTTTGAAAATATTCATAAAGAATTCATTTAGTACCGATTCGGTCATAAATTGGCGCTGATCTCCGGTAAAAAGTTCGCAGGGTCAGAAAGAAATCTCAATATAGGTCAGTACATGTGACTTTTATTTCCCGGCCAGCTGAATTAAAGAAGTCCGACCGAGTTACATCTAGCAGAAAGGCAGCGCCGTGGCTAAGCAACCGATGCTGAAATTCGTAAACATTTCGCGTGACATGCCGTCCAAGCGGGACGCAGATCAGCGGAACAAGGATTTCAATGAAATCTACGCCGAATATGCTGATGAAAAGGCCAAAGAGCAGGCCAGCCGTTGCAGCCAATGTGGCGTGCCTTATTGCCAGGCGCATTGTCCGCTGCACAACAATATCCCCGACTGGCTGCGCATGACCGCGATGGGCCGTCTGGAGGAAGCTTATAACATCAGCCAGGCCACCAACACTTTTCCGGAAATCTGTGGCCGCATCTGCCCGCAGGACCGTCTGTGCGAGGGCAACTGCGTGATCGAACAGTCGGGCCACGGCACCGTGACCATTGGCTCGGTCGAGAAATACATCACCGATACCGCCTGGGAAAACGGCTGGGTGCAGCCGATTGCTCCGACGGTCGAGCGTGATCAGTCGGTTGGTATCATCGGTGCGGGCCCCGGCGGTCTGGCCGCGGCGGATATGCTGCGCCGCGCCGGTGTGCAGGTCACTGTTTATGACCGTTATGACCGTGCGGGGGGGCTGCTGACCTATGGTATCCCCGGTTTCAAGCTGGAAAAAGACGTGGTGATGCGCCGTATCGAGCAGCTGGAGAAATCCGGCGTCGAGTTTGTGATGAACTGCAATGTCGGCGAAGACCTGTCCTTTGATGCGATCCGCGGCAAGCACGACTCGGTCATCATCGCGACCGGCGTTTACAAGACCCGCGACCTGGAGGGCCCCGGCTCGGGTGCCGATGGGATCGTGCGGGCGATTGATTACCTGACCGTGTCCAACAAGCTGTCCTTTGGCGACACTGTGGAAGAATACGAAGACGGTACCCTGAACGCTGCCGGCAAGAAGGTCGTCGTGATCGGCGGCGGTGATACCGCGATGGACTGTGTGCGCACCGCGATCCGTCAGGGCGCCGAAAGCGTGAAATGTCTGTACCGCCGTGACCGCGCCAACATGCCCGGCAGCCAGCGCGAAGTGCAGAACGCCGAAGAAGAAGGCGTGGAATTCGTCTGGCTGGCCGCGCCCAAGGGCTTTGCCGGTGATCCTGTCAGCGGCGTGATGGTGCAGAAAATGCGTCTGGGTGCCCCCGATGCGTCCGGCCGTCAGTCGCCCGAAGTGATCGAAGGTGCCGATTATGTCGAAGACGCCGATCTGGTGATCAAGGCACTGGGCTTCGAGCCCGAGGATCTGCCGAAACTCTGGGGTGTGGACGGTCTGGAAGTGACCCGTTGGGGCACCGTGAAAGCCGATTTCAAGACCGGCAAAACCAGCCTGGATGGCGTTTACGCGGTGGGCGACATCGTGCGCGGTGCATCGCTGGTGGTCTGGGCAATCAAGGATGGCCGCGACTGCGCCGATGCGGTTCTGGACTATCTGAACGACGCCAAGGCCGTCGCCGCTGAATGAGTTCCGGCCCGCTCGGGCCCTTAGAAAATTACCCCAGCCCAAGCAGCAAACGGGCAAGGATACGATCTGATGAACGGACCCGCGATGCGAGGCGTATCAGATCCGCGAGAAGGAGACGACAATGACTGTCTACGATGAAAACTGGGTGGCAAACGAAGAAGCCAAGCGTCAGTACATGGCCGAAAACGGCCTCTATTCGCACGAAGAAGAGCATTCCTCGTGTGGGGTTGGCCTGGTGGTCAGCCTGAATGGCAAACCCAGCCGTCAGGTTGTCGAAAGCGGGATCACCGCGCTCAAGGCAATCTGGCACCGCGGTGCTGTGGACGCTGACGGCAAGACCGGCGATGGCGCGGGTATCCACGTGCAAATCCCTGTGCCCTTCTTCTATGACCAGATCAAACGCACCGGCCATGTGCCCGACCCCAACAGCCTGATGGCTGTGGGTCAGGTGTTCCTGCCGCGCACGGATTTTGGCGCTCAGGAAAAATGCCGGACGATCGTCGAAACCGAAGTGCTGCGCATGGGGCACAAGATTTATGGCTGGCGTCACGTCCCCGTTGATGTGTCCTGCCTGGGTGAAAAAGCCAACGCAACCCGTCCCGAGATCGAACAGATCCTGATTTCGAACGGCAAAGACATCGACGAAGAAGCGTTCGAGCGCGAGCTGTACGTCATCCGTCGCCGCATCGAAAAAGCCGCCGCCGCTGCCGGTGTCGGTCAGCTGTATATCTGTTCGCTGTCCTGCCGCTCGATTATCTACAAGGGCATGATGCTGGCCGAGCAAGTCGCTGAATTCTACCCTGACCTGCTGGACGACCGTTTCGAATCCGCCTTTGCGATCTACCACCAGCGTTATTCCACCAACACCTTCCCGCAGTGGTGGCTGGCGCAGCCGTTCCGCATGTTGGCCCATAACGGTGAGATCAACACGCTGAAGGGCAACGTCAACTGGATGAAGTCGCACGAGATCCGCATGGCCTCGGGTGCGTTCGGCGATCTGGCCGAAGACATCAAGCCGATCATCCCGTCGGGCTCGTCCGACTCGGCTGCGCTGGATGCGGTGTTCGAGGTTCTGGTCCGTGCCGGCCGCAACGCGCCCATGGCGAAAACCATGCTGGTGCCGGAAAGCTGGTCCAAGCAAGCGGTCGAGCTGCCCCAGGCATGGCGCGACATGTATTCCTACTGCAACTCGGTGATGGAGCCCTGGGACGGCCCCGCCGCCCTGGCCATGACCGATGGCCGCTGGGTATGCGGCGGTCTGGACCGTAACGGCCTTCGCCCGATGCGGTACGTCGTGACGGGCGATGGCCTGCTGATCGCCGGGTCCGAGGTGGGCATGGTCCCGACCAACGAATCCACCGTTGTGGAAAAAGGCGCCCTGGGGCCGGGTCAGCTGCTGGCCGTCGATATGGCCGAGGGCAAGTTGTACCACGACGAAGAGATCAAGAACAAACTGGCCGCCAGCCAGCCGTTCGGCGAATGGGTCGGTAAGATCAACGATCTGGATACGGCCCTGTCTGGCCTGACCGAGAAGCCTCTCTTTAGCGGTGCCGACTTGCGCCGCCGCCAGATCGCGGCGGGCTATACCATTGAAGAACTGGAACAAATCCTGGCTCCGATGGCCGAGGACGGCAAAGAAGCGCTGGCCTCGATGGGGGATGACACCCCGTCGGCGGTTCTGTCGAATAAATACCGCCCGCTCAGCCACTTCTTCCGTCAGAACTTCAGCCAGGTGACCAACCCGCCGATCGACTCGTTGCGTGAATACCGCGTGATGAGCCTGAAAACGCGGTTCGGTAATCTGAAAAACGTGCTGGACGAAAGCAGCGCCCAGACCGAAATTCTGGTGCTGGAAAGCCCCTTTGTGGGCAACGCTCAGTTTGACGAGCTGACCCGTCAGTTCAACGCCGATCTGGTGACCATCGACTGTACCTTCCCGGCTGGCGCCGACGAAGAAGCGCTGCATGTCGGCCTGGAGCGCATCCGCGCCGAGGCCGAGGACGCCGTGCGCTCGGGGGCTGGTCATATCGTTCTGACCGACGAACATCAGGGGCAGGATAAGGTCGGGATGCCGATGATTCTGGCCACCAGCGCGGTGCATTCGCATCTGACGCGCAAGGGGCTGCGGACCTTCTGCTCGCTGAATGTGCGCTCGGCGGAATGTATCGACCCGCATTATTTTGCCGTGCTGATCGGCTGCGGGGCGACCGTGGTGAACGCCTATCTGGCCGAGGACAGCCTGGCTGAACGCATCGAGCGCGGCCTGCTGGATGGCACGCTGACGGAAAACGTGCGCCGGTATCGGAACTCGATTGATCAGGGTCTGCTGAAGATCATGGCGAAGATGGGGATTTCGGTGATCTCGTCCTATCGCGGTGGCCTGAACTTCGAAGCCGTGGGCCTGTCGCGCGCCATGTGCGCCGAATATTTCCCCGGTATGACCAGCCGGATTTCGGGGATCGGTGTCCACGGGATTCAGAAAAAAGTGGAAGAGGTCCACGCCCAGGGGTTCCTTGGCGGGCGCGATGTGCTGCCCATCGGGGGCTTCTACAAGGCGCGGAAATCGGGTGAAACTCACGCGTGGGAAGCTCAATCCATGCACCTGATGCAGCAGGCCTGCAACCGTGCCTCGTTCGAGCTGTGGAAACAGTACTCGGCCAAGATGCAGTCCATGCCGCCGATCCACCTGCGTGACCTGCTGGCGATCAAACCGCTGGGCAACCCGGTGCCGATCGAAGAGGTCGAAAGCATCACCGCAATCCGCAAGCGTTTCGTGACCCCCGGCATGTCGCTGGGCGCGCTCAGCCCGGAATCGCACCGGACCTTGTCCATCGCGATGAACCGCATCGGCGCCAAATCGGATTCGGGTGAAGGCGGCGAAAGCCCCGATGATTTCACCCCCGAACCCAATGGCGATAACGCCAGCGCGAAGATCAAGCAGGTGGCCTCGGGCCGTTTCGGTGTGACCGCCGAATACCTGCTGCATTGCGAAGAGCTGGAGATCAAAGTCGCCCAGGGTGCGAAACCCGGCGAGGGCGGCCAGCTGCCCGGCATGAAGGTCACTGACCTGATCGCGAAACTGCGTCACTCGACAAAGGGTGTGACGCTGATCTCGCCGCCGCCGCACCACGATATCTACTCGATCGAGGATCTGGCGCAGCTGATCTATGACCTGAAACAGATCAACCCGCGCTGTAAGGTGACGGTGAAACTGGTGGCGTCCTCGGGCGTTGGCACGATTGCTGCCGGTGTGGCCAAGGCCGAGGCAGACATCATCCTGATCTCGGGCCATAACGGCGGGACGGGGGCGTCGCCCGCGACCTCGATCAAATTCGCGGGTCTGCCCTGGGAAATGGGCCTGACCGAGGCGCATCAGGTTCTGGCGATGAACAACCTGCGCAGCCGTGTGACTCTGCGGACCGATGGTGGCCTGCGCACCGGGCGTGACATCGTGATGGCCGCCATGATGGGTGCCGAGGAATACGGCATCGGCACCGCCGCGCTGATCGCGATGGGCTGTATCATGGTGCGCCAGTGCCAGTCCAACACCTGCCCCGTCGGCGTGTGTACCCAGGACGAGGAACTGCGGGCCAAGTTCACCGGCAATGCGGATAAGGTGGTGAATCTGATCACCTTCTACGCGCAGGAAGTGCGCGAGATTCTGGCCTCGATCGGGGCGCGCAGCCTGGACGAGGTGATCGGCCGTGCCGATCTGCTCAGCCAGGTCAGCCGCGGTAACGCCCACCTGGACGATCTGGATCTGAACCCGCTGCTGCTGACCGTGGATGGCGCCAAGGACATCGTTTACGACCGCTACAAAGATCGCAACGCTGTGCCCGATACGCTGGACGCGGAAATCGTGCGCGATGCGCATCGCTTCCTAGAAGATGGCGAGAAAATGCAGCTGTCCTATGCCGTGCAGAACACGCACCGCACCGTGGGCACGCGTACCTCCAGCCATATCGTGCAGAACTTCGGGATGCGCAACGCGCTGCAACCGGATCATCTGACGGTGAAACTGACGGGCTCGGCCGGGCAGTCGCTGGGGGCTTTTGCCGCCCCCGGTCTGAAGATCGAAGTGTCTGGTGACGCCAACGACTATGTCGGCAAGGGCCTGTCGGGCGGTACTGTCGTGGTGCGTCCGCCGATGCACTCGCCGCTGGTGGCCAGCGATAACACGATCATCGGCAACACGGTTCTGTATGGCGCGACCGATGGTTACCTGTTTGCCGCCGGCCGCGCGGGCGAGCGTTTCGCCGTCCGCAACTCGGGTGCGAAGGTGGTGATCGAGGGCTGTGGCTCCAACGGTTGTGAATACATGACCGGCGGGATTGCGGTGATCCTGGGCTCTATCGGGGCGAACTTCGGGGCGGGTATGACGGGCGGTATGGCCTATCTGTATGATCCGAACGGTGATGCCGCCGACATGATGAACATGGAAACGCTGGTAACCTGCCCCGTGACCGTGGACCATTGGGAGGCCGAGCTGAAAGGCCTGATCGAACGCCATGTTGCCGAAACCGGCAGCCGCAAGGCCGCAGATATTTTGCAGCATTGGGACATGGAAAAGGGCAACTTCATGCAGGTGTGCCCCAAAGAGATGCTGGTGCATATCCCGCACCCGCTGAGCCTGGAGGATACGGCGGTTCCGGCCGAGTAACCCCCCGGTTGATCTTCGTGGAAAGGCGTCCTTCGGGGCGCCTTTTTGCTTTTCGGGGTGATGTGGCGCGAATCCCTTTTCAGCACGGCGCCCGCCGCCTATAGCTGGGCCGTGGCCAAGACGAAAAAAACACCCGCCAAGAAGGCACCTGCGCGCAAGTCTCAGCGCAAACCCGCGCCCAAGCGCGAGATACTGCCGGTGCGTCCGGCGCTTGGGTTTTTGCGCTGGTGCGCGCGCGGGTTTGCGATGTTTCTGGTGCTGCTGTTTTTGTGGGTCGTTGTCTATTCCATCGTGAACCCGCCCACGACGCTGTATATCTGGCAGGAAAAGGCGCGCCTGGGCGAGGTGGATCGCCAATGGGTCCGGATGGAGGAAATCGCCCCGGTCATGAAGCGCTCGGTTGTGGCGGCCGAGGACGTCAATTTTTGCCTGCATGGCGGGTTCGATATTGCGGCCATCCGCGCCGCGATTGCCGAGGGCGGAAACCGCGGGGCCTCGACCCTGACGCAGCAAGTGGTCAAGAACGTGTTCCTCTGGCATGGGCGCAGTTACCTTCGCAAAGCGCTGGAGGCGCTGATCACGCCGATGGTGGAGCTGGTCTGGTCCAAAGAGCGGATCCTTGAGGTATATCTGAACGTGGCCGAGTTCGATCAGGGCATTTTCGGGGTGGAACCTGCGGCGCGGCATTACTTTGGTGTGGGGCCCGATGCGCTGACCCCGTTACAGGCCGCGCGACTGGCAGCGGTGCTGCCCTCGCCCAAGGTGCGGTCTGCCTCGCGCCCGAATGAGCTGATGCGCCGCCGGACCGCCGCCATTCAGGACGGAGCAGCCACGATCCGCGCGGATGACCGATCTGCCTGTTTCGAGGATTGAAAATCCTCCGGCAAGCGGGCATTGAAGGAATATCCTCAACCCAAGAGCACACCCAACCATGGCGCAACTATACCATTTTCCTCTGTCCCCGTTCTGCCGCAAGGTCCGTCTGAGCCTGGCCGAAAAGCGGATCGACGTGAAACTGGAGGAAGAACGCTACTGGGAGCAGGACACCGAATTCCTGCGCCGCAACCCCGCCGGCAAGGTGCCTGTATTGCGTCTGGACGGGAAAATCCTGACCGAAAGCGCGGCAATCTGCGAATATCTTGAGGAACTCTATCCAGATCCGCCGTTGATGCCCAGCGATCCCGAAGGCCGCTATGAGGTGCGTCGCCTGGTCAGTTGGTTTGACGACAAGTTTCATAACGAGGTGACCTCGAAACTGCTGTATGAGCGGGTCAACAAGAAGGTCATGGCGCGCGGCTTTCCCGACAGCGGAAACGTCAAGGCAGGGGCCAAGGCGATCAAATACCATCTGGATTACATGGCCTGGTTGCTGGATCACCGGCGCTGGCTGGCCGGAGACAGCATGACGTTGGCGGATTTCGCAGCTGCGGCGCATCTGTCGTCATTGGACTATATCCGAGACGTGGATTGGAACCGCTCTGAGGTGGTCAAGGATTGGTACGCCAAGATTAAATCCCGCCCGGCGTTTCGCTCGATTCTGGCCGATCAGATTCCCGGCTTTCCGCAGCCGCCGCATTATGCAGATCTGGATTTCTAATCCCGGCCTGCCCCGCATGGGGGCGGTTTCATGCTGAAACAGAGCCTGATTGAACAAGCGCGGGCCGAAGGGTTCGATGCCTGTAAAATCTGCCTGCCAACGGCGATTCCACAAGTGCCCGCGCGTTTGGGGGCTTTTCTGGAAAACGGGTATCACGGGCAGATGGCCTGGATGGAGAAACGCGTGGAATGGCGCGGGAACCCGGCCGCGTTGTGGCCCCAGGCGCGCTCGGTCATTATGCTGGCCGAAAGCTATACGCCGGAGCATGATCCGCTGGATATTCTGCAACAGCCGGACCGGGCCGCGATCTCGGTTTATGCGCAGAACAAGGACTATCACGATCTGGTCAAAAAGCGCCTGAAACGGCTGGCGCGCTGGCTGATCGCCCAGGCGGGCGGCGAGGTGAAAGTATTCGTCGATACCGCCCCCGTTGCAGAAAAACCCTTGGGGCAGGCGGCGGGTCTTGGCTGGCAGGGGAAACACACCAATCTGGTCAGCCGCGATCTGGGCAGTTGGTTCTTTCTTGGGTCGATTTTCACCACGCTAGAGCTGCCCGAGGACAGGGCCGAGGTGGATCACTGCGGCTCTTGCACTGCCTGTCAGGACGTCTGCCCGACTGGGGCCTTTCCCGCGCCTTATCAGTTGGATGCCCGGCGCTGCATTTCCTATCTGACTATCGAACATCACGGCCCGGTGCCCGAAGACCTGCGCGGCCTGATGGGCAATCGGATTTATGGCTGCGACGATTGTCTGGCCGCCTGTCCATGGAACAAATTCGCAATCGAGGCACGTGAAATCCGGTATGGCGCGCGGCCCGAGCTGCTGTCTCCGGATTTGGCGGCGTTGGCTGTGTTGGATGACACAGGGTTTCGTGCGTTTTTCAGCGGCTCTCCGATCAAGCGGATCGGGCGGGATAGATTCGTGCGTAACGTCTTGTATGCCATAGGGAATTCGGGGCAGCCACGGCTACAGCCCATTGCGCGGGATTTGTGCCAGGATCCGGATGCCACGGTGGCGGATGCGGCAAGATGGGCGGTGAAGCGTCTGGATAAAATGTAAAGCACACTTGACTTCTTGGCGAGCATCCGCAATGTAAAGTCAGTTTTACATTTTATCCGAGAGGTCTGCCAATGCGCGCCTATATGCTTGAGTTTACCGGGGCTATTTTCATCTATGCGGCGATGGTTGGCCTGTCTGTCTTTCTGTTTACCCACTACGGGTACGAGGGGCTGTGGGTCTCTGTTCTGCCCGTGCCGGCGACTTTCCTGGTGGCCTGGGCGGTTTTGCGGAACATCCGGCGGATGGATGAGATGCAAAAGCAAATCATGGCAGAATCCATCGGGATGGCCTTTGTACTGACGGCGCTGATCACATTCAATTATGGTTTTCTTGAAAGCGCAGGATTTCCACGTCAAAGCGCCTTCTGGGTGTGGGGAATCATGGGGCTGAGCTGGGCGGTATCTCAGGTCATTGTTATGCGCCGTTACCGATGAAAATCACAAATCAGGTACGTGCCTTGCGCCGAGACAAAGGGTGGACGCAGGCAGATCTGGCGGCCGCATGTGGCGTGTCGCGCCAGACCATCGTCGCCATCGAGAAACGCCGCTACGATCCCAGCCTGTCCCTGGCCTTTCAGATCGCGCGTGCATTCGCAGTACGGGTTGAGGACGTGTTTCACCCGGAGCCGCCTGATGGCACGAATCCGTGAGCACCCTTTGCATTTCTTACGTCTGGCCCATCTAATGGGCAAAACCAAACGGAGGACACCATGCCAAAATACGAGCGGAACCCGGATGTCATCGCGGCCCTGACGCCCGAACAGCATTGGGTGACTCAGGAAAACGGAACAGAACGGCCGGGGACGGGCGTGCTGCTAAACAATAAGGCTCCGGGGATTTATGTGGATATTGTCAGTGGCGAGCCGCTGTTTGCCTCGGGGGATAAATATGAATCCGGGTGCGGCTGGCCCAGTTTTACAAAGCCGATCGAGCCCGCTCATATCGCCGAGCTGCACGACACCACCCATGGCATGATCCGAACCGAGGTGCGCTCGGCCCATGGAGACAGTCACCTGGGGCACGTGTTTCCGGATGGGCCGCCTGATCGCGGGGGGCTGCGTTATTGCATCAACTCGGCCAGTCTGCGGTTTATTCATCGCGATGACATGCAGGCCGAGGGCTACGGCGATTATCTGAACCAGGTGGAGGACGTGTAATGGCAGAAGAACGCGCTGTTCTGGCAGGCGGGTGTTTCTGGGGAATGCAGGAATTGATCCGGCACCAGCCGGGCGTGTTGCGCACCCGTGTCGGATACACCGGCGGGGACGTGCCCAACGCGACCTATCGCAATCACGGCACCCACGCCGAGGGGATCGAGATCATTTTCGACCCGGCGAAAACCTCGTATCGGGCGCTGCTGGAGTTCTTTTTTCAGATCCACGACCCGACCACACTGAACCGTCAGGGCAATGATCTGGGGATGTCGTATCGGTCTGCGATTTACTATGTGGATGCGGCGCAGAAAGCCTGTGCCATCGACACGATTCAGGATGTCGAGGCCAGCGGTCTGTGGCCCGGCAAAGTCGTGACCGAGGTAGAACCCGTAGGCGATTTCTGGGATGCCGAGCCCGAGCATCAGGATTACCTGCAACGTCTGCCCAATGGCTATACCTGCCATTTCCCACGGCCCGATTGGGTGCTGCCGAAACGCTGAGTTCAGCTGAATTAGAGCCTGAACAAGAGACTGGGCGCCCCATGTGGGACGCCCCTTTCGTTATCAGAAACGGAAGCTGGCGCGCACCTGCGCTGTGGTGGCCTCGACATCCGTGCCCGAACCGTTGAAATCCCCGAAATCGTGGTACAGAATCTCTCCGCCGACGGTCATGTTATCGGTCAGTTTGTGCTCATAGCCGATACCGGCGAAATAGCCTTCGTCGCTGCCCAGCGTGTCAATCTCGGCGCGGGCTGCACCGGCGGTGGCATAGACCAGGCCCGGCCCGGTGTCATAGCCCGCGCGCAGTTTCAGACGCGCCAGGTTTTCCAGCGTGTTGCCGCCTGCGTCGATCTCTGCCCAGTCGTAATCCACACCGGCCCCCAGCACCCAAGAGCCAAAGTCATAGTCATACCCCAGGGTCAGACCACCGATCAGATCGTCGCCGGAAATATCGCCCGACACGTCGCCCCAGCCGATCTGACCACCGACATAGCCGCCGGTCCAATCCCCGGTCAGCGGCACCGCGACAGGCGTTTCAATAGCAGGCTGCGCGGGGGCTGGCTCGGGCGAGCCGGCGAGCGCGGGGGCGGCGATCAGGGTGGCGCCGACGGTGCCCATCAGGACGGATTTGAGTGTCATTTTCGTTCCTTTCAACTGCCTCCGGCGCCGCGACATTGCGGCACCGTTATTGCTGTAACGGGCCAGATAAGAGTTCCGTCGCAGAAGTGGAGAGACAGCCGAAAGGTCGGCAAAGGCTGGCTGAAACCAGCCCGAACGGGTGGCAAAGTCTGGCCGACAGGGCGGCACGGGTCATCACAACTCAGAGAGATGATCCAAACAGGCCGCCATGTGCCTCGCGCAGCGCTTTTTTCTGGACTTTGCCCATGGTGTTGCGCGGGAGCTCGGGCAGGAAAAGGATCTTTTTGGGCTGTTTGAACTTGGCCAGCCGGGCCGAGGTGACGGTCTCGATCTGGTCCGCGCTCAGCCCAGGGTCAGAGGCGACGACAATGGCCACCACGGCCTCGCCGAAGTCACGATGCGGCACGCCGATGACAGCGCTTTCCAGCACGCCGGGGATGTCGTCGATCAGGCTCTCCAGCTCTTTGGGGTAGACGTTGAACCCGCCGGTGATGATCAGATCCTTGGCGCGGCCCACGATGGTGACATAGCCATCCGCATCGCGCGTGGCCAGATCTCCGGTGATGAACCAGCCGTCGGGGCGCAGTTCTTCGGCGGTTTTTTCCGGCATCTGCCAGTAGCCCTGAAAGACGTTATCGCCGCGCACCTCGATCACGCCGATCTTACCCTGGGCGACTTCGGCCCCGTCGTCCATGATGCGCAGTTCCACACCGGGCAAAGGGAAGCCCACGGTGCCCGCGCGGCGTTCCGCGTCATAGGGGTTGGAGGTGGACATGTTGGTTTCCGTCATCCCATAGCGTTCCAGAATGCGGTGGCCAGTGCGCTGTTCCCATTGCTCATGCGTGTCCACCAGCAGCGGCGCCGAGCCCGAGATGAAAAGGCGCATATTTCGAGCCTGTTCCAGCGTCAAACGCGGATTATCCAGCAGACGGGTATAGAAGGTGGGCACGCCCATCAGCGCGGTTGCCGAGGGCATGGCGTCCAGAATGGCCTGTGCGTCGAACTTGGGCAGGAACACAACCGAGGCCCCGGATAGCAGTGCCACATTGGTGGCCACGAACAGGCCGTGCGTGTGAAAAATCGGCAGCGCGTGGATCAGCACGTCATCGGGGGTAAAGCGCCACAGCTGACGCAGGGATTCCGAATTCGAGGCCAGGTTCTTATGGCTGAGCATCGCGCCTTTGGATCGGCCCGTGGTCCCCGAGGTATAAAGAATTGCGGCCAGATCATCAGCTTCGCGAGCGGCGGGGCGGAAGACCGCATCCAGCGCTGGCAGATCGGCGGTCAGCGTTCCGGCTCCGTCCTGATCCAGCGTGAGAACAGTGGCGTCCCCAGCCAGCGATGACAGCTCGTCCAGCCGCGCGGGATCGCAGACCAGCACGCGGGGGGTGGCATCAGTGATGAAATAGGCAACCTCGGGGCCGGTGTAGGCGGTGTTCAGCGGCAGAAACACTCCGCCCGCCAGCACGGTGCCCAGATAAAGCTGCACGGCCTCCAGCGTTTTTTCCACCTGCACGGCCACACGATCCCCCGGCAGCAGCCCAAGCGCCTGCAGCTTCTGCGCCATTTGCTGCGCACCGGCGAACAGCTGCGCATAGGTGACATCCGGCAGGCCAGGCCGCGTGGCGAACACCTTGTCCGGGGTGCTGTCGGCTGCATGAGACAAACGGCTGACGAGGTAATTCGAGGGATACATGCGCGGGCCTTCCAGTGATCAACGTCCAAAGCGCTACGGTTTTGGCACAGATTTCCCCAAGATCAAGGGCTTTGCCCGGATTGACCTTTGCTGCGGATCGGCGCAGCATTCGATTAACATGCGAAGGGAAATCCAATGCAGCCGCTGACCGGGATCGCGCTGAAGCTTTGTTCAGTGCTGATGTTCATCTCCATGGCCTCTTTGATCAAGGCAACGTCGGATCATGTGCCGGCCGGGCAGGCGGTGTTCTTTCGCTCGCTTTTCGCGGTGCCGGTGATCCTGGCGTGGCTGACGATCCGCGGGGATTTGCGGACAGGCCTAAGGGTGAAATCCCCCATGGCGCATTTCTGGCGCGGGTTCGTGGGGACGGCGGCGATGGGTATGATGTTTGCCGGGCTTGGCCTGTTGCCCCTGCCCGAGGTAACCGCGCTGGGCTATGCCGCGCCGCTGCTGACGGTGGTTTTCGCGGCGATGTTTCTGGGGGAAACGGTGGGCGTATTCCGCCTGGCCTCGGTTGCGCTGGGGCTGAGCGGAGTGTTGATCATCCTGGCCCCGCGCCTGACCCTGCTGTCCGAGGAAACCGTGCAGATGGCCCAGGCCGTTGGCGCTGTTCTGACGCTGATGGGGGCGGTCTGTGCGGCATTGGCGCAGATCTACATTCGCAAGCTTGTCCAGTCCGAGCAGACCTCGGCCATTGTGTTCTATTTTTCGCTGACTTCGACCCTGTTGTCGCTGCTGACGCTGCCTTTTGGCTGGGTGTTGCCCGCCCCGCGCGAGGCGCTGTTGCTGATCGTTGCCGGGCTGCTGGGCGGGATGGGGCAGATTTTCCTGACTTCGGCCTATCGGTTTGCGGGGGCCTCGGTGGTGGCACCGTTCGATTATGCCTCGATGGTGTTCGCGCTATTGATCGGCTATTTCATCTTTGCCGAAACACCCACCACGCAGATGCTGCTGGGCGCTGCGATTGTGATTGCTGCCGGGGTTCTGATCATCCTGCGCGAGGGGCATCTGGGGCTGAAACGGTCCAAGGCGCGCTCGGGGATCACGCCGCAGGGTTAGTGGCCCAGCAGGCGGGCCGCCGCATAACCCGGTGCCATCAATGCCCGCCGATACCGCCCCAAAGGCATGGCTTTGGGGACATCGCGCATCAAGGCCGGATAGTGCGGCCCGGCCTCCTGCTCCAAGGTCAGCCGCGCCAGGATTGCGCCGGCCTGCGTGCCCATCGCCACCCCGTTCCCGTGATAGCCAAACCCGGTGAAAGCACCGGGCATTTCGGGGATCGCGCCCACGTAAGGGGACAGGTTCGGAGTAAAAGCCAGAACGCCATTCCAGCCATAGGGCGTTTCCACGTGGCGCCAGAAGGGAAAGGCCTGCTCGAACTGGCGGCGGGTGCGTGCGCGCATCGACTGAAACGCGCGCTGGCCAGTGAAATAGCCGCCGCGCATCCCAAAGAGGAACCGTTTGTTCGGCATCAGGCGGAAATAATGCAGGAAAGTCGACTCGGTATAGGCCATCTGGGTGCTGTTCCAGCCGTCGGCGATTTCTGTATCGGTCAGCGGACGAGTGACCAGGACATTGGATTGCAGCGGCATGAAACGGCTGCGCATCCAGGGCGGCACATCCTCTGAGGAATAGCCGTTCGTGGCAAAGATCACCTTATCCGCGCGCAGACGTCCGGCGGCTGTACCGAGCGTATAGCTGCCATTCTGCCGGGTGACGGACAGCACGGGGCTGTGCCCATGAATGCGCGCGCCCGCGTTTCGCGCGGCGTGGGCCAATCCGTCGGCGTATTTGCGTGGGTTCAGACCGAATCCATGCGGTAGGGTCAGCGCACCATGATACGGCCCGCGCATCCCTAATCCGGGCAGGTCTGCGCGTTCATGCAGGGTGGTGGCAAAGCCATAATCAGTCTCTATTTCAGCCTGATTCTTGCGTAAATGCGCCATGGCCCGCCGGGAATGCGCCAAAATGGTTTCGCCCTCGGAATGGGTTTCGGCGTCAATGTCATGGGTGGTCAGCAGGTTGCGGACCAGCTGGATTGCGGCCAGCTCGGTTGCGCGCCAATGGTGCAGGCCTTCCGGCCCGTGCCGCCTGCGAATGGTCTGAGAGCCAAGCGCAGTGCCACCCAGACAGCAAAACCCTCCGTTCCGGGCCGAGGCCCCCCATCCGGGTGTCTGCGCGTCCAGAACGGTCACCGCGCAGCCCTGAGCAGCCAGATGCAGCGCGGCGGACAGGCCGGTAAACCCCGCGCCGACAATGGCAATCTTTGCGTGCTGATCGCCCTGAAGCTTGTCCAGCCCTTGCAGGCTGGTTGGCCCCCAATAGCAATCGGCAAGGGGGCCGGGCCCATAGGCGAACTGGTCCAGAACGCGTTCCATGGTCAGCCTGCTGCGCGCTCTTCTTGCTGGCGTTGCACCGCCGCGCGTTTCGTTACCAGCGAGGCCGTGATGACCCCCACCGCAACGATCCCGATCATGATGGTCGAGAGAGCGTTAATCTCGGGCGAGACGCCCAGGCGCACGGCGGACCAGATCTTGATCGGCAGGGTGGTGGCCGACGGCCCCGAGGTAAAGGACGCGATCACCAGATCGTCCAGCGACAGGGTAAAGGCCAGCAGCCACCCCGAAATCACCGCCGGCGCAATGATCGGCAGCGTCACCAGGCGGAAGGATTCGAACTGTGTGCAGCCCAGATCCAGCGCGGCCTCTTCCAGGGATTTATCGAAACTGACCAGCCGCGAGGACACCACCACCGACACATAGCACATCGAGAAAGTCGTATGCGCCAGAATAATGGTGACGATGCCGCGGTCCAGGCCAATCCCGATGAACAGCAGCAGCAAGGACAGGCCGGTGATTACCTCGGGCATCACCAGCGGGGCATAGATCATGCCGGAAAACAGCGTGCGCCCATGGAACCGCCCCGCGCGGACCAGCACATAGGCGGCCATCGTTCCCAGGGCCGTCGCGATGGTCGAGCTGACAACGGCTACTTGCAGCGTGACCCAGGCGGCTTCGAGGAAGGCATCGTTGTTCAGCAGCTCGCCATACCATTTGGTGCTGAATCCGGCCCAGACAGTGACCAGTTTCGACGCGTTGAAGCTGTAGATCACCAGAATGACCATCGGCAGATACAGAAATGCAAAGCCAAGCGTCAGCGAGGTGGCATTAAACCAAGTGAAACGTCTCATTAGCCCTTCTCCCGCTCTTTTTGTTCGTTCCGCTGGAACAGGATGATCGGAATGATCAGGATCAGCAGCAAGACGACCGCCACGGCGCTGGCGACAGGCCAGTCACGGTTGGCCGAGAACTCTTCCCACAGAACCTTGCCCACCATCAGCGTGCCGGACCCACCCAAAAGCGAGGGGATGACAAACTCGCCAATCGTGGGGATGAACACCAGGAAACAGCCCGCGATGATGCCGCTTTTGGACAGTTGGATCGTCACCAGCCAGAACGCCGACAGACGCGAACAGCCCAGATCCTCGGCGGCCTCCAGCAGCGACCCGTCCAGCTTTTCCAGCGCCGAATAGATCGGCAGGATCATGAAAGGCAGATAGGTGTAAACGATGCCGATGTAGACGGCGGTATTGGTGTTCAGGATGGTCAGCGGCTCGGATATCAGGCCGGTCCACATCAGGAACTGGTTCAGGAAACCCTCTTTTGACAGGATGCCCATCCACGAATAAACGCGGATCAGAAAGCTGGTCCAGAATGGCAGGATCACCAGCATCATCAGCGTGGGGCGCCATTCATCGGGGGCCATCGCCATGCCATAGGCAATCGGATAGCCCACCAGCAGCGTCAGCAGCGTCGAGACCACGGCAATTTGCAGACTGGAGACATAGGCCTTCCAATACAGGTCATCCTCGGTCAGCCAGACGAAGTTTTCGAAATCCAGCTGGCTGAAGAAGTCCTTTATCGCGGCCCAGCCGCCGCCCAGATCCAGTGTGGGCGTATAGGGCGGAATGGCCAGCGCGACGTCACTCAGCGAGATTTTCAACACGATCACAAAGGGGATCAGGAACAGCGCCAACAGCCATATATACGGAACAGAGATCAGAAACAGGCGCCGCATGTTATTGCTCCAGTACCGAGCCGGCGGTCAGCGTCCAGCTGAGCCAGACCTCGTCTTCCCAGGTAAAGCCCCGGCGCGACAGGCGGCGGGTGTTGGTGGCCTGCGCCTTGACCATCAGGCCGCCGGGAATTTCAACGTGATAGGTCGAGATATTGCCCAGATAGCCGATGTCGATGATCTTACCTTTGACGGCGTTCACGGCGCCTTCGGGCTTTTCGGCGGAAATGCTGATTTTCTCGGGCCGGATCGCGACAAAGGCGGTTTGCCCGTCCACAAGCGTGCGGCTGGTTTGCGCATGGATGGGGGGCTGATCGGCGTGCCATTTGATGTCATACCCATCCGTGCCGGTTGGTGTGGCCGTGCCCTGGATGATGTTCACATCTCCAATGAAATCAGCCACATAGACCGAGTTCGGCTCTTCATAGATATTCGCGGGGGTGGCGACCTGCATGATGCGGCCTTCGTCCATCACGGCGACGCGGCTGGCCACGGTCATGGCCTCTTCTTGGTCGTGGGTGACGATCACAAAGGTGGTGCCGGTCTTTTCCTGAATGTCCATCAGCTCGAACTGGGTTTCTTCGCGCAGCTTGCGATCCAGCGCGCCCAGGGGTTCGTCCAGCAGCAGCAGCTTTGGCGCACGCGCCAGTGACCTGGCCAAAGCCACCCGCTGACGTTGCCCGCCCGAGATCTGGTGCGGTTTGCGCTTGGCAAATTTGGACAGGCGGGTCAGGCGCAGCATCTCTTCGACCCGTGCTTCAATCTGATCCTTGGGCATTTTCTGCCGCTTCAGACCAAAGGCGATATTTTCCCAGATCGAGAGGTGCGGGAACAGCGCGTAGGACTGGAACATCATGTTCACCGCGCGTTCGTTCGGCGGTACCTGGGCCATGTCCTGCCCCGCGATGATGATCTGCCCGGTCGTGGGGGTTTCAAAGCCAGCCAGCATCCGCATCATGGTGGTTTTCCCGCAGCCCGACGGCCCCAGTAGCGCAAAAAATTCGCGCTCGTAGATGTCTTGGGTCAGGTTGTCGATGGCGGTGAAATCGCCAAACCGTTTGGTCACGCTTTTGAACTGAATCAGAGGCGTTTCGGTTTGGTCTTCCCAGGGGGCGAATACGGTTTCGGTCATGTCAGTCTCTACACATAAAAAGGGCCCGCGCCATGACAGCGCGGGCCGGTACAGGCGTTTCTTAGGTGCCCGATTTGATCTTGGTCCACAGGCGGGTCACGGTGCGCTGAACCTTCTGCGGGTAGGGGCCTTTGATATAGGTGTTCGCCATGGCCTCGGCGCTGGGATAGATCGCCGGATCGCCAATCACGTCTTCCTCAAGGAATTCCTGCGAGGCCTTGTTGCCGTTGGCGTAATAGACATAGTTCGACGCTGCGGCCATGTTGTTTGCGTCCAGAATGAAGTTCAGGAACTTATGCGCCGCTTCGGGGTTGGGGGCGTCGGCGGGAACGGCCATCTGGTCAAACCACATCAGGGCGCCTTCGGACGGGGCGTTATAGGCGATCTCGACACCATTGTCGGCCTCGTCCGCGCGGTCACGCGCTTGCAGGATGTCACCCGACCAGCCGACGGCCACGCAGATATCGCCATTGGCCAGCGCGTTGATATATTCCGAGCTGTGGAACTTCTGCACATAGGGGCGCACGCCGACGAACAGCGCTTCGACCTTGCTGAACGCGTCCTTATCGTGGCTGTTGGGATCTTCACCCAGATAGGTCAGCGCGGCGGGGATCATCTCGTCCGGGGCGTCCAGGAAATGCACGCCGCAGGCGCTGAGCTTTTCCATGTTGACCGGGTCGAACACCAAAGACAACGAGTCGATCGGCGCATCGTCTCCCAGTATCTCTTTGACCTTGCCGACATTCACGCCGATCCCGGTGGTGCCCCACATGTAGTTGATCGAGTAAGCATTGTCGGGGTCGAACCGCGCGGTGCGATCCTGGATCGTGTCCCACAGATTGCCGATGTTGGACAGCTTGGCGGTGTCCAGTTTCTGGAACACGCCCGCCTGGATCTGGCGTTGCAGGAACGAGCCGGTCGGAACCACGACATCATAGCCCGAGCCCCCTGCCAGCAGCTTGGTTTCCAGCACTTCGTTACTGTCGAACACGTCGTAGATCAGCTTGATGCCGGTCTCTTCTTCGAATTTGGTCAGCAGGCCTTCGTCGATGTAGTCGGACCAGTTGTAGACGCGGACTTCTTCGGCATTGGCCATGCCGGCGCACAGGGCGGCGATGGCTGTCACGGATAGCAGGCAGTTCTTCATTTTCTTTCTCCCCTTGGATTCCCGGTGGTTTTTCTCCGGTCTATCCAAATTTGATCAAAAAATGCCCGTCAAGGCAATATGGTAATGTTTCCACGGGTCATTTAAACTCGCAACAAATGGATGAAAGCCAATGCGGAGAAAAAAGGCAGCATGGATGGGGACGCCCAAAAAACCGCCACTAAAGAAACCGGCAAAGCGCGGCTTCCTGCGCATGAGGTGATCTATCGTAAATTGCGTGAACAGATTCTCTTCGGAGAGATTGCGCCGGGGCAACCCGTTACCATTCAGGGGCTGACCGGAAGCCTGGAGGCCGGGATGACGCCGGTGCGCGAGGCGATCCGGCGGCTGACGGCCGAGGGTGCGCTGAAATTCCAGGGCAATCGCCGGGTCATCGTGCCGCCTCTGACGGCCGAGAATATATCGGAAATTATATATGCAAGGCAATGGCTTGAGTCCCATATGGGCCTGCGCGCAACCGAGCGTGCAACGCCCGAGGATCTGTCGGTTCTGACCGAGCTGGACGCGGCCCTGGATGCCGCAATCGCACGCGGTGATCTGCGCGGTTATCTGGAGTATAACTATCGGTTCCACGCCAAGATTTACGAACTGGCCGATGCCCCGATTCTGGCCACCATGGCCGAGGGACTCTGGCTGCGCTTCGGCCCCTCTCTGAGGGTGGTGTGCGGGCGGCTGGGGACCCAGAATTTGCCGGATCGTCACAAGGATCTGCTGGGGGCCATGCGGACCGGAGACGCAGAGGCCGCAGCGCGTGCCTGTCGCGAAGACATGCTGCAAGGAATGGAGCAAGTGCGGGACATGTTGCAGCCGCAGACCGAATTAAACTGATTCGATTGACACGCAAAAATTTGATCATATTGTGAATGAACGCGGCCAGTTCACAGTCTGGCCGTGATTCGCCATTTCGAACGACGAGGCCTGGGATGACCATCATCAGCAATCATATGCCCACCGAAGAATTGCAAAAACTGGATGCGGCGCATCATATGCACCCGTTCACGACCCAGGATGAGCTGGCCGCAAAAGGCGCGCGTATCATCACGCGGGCCGATGGGGTCTGGGTGCACGACAGTGAGGGCAACCAGATCATCGACGGGATGGCCGGGCTGTGGTGTGTAAACATCGGCTATGGCCGCCAGCGCCTGGCCGATGTCGCCGCGCGCCAGATGGCTGAACTGCCCTATTACAACACGTTCTTCATGACGACACACGTGCCCGCGATCGCGCTGAGCCAGAAACTGGCCGAAATCGCGCCGGGCGATCTGAACCATGTGTTCTATGCGGGCTCGGGGTCCGAGGCAAATGACACGAATTTGCGTATGGTGCGGACCTATTGGGCGCAGAAGGGCAAGCCCTCGAAGCGGATCGTCATCAGCCGGAAAAATGCCTATCACGGCTCGACGGTTGCGGCCGGTTCCCTGGGCGGGATGAGCGGAATGCACGCGCAGGGCGGGCTGCCGATCCCCGACATCCACCACATTGATCAGCCTAACTGGTGGGCCGAAGGCGCAGACATGTCCCCTGCGGAATTTGGCCTGGAACGTGCTCGCCAGCTGGAGCAAGCCATCCATGAGCTGGGCGAAGACAATGTTGCCGCCTTTATCGCCGAACCCGTGCAGGGGGCTGGCGGTGTGATCGTGCCGCCCGAAACCTACTGGCCCGAAATCAAGCGCATTTGCGACCAGTACGATATTCTGCTGATCGCGGACGAGGTGATCTGTGGCTTCGGTCGGACCGGCAATTGGTTTGGCAGCGAAACCGTGGGCTGGACTCCGGACATCATGACCATCGCCAAGGGCCTGTCCTCGGGCTATCAGCCGATTGGTGGCTCGATCGTCAGCGATGAAATTGCCGCTGTCATTGGCGCGTGCGAATTCAATCACGGCTATACCTACAACGCCCATCCGGTGGCGGCCGCCGTGGCGCTGGAAAACCTGAATATCATGCAGGAAGAGAAAATCGTGGATTACGTCCGCGATGACATCGCCCCCTATCTGAAAGAAAAATGGGAAGCCCTGGCCGATCACCCTATGGTGGGCGAGGCCAAGATTGTCGGGATGATGGGCTCGATCGCGCTGACCCCGCATAAGGAAAGCCGCGCGGCCTTTGCCGCCGAGGCCGGGACTGTGGGATATATCTGCCGCGAACGGTGCTTTGCCAACAACCTGATCATGCGTCACGTCGGGGATCGGATGATCATCAGCCCGCCCCTGGTGATTTCGCGCGAGGAAGTGGACACGCTGATCGACCGCGCGGTGAAGTCGCTTGACGAAGGGTTGGCTCGCGTTAAAGATGAGGGATTGTGGGAGGCAGCACCCTAAGCACGCAATTCCTGCTTCCCAAGACAAAGGAGCAGGCAATGAAATCGTTTCTGGGGCTGTGGGCAATTGTAGCTGTTGTATGTGTTGCCTATCTGGTTTTCTGGCCTGTCCCGGTCGATCCCAAACCTTGGAACGCTCCGAAAAACCCTGGATATTCCGGGGCGTTCGAACCCAATGAACGGCTGAAACAGCTGACATTTCTGGACATTGCAGGGCGTTCCGGCCCCGAAGATATCGCGATTGGCCCTGACGGAATGCTTTATATCGCGGTTCATGACGGGGAAATCCTGCGCTGCGCTCAGAACGGTGGTCAGACCGAGGTTTTTGCAACCACAAAGGGCCGCCCGCTGGGGATCGAGTTCGGACCGGATGGGGTGCTGTATGTTGCCGATGCCTATCTGGGTTTGCTGGCGATCGACCCGCAGGGCCAAGTCAGCTTGCTGGCGGACAGCGCGGATGGGGTGCCGATCCGTTATGCCAATGATGTGGATATTGCGGCGGATGGTACGATCTTCTTCACCGATGCCTCGACCCGTTTTGGTGCTAAGGCGCATGGGGGTACGCTGCCTGCCTCGATTCTGGACCTGATCGAACATTCCAGTAATGGGCGGGTTCTGAAATACGACCCGCAGACGGGTAAAGCCACCTTGTTCACCAATGGGCTGACCTTTCCGAACGGGATTTCCATTGGCGCAAACGGGGATGTCTACGTGGCTGAAACCGGGACTTACTCGGTTTGGCGATACGCGCCGGATGGGACGGGGCGTCAGGTGCTGCGGAATCTGCCCGGATTTCCGGATAATCTAAATGCCGCCCCGGACGGAAGCTTCTGGCTGGGGCTGGTCAGTCCCCGAAATCCGATTGTCGATCGGCTGTCTGCGCGGCCACGGTTAAGGCAGGCGATCCTCAGGCTGCCGGAAACGATGAGGCCCGCGCCGAAACGCTATGGGTTCGTGTTGCGCATGGATGCCGAAGGGCGGGTTCTTGAAACATTGCAAGACCCCGCCGGAAGCTACGCACTGACAACCGGCGCCATCACCGCCGCTGACGGTAGCATCTTTGTGTCCTCGCTGACCGAGCGCCGTCTGGGGGTGTTGCCGGCGAACTGATTCCTTTCAACAGAATCTCTAAATGGGGGATTTTTGCATAGGCGATACATCTTTGGCGCGCGCGCCTCCCCTTAGGTCGCCCTTTGAATGCGCCTCAAATTTAGGCGGTAAGAATTTTTTCAGAATTCAAAAATATTAAAATATCCGAAGTTTGCATGTGAACTAAGCAAAAAATTTTGCATAGAAATCAAAGGATCAGGGTAGTGTTTAATATAATGGCAATAAGGTCTGGGGGAACATTCAAAAATCGTGAGAATGTCGAATTTGGCCCAAAAGTGCCGCTATCCGGTTGCAACCCGATCCAACCCGCGTTTTAGTTTACCTTAAATAAAGCAGTTTAACTGCGAGTTACAAAAAAACGGGGAGCCATATCTTGGCTGAACAACAAACCAAGGATGCATTCGTCCAGTTCGACCGAGTGCAAAAGAGCTATGACGGTGAGACGCTTGTCGTCAAAGATCTGAACCTCAGTATGCCGAAGGGCGAATTCCTTACGATGCTGGGGCCGTCTGGGTCGGGGAAAACCACGTGCCTGATGATGCTTGCCGGGTTTGAGACCGCCACACACGGCGAAATCTTGTTGGACGGTCGTCCGATCAACAACATTCCGCCGCATAAGCGTGGCATCGGCATGGTGTTCCAGAATTACGCGCTGTTCCCCCACATGACCGTGGCTGAAAACCTGTCCTTCCCGCTGGAAGTGCGCGGCATGGATAAATCCGTGCGCGAGACCAAGATCAAACGGGCCTTGGACATGGTGCAGATGGGCGATTTCGGCAATCGTCGTCCGGCGCAGCTGTCCGGGGGGCAGCAGCAGCGGATCGCCCTGGCCCGCGCGCTGGTGTTTGAGCCCGAGCTGGTTCTGATGGACGAACCGCTGGGCGCGCTGGATAAACAGCTGCGCGAGCACATGCAGTTTGAAATCACCCGTCTGGCGCATGAGCTGGGGATCACCACCGTTTACGTGACCCACGACCAGACCGAGGCTCTTACCATGTCTGACCGCGTGGCCGTTTTCGATGATGGCCGCATTCAGCAGCTGGCCCCGCCGGATCAGCTGTATGAAGCCCCGCAAAACAGCTTTGTTGCCCAATTTATCGGTGAAAACAACACGTTGCTGGGTGAGGTGGTCGAAATAAAAGGCCCCGATCTATGCGTTGTCCGCCTGGAAGATGGCGAGCTGATTGACGCCAAGCCGGTCAATGTTTCGAAACCGGGCGAGAAGACCCGCGTCTCGATCCGCCCCGAACGTGTCGAATTCAACAAGGACCGCCTGCAAGAGGGCGCTCATACGCTAAAGGCCGAGGTGCTGGAGTTCATCTATATGGGTGACATTTTCCGCACCCGTCTGCGCGTGGCCGGAAACGAAGAATTCGTTGTGAAAACCCGGAACGCACCTGACCAGGATCGTCTGGTTCCGGGGCAACAGCTGGAAATCGGCTGGCTGCCTCAGGACTGCCACGCCCTGGACGCCTGATAGAATCCGCAGGCCCGGTCAGAGGCTGGGCCTGTGTCGTTCAAGGAGAGGTGACTTTGCCCGTTTCACTCTCTCTGTCATCATCAAATTACGGGCACCAATGGGAGTTATGACAATGAAACTCAAGACTGCTCTTCTGGCTTCGGCGCTGACCACCGCAGCGTTTGCCGCTCAGGCTGGCGAAGTGACGGTAATGTCCTGGGGTGGCGCCTACACCAAGTCGCAGGTCGAGGCCTATCACAAGCCCTTCACCGCCAAGACCGGCGTGAAGATCAACTCGATCGACGCGGACAACCCCGCGACCCCGATCAAGGCGCAGGTTGAGGCCGGGAATGTCTCGATCGACGTGGCTGACGTGGAATTCTCGGATGCTGTGCGTCTGTGTGACGAAGGCCTGCTGGAAGAAATCGACGCCTCGATGCTGCCCGCAGCCCCCGATGGCACCCCGGCTGCTGACGATTTCATCGACGGCGCGATTCAGGATTGCGCGGTTGCGAACATCGTTTGGTCAACCGTTTTTGCCTATAACAAAGACAACGTCTCGATGGCGCCCGCCACCATCGCCGACTTCTTTGACACCGCAAAAATCCCCGGCAAACGCGGCCTGCGGAAATCGGCCAAAGCGACCCTGGAAATGGCTCTGATGGCGGATGGCGTTCCTGCGGGCGAAGTCTATGACCTGCTGGACACCGATGCCGGTGTGGATCGCGCCTTTGCCAAGCTGGACAGCATCAAGGCAGACATCGTCTGGTGGGAAGCCGGCGCTCAGCCGCCGCAGCTGCTGGCAGATGGCGAGGTCGTGATGTCGACCGCCTATAACGGCCGTATCTTCAACGCTGCGGTTGCCGAAAACCAGCCGCTGGAAGTCGTCTGGGACGGTCAGATCATGGACTTTGACCTGTTCGTCGTGCCCAAAGGCGCCCCCAACAAGGACGCCGCGATGGAGTTCATCGCCTTCGCAACCGATACCCAGCGCCTGGCCGATCAGGCTTCGTGGATTTCCTACGGTCCTGCGCGTAAATCGTCGGGTGCTCTGGTGGGTAAATACTCGGATGGCGTGACCGAAATGGGCCCGCATATGCCGACCGCTGCGGCCAACCTGACCAACGCTCTGGTTAACAACTTTGAGTTCTGGGTCGATAAAGACGCCGAGCTGAACGAGCGTTTCAACGCCTGGCTGGCCAACTGATCCGGCCTTTGGGTCGCCCCTGACCTGGGGGCGATCCTGACACTTTCGGGTACGGGCCACCAAGGCCCGGCCTACCACGGGGAAAGGTGACATCCACATGACCGACGCAAGTGCGAACGGAGAGATGCTGACAACGGCTGATGGCAAGCCGCTGAAGCAGGCTTTGGCCAGGGCACAGTCCCATGCCAGACGGCGCGCATTCTTTCTGGTGCTGCCGCTTTTAGCCTTTATTCTGATCACGTTCGTGATGCCAATTGGCCAGATGCTGAAGAGATCCGTGCATAACGAAGGTTTCACGATCCACGAGGAAATCGGCACTGGCGTTCGCACCCCGATTATGGCGAATTTGAAAGCGTGGTTTAATGACAACCCGCTGGGCACTGAACCGGACGAGGCCGCCTATGCTGCGCTGGCCGCTGATCTGCTGGTGCTGAAGGATCTGCGCGCTGCCGGTCAGGCCGGCACCCGGATCAACTATGAACTGTCGGGCTCGCGCTCGATGTTCACCAAGGCCGCAAGAAAAGCCAAAAAACTGGAGCCTCCGTATAAGGCCGCGATCCTGGATCTGGATGAGGATTGGGGCGATCCCGCCCTGTGGCGTGTGATGCGCGATGCGTCCTCGTCCTATACGTTCAACTTCTACCTGGCTGCCGCCGACCGTACCAAGGATGCGGATGGCAATATCGTCATGGTGAATGAAAACCGGCAGGTCTATGTAAAGCTGTTCCAGCGGACGCTGTTCCTGTCGCTGTTGATTACCTTTCTGACTTTTGTGCTGGCCTATCCGATTGCGCATTTGCTGGCGACACTGCCGCTGCGCCACTCGAACCTGCTGATGATCCTGGTGCTGCTGCCTTTCTGGACGTCATTGCTGGTGCGTACGACCAGTTGGATGGTGCTGCTGCAATCCCAAGGCGTGGTCAACGATGCGCTGGTGGGGATTGGCCTGCTGGGGGATGAGAACCGATTGCAGATGATGTATAACCAGCTGGGGACGGTGATTGCGATGACGCATATCCTGCTGCCCTTTATGGTGCTGCCTCTGTATTCGGTGATGCGTCCGATCAACCCGTCCTATGTGCGTGCGGCCCGCAGTTTGGGTGCAACCAGCTGGACCGCGTTCCGCCGGATCTATTTCCCGCAAACGGTGCCGGGCATTGGGGCTGGCGCGCTGCTGGTGTTCATTCTGGCGGTTGGCTATTACATCACGCCCGCGCTGGTGGGGGGGGCCGATGGTCAGCTGATTTCCAACCTGATCGCGTTCCACATGCAGAAATCGCTGAACTGGTCCCTGGCTGCGGCGCTGGCTGCGATGCTGCTGGGCGGGGTGATGATCCTGTACTGGCTGTATGACCGCCTGATCGGCATCGACAATCTGAAACTGGGCTAAGAGGAGAGACAGACATGGCACTTCCGTCCTACGCCGATCCGCTGGAAAAAGCCTGGCACTACACCTATCTGGTGATCTGCGCGTTGATCTTTCTGTTCCTGATCGCGCCGATTCTGGTGGTTATACCGCTCAGTTTCAACTCTGAGCCCTATTTCACCTTCACCGAGAAAATGCTGAGACTGGACCCAACCGGCTATTCCACCCGTTGGTATGACCTGCTGCTGACCTTTGGGATGCTGGCCCCCGAGGCCCCGCGCGATTTCAGCTGGTGGGCCGATGCCTGGTCGAATGCGGCCTGGATCAATGCGGCGAAGAACTCGATCATCATCGGTTTCTTTTCCACCATTCTGGCCACCGGGCTGGGCACTGTGGCGGCGCTGGGTCTGTCCCGCCCCGAGATGCCCTTTCGCCGGGTAATCATGGCGATCCTGATTTCGCCCATGATCGTGCCGATCATCATCGTGGCTACGGGGCTGTTCTTTTTCTACTCTGAGATTGCGATCCAGAATTGGGGCATTCCCTATCTGGGCGTGATCCTGGCTCATGCGACTTTGGGCATTCCGTTTGTGATTATCACCGTGACGGCGACTCTGGTGGGGTTTGACCATTCGCTGACCCGCGCGGCGGCCAATATGGGCGCGGACCCGATCAGCACCTTCCGCCGGGTACAGATGCCGCTGATCCTGCCCGGCGTGATTTCCGGCGCGCTGTTTGCCTTTGTCACCTCGTTTGACGAGGTGGTGGTGGTGCTGTTCGTCGGTGGCCTGGATGAACAGACGATCCCGCGTCAGATGTGGAACGGGATTCGTGAGCAGATCAGCCCGGCGATCCTGTCGGTGGCGACGATTTTGGTGCTGATCTCAATTGCGCTGCTGACCACGGTGGAACTGCTGCGGCGCCGCTCGGAGCGTCTGCGCGGGATGAGCCCTGGCTGATTTTTGAGTATTTACAGCAAGATGAAAGAGCCGGGGGTGGAATTTCCCGGCTTTTTCTATATGGGAAGGGGCGAACAGGAGGCGGATATGAGCGACGATCACAAGGCAAAAATGCAAAAGATGCAAAAGGCGCATCAGGACAAGGTGGCCGAGGCAACCGACCCTGATCGCGGGCTGATTCTGATCCATACGGGCAACGGCAAGGGCAAATCCTCGTCTGCTTTCGGTGTGATCGTCCGTGCGCTGGGCTGGCGGAAAACTGTGGGCGTTGTGCAGTTCATCAAGGGCAAATGGATCACCGGAGAGCGCCAGTTCTTTGATCGTCTGGGCGGTGTTGACTGGCACACGATGGGTGAGGGATTTACCTGGGATACGCAGGACAAGGACCGCGATATTGCAGCGGCCACGGCGGCGTTCAATCGTGCCTGCGAGATGATGGAAAGCGGCGATTACGATCTGATCGTGTTGGACGAGATCAACATTGCTCTGCGGTATGATTATCTGTCTGCTGAACAGGTGCTGGAGGGGCTTAAGCGCCGGTCTGACCGGACCAGCGTGATTCTGACGGGCCGCGATGCGCCGGAACTGCTGTGTGATTATGCCGATTTGGTGACGGAAATGACTGAGATCAAGCACCCTTACGCCGCCGGTATCAAGGCGCAGCGTGGGGTGGATTTCTAAAGTAAAAACGCCGGCGCTAAGGGCCGGCGTTTCCATTTTATCGGTCAGAGATCAGGCGCGGACCAGCGCCTCATATGCTTCGGAAATTTCGCGGCACAGATCGCCCACTTCGAATGTCCAATCGCCGATCTGACCCACGGGGGTGACCTCGGCGGCCGAGCCGGTCAGCCAGCATTGTTCCATATCGTCCAGTTCCTCGGGGAGGATGTGGCGTTCGTGCACGGTGATGCCGCGGTCCTTCAACATGCCGATCACGGTTTGGCGGGTCAGGCCGTTCAGGATGGCGTCGGGCAGGGGGGTGTGGACCTCGCCGTCCTTGACGAAGAAGATATTGGCGCCGGTCGCCTCGGCCACGTAGCCACGGTAATCCATGAACAGCGCGTCCGAGCAGCCTTTGGCCTCGGCCGCGTGTTTGGACATGGTGCAGATCATATAGAGACCCGCTGCCTTGGCCGAGGTCGGGATGGTTTCGGGCGAGGGGCGTTTCCATTTGGCCACGTCCAGTTTCGCACCCTGGTATTTCGCATCGCCATAATAGCTGCCCCATTCCCAGGCGGTGACGGCCATGCGCACCGGGTTCCGGGCGGCGGATACGCCCATGTCTTCGCCTGCGCCGCGCCAGGCGACGACGCGCACATAGGCGTCGGTCAGGTTGTTGGCGTCCAGAACGGCTTGTTTGGCGGCCTCGATTTCATCCACGGTGTAGGGGATGGGCATGTCCATCATTTCACCCGAGCGCAGCAGGCGTTCGGAATGTTTGCGCGACAGGAAGATTTTCCCGTCATAGCAGCGCTCGCCTTCGAAAACAGAGGAGGCATAGTGCAGGGCATGGGTCAGAATGTGGACATTGGCGTCGCGCCAGTCCACCATTTTACCATCCATCCAGATTTTACCATCGCGGTCATCATACCCGGCCATTGCTGTTCCCCTTACCCTCGTTCGATTTTCGAAAGTTGCGCAATTTCGGTCCGTATCGGACAGTTTCTTGCGCGAAAGCTGCGATTCGGTATCAGTTCGCTCTTGGAATGTCAACAAGACTGACTTAAGCTGCCTCTTGCGCGGGCATTTTGTTAACAGTTTTCACAGGGGATGGCGATGTCAGAAGTAACCACCGGCGAGAACCTTCTGTTCCTGACAGACGAACAACTGCGCCAGGGAATCGAGGCAATGTTCTTTGCTTATCGGGGGTTTACCGAAGATCCGGATCGTATTCTGGCGGGCATGGCCTATGGGCGCGCGCATCACCGGGCAATCCATTTCATCAATCGCGCACCGGGAACGACCGTTAACAATCTGCTGATCCTGCTGGGGGTGACCAAGCAATCGCTGAATCGTGTGTTGCGCACCCTGATCGAAGATGGTCTTGTCGAAAGCCGGGTCGGCGTTGCCGATAAACGCGAACGGCACCTGTTCCTGACCGAAGAGGGCGCGGCGCTGGAGCGCAAACTGTCCGATGCGCAGCGGGCCCGGATGCGGACGGCCTATCGTGCGGCGGGGCCGCAGGCGGTGGCCGGATTCCGCCAGGTGTTGGAGGCAATGATGGACCCTGAAATGCGGCGCAAATACCACGCCCTGCGCGAGAATGGCGCATGAATGACGTCGATCCTCATCTGCTGATCGTTGACGATGACGAACGCATTCGCGGGCTGTTGCAGAAATACCTGATGCGTAACGGGTTTCTGGTGTCTGCGGCGCGGGATGCGGTTCATGCGCGGCGGCTTTTGTCGGGGTTGGAGTTCGACCTGATCGTGATGGATGTGATGATGCCGGGCGAGGACGGGATCAGCCTTACACGGGCCCTGCGCGCGGACATTTCTACCCCGATCCTGCTGCTGACCGCCAAGGGCGAAACCGAGGATCGGATTGCCGGGCTGGAGGCCGGGGCAGACGATTATCTGGCCAAGCCCTTTGAGCCCAAGGAGCTGCTTCTGCGGATCAACGCCATTCTGCGCCGGATGCCCGAGGCCGCCCCCGCCGACACGGCCCCCAAGGTGCTGACGCTGGGCCTGATCCGCTATGACGTGGACCGGGGCGAGCTGTGGCAGGACGAAGACATGATCCGCCTGACCGCCACCGAAAGCCAGCTGATGAAGATTTTCTCGGCCCGCCCGAACGAGCCGATTTCCCGCGCCAAACTGGTCGAGGATCTGGGCCGCGATCGGGGGCAGGCGCAGGAACGCGCGGTGGATGTACAGATCACACGTCTGCGCCGGAAAATCGAGGCAGACCCCAAGCAGCCTCGGTATTTGCAGACGGTCCGCGGGGCCGGGTACATGCTGGCCCCGGACTGACCGTTCAGCCGGCGGGGGGGCGATTGATCCGGCGGGCGCGATGGGGGATGATCCTTTGGGCCTTACGAAGGAGGGTCAGAGATGACGACCGCGTTTTATTCTCATACGGCGTGTTGGGGGCATGTCACCCCTGCGGGGCATCCCGAACAGGTGGCACGCCTGGATGCCGTGACCACGGCGCTGAAGGGAATGGCCCTGGACCGTCACGAAGCGCCTTTGGGAACGGATGCGCAGATCCTGCTATGTCACCCTGAAACCTATCTGCAAAAGATCCTGAAGGCCGAGCCGCAGGCCGGCTCGGTTGCGCTGGACGAAGACACGTTCATGTCGGCCGGGTCGGTTCAGGCGGCGCGCCGGGCGGTCGGAGCCGCTGTTGCCGCTGTCGATACGGTGTTGGATGGGCGGGCGGATAACGCCTTTGTCGCCTGTCGCCCGCCGGGCCACCATGCAGAAACCGCCCGTCAGATGGGATTTTGCCTGTTCGGGAATGTGGCGATTGCGGCCAAACATGCGCTGGCGCGGGGGGTGGCACGCGTTGCTGTGGTGGATTTCGACGTGCATCATGGCAATGGCACGCAGGATTTGCTGTGGGACGAGCCGCAGGCGCTGTTCTTTTCCTCGCATCAATCGCCGCTGTGGCCCGGCACCGGCACCGAAGGCGAACGCGGCGCGCACGATCAGATCGTTAATCTGCCCCTGCTGCCCGAATCCGGCGGGGCCCAGATGCGTGAAACCTATGAGCGCCGCGTTTTCCCGATGCTGGACGCGTTTGCGCCCGAACTGCTGCTGATCTCGGCCGGGTTCGATGCGCATCGTGCCGATCCTCTGGCGCAATTGAACTGGGAGGTCGAGGATTTCGTCTGGCTGACCCGTCAACTGAAACAATACGCAAAGGGGCGCGTGGTTTCCGTGCTGGAAGGCGGCTATGATCTGCACGCATTGGGCATGTGCGTGGCCGCCCATGTGGCTGCGCTGATGGACGGTTAGGTGATCTGCCGCAGGTCTCGGAGCAGCGATTTCGCCATTTCCCTGCCGTGTTCGACACGGTGCTGCGGCATCTGCGGGTGCTCGACCCGGAACAGGGTTTCAAAGCAGATCAGATAGGGCAGATATAGCTCTTGTTCCGGCGCGGTCAGCTGCATTGCCTTGGCCAGCGCGTCAAAAGCCAGCGCGTCCACTCCGAATTTCCGCGCCTGGCCAAAGAACAGCCCGCGCCGTGCCATATGTGTCAGGGATCGGGCCATATCCTTGTAGATCGGCGCGACCGAAGAGCCGCCGGTGTCGATGCCTGTCAGAATCTGGCCGTTCAGGATCAGGTTATTGGGGTGAAAATCCCCGTGCGGGATGGACACGCGCCAATCGTGCCCGCCGATCTGCCTGGACAGGTGCCGCATTTTGCGGAACACGCGGGTTTCGACCTCGGCCAGGGCAGGATGAGGCTGTTTGGCTGCCGCATCGCGCGCCCGGATCAGCCAGTGGCGCACATTGGCCTGGCGGGTGCTCTGGCTGGGTTGGGTGTAGGCGGCCAGCCAATCGCCTGCATGGGCATACACCGGGGCGCGGTCCTCTGGGTTAAGCGTCCACAGATGTTTCATCAGCGGAGTGCCGGGGATATGACTGATCACCATCAGGCCCGAGACCTCATCGAAATGCAGCGGACAGGCCACCTGACAGGGCCCGCGGGACATATAGGGATGCGTCCGGTTCAGCTCGGCCCATTCACGGGTGATCTGTTTGCGGCTGGCGGCAGACAAAGGCATCCGGAACACGGCGTCCTGCTGCGCCAACGTGCCGCGCAAAATGATCCGGTTGTCGGGGACAAAGCGAAACAGCTGCGTGATCTGGGCCTGCAATCCGGCGGCGCTTGCGGCTTGTTCAACCAGCAGGCTGGCGGCGGCGGCCTCTTGAGGAAAGGCCTTGGCGTTGTTGGTTGTCACGATGCTCATCCCTGGCAGCATCCGGCAGGGGGCGCGGCGCGTCAACCGAATTGAACCTGCCCGCCTGCGCCGCTATGGTGCCTGCGAAACCGCTAAGGAGTGTCCGATGACCGCCCGCCCCGTATCTGAAATGTCCTTCGAAGAGGCCATGGCCGAGCTAACGGCTGTCGTTGACAAGCTAGAGGGCGGAGAAGCCACGCTGGAAGAGTCGATCGAGCTCTACACCCGTGGGGCCGATCTGAAAAAACGCTGCGAGACCAAGCTGCGCGAGGCCGAGGAAAAGGTCGCTGTGATTACTCAGGATGCGGATGGGAACGCGACAGGTCTGAAACCGGCCGAGGGGCTGTGATTTCACAATGACGGTGGTATTGGCGACGGCTCTGGCCGATGCGCGCGCGCAGGCCGAAGGCTATATTGCGCAGACGCTGAACGGTCAGGACAGCCCGGTGGCGCAGGCGATGCTGTATGCGTGCCGGGGCGGCAAGGGGCTGCGTGGGTTCCTGGTGCTGGAAAGCGCGCGTTTGCATGGCGTCGATGCGCAGGCTGCCCTGCCCGCCGCCGCCGCGATCGAGGCCATGCACGCCTATTCGCTGGTCCACGATGATATGCCCTGCATGGATGATGACGATCTGCGCCGCGGCCAGCCGACGGTCCATCGCAAATGGAACGAGGTCACGGCCGTTCTGGCGGGGGATGCGCTGCAATCTCTGGCGTTTGAAATGCTGTGCCGGGCCGAGTGTGATGCAGGCCGTAAACTGGAATTGATCCAGGGCTTTGCCGCGCGCGCCGGGATTGCCGGGATGGTTGGCGGTCAGGAAATGGATATTGCGGCTGAAACGGCTGCGCAGGCTTTGACTTTGCAGGAAATCACGCGGTTGCAGGCGGGCAAAACCGGCGCCTTGATCGAATGGGCCGCGACGGCGGGCCCGGTGATGGCGGGCGCGGAGTGTGGCCCGCTGGCCACCTATGCCGAATGCCTGGGGCTGGCCTTTCAGATCTGGGATGACGTTCTGGATATTGAGGGCGACGCCGAAACCGTCGGCAAGGCCGTGGGCAAGGACGCGGATGCGGGCAAGGCGACTTTTGTCTCGCTGCTGGGCCTTCAGGCGGCAAAAGACCGCGCGCATGATCTGGTGACACGGGCCTGCGATGCGCTAGATCCTTATGCGAACGAGGCAGAAACCTTGCGGGATGCGGCCCGGTTCGTTATCTCGCGTGCAAGCTAACAGCCAGCCCGGAGGGGCCATGTCGGACCGACCGAAGACGCCATTGCTGGATCAGGTAAGCCTGCCTGCGGATCTGAAGCAATTCACCGATGCGCAACTGCATAAGCTTGCGCAGGAATTGCGCGACGAAACCGTCAGTGCGGTATCCGTGACGGGCGGGCATCTGGGCGCGGGTCTGGGTGTGGTGGAGCTGACGGTCGCCCTGCACGCCGTATTCGACACGCCCAAGGATAAACTGATCTGGGATGTCAGCCACCAATGCTATCCGCATAAAATCCTGACCGGGCGGCGTGATCGTATCCGCACCTTGCGCCAAAAGGACGGGCTGTCCGGTTTTACCAAACGATCCGAAAGCCCCTTTGATCCTTTCGGTGCGGCGCATAGCTCGACCTCGATTTCCGCCGCTTTGGGCTTTGCCGTGGCCCGTGATCTGGGCGGCAGTGCCGAAGGCGGGCTGGGCGATGCGATTGCCGTGATCGGCGATGGCTCGATGAGCGCGGGCATGGCGTTTGAGGCAATGAACAACGCCGGCCATCTGAAAAAGCGGATGATCGTCATTCTGAACGATAATGAAATGTCGATTGCCCCGCCGGTGGGGGCGCTGTCCAGTTATCTTAGCCGTCTTTATGCGGGCGAGCCGTTCCAGGAATTCAAGGCCGCCGCCAAGGGGGCCGTCAGCCTGTTGCCCGAACCCTTCCGTGAGGGGGCAAAACGCGCCAAGGAAATGCTGAAGGGCATGACTGTCGGCGGCACTTTGTTCGAAGAGCTGGGGTTCAGCTATATCGGGCCGATTGACGGCCACGATCTGGATCAGCTGCTGCCGGTGCTGCGCACGGTCAAGGCGCGGGCGACGGGGCCCATTCTGATCCATGCGATCACCAAGAAGGGTAAGGGTTATGCCCCCGCCGAACGGGCCCGAGACAGGGGCCATGCGACCGCCAAGTTCGACGTCTTGACCGGCCAGCAGAAAAAAGCGCCCAGCAATGCGCCCTCTTATACCAATGTGTTTGCCGACACGTTGCTGAGCCTGGCCGCCAAGGACGATAAAATCTGCGCTGTCACTGCCGCGATGCCCGACGGGACCGGGCTGAATCTCTTTGCCGAGAGATACCCCAGCCGCTGTTTCGACGTCGGCATTGCCGAGCAGCACGGCGTGACCTTCAGCGCGGGCCTGGCCGCTGGCGGGCTGAAACCGTTCTGCGCGATGTATTCGACTTTCCTGCAACGCGGGTATGACCAGGTGGTGCATGACGTGGCGATTCAGCGCCTGCCCGTGCGTTTTGCCATTGATCGCGCCGGTCTGGTGGGGGCGGATGGGGCCACCCACGCGGGCAGCTTTGACATTGCCTATCTGGCGAACCTGCCGGGGATGGTGGTGATGGCCGCCGCGGATGAGGCCGAGCTGGCGCATATGGTTGCCACTGCCGCCGCGCATGATGACGGCCCGATTGCCTTCCGCTATCCGCGCGGCGAGGGCGTGGGCGTGGACATGCCCGAGGTGCCCCAAGTGTTGGAAATCGGTAAGGGCCGGGTGATCCAAACCGGCAGCCGTGTGGCGATTGTGTCTTTTGGGACGCGCCTGTCCGAGGTGATGAAAGCCGCCGAGGCCCTGACCGCGCGCGGCATCACCCCCACGATTGCCGACGCACGTTTCGCCAAGCCGCTGGATGAGGCGCTGATCGCGCAGCTGGCCGCCGATCACGAGGCTCTGATCACCATCGAAGAGGGTGCCGTGGGCGGCTTTGGCAGCCATGTCGCGCAATTCCTGGCCGACAGCGGGGCGTTCGACGGCGGGCTGAAGTTCCGCTCGATGGTGCTGCCGGATATTTTCATCGACCAGGCCAGTCAGGAAGACATGTATGCCGTCGCCGGGCTGAATGCCGAGGACATCGAGGCCAAGGTGCTGGACGTGCTGGGCATTGCCTCGATCGGGCGGCAGGCGGGCTAAGCGATGGGTCTGCGCGGTCTTCTGGGGGCAACCCGGCACAAGATGCGGCGCAGACAAGAGGCGCGGATGGTGCAGAGCCTGACTCAGGTGCTGCATGGCCCCGCACGGGTGCAGCTACAGATCAATGAATGCGCTGTCGTTTCCATGATGAAGAACGCAGCCTATTGGGTGGCCGATTTCATCCGGCATCATCAGGCCCTTGGCGTGGCGCATATCGTGATTCTGGACAATGGTTCGACCGATCAGACGGTTCAGATCGCGCAGGGCTTTGAGGGCGTTACGGTGCTGCGCAACACGCTGCCGGCTAAGCAATACGAATGCCACCTGCGCGAGGCCGCCGCCCATAAGGTGCTGCAAGGCGGCTGGATTCTGTTCGCCGATTCCGATGAGATGGCCGAGATGCCCGGCGGGTTGCGCAGGCTGCTGGATTACTGCAATGCGCAGGGGTTTACGGCGGTTGTCTCGCAGATGCTGGATCTTTATGCGCCGCTGCCCCTGTCGCGCACGCGGGGGCTGGACTATGCGCAGGCCCGTGCGGTGACGGATCGCTATAGCCTGGGCGCACTTGGCCGCGTGCCGTATTTCGCGCCGGAAAATGCGCTGCACTGGTTCCTGAAGGACAATCGCGGCGCCGAGGGCGTGACCATGCTGACTGGCGGCCTGCGCCGCGAGATTTTCGGTGAGGATTGCCTGCTGTCCAAACATTCTCTGGTGCGGAACCTGCCGGGGGCGCAGCTGATGACGCATCCGCATACGGCCTCGGGGGTGGTTGTGGCGGATGTCAGTTTTGTTCTGAAACACTATAAGCTGGCCGGAGACTTCGTGGCGCGCGATCAGGTCAGCGTGGCCCAGGCAACCTGGGATCATGCCGAGGATGCCCGGCGAATGGGCACCGTTGGCGCGACAGATTTCCAGATCGCGCCGGCTCAATCGCAGGTCTATGCCGGGCCGGGGCAGCTGGTGGAGCAAGGGTTCCTGGTGGCCTCGCAAACCTATTCGGCCTTCGCCAGCCAAGCTTGATTGGCGCGACTGCATGATTTTTGCAACGGTTTTGTGACATCGCTGCACCATGCGCTTCGGTATGGTTGAACGCGCCCATTTTCCGCGTAAATGTCTGCGACGAGCAAAAGACTGCCAGCCACGGAGACTACCAATGAAAAAACTGATCGCAGCTGCACTGTGCATGACCCTGGCCGCCCCGGCCTTTGCCGGCAACCCCGAGTCCGCGCCGGTCGAGCCCGTTGTCATCGCCGCCGAAGCTTCCAGCTCCAGCGATGGTGCCTCGGTGATGGGTCTGGCCCTGCTGCTGGCCGTTCTGATCGCTGCCGACTAAGGCCGATCCGGGGAATGAATTGTGGCGGGGAAACCCGCCCTTTCCCCTGAAAATTTGATTTTTTACCCGTTTTGGGCAATCCTGGGTTACTTTACGTAACTTTATAGGGGGATTTTCCATGAAACGGGTAATTGCTTTTTCCATACTGACAGGTTTGGTTCTGAGTGTTTCGCCCGCGCTTGCGGGTGGTGAAACCGTCATTACACCTGCCGTGATCGAGCATGACGTCGCCGCCAGCAGCAGCGGGAACATCGCGGTTTTGCTGATTGCCCTGGTCCTGGTCGCGGCGGTCGCGGCGCGCTAGGTCTTTTCCTGATCTAACAGGGCCCGCAATCCCGTGCGATAGTCGGGAAATTGCAGAACAACGTCCAACTCATTCTTGATCCGATCATTTCTGACACGTTTGGATTCTGCATAGAAACTGCGGGCCATCGGGGTCATGTCGGCCTTCTCGATTGGAATTTCCGGAGGCACCGGAAAATCCAGCAATTCGGCAGCGTATGCAATGACGTCCTCGGGCGGGGCGGCTTCGTTGTCGCACAGGTTATAGATTGCGCCGGGATTTGGCCGCCGGAGCGACGCGTGCAGAGTCTGCGCGATATCCGCGACATGGATGCGGCTGAACAGCTGATTTTCCTTGATGATCCGTCGCGCGGTGCCATTGCAGACCTTGGCAAAGGGGCCGCGGCCGGGGCCGTAAATGCCAGCCAGACGAAAGATGTGCAGCGGCAGGTCCAAAGATTGCCATTCCCGCTCGGCAGCGACACGCCATTTCCCGCGCTGGGTTGAGGGCGTGAGGGCTGTGTTTTCATCTACCCATCCGCCCTGATGATCGCCGTAAACGCCCGTGGTGGACAGGTATCCGGCCCATTCCAGATGGCTGACGGCACCGATTTGGGGGCCGAACTGCCGCAAAGTCGGATCGCCCTGCGCATCCGGACCGGCCGAGACCAGCATGTGCGTGGCATTGGCAAGCGTCCTGGCGATCTGGCCGTCATCCGCTCCTAACACCAGGGGCACAACGCCCGTTGCGCGAATCGCTTTGGCTTTGTCGGGGCTACGCGTGGTGCCGAAAATGGCCCAACCCTGGGGAAGCAGCCGTTGCGCCAGGGCGGCAGCGCAATAGCCATGGCCGAATGAGATCAATGTCTTAGTCATGTCACTAACCTGCGCTGAAACTTTTCCGACCACAAGTGTTACGAAAATTATTTCATTTATAAATTTCGTAACATATAAAGCATTGAGCGACAGGAGGAGACCCAGCCATGTATTCGCAAGGTTTGATCGGGGCTGATGGCAGCACCCAGGAGACTCAGGAGTTTCTGGATCGGTTCCAGGCTCGGATCGACGCCGAGCAAAAGATCGAGCCGAATGACGAAATGCCCGAGGGCTATCGGCGGACCTTGGTGCGTCAGATCGGCCAGCACGCACATTCGGAAATCGTGGGGATGCTGCCCGAGGGCAACTGGATCACCCGCGCCCCGACGCTGCGCCGCAAGGCCGCGCTGCTGGCCAAGGTGCAGGACGAGGGCGGGCATGGGCTGTACCTGTATTCCGCCGCCGAGACGCTGGGCGTCAGCCGCGAGGAGATGACCGAAGAGCTGCACTCGGGTAAGGCCAAGTATTCGTCGATTTTCAACTATCCCACGCTGAGCTGGGCCGATATTGGCACCATCGGTTGGCTGGTGGATGGCGCCGCGATTATGAACCAGATCCCACTGTGCCGCTGTTCATTCGGGCCGTATGCGCGGGCGATGATCCGTGTGTGCAAGGAAGAGAGTTTCCACCAGCGTCAGGGGTATGAGATCGTGATGACGCTGGCGCAGGGCACGCCTGCGCAGAAAGAAATGGCGCAGGACAGTCTGAACCGGTGGTGGTGGCCCTCGATCATGATGTTCGGGCCGCATGACGCGGATAGCCAGCACTCGGATCAGTCGATGGCGTGGAAGATCAAGCGTTTCAGCAATGACGAGCTGCGGCAGAAGTTTATTGATGCGACCGTGCCGCAGGCCGAGTACCTGGGCCTGAAAATTCCTGACCCCGATCTGAAGTGGAACGCGGAAAAGGGCGGCTATGATCACGGCGAGATCGACTGGAGCGAGTTCTGGCGTGTGGTGAAGGGGCATGGGCCGATGGCGCGGGATCGGATTCGGGACCGCAAGAAGGCCTGGGACGATGGGGCCTGGGTGCGGGAGGCCGCGCTGGCCCATGCCGAGAAACGCCAGGCCCGGAAGATGGCTGCGGAATAATTTGGACGGGTGGGACGACGCTCGTTGCCGTTGGCAACATCGCCCCGCCCACCGTCCCTTTGGGGATTCACGAAAATTGAGAGGAGAGCGAGATGGTGCGTACCACGCCGCTTTGGGAAGTGTTCATTCGGCCTCGGAACGGGCTGTCGCATAAGCATGTGGGCTCGATCCACGCTGCGGATGAGGTGATGGCGGTGCAGGCCGCGCGCGATGTGTATACGCGCCGGGGGGAGGGGACCTCGATCTGGGTGGTGCGGTCTGCCGATGTGGTGGCGTCCGATCCGGATCAGGCCGAAGAGAATTTCGAGCCGACGGCGGATAAGATTTACCGGCACCCCACGTTCTATGACATTCCCGAAGAAGTGGGGCATATGTGATGGCCATCTATCAGGCAATTCTGGAGCTGGCGGACGACAATCTGGTGCTGGGGCATCGGGTGTCGGAATGGTGCGGACATGCGCCCTTGCTGGAGGAAGATCTGGCGATGCCGAACATGGCGTTGGACATGATCGGGACGGCGCGGAGTCTGTATGCGCGGGCGGCTGAGCTGGAAGGCAAGGGCCAATCCGAGGACGACATGGCCTATTTGCGTGGGGAGCGCGAGTATCGTAACTGCCTGCTGGTCGAACGCCGGAACGAGGATTTCGCCCACACCATGCTGCGCCAGCTGTATTTCGCGGCCTTCATGAAGCCCTATTGGGAAGCTGCGGCCGCAAGCAGCGACGAGGTGATCCGCGGTGTGGCGGGCAAGGCCGTGAAAGAGATGGCCTATCACATTCGTCATGCTGGCGAGTGGGTGATCCGTCTGGGCGATGGCACTGAAGAAAGCGCGACGCGGATGAAGGCGGCTGTTGAGGCGCTCTCGATCTACGTGGATGAGATGTTTGACAGCTCTGAAGCCGCGCAAGAGGCCGAAGCGGCGGATGTTCTGCCCAAGCGCGCCGAGATGCGCTCCGCGTTCGATGCGGTGATCGCGCAGATTTTCGATCAGGCTCTGCTGGATGTGCCCAGCGTGGAATACCCGCATATGGGTGGCCGCGATGGGTGCCATGGCGAGGATCTGGGGCATATGCTGGCCGAGATGCAATCGCTGTATCGCGCGCATCCCGGAGCCAGCTGGTAATGTCCGCTGCCGCGCAGGAGGAGGCGCGCGCATGGGACGCGGCGGCGCAGGTGCCGGACCCCGAGGTCCCCTGCGTCACCGTCGCCGATTTGGGCATTTTGCGCTGGGTTAGGCTCGAAAACAGTGTCGTAACGGCCGGGGTAACCCCGACCTATTCGGGCTGTCCTGCGACTCTGGCCATCGAGCTGGCGATCGAAACCGCGATCCGCGAGGCCGGGTTCGAAAACGTCCAGATCCAGCGCATTCTGTCCCCCGCCTGGACCACCGACTGGATCAGCGCCGAGGGGCGCGCGAAGCTGCGCGATTACGGGATTGCACCACCGGAAGAGGCCACCGGCAAGGGTCTTATGCTGTTCGGCGAAACCACCGTGACCTGCCCACGCTGCGGCAGCGATCAGACAGAACGGCTGAGCGAGTTCGGCTCGACCGCGTGCAAGGCACAGTACCGCTGCACGTCTTGCGCCGAACCTTTCGACTATTTCAAATGTATCTAAGAGGACTGGCAAGATGTTCCACACCCTGACCATCCAGACCGTGACCCAGGAAACCCCCGATGCGGTGGCGATCACCTTTGATGTGCCCACCGATCTGAACGGCGCTTTTGACTGGAAGCCGGGCCAATACCTGACCCTGCGCACCGACATCGAAGGCGAGGATCTGCGCCGCTCTTACTCGATCGCCAGCCTGCCGGGCACACCGCTGACCGTGGGCGTGAAACGGGTCGAGGGCGGTAAATTCTCGACCTTCGCACAGGGGCTGAAGGCCGGGGATACCATGCAGGTCATGCCTCCCGAGGGACGCTTTACCCCCCACGCCGAAAAGGAACTGATCCTGATCGCGGCCGGGTCCGGCATCACGCCGATGGTGTCCATCGCCGCCGATCAACTGGCGCAGGGGCATCAGGTCACACTCGTCTACGGCAATCGCAAGACCGAAAGCATCATGTTCCGTCAGGCTCTGGACGCGCTGAAGGATCGCTATACGGATCGCTTCACGCTGATCCACATCCTCAGCCGTGAACCCCAGGATGTGGACCTGCTGAACGGCCGCATTACCGGGGACAAAATCGCCGCTCTGGCCCGCGCGGGCGCAATAAACCCGAAGGCCGACGGTGTCTACCTATGCGGCCCCGGTGACATGATCGACGACGTCGCCGCGACGCTGGAAACCGAAGGCGTGGCCAAAACCGCCATCCATTACGAGCGCTTCTACGAAGGCGAGGCCCCCAAAGCCCCGGTCTCTGCCGCCGCCCAGGCCGCCGCGGCCCAAGGCGTCACGGTCGAGGTCATCCTGGACGGCTCCCGCCGCATCTTCGAGTTCGACACCCAGGATGACACCGTTCTGGATGCCGCCGCCCGCCAGGGTCTGGAACTGCCCTATTCGTGCAAAGGCGGCATGTGCTGCCCCTGCCGCTGCAAGGTCGAAGAAGGCAGCGCCGAAATGGCCGTGAACTACTCTCTCGAAGAATGGGAGCTCAAGGCAGGCTTCACCCTCGGCTGTCAGGCCCGCCCGACCAGCGAAAAACTTGTGCTGGATTTCGACGCCGCCTAGCCCTTCTTTTTGATGAAAATACTCCGGGGGGAGGCCGCAGGCCGTGGGGGGCAGTCAGCCCCCCTTACGCCCGCTCCAGCAGCTTTACGGTCTTGGCACAGGGCCAGCCCTCGAAAAACCCGTCCAGGATTTCATCGAAAACCGAGTCAGCCCCCGCGATTGCAGCAAACAGCGTCGCGCTGGAACGCAGCTTCATCGCGTCCACTTTGCCCAGAATAGCCTCGGGCCGGGTGCCCTGATGGGTCAGCATTAATCTGCACATCCGCTCCAGCCGTGGCCCCAGAACGGGATGCGCCAGATAGGCCTGCGCCTCGGACAGCCCCTCCAGGCCATACCGCTGGGCAAAGTTTGACCGGCCCAGCCCGCGCAATTGCGGAAACACGTACCACATCCAATGCGTTTCTTTGTGGCCGGCGGCGATTTCGCGTTCTGCATCGGCATGGTTGCGCGCCTGCGCCAGAATGAAGCGGTCCAGCCCTTCCATCACGGCTGCTCCTGCGGGGGCAAAACGCGCAAGGGAAATCCCTCCGCATTCAGCCCCGTCAGGCTGGCCCCGAAACCACGGGCCGAGACCGTCTCGTAATCCATTTGCCATCCTTGCCGCCGATGATGCGCAAAGGTTGAACGCGGCCGTCCCTCGTGTCAACTTTACCGAAAAGAGAGGCACGCATGACCCCGACCCCACAGGACTCAATTGTTGAAATTCCCGACTTGTCGCAACCGCAGGCTTTTGACGATCCCAAACTGGCCGTTGCCCGGCTGCAAGAGCTGTACCACGGCGCGGTGACCTTCCTGCAAGACAGGTTCGCGCAGGCCATGCGGGACGGGCAGGCCAGGGCCCGGTTTCGCGCGTTCTATCCCGAGGTGCGGATCACCACGACCAGCTTTGCGCAGATCGACTCGCGTCTCAGCTTTGGCCATGTGGCCGAGCCGGGCACCTATGCCACCACCATCACGCGGCCCGATCTGTTCGAACATTATCTTGAACAGCAGATCGGCCTGCTGATCCATAACCATGGGGTGCCCGTGGTGATCGGTGTGTCCACCACGCCCATGCCGGTGCATTTCGCGATGGCGGTGGGCGGGGCCACGGTCCCGCAAGAGGGGGCGGCGGCCTTTACCCTGCGCGACGTGTTTGACGTGCCGGACCTGGGAACCACCAATGATGACATCGTGAATGGCACCTATGGCCTGCCCGCCGATGGCACTCGTCCGCTGGCACCGTTCACCGCGCAACGGGTGGATTATTCCCTGGCCCGGTTGTCGCATTACACGGCCACCGACCCCGCGCATTTCCAGAATCATGTGCTGTTCACCAACTACCAGTTCTATGTCAGCGAATTCGAAGCCTACGCCCGCCGGATGCTGGCCGATCCGGGCAGCGGCTATACGTCTTTTGTCAGCACCGGCAATACAGAGATCACCGGCCCCGACGATCCGCTGCCGCCCAACGACAAGATGCCTCAGATGCCGGCCTATCACCTGAAGCGCAAACACGGCGCCGGGATTACGCTGGTGAATATCGGGGTGGGGCCGTCGAATGCGAAAACCGCGACGGATCACATCGCGGTGCTGCGGCCTCATGCGTGGATCATGGTGGGGCATTGTGCGGGGCTGCGGTCCTCGCAGAGCCTGGGGGATTTCGTGCTGGCCCATGCCTATCTGCGCGAGGATAAGGTGCTGGACGATGATCTGCCCGTCTGGGTGCCCGTGCCCGCGCTGGCCGAGATCCAGATCGCGCTGGAAAGCGCCGTGGCCGATGAAACCGCGCTGGAAGGATATGATCTGAAACGGGTGATGCGCACGGGGACCGTCGCCAGCCTGGACAATCGAAACTGGGAGCTGCGCGATCATACTGGCCCGGTGCAGCGGCTTTCCCAGTCCCGCGCGGTGGCCCTGGATATGGAAAGCGCCACCATCGCCGCGAACGGGTTCCGGTTCCGTGTTCCCTATGGCACGCTCTTGTGCATCAGCGATAAACCGCTGCATGGGGAACTGAAACTTCCGGGCATGGCCAGCGATTTTTACAAAACCCAGGTTTCGCGGCATTTGCTGATTGGCATTCGGGCGATGGAGCGGTTAAGAGACATGCCTCTGGAGCGGATCCACAGTCGGAAACTGCGTAGTTTTGATGAAACTGCGTTTCTCTGACCTTGGGTCAGGCCCCGCAAACTGCATGTTTTTAAGGGGTCAGGCCCACAATTTATTGTGTTCCCCAACGACATACAGTTAAATACCGCGCAATGAGGCCCAAGCAATCGGGCAAATGAAGGAGAACAAAAAAATGACCAAGCCGTTGACCAAGACTCAACTGGTTGCCGCACTGGCCGAGGAAATGGGCGCCGAGAAAAAAGCTGCTGCCGCTGCTCTGGAAGCTGTGACCACCATCATCACCCGCGAAGTGTCCGGCGGCGGTGCCGTGACCCTGCCCGGCGTCGGCAAGATCTACTGCCGCGAACGCCCCGAGCGTATGGTGCGTAACCCCGCCACCAACGAGCAGATCAAGAAAGAGGCCGACAAGGTGGTCAAAATGACCATCGCCAAAGCGCTGAAGGACAGCGTGAACGCCTGATCTTGCATTTGATCAAAGTTTCGGAAAGGGTCGTCCCATTGGGGCGGCCCTTTTCATTTGCAGGAGTCATCGGGTGGATATCAAGGCAATCGGCATGGGCATGGCCTTTGCGCTTATGTGGTCCTCGGCCTTCACCTCGGCGCGGGTGATCGTGCAATATGCGCCGCCCATGGCGTCCTTGTCTTTGCGGTTCCTTCTGTCGGGTCTGATTGGCGTGGCGATTGCGCTGGCGCTGGGGCAGAGCTTTCGCCTGACGCGCGCCCAATGGCGGGCGACGATCCTGTTCGGCCTGTGTCAGAATGCGCTGTATCTGGGGCTGAACTTTGTCGCGATGCAAACGATTGAGGCCAGCCTGGCCTCGATTGTTGCCTCGACCATGCCGCTGATGGTGGCGCTGGCCGGCTGGGTGATTTTCAAGGATCGCTTGCCGAAAATCGGTGTTCTGGGGCTGCTGCTGGGGGTCATCGGCGTGGTGATCATCATGGGGGCCCGGCTTGAGGCCGAAGTGGACCGTTTCGGTCTGTCGCTGTGCTTTATCGGTGCGGTTGCCCTGACCATCGCCACGCTTTCGGTGCGCGGGGCGTCCTCGGGGGGGAATGTGATGATGATTGTCGGGCTACAGATGCTGGTGGGCTCGGCGATCCTGGCGGTGCCGGCCGCGCTGCTGGAGGATATGACAGTGACGCTGAACTGGCAGCTGGTTGTCGCATTTTTCTATACCACGCTGGTGCCGGGCCTGACGGCAACCTGGGTGTGGTTCTGGCTGGTGAATCATGTGGGGGCGGTGAAGGCCTCGACCTTCCATTTCCTGAACCCGTTCTTTGGGGTGGCCATTGCGGCGCTGCTGCTGGGCGAAAGCCTGGGGCTGCTGGACGTGGTTGGCGTTGCGGCCATTGCGTTGGGGATTCTGGCGGTTCAGCTATCCAAACAGCGCCCCGCCTAAAGAATGGCCAACAGGGCTGACAGGGTAAAGAACGCGCCGAACGTGGCCCCCAGCAGCGCGATCGAGGCCACGCCCTCGTGCCCGTATTCCTGCGCCAGCACCGTGTAGATGCCAAACATCGGCATGGCCGCTGACAGGATAACGGCGGTTTGCATATCAGCCCCCAGCGTGGGCAGGCCCAGCAACGGAACCAGCATTGCGGCGGCAAACACCATCGCGGGGTGGAGGATCAGCTTGCCCACCATGATCTGAGCGGCCAGCCCGGTATTGCCGCGCATGGGCAGGCCCACCAGCGAGCCTCCGATCACGAACAGCGCCAGCGCCGAGGCCGAGGCCGCCAGCATATCCAGCAACCGATCCGCCCCCGAGGGCAGCTCGATCCCAGACAGCATCAGCGCAAAGCCGCCCAGCAGCCCCAGCACCATCGGCCGTTTGATCACCGACAGGAACAGGTTCCCCAGCATACGGCCCACCGAGGCGTGCTCTTCTTTGCGGGACAGTTCCAGCAGGACCAGACAGATGGGGATGATAAAGAAGTTCTCGATCACGAAGTTCAGCGCCAGGATGACACCCGCCTGATCCGGGAACAGCAACAGCATCACCGGATAGCCCACATAGCCCGAATTGGGACTCGAGGCGCCCATGGCCCCGATGCCGCGCCGCGCAGGCCCCACGCCTTGGACCCACAGGATCGTATAGGTCAGGGCAATTGTGGCCAGCCCGCCAAACAGAAAGACAGTCATGTAGCTGAAGTTCAGAACCTCGGACAGATCGCGGCGCCCCACTGCGCTGAACAGCAGCGCGGGCAAGGCTACGTTCAAGACGTATTTGCCCAGGGTGCGCATCTCGGATTGGGCGAAAACACGGTATTTCACCGCCGCATAGCCCAGCCCGATGGCCGCGAAAATGGGAAAGGTGATGGTCAGGATATCCAGCATGTCAGCTCCAGTGGGTGGGCGGGGGCGCGCCGATTTCTGATGCGAAATGGGCCAGAAAATCGCGCATACGCAAGACGCGTTCCTGCGCAATTGCGCGTCCGCGATCTGTCAGCATTCCGTCGGGCAGGCGCAGCAGTTTTATCGGCCAGTGATCCAGCGCGAATAGCGTGTCGTCCGGATCGCGCGTCGTGGCAAACGGATCCTGGGGGTCATAGAAGCTCCGCCCCAACTGCCCCGAGACAGCAAAACTGCGGGCTATGCCGATTGCCCCCAAAGCGTCCAGCCGGTCAGCATCACGCAGGATGCGCGCAGTGTCTGATTCAGGCTCTATTCCAGCGGAAAAGCTATGTGCCGTGATGGCGTGACAGGCCTGTGCGATCTGCGCACTGGACAGGCCAAGCGCGCGCAGATGCGGCTGCGCGGCCCTGGCGGACAGGGCCGAGGCCTGCGCGCGGTTCGGGGCGTCCTTGGGCAGGTTCACCAGATCATGCAGGTAAGCGGCTGCCATCAGGGGCACAGTGTCGACCGGCAGCGTCTGGGCGATATCCACGCAGGTCAGCCACACCCGATCCAGATGCGCCAGATCATGGGCTGCGTCCTGCGCCATTTCCTCGGCCGCGATCTGGCGGAGCTTGTGGCGCAGGGGGGTGCTCACCCGATTTTGCCCCGGTTTTCCCCGATCTGCCCGCGATGCAGCAGCAGATGGTCCAGGATCACGCAGGCCATCATTGCCTCGCCCACGGGAACGGCGCGGATGCCGACGCAGGGGTCGTGGCGGCCTTTGGTGATGATCTCGGCGGCCTCACCGGATTTGGTGATGGTCTGGCGGGTTTTCAGGATCGAAGAGGTCGGTTTCACCGCGAAGCGTACGACCAGATCCTGCCCGGTGGAGATGCCGCCCAGAATGCCACCCGCGTGGTTCGACGAGTAAACCGGCTGGCCGTCATTGCCCATGAAAATCTCATCGGCGTTTTCCTCGCCGGTCAGGCAGGCGGCGTTCATGCCTTCGCCGATTTCCACGCCCTTGACCGCGTTGATCGACATCATCGCGGCGGCCAGGTCGGTGTCGATTTTGCCATAGACGGGGGCCCCCAGGCCGGCGGGGACGCCCTTGGCGACGATTTCCACCACGGCCCCGACAGAATTGCCCGATTTGCGCAGCGCGTCCATGTAATCGGCCCAGTCGGCTGCGGCGGTGGCATCGGGACACCAGAACGGGTTCTGGTCGATCTGATCCCAATCGAAGCGGGAACGGTCAATTTTATGCGGGCCGATCTGGGTCATGTAGCCGGTGATTTCCACACCCGGCACCAGGGTCTTGATTGCCTCGCGGGCGACGCCACCGGCGGCCACGCGCGCCGCGGTTTCACGGGCCGAGGACCGACCCCCGCCGCGATAATCGCGGATGCCGTATTTCTGCCAATAGGTGATGTCGGCATGGCCGGGGCGGAACTTTTCCGCGATGTCGCCGTAATCCTTGGATCGCTGATCGGTGTTTTCGATCATCAGCTGGATCGGAGTGCCGGTGGTCTGGCCTTCGAACATGCCGGACAGGATTTTCACCTGATCGGGCTCGCGTCGTTGGGTGGTGTATTTACTGGTGCCCGGTTTGCGCAGATCCAGCCAGTGTTGCAGCATGTCAGCCGTCAGCGCCACCCCCGGAGGACACCCGTCCACAGTGGCCCCCAGGGCCGGCCCGTGGCTTTCGCCCCAGGTGGTGACGCGGAAAAGATGACCGAAAGAATTCATGCTCATGGGGCGCTCCTTTGGGGGTGGAATACCGGGGCCGGGCGCGCAGAACAAGCGGTTTTGCCTTGAAGGCAAGGGGGCAAGGCGCTAGCTGTGACATCACCTCGGGGTGCCCGGCGCAAGCAACGGTGGGCTGAGATGCGTGATGCGAACCCGTTGAACCTGACCCGGTTAAGACCGGCGGAGGGAAGGTTTGGATCATTTCCCGACTGCTCCGCCCGTCGCAATGAGGAGGATACGATGAAGTATCTTGCGCTTGCCTCGGGATTGTTTGCCGCCACCGCTGCTGTGGCCGAAACACCCGTTCTGACGATTTATACCTATGACAGCTTTGTGTCGGACTGGGGCCCCGGCCCGGCCGTGGAAAAGGCGTTCGAGTCCGAATGCGGCTGCGATCTGCAATTCGTGGGCGCGGGCGATGGCGCGGCGCTGCTGGGACGGCTGAAACTGGAAGGCGCGCGGACAAAGGCCGACATCGTGCTGGGGCTGGATACCTCGCTGACGGCGGATGCGGCGGCGACGGGGCTGTTTGCCGCACATGGCGTCAGCGTGGACTATGATCTGCCCATCACCTGGGAGGACGCGCATTTCGTGCCCTACGATTGGGGTTATTTCGCTTTCGTCAAGAACGCGGATCAGGACGGGCCCGCGAATTTTCTGGCCTTGGCTGACAGCGATCTGAAGATTGTCATTCAGGATCCGCGCAGCTCGACCCCCGGTCTGGGCCTGCTGATGTGGGTAAAAACCGCCTATGGCGACGAGGCCCCCGCGATCTGGGAAGGCCTGTCGGACAATATCGTCACCGTCACCAAGGGCTGGTCCGAGGCCTATGGCCTGTTTCTGGAAGGCGAGGCCGATATGGTCCTGTCCTACACCACCTCGCCGGCCTATCACCTGATCGCCGAAGAGGATGGCTCGAAGGCTGCGGCCCGCTTTGACGAGGGGCACTACATGCAGATCGAGGTGGCCGCGAAACTGGCTGCCTCGGATCAGCAAGAGCTGGCGGATCAGTTCCTGGCCTTCATGGTTTCGGACGCTTTCCAATCTATCATTCCGACGACGAACTGGATGTACCCGGCGGTGACGCCCGCAGCGGGCCTGCCCAAGGGATTCGAGACCCTGATCCAGCCGGAAAAGGCCCTGATCGTTCCGGCGGATATGGCCGATACCGTGCGCGATCAGGCGCTTGAGGAATGGCTGCGCGCCCTGTCGAAATAAGCCGGGTTCTGCCCGGAGTGTTGGCCGCGATTTCTGTCGCGGCCTTCGTGCTGTGCGCAGTCGGAGCGGTGCTGTGGTTCGCAGGGGGCGGTGGAATGCCCGGCCCTGGCGATTGGGCCGCGCTGCGGTTCACCGTGATGCAGGCGGCTTTGTCCGCGTTGTGCAGCGTCGGGCTGGCCATTCCGGTGGCGCGCGCTCTGGCGCGGCGGGCATTTCCGGGGCGCTCTGTGTTGATAACGCTGCTGGGGGCGCCGTTCATTCTGCCGGTGATTGTGGCCGTTCTGGGGCTGCTGGCGGTGTTCGGCCGCAATGGAGTGCTGTCCAATCTGCTTGGGGTGGTGGGGCTGCCGCCGCTGTCCATCTATGGGCTGCATGGGGTGTTGCTGGCCCATGTCTTTTTCAACCTGCCTTTGGCGACGCGTCTGATCCTGCAAGGCTGGCAGGACATCCCGGCCGAGCGTTTCCGCCTGGCGGCGACCCTGGGCATGGGGCCGGGGCAGGTGCTGCGCTTTCTGGAATGGCCGATGTTGCGCCGGGTTCTGCCCAGTGCCCTGCTGACGGTTTTCGGCCTGTGTCTTAGCAGTTTTGCCGTGGTGCTGATGCTGGGCGGAGGCCCCAAAGCCACCACGCTGGAGCTGGCGATCTATCAGGCCTTTCGTTTTGATTTCGACCTGGGCCGGGCCGCGACGCTGGCCGCTATTCAGGCGGCTTTGGTGGGCTCGGTCGTGTGGGTCGGCCTGCGCATCAGCCGGCACGAGGCGGATACTGTCGGGCTGGATCGGGTCATCGGGCTAAGCTCTGGCGATGGGGTGTGGCTGCGGGTGCAGGATGGGCTGGTGTTGCTGCTGGCCTCGGGGTTTTTGCTGGTGCCGTTGGGGGTGATCGTGGTGAAGGGCGTGCCCGGACTGGCGGTCATGCCGGTTTCGGTCTGGGGGGCATTGGGCAATTCGCTGATGGTCACGGTGGCCTCGACCAGTCTGGGTGTGGGGCTGGCGCTGACCATCGCAACGGCGGCGGTGCGGGTTGGCTGGGCGGATGTGCTGGGAATGATGGGCTTTGCGGCATCGCCTTTGGTTCTGGGCACCGGGCTGTTTTTGATCATCACCCCGTGGGCCAGCCCCTCGGCGCTGGCTTTTGTGGTGACGGCACTGGTGAATGCGGTGATGGTGCTGCCTTTTGCGCTGCGCGTCCTGAGCCCGGCCTTGCAGAGCATCGAGCACGATTTCGGCAATCTGGCTGACAGTCTGGATATGCGTGGCTGGGCGCGGTTCCGGTTTCTGATCCTGCCGCGCGTGCGCCGGTCCATCGGGTTTGCGGCGGGGCTGGCGGCGGCGATGTCGATGGGGGATCTGGGGGTGATTGCCCTGTTTGCGGATCCGACGCAGGCGACTTTGCCCTTGCAGATGTACCGGCTGATGGGCGCCTATCAGATGGAGGCAGCGGCTGGCGCGGCGCTTTTGTTGCTGGCGGCCAGCCTGTCGCTGTTCTGGATCATGGATCAGGGAGGACGCGGAAATGCTGAAGCTTGAAGGGATCGTCGTTGAGCATGACGGGTTCCAGCTGTGGGCAGACATGGAGGTGCCCGACGGGGCCCGCGTGGCTGTGATCGGGCCGTCAGGCGCTGGGAAATCCACGCTGCTGAACGTGATCGCCGGGTTTCAGGCGGCCTCTGCGGGGCGTATTTTTCTGGCTGGGCAGGAGGTGACGAAAGTGCCTCCGGGGCGGCGGCCTCTGTCGGTGTTGTTTCAGGATAACAACCTGTTCCCGCATCTGACGGCGGCGCAGAATGTGGGGCTGGGGCTGCGGCCTGACCTGCGCCTGACCGCGGCGCAGAAGACGCAAGTGCATCAGGCGCTGCAGCGCGTTGGCCTGCAAGGGCTTGAGGCGCGCAAACCGGCGCAATTGTCCGGAGGACAGCAAAGCCGCGTCGCGTTGGCGCGGGTGCTGGTGCAGGATCGGCCTCTGGTGCTGCTGGACGAGCCGTTTTCCGCCCTGGGCCCCGCGATGAAGGCCGAAATGCTGGATCTGCTACAACAGCTTTTGGGGGAAACCGGCGCGACTTTGTTGTTGGTGACCCATGACCCCGAGGATGCCAAGCGTATCGCGCCTCAGACAATTCTGGTGGCCGATGGTGCGGCGCAGGGGCCGCTGGACACACAGCAGACCTTTGCTGATCCACCAAAAGCGCTGCGGGATTACCTGGGTTAGTCCAACGTCCGGGCTTCATCCACCAGCATCACCGGGATGCCATTGCGGATGGGAAAGGCCAGTTTGGCGGATTTGCTGATCAGTTCCTGGGCGTCGGCGTCATAGTCCAGCGGGCCCTGTGTCAGCGGGCAGATCAGCGCCTCAAGCATACGGCGGTCAAAGGCAGGTGTGTCGGTCATTGTATCGGTTCCTCGGCGTCGCCGCCGCGTAGCGCATATTCGATCAGGGTGACAAGCGTTTCGCGGCGGGTGCACAGGCAGGGGGCCTCAAGCAGGGCCTGTTTGTCCTCGGGATCCAGATCCAGCAGCATAGACAAAGAGTTGATCAGGAATTCGTCATCCGCGCCTTCCAGCGTTTCCCAATCGGTTTCCAGCCCGCGCTGGGTGAAATAGTTGCACAAGGCATTCAGGAACTCGGGCCGGTCAAAGCGTTCGTCCTGTTCCTCGGGGCCCAGATCGCGGCTGAACCCCTGCCAGGATACCTGACACCGGCGATAGGGGGTGAATCCCTCGATCTCGTTCAGAATCCGGAACCGGGAAATGCCGCTGAGCGTGATCATATAGCGCCCATCCTCGGTTTCGGAAAACTGCGAGACCCGCCCCGCGCAGCCGATCTGGTGCAGCCGCTCTTTGGCGCCGCAGGGCTGAACCATCCCGATCAGCCGCCCCGGCGTTTTCAGCGCGTCATCCAGCATTGCCAGATAGCGGGGCTCGAAGATATGCAGCGGCAGGCGCGCGCGGGGCAGCAGCAGCGCCCCGGTCAACGGAAAGACCGGCAGGATATCAGGAAGGTCGAATTTCAGTGCCATGGTGCACGAAGGTAGCCCGCAAAGGCCATCAGGCAAATATCATCGAGCTAAGTTTGCGACGGCCGTTCAAAACAATGGGGTCATTGGGTTTCAATGCCTCGAAAATCGTGAACAGCTGGGCCTTGGCGGCACCGTCATTCCACTCGCGATCCCGGCGGAACAGTTCCAGCAGCTGGTCCACGGCGTCCTCGATCTGGCCGTTCGCGTGCAGCGCCTGCGCCAGATCAAGCCGCGCCTGATGGTTGGCCGGGTCCGCCTCTAGCGCGGTGCGCAGCTCATCCAGAGGGCCGGAATTTGCGGCCTGGCGGGCCAGTTCCAGTTGCGCGCGGGCGGCCTCGATCGGGGCTGAGGTGGCCAGGGTGGCGGGCACGCCGTTCAGGGCAACCTCGGCCTGGTCCAGTTCACCCGCAGCCAGATGGCACCGGATCAGCCCGGCAAAGGCTTCGGCGTTTTCGGCGTCTTCTTGCAGAACGGCCGCGAAGACCTGAGCGGCATCGTCCAGCGCGCCCTCGGTCAGCATTTCCTCGGCTGCGGCCAGCGCATCGTCCAGCCCACCGCTGGCATCGCCGCCGGCCGCTTCGATTGCGCGTTTGATGAAAGCGTCAATCTCGGATGTGGGAACGGCGCCCTGGAACATATCGGTGGGCCGGCCTTTGACAAAGGCAACGACGGTGGGAATGGATTGCAGCGGCAGCCCCTGTTGGGCCAGAGCCTGCGCCAGCCGCTGGTTCTGATCCACGTCGATCTTGGCCATTTTCACAGCGCCCTTGGCGCGGGTCACCGCGTCCTCCAGCATCGGGCCCAGCGTTTTGCACGGCCCGCACCAGGTGGCCCAGAAATCCACGATCACCGGCACCTCATTCGAGGCCTCGACAACATCGACCATGAAGTTCTCTTCGGTGACGTCCTTGATCAGATCGCCCGCAGGGGCAGCGTTTTGTCCAAGTTCCAGCATGTCAGATCGTCCTTACGGATTGCGTTGCGTCATATATGAGGCCTGCACGGGCCGGGAACAACCCGTCAATCTTTGTCTTTGCTGATATGCAGGCGAACAGTTTGTGCCCCAAAAGTCAGGCCTGCCAATCCCGTAGTGGCAACGATGTTCAGACCTGGGATCAATGACAACAGGCCGCCAACGGCCGAGATCAGTCCGATCTTGTAGAGGCCCCCATAGGTGCCGTGGTCGTGGTCCAGATATTTGATGCACCTGTCAGTCAGTTTCGCCAGTTGAAGGAGCCTGTCTTTCAGCCCCTTGGCCTCGGCCTCAGTCAGGGGGCGGTTGTGATTTTCTGGCAGTTCATCCTGCAAGGCGATCAACTCGGCCTCCATCACGTTCAGAAAGCTGGCCTTGGCATCGTATTCGGCCTTGGCGTCTTCGCCATTGGGGATGGGGATCAGCTTGTGTACCGCCTGTTCTTGCTGAACCAGCACCATGAGATGTTCGAGGCGGGACGAGAATTCCGGGCGATCGTCTTGGAACTGCGCGCGGAGTTGCGCGGCAGAGATGGCGTTCGCTGCTGAGGTAACCGATTGGCCAGTTGATGACGGAGATTTGGTGTTCTTGGGCGGCTTCCAGTTTTCCAGGTAGTCAAACAGGGTCTGGGCGCGTTCTTCTGGGTCTCTGATCTTTGCAATCCGTGCGATTTCTGGGTCTTGGCGCGCTGCTCGACAGCCTCGAAATCGCAAGCCCTCCTCTCCTGGAGCAGCGGCGAGTAGTGAGAGATGGCGAAGTGGACGCAGGTTTTCCACATCAGTGGCCTCAATACTCAGGTTTCTTATACGTTTCAGTCTCTTGAGGGGTGAAATGTCAGCTACTTTCGTATCGAAAAGCTGAAGTCGCCACAAAGATGTAAGATCGGACAGCGGTGACAAATCGCTAACAGGTTCATAGAATAGCTCTAATACGTTTAGATTTTTAAGAGCTTCCAATGCGGAAAGGTTCGACACTCGCGTAGCGCCGAGTTTTAGATGATGCAGCGAAGTCAGTTTCGCCAAAGGTGAAATATCTTCTAATGATTTGAGGCAGTAAAGTGACAGATTTGTCAGATTTTTCAGCCCGGTCAGCGGAGTAAGATCCTCCAAGTGATTAAAAGATATATCGAGATGGCGTAAGCTGTGTGCCTCAACTATGTTCGGCGGCAAACAGGACATTTTTCGATGGCTAAGATCCAGATGCTGCCATTCATGCTTGATGGCCTCTTCTACTAAGCGTTCGTTTGCGGCATCGGTTCCGTTGAAGTCACTCATTACTCTCGCCTCTGGTTGAGGGAAGAATAGTGAGGCGAGGTCGGCCACGCAACGATGGGCGAAGACTTACAGATCGAACGTGGCAAACACCGGCGCGTGGTCCGAGGGTTTTTCCCAGCCGCGGGCGTCGCGCAGCACCCGGCTGCCGTGGGCGGCGTTGGAGATGTCGGGGGTGGCCCAGATGTGATCCAGACGGCGGCCCTTGTCGGCGGCGTCCCAGTCCTTGGCGCGGTAGGACCACCACGAATACAGCTGCCCGGCGGGGATGTCCTGGCGGGTGATGTCCACCCATTTGCCGGCCTCCATCACGTCGGTCAGGTGGTTCACCTCAATGGGCGTGTGAGACACGATTTTCAGCAGTTGTTTGTGGTTCCAGACGTCATCTTCGCGCGGGGCGATGTTCAGGTCGCCCACCAGGATGGATTTTTCCGGGGCGCCCGAATGGAACCAGTCGCGCATCTCGGTCAGGTAGTCCAGTTTCTGGCCGAATTTTTCATTGATTTCACGGTCGGGTTTGTCGCCGCCGGCGGGGACATAGAAATTGTGGATCGTCACTCCGTTTTCCAGCCGTCCGGCCACGTGGCGCGCATGGCCCAGGCTGGCGAAATCCTGATCCCCGGCATCCTCGATCGGCAGTTTGGACAGGATCGCGACGCCGTTGTATCCCTTCTGCCCGCGCGCCACCATGTGGGTGTAGCCAAGCGCGTGGAACCGTTCGAGCGGGATTTTTTCCACCGGGCTTTTGCATTCCTGAAGGCACAGGACATCGGGCATTTCCTGCTCCATCAGCTGGCAGACGATGGGCTCGCGCAGGCGGACCGAGTTGATGTTCCAGGTGGCAAGCGTGAAGGGCATGGGGGTCTCCTGAGTTCGCGATTGCGGGCAGGGTAGAACAGTGCGCGGGCAGGGGAAAGGCCGCGTCGCGTGGAATTCCGCACAAAAAAAAGACCCGGGCGAAAACCCGGGTCAGTCCAACAGGGAGGTGCATATGATCACCCGCATATGCGACGGGATGCATGATTGATAGCCAAAGCCCAGGCGTGCCTCTTTGATCTGGCTCAACCTCAGGCTTTGTCGTCAGGCGACCAGCTTATAGCCGCCCGATTCCGTCACCAGCAGCCGCGCATTCGAGGGATCAGGCTCGATCTTCTGGCGCAGGCGGTAGATGTGGGTTTCCAGCGTGTGGGTGGTGACACCGGCGTTATAGCCCCAGACCTCGTGCAGCAGCACATCGCGCGGGACAACGCCCTCGGTCGAGCGGTACAGGAACTTGAGGATATTGGTTTCCTTCTCGGTCAGGCGGATTTTCTTTTCGTCCTCGGTGACCAGCAGTTTCATCGACGGGCGGAAACTGTACGGCCCCAGCTGGAACACGGCGTCCTCGGACTGTTCGTGCTGGCGCAGCTGAGCGCGGATACGGGCCAGCAGGACGGGGAACTTGAACGGTTTGGTCACGTAATCATTCGCGCCGGCGTCCAGGCCCAGGATGGTATCGGCATCGCTGTCATGGCCGGTCAGCATCAGCACGGGGGCCTTCACGCCCTGTTTGCGCATCAGGCGACACAGCTCGCGCCCGTCGGTGTCGGGCAGGCCGACGTCCAGAATGATCAGGTCATACAGGCCTTCTTTGGTTTTCTGCATGGCGCCTGTGCCGTCGCCTGCTTCGAAGACGTCGAAGTCCTCGGTCATGATCAGCTGTTCGCTTAGCGCCTCGCGCAGATCCTCGTCATCATCGACAAGCAGGATTTTCTTGAGTTGTCCCATGTTCGGACCCTCCTTGGTTCATGCTAAAAACATGAGGTCACGCGATTGTTCCGACAAGTTATGCTGCAAAACTCTCACGGGCTCGTGTGAATCCGCTGCGAAATGTTTCAAATCGCATGAAAAAGACGTACATGTTCGGGGAAATTGACGGAAAGCCCCCATGAGTTTTGCCCCAGATGTAACAGAAATCCTGGCTCGCGCCCGCGCCGATCTGCGGATGGGGGTGCCTGTTGTGCTGTCCGGCGCGCCGGGGATGCTGGTGATCGCGGCCGAAACCCTGTCGGCGCAGCGGCTGGCGGATCTGCGCGCATTGGGTGGCGACCCGGTGCTGGCCATCACCGCCCGCCGCGCCGAAACCCTGAAGGCGCGCTGCTATGACGTGGATCTGGCGCGGGTCATTCTGCCGCCCGATGCGGGTCTGGGCTGGATTACCGGCGTGGCCGATCCAGCCGATGACCTGATGATGCCGATGAAGGGGCCTTTGTTCACCCAGCGCGGCGGCGAGGTGCGCCCCCATCGTCTGGCCATCAACCTGGCGAAATCGGCGCTGCTGCTGCCGGCGGTGGTGATGCTGCCCTTGGCCGATCCCGATGCGTTTGCCGCGCAAAATGCGCTGACGCTGATCCAGACCACGCAGGCCGAGCCTCTTCTGGCGGCCTCGCCCGTTCCGCATCCGGTGGTCAGCGCCCGCCTGCCCGTCGAGGCGCATGAGCAAGGCCGCCTGCATATCTTCCGCCCCGAGGACGGCGGCGAGGAACATTACGCCTTTGAAATCGGTGCGCCTGCGCGGGACAAACCTGTTCTGGCGCGTCTGCACTCGGCCTGTTTTACCGGCGATGTGATGGGCAGCCTGAAATGCGATTGCGGCCCGCAACTGCACGCCGCTCTGGATCAGATGGGCACCGAAGGCGCGGGCGTTCTGCTCTATCTGAATCAGGAAGGGCGCGGCATCGGCCTGGCCAATAAAATGCGCGCCTATTCGCTACAGGATCAGGGGTTCGATACGGTCGAGGCAAACCACCGCCTGGGCTTTGAGGATGACGAGCGCGATTTCAAACTGGGGGCGCAGATCCTTAAATCCATGGGATTCAGCGCCGTGCGCCTGCTGACAAACAACCCCCGCAAGATCGCGATGATGGAAAAGAACGGCATCGCCGTGGCAGACCGCGTTCCGCTAAAGGTGGGCGAGACCCATTTCAATCGCGGTTACCTAGCCACCAAAGCGGCCAAGTCGGGCCATTTACTCTAGGCTCCGGCTGACCCGCTGCACCTGCGCCAGGACATCCACCTACAAACCGCTCGGATCACCGTGATCAGCCTGTACCCGATTGCGCCTGGGCGCGCGCCTCGGCAATACTGCGGGCATGAATGCTCACGATCTTGTCCTCACCCCGACCCATATCCGATTCCTGAACCGCCGCTTTCCCTGTACCATCGGCCAAGGCGGCCTGACCTCCGACAAATCCGAAGGCGACGGGGCCACCCCCCGCGGCACACACCGTATCGTAGACATCTTCTACCGCGCTGACCGCCTCACAGCCCCAACCCCCAATGCCAAACCCATCGGCCCCCGCGATCTCTGGTCCGATGCGCCTACCGATCCGGCCTATAACAGCCGCGTTCAGGCGCCCTATCCGCATAGCCACGAACAGATGCGCCGGGCTGACCCGATGTATGATCTGATCCTCGTGACCGACTGGAACTACCCCAACACGACCCCACACAAAGGCTCGGCCATCTTCTTGCACCAATGGCGTCGCCCCGGCCGCCCGACCGCTGGCTGCGTGGCCTTCGCCCGCCCGCACCTGCGTTTCATCGCGCAAAACCTGCGGCCACACAGCCGCCTGATCATCCGCTGACCCGCTTCTTTGTTCCTCAAATACTCCGGGGGAGGCCGCAAGGCCGGGGGCAGCGCCCCCATACCCCCTAGAACAAAGCCCGCAACGCCCGAGCCAACAAATCCCCCTGATCCACCTGCAACCGGACAGGCAGCGTGATCACTTTTTGCTGGAAATCACCTGGCAGACGCACCGCATCCTTCTCGGTCGTTACCAGCTGGGCGCGGCGCAGTTTGGCTTCGTTCTCCAGGCGGGTCATCAACGCAGGGGTCAGGGTCTGATGATCGTCCAGGGCCTCGGCCCGGATCACCTGCGCGCCCAGCCCGCGCAGAGTCCGAAAGAATTTTTCAGGATGGCCGATCCCGGCAAAGGCCAGAAACGGCGTATCCGTCCAGTCCATCCCGGTTTCCAGAGGGGCCAGGTGGCCGGTCAGATGAGGCAGGCTCAGCCAGTCCCGCCAGGTATCGGCAAACTCTGCCTGAGCCTGCTCATCCCCGATAGACAGCACCATGTCGGCGCGTTGCAGCCCCTGCCGGACAGGTTCACGCAGGGGGCCCGCAGGCATACAGCGCCCATTGCCGAACCCTTTTGCGGCATCCACCACGACGATCGAAAGATCCTTGTGCAAAGTAGGGTTCTGAAACCCGTCATCCATCACGATGACATCCGCGCCCTTCTGTTCGGCCAGACGGGCCCCGGCGGCGCGGTCCTTGGCGACGATGACCGGCCCGAAGGCGGCCATCAGCAGGGGCTCGTCTCCGACATCATCGGCGTGGTGCTGGCGCGGGTCTACCTCGATCGGTCCCTCCAGACGCCCGCCATACCCGCGTGACACGACACAAGCCACCACCCCCATGGCCTGTAACCGCTGGACGATTTCGATGGTGGTGGGGGTTTTGCCCGTGCCGCCAGCATTCAGATTGCCCACGCAGATCACCGGAATTTTCGCGCGGTAAGGGGTGCCCTTGGCCAATCTGCGGCGTGTCAGAGCCGCATAGAGCGCGCCCAAAGGTGCCAGCAGAACCGCTTGCCATGCAGCAGGGCGATACCAGAATCGAGGGGGTTGCATCAGAGCGCCTCCTTCAGGTCCAGAACGTCCTGAACCAGATTCATCAGCCGGTCTGTCGCCTCGGCCCCGTCCGAGCTGACCTCCCACGCGGCATGGGCCATCAGGGCGGCCTGATCGGGGGCGGACAGCCGGGTGATTGCCCCGGCCAGAGTTTCGGCATCGCGCACGATCCGCGCGGCTCCGGCGCTGGCCAGACGGGAATAGGCGGGCAAGTAGCGGCTGACATTCGGGCCATACAGGATTGCCGACCCCAGGGCGGCGGGTTCGAAGGGGTCTCGGCCTCCATGGCCGGAAATCAGCGAAGACCCCATAAAGGTGATCGGCGCCAGACGATACCACAATCCCATTTCACCCCGCGTATCGGCCAGCAAAATCTGCGTGGCTTCTTCGGGCTGATCGCCATGCGACCAGGTGGCAACCCGCCAGCCTTCGTCCTCCAGCCGGGCCTGAAAATTGGGGCCGCGGGATTCGTCATCGGGGACCAGGATCAACAGTTGCCGATGCGAATAGCGCAAAGTCGCGCGGTGCGCTTGCAAGATTGTATCCAGTTCCTCGGGTTGCATCATGGCGGCCAGCCAGACGGCCCGCCCGGCCAGAGCTTCGGCCAGATCGTCGCGTGTCTGCGCATCGCAGGGCAGGGCGGTTGCGGCCTCTTGCAGGCGGCCGGTTTCTTCGACCTGAGCGGTGGGAATGCCCAGGCGCCCCAATCTGCGGATGGCCGCCGTATCGCTGGCCATGATCTGATCGAACAGGCCCAGAATTTGGCGGCTCAGATCCGGCAGCCACTGAAACCTGTGCACATCAAAGCCGGTTTCCTCGGCATCGATCAGGAACATGGGCACCCCGGTCCGAGAGGCCTCGTGCAGCAGGGCAGGCTGTAGGTGCCCCCCCGTCCACAGCAGCAAATCGGGCGACCAGTGTTTCAGAAACCGGCGGATTTCGCTGGCGGATTCCTCGGGGATGGGCTGCCAGATCACATCGGGTTTCAGATGATCCGGCTGCGGCAGTTCACGCGGTGTTGTCAGCAGCAGGGTCACTTTGGTGCCCTGCGCCCGCAAGCGTTGGGCCAGTTGCAGTAGCGCGGCGGCTTTGCCGAGGCTGGTGGCGTGGCCCCACAGAAGATCGCCCGCCGGACGTTCGCACGGAAACTGCGCCACCGCGCGGGGCGCGCGCCGGGTCAGGGCCAGATAGGCCGTCAGGCTAAGCGAGCGCGCCATTCGCAGGCGTTAACCCAGTTTCTGGGTTTCCGACCCTTCCTGTTCCTCTTCCAGCAGGCGGTGCACATGGGCCACGAAATAGCGCATATGGGCATTGTCCACGGTGCGCTGGGCCTCGGCCTTCCATGCGTCGCGCGCCGAGGCGTAATCGGAATACATCCCGACCAGGTGAATGTCGTTGACGTCTTTGAATTCGGTTCCACTGGGGTCTACCAGTTCGCCACCGAAAACCAGGTGCAGGCGTTGGGTCATGTCAGGTTCCTTTCAGGCTGGGGGCACCCTACTGCGCGGCCCGCGATGCTGCAAGGCGGCGAGGGCTCAGCCGGGGTGGCGGTCGCGCTCGGCAATCGGGTGGCCGGCACGTTTGTAATCGCCGATTCCGCCGCGCAGGCTGGCGCTGCGCAGCCCCATTTCTTGCGCGATCTGGGCCGCCAGCAGGGATCGCCATCCCGAGGCGCAATAGAACACGAATTCCTTATCCTGGGCGAAATAGGGTTTGTGATAGGGGCTTTCGGGGTCGATCCAGAATTCCAGCATCCCGCGCGGCGCGTGACGGGCCGAAGGGATCAGCCCCTCGCGGTCCAGCTCGCGCGGGTCGCGGATGTCCACCAGCACCACGTCGGGGTTTTCAATCAGCGCGGGCGCGTCTGCGGTTTCGTAGGATTTGACGGCCGCATCGGCGCGCGCCAGCAGGTCTTTGTAGCCCAGAGCCATGATGATCCCCTTGGTTTTACCTTATGGTGTGCCTTGGGGCAGGCTAGGCAGATGGTGGGGCGAATCCAAGCGTTGATTAATGCGGCCGGTCACTCGGGCCATTGCGCCAGACGGCCGGCCAGATCCGAGTGCAGGGCAGGGGCGGCGGCCACCACGCCTTTGACCTGCGGATGCGGGTTGTTAAAGCGCAGCGGCTGGCCGCGTTTGTCGGTGGTTATTGCCCCGGCCTCGCGCAGGATCAGATCGCCGGCGGCGATGTCCCATTCCCAGCTGTCGCGCAGGGTCAGCATCGCGTCAAAGCGTCCCTCGGCGACCAAGGACAGCCTGTAGGCCAGCGAGGGCCGATAGGCGCGTTTGATCTCGGGCACTTTCTGGCCGCGCCAGTTATGCGGATGTAGGTTCGGCTTGGCCGCGATCATGCTGGCGCCGGTCAGCTGCGTCCTGTCCGAGGCCCGGATCGGCACCCCGTTCAGCGTGGCCCCCTGTCCGGCGCTGGCGGCATAGAGCTTATCCAGAAGCGGCAGGTAGATCGCCGCGGCCGTGACCTGCCCGTTCGTAGCGATCGCCAGGGAATGCGCCCAGGTGTCCGCGCCTTCGATAAAGCTGCGGGTGCCGTCAATCGGGTCGATGATAAAGACCTTTTCCTGCGCCAGCCGGGCCTGGGTGTCCTCGGTTTCTTCGGACAGCCAGCCGTAATCGGGACGGGCGGCGGGCAGCTCGCGTTGCAGCATCTCGTTCACGGCCAGGTCGGCCTCGGTCACGGGGCCCTGATCGTCGGGTTTGTGCCATGTCTTTGCGGTCTTGCCCGAGTATCGCGTGGCAATCCGGCCCGATTCCCGCGCGGCCTCGATCAACAGGTCCAGATCAGTCGCCGGCAAGGGTCATCCCCTCGATCAGCACAGAGGGCACGACGCGTGACAGATGCGTGCGCGCGTCATTGGCCGGGATCAGGCGCAGCAGCATATCGCGCAGATTGCCCGCGATGGTGCACTCATTCACCGCATGGGTGATCTGGCCGTTTTCCACCCAGAACCCGGCGGCACCGCGCGAATAATCCCCTGTGTTGGGGTTGATCGTCGCGCCGATCATCGAGCTTACCAGCAGCCCGGTGCCCATATCGCGGATCAGGTCGTCACGGGTCTGATCGCCCTGTGTCAGTGACACATTCCAGATCGAGGGCGCAGGCGGGGCCGACACGCCGCTGGCCGCGTTCGCGGTGGAGGGCATCCCCAGTTTGCGCCCGCTGGCCAGATCCAGGGTCCAGCCGGTCAGGGTGCCGTTCTCGACGATGGTGCGTTTCTGTGTCGGCAGGCCTTCGGCATCGAAAGGGCGCGAGGCCCCGACGCGCGGGCGGTGCGGGTCTTCGATCAGCGACAGCGTGTCGGGCAGAACCTGGCTGCCCTTTGCGTTCAGCAGCCACGATGACCCCCGCGCAATCGCGCTGCCATTCACCGCCGCCAGCAGATGCCCGATCAAGGAAGAGGACACCCGTTCATCGAACAGCACCGGATAGGTGCCGGTCTTGGGCTTGGATGCGCCCATGCGGGCAACGGCGCGTTCGCCAGCGGTTTGGCCCACATCCTGGGGCGTGCGCAGATCGGCCTGAAAGATGCGCGAATCCCCGTCATAGTCACGCTCCATCCCGGTGCCGCTGCCTGCGATGGCCACGCAGCTGACGGCGCGATCCGTCCGGTCATAGCCCCCCGCAAACCCGTTCGAGGCGGCCATGTGATATTGCCGTTTTCCATAGGCCGTAGTTGCGCCGCTGACCTGAGTCACGCCCTTGACGGCCAGCGCGGCGGCCTCGGCGGTCTGGGCGTCCGATTGCAGGGCGGCGGGGTCGGGTTCCGCTGCCGGGTCGCACAGTTCCAGCGCGTCAATATCCCAGCCTGTCGCCAGCTGATCCGGCGCGGCCAGGCCGATATAGGGATCCTCGGGGGCCTCTTTGGCCATGGCGACGGCGCGTTCGGCCATCGCGCGCAATGTCTCGGGCCGGGTGTCCGAGGCAGAGACGTTCGCCTGGCGCTGCCCCACCAGAACCCGCAGGCCGATATCCGTGCCCTCGGACCGTTCGGCCTGTTCCAGTTTGCCCGCGCGCACATCAATCGAAACTGAGGTGCCGGTGACGGCAATCGCATCGGCGGCATCGGCGCCGGCGGTTTTGGCGGCGTCCAGCAGGGCTTGGGTCAGGTCGGGCAGGGATTGTGTCATGCAGGTCCGTGTTCTGATGTTTGTCGTCAGGTAAACGCAGCGGGGTGAATGCGCAAGCGGCGGGCGTGAAAAGGCCGCGGACAAGGCTGCCCGCGGCCCCGAGTGCCTAAGTTCGGGTTATTTCAGGCGCTGGCCGTTGGCCAGAACGTGGCCCTGCTCGTTCACCTCGATTGTCGAGGTCAGGGTGTCCTCGCCCGCGCCGGGGACGGCGAACAGGCCCATCATCATGCGCGCGCCCATGGCCTGATCTTCGGGGACAAAGCCCATGGCGACCAGTTTATCCAGCAGCCCGTTGCCGCCGATCAGTTGCAGGTTCAGCGTGCCTTCGGGCCGGGGCATCCCGTCGAACGAGGTCAGGTCCGTGTTATCGAAGGTGAACCCGCCATTGCCGGTCAGTTCGGCCCCGGCGGCGCGCACGGTCAGCGTGTTGATGTTCGTGGCGTGCAGCTCACCCGGAGGGGTGCCGCCCAGCTGTGCCATCGCCTTTTCGTCCATCAGATCGTGGGTCAGTTTGACCTGGCCGGTCAGGTCCACGTCAATGGTGGCCGGATCGCGCGGCAGTTGCTGCGTGGGGTCAAAGATGCCCCACAGCAGATCCGCCATGGTGAAATCGCCTAGCGTCAGTGAAATCTGGTAATCCTGTAGCGCGTCGGACTTGGCCAGCGGCATCATCAGCTTCATCGCGGCCTGCTGCATCCGGAACGAGACCGGCAGCGGAATATCCGAGCCTGACATATCTACCGCCAGCCCCTGCGAGGCCAGCTCGTATACCAGCTGCCCCGCATCCATGGCGATGCCAAACGCGCCGCCCGTGGTGCTGGTGCTGCCCGAGAATTGATCTTCGGGGCTGGTAAAGGTGAACTCGGTCTGACCGCCGGTATGGGTGAACCCGCCGTTGAACCCGAAACCGGCCTTCAGCGCGGCGTTCATGTCCTGCATATCCACGCCCTCGGGCATCGAGGACGCGCCGTCACTGCTTAGCCCGCTCAGGGCACCCTTCAGGAAAACGCGGCCTTCTTTGCCGTCGGGATCAGCCATATCCAGCAGGTAGTTCAGCGATTGCGCGGCAAAGGACTGCTTGGCGGTTTTCACCGCGCCTTCAACGGTGTTGGACAGCCCGCTGACGCCGGTCATCTCCAACTTGGCGGCGCCCAGATCGATGGCCTCACCCTCGACGGTCAGATTGGTCATCTCAACGCCCAGAGAGTCGGCCTTGTAGGTAAAGGTCATGTTGTCCGGCGTGCCCGAAATCGTGTTCTTCATGCCCGCGCTGGTCAGGTTCAGGATGAATTCGACGTCGTCGTCATTTTCGACATCCACCTTGGCTTTCATAGGCAAGGCAGCCGGGATGATCATATCAACCGTGCCGTCCCCGTTTTCGGCAAAGGACATGGTGCCCAGTTCGAGGGTCACCTTGCCCTCGTCCTCGGGTATCACGACGTTCATCACGATATTCGACAGGGTCAGGGTTCCGCCCGACATCGATTCGTCGGCTGAGACGGAATAGCCAAATTGCTCCATCTGCTCTTTCCAAGAGCCCCAGACATCCTGCGCGGTCACGTCGGCAAATGCGGCCGATCCCGTCAAACAAAGCGCGGTGGCCGCGCTGGTATTCAACAAAGTCCAATGTTTCATAATCAAACCTTCCTTATAATTTCGCCGTAGCTTCCGTTCATTGGCCGGCGTGGTCAAGGCCCAAGCGACTGGACCCGAGGGCAGAGGCGGTTTACCACATGCAGGCACAACAGATAGGAACGCAGGCGGCAGGATGACAGAGTTTCTTGGAAAAACAGTGATGATCACCGGCGCCAGCCGTGGCATCGGTGAATCGGCAGCCCGGCTGTTTGCGCAGGCCGGGGCGAATGTGGTGCTGATGGCCCGCTCTGAAGGGCGGACTGCGCAGATCGCGGAGCAGATCGGGGCGCAGGCTCTGGCCGTTCCCGGCGATGTCAGCAAATGGGCCGATGTGCAGGCGGCGGTGCAGCTGGCCGTGGATCGGTTCGGCGGGCTGGATATTCTGATCAACAACGCTGGTGTGATCGAGCCGATCTCGCCCTTGATTGACGCCGACCCCGAGGGCTGGGGCGCGGCGATCGACATTAACCTTAAGGGCGTTTTTTACGGCCTGCGCGCGGCCGCGCCGGTGATGGTGGCAGCCGGAGGCGGAACGGTGATTACCATCAGCTCGGGTGCGGCGCATAACGCGCTGGAGGGCTGGAGCCACTATTGCAGCTCCAAGGCGGGGGCGGCGATGCTGACCCGGAACGCCGATCTGGAACTGCGCGGGCGGGGCCTGCGGATCATGGGGCTGTCGCCCGGCACCGTGGCCACCCAGATGCAGAAGGAAATCAAGGTCAGCGGCATCAACCCCGTCGCGCAGCTGGAATGGGAGGATCACATCCCCCCCGAATGGCCCGCGCGCTGCCTGATGTGGATGTGCGGGCCGGCGGGCGATGATCTGTGCGGCCAGGAAATATCGCTGCGCAATGAGGATATTCGCAAAGAGGTGGGCCTGACATGATCGAGCTGCAAAGGGACAACGGGCTGTGGGTGGTAACGATCAACCGGCCCGACAAGGCGAATTCCTTGACATCCGGAATGCTGGAACGCCTGTGCGAGATCTATGAAAGCGCCGGTGACGCGCGGGTGGTGATCCTGACCGGGGCGGGCAAGGTGTTCAGCGCCGGTGCCGATCTGGACGAGGCGCGGGCGGGGCTGGCGACCTCGGGTCTGTGGGAGCGTCTTTCGGGGGCGGTGGCCGCCTGTCCGGGGCTGACGATCGCCGCGCTGAACGGTACGCTGGCCGGTGGCGCGAACGGGATGGTGCTGGCCTGTGATATTCGCCTGGCCGTGCCGGGGGCGAAGTTTTTCTATCCGGTGATGAAGCTGGGATATTTGCCGCAGCCTTCGGATCCGGGGCGGATGGCGGCTTTGATCGGGCCATCGCGGACCAAGCTGATCCTGATGGGCGGGCAGAAAATCCTGTCAGATGAGGCGCTGAGCTTTGGCCTGGTGGATCGGCTGATTGACGGCGATGTGGTGGCGGCTGCGAAAGAGATTGCCGCCGACACGCTGGGTGCGAAGCCGGAAATCGCGGTGGGGATCAAGGCCCTGTGCGCCTGAGGTGGGCGTGATCCGAAGGGGCGTTCTGACGCACGCGCAGGATGTCTCGTCGGCGGCCTTTGGCCTTCTCCTCGGGGGGGCGCCTGGTGCAAGCGTTGCGTCTGGAAATCCCGCGCTCGTTCGGATGCGCTGAAAGAGGCGTGGATTTCACCGAGGCAGAGGGGCAGATCGGACCGGGGCGTATTGTGGCTTGTGTCATTGGGCCCGGCGCGGCAGGTAGAGTGTGGCCGGAACGGGCCAGAACGCAAGGAGCAGGCGAATGGATTTTGATCTATCGGAGCAGCCCGAGATCGTACAGCAGGCGGCGGGCTATGCTTTGCAGATCTGGGAGCTGGCGCAATCGTGGCTGCTGAGCCCGCAGGCGTGGTCTCAGTTCGGGCTGCTGCTGGTGGCCTGGTTCGTGGCCGTTATTGCCTCCAAGCGGTTGCAGCCCTTTCTGCTGCGGTTTCTGACCCCAGAAGAGGACACGGGCTATACCGCGCGGGCGCGTCTGTTCGTGAGGCAATTTCTGCCGCTTTTGCTGCCGCTGCTGGCCTGGCTGTTCACCGGGATCGGCGAAGGCGTGGTGCGCTCGATCTTTGATTCCGGGGCGGTGATTGCCTTTGGCAAGCGGGTTTTTCTGTTCGTGGCCGTGCGTCTGCTGGTCCGCGAGATCATCAAGGATCCGTTTTTCAAGCTGCTGGGGCGCTATGTGATGCTGCCTCTTGCGGCGGTTTATGCGCTGGGTCTGCTGGATTTTGTGACGGCCAAGCTGGAAGAAACAGTGGTGCCGCTGGGCAACCTGTCGTTTTCGATGCTGGATCTGATCCGGTTTGTGATTGTGGGCGGCGTGATTTTCTGGCTGGGGCGGTGGTCGAACGATCAATCTTCGACCTTGATCCAGAAACAAGAGGCCATGCGCCCCGCGACCCGGCAATTGGCGGTCAAAGTGGCCGAGATCGGGATTTTCGGCGTCGCGTTTCTGGTTTTCATGAACATCATGGGGATTCCGCTGACCTCTTTGGCGGTGCTGACGGGGGCGATTGGCGTGGGGCTGGGCTTTGGCTTGCAGAAAATCGCGTCGAATTTCATCTCTGGCGTGATCCTGCTGGTCGAGGGGCAGGCCACCGTTGGCGATTACGTGGAACTGGATGGCGGTGAGGCCGGCACCATCGTGAAAATGACCGCTCGCGCCGCGATTTTGGAAACTTTCGATGGGCGCTGGATCGTGGTGCCGAACGAGGATTTCATCACCACCCGCGTTGTGAACTATTCGGATCAGGGCAGCGCCAACCGATACGAGGCCGCTTTCTCGGTCAGCTATGACACGGATATTAACCAGGTGCCCGATGTCATTCAGGCGGCTGTGGCCAGGCTGCCCTTTGTTCTGGATGACCCCGAAGGCCCCGATTGCGAGCTGCGCGGCTTTGGCGATTCCGGCATAGATTTCTGTGTGGAATTCTGGGTGAATGGCATTGATGACGGGCGCAACAAATATAGCTCTCAGGTGTTGTTTGCGGTCTGGAATGCGCTGAAAGAATCCGGAATCGAAATCCCCTATCCGCATCGTGTGATCGAGTTCAAGAACGGCCTGCCGGGATGAGCTATGCACTGGTCATCGGCGCAGGCCCGGCTGGGTTGATGGCGGCCGACGCGCTGTCTTCGGCGGGTCACCGGGTGATCGTGGCCGAGGCCAAGCCCTCACCGGCGCGCAAATTCCTGATGGCGGGCAAATCCGGCCTGAACCTGACAAAAGACGAACCCACGGATCGCTTTGTTTCGCACTTCTTTCAGGCCGCGCCGACCCTGCGCCCTATGCTGGCCGCTTTCGGCCCCGCTCAGGTGCAGGACTGGGCCAGAGCGCTGGACCAGGAGATCTTCACCGGCTCCTCCGGGCGGGTGTTTCCCAAGGCGATGAAGGCCTCTCCTTTGCTGCGTGCCTGGCTGCGTCGGCTTTCGGATCAAGGCGTCGAAATCCGCACCCGCTGGCGCTGGACATCCGGCCTGCGCAATCCGGTGTTCGATACGCCCGATGGCCCGCAAACTCTGACCCCTGCGGCGCTTATCCTCGCCTGCGGCGGTGCCAGCTGGGCCAGGTTAGGCTCTGATGCGGACTGGGTGCGCCACCTGCCGGTCAGGGATCTGGCCCCGTTCCAGCCCGCCAATATGGGCTTTTACGTGGACTGGTCTCCCCATATGGAAAAACACTTCGGCCAGCCGGTGAAGAACACCCTGCTCAAAGCCGGCCCCACCCACATACGCGCCGAGTTTGTCCTCACCCGCCGCGGGGTCGAGGGCGGCGGCATCTACGCCGTCTCCCGCCCCTTGCGCCAGGGTGCTCCCCTGACGCTGGACTTGTTGCCGGATCTGCCCACCGAAACCATCCGCGCGCGCCTGTCGAACACCAAACAATCCCTCCCGAACCGCCTGCGCCGCCTGCTGCGCGACCCGGTCAAACAAGCGCTTGTGCTCGAATGCGCCCGCCCCCTGCCCAATGACATCGCGCCACTATTGAAAAACCTGCCCCTGCCGGTCACCGCCCCCTTCCCCATGGACGAGGCAATCTCCACCGCAGGCGGCCTGCGCTTCACCGCTCTCACAGACGGGCTGATGCTGCAATCACACCCCGGCATCTTCGCCGCCGGAGAAATGCTCGACTGGGAGGCCCCAACCGGCGGCTATCTGCTCACCGGCTGCCTGGCCACGGGCAAATGGGCGGGCGAAAATGCCGCCCGCTTCCTGGCCTCTTCTTTGCTCTGACAATCCTCCGGGGGAATGTGCCGCAGGCACAGGGGGCAGCGCCCCCAGATGCCTCAGTTGGCAACTGCCCGCTTAAACGCATCCCGCCCGCGCATCGCCTTGGCATAGGCCAGCAGCGCTTCGTTCTCGAACGGGAATTTCGCGGCATAAGCCCAGTTCAGGCAATGAGTCGCAATGATGTCGGGAATCGTCATCTTCTCGCCCATCAGAAACGGGCCTTCCAGACATTTGGCGATTCGCTCGGCGTTGCGTGCGAATTCCCACTTCAGGCTGGTTTTCACCTCGGGGACGCGTTTGTCCTCGGGCAGGATAAAGCCATGCCGCGCGCCAGCCCACAGCACCGCATCCATTTCATCCAGGATCATATTGGTCAGCCCGTCTTGCCGGGCGCGCTCGATCGTGCCGGCCGGATAGGTCAGCCCGCCGTGTTTATCGGCCAGATAGGTCATGATCGCGGTTGAATCCGTCAGGATCGTGTCGCCTTCTTTCAGCGCGGGAATCTTCCCCGAGGCATTGCAGGCATAGGCCTCTTTCGAGTGCGGCTTGGCCTTGATCTGCTCATAGGGCTGGCCCAGTTCCTCTAGCATCCAGGTGACGCGAAAGGCGCGGCTTTGGGTGTCGCCAATGACTTGGTACATAAAATCTTCTCCCTGTTCGCCCGCGTGTTGCGGGGTCTCCTGCTGGGAACAAAGCGCAGATTCCATAAGAAGGCCAGAGTAACCTAACGGCGTAACTTAGCGCCGGTTCATCCGGGCGATGCGGATCAGCATCCGTTCCACCAGAGCCATCGCCGGGGCATTCTGCCCGGCCGAGCGCAGTTGCAGATCGGTGTCGGTGATATGGGCCAGCGCGCGTTCCAGCCGCTCGGAGCCCAGGGTTTGGGCCTGCCGGGTGCTGCGCTCTTTTTGTTTGAAATTGCCGGGGATGAACACGCGCCCACCGGGATTGGCCGCGATGGTATAGAGCGTTCGGAAATGCCGGGTTGCGCCGATGCACAGGGTGACGGGATTGGCCCCCTGCGCCTGCATTTTCTTCAGCATCGGGTCCAGTTCGCTGTCACGCCCCTCGGCCACGACATTCAGCAGATCGTCCAGCGCCGCCTCGGTCGAGGCAGGGGCGCAGGCCTGAATATCGGCGCTGGTGACGGGGGTGTCCTCGCTGCGTTTATACAGCGCCAGTTTTTCCAGCGTCTGCCGGAAATCGCCGGGTTGCAGATCGCGCGCCAGGGCGGTCAGGTCCTGCATGGCCCCGTCAGCCAGCCGGGTCAGGCCGGAACGGGCCAGCTCGGCCTCGATCTCGTCCCGCGTCATCGGATCGTCATAAAGCGCGGCGGCAAAGGCGTTTGGATGCGCCTCGAACGCTTTGCGCAGCTTCGAGGTAGGTTTCAGATCGCCCGCCGTCACCACGATCTGCGCATCGCCCTGGGCCCAATCGGTCAGAGCATTCAGAATCGCGGGGGCGGCGGTCTCGTTTGCATCCTCGACAAAGGCGACGCGCTGGCCGGGGAAAAAGCTGATCGCCTTGACCGCATCCAGCAATTGCGCGGGATCTTTGCGCAGATCGGCGCCGGGAATGCGGGTCAGGCGCATTTCCTCTTCGCCATTGGGGCCGATCAGGGCGGCGATGGCCTCTTGGCGTTTCAGGGCCACGCGCATGGCATCCTTGCCGAAAATCAGCAGCCCGGCCTTCGCCGGATCGGGCTTCGCGAAATAGCGGGACGCCTCGCGCGGGGGGAGCTTCATTCCGCCAGCCCCGGCGAGGCCGCGATCAGCCGCGTGACGATCTGATCGGCCAGGATCACCGCCAGCCGTTCGCGGGCATCGCGCTCTGAGGCCAGGGTGGCCACCGTGCTGGAGGTCGTCGAATAGCCGGTAAAGCTGTTGACCTTACCGCTGGTCAGAACCGTGCCGGTATCGGCATCGCGCAGCGCGTAGGCGGCGCTGCCGACGATGTTGAACCGCGTGGTGATGTTGTCGGCGGATACGGCCATGCGTTCCTCGACAAAGGTCAGCTGATAGCCCAGCTGATAGCGTTCCTGCGCGGTGCGTCCCAGCCGGGTTTCCAGCCGTTGCACCAGCAATTGTTCGTCCCGCGTGTCCGGCGCATCTACGGCGATTGCCGATTGCAGCTGCGTGGCCGGGCCCGATGGCCCGTAAGCAGGGGCAAAGCCGCAGCCCGTCAGGGCCACGGTCAGTCCGATGATCAGGGTTCTACGGTTAAATAACCACATTCACGATGCGTCCGGGCACTACAATCAGCTTCTTCGGGGTGGCCCCATCCAGAGCCTTGATCACAGCATCCTGCGCCAGCGCCAGCTTTTCAACCTCTTCCTTGGGCATATCCTTGGGCACGCTGATTTCCGCGCGGCGTTTGCCGTTGATCTGGATCGGCAGGGTGACGGCATCGTCCACCAGCATTGCCTCATCCGCGACGGGCCAGGTGGCGGTGGCAATCAGGCCTTCGCCGCCCAGCAGTTGCCAGATTTCCTCGGACAGGTGGGGGGTCATGGGCGACATCAGCTGCGCCAGAACCTGCGCGGCCTGGGTTTTTGCGCCCTTCCCGGCCTTGGATTTCGCCAGCGTGTTGGTGAACCCATAGAGCTTCGCAATCGAGGCGTTGAAGCCAAAGCTTTCGATCCCGCCGGTCACGTCATGGATACATTTGTGCATCGCGCGCAGCAGGGCCTTATCTTCGCTGGGGTTCTCGGCGGCATCCATGCCCGCGATGTCATTGGCGATGCGGTAGACGCGCGCCAGGTGCTTGGCGGCTGCCTCGGCGCCAGCGGCGGTCCATTCCACATCCCGTTCGGGGGGCGAGTCGCTCAGCACGAACCAGCGCGCGGTATCGGCGCCGTATTGCTGGATGATCTGCACCGGGTCCACGACGTTGTTTTTCGACTTGGACATCTTGGCCGAGGGCACGATGGTTACCTCGGTCCCGTCCTTCAGGAAACCCTTGCCGTCGCGCAGCGTCACTTCCTCGGGGTAGTGGTAGACGGGCCGGCCATCGGTGCCGGTGGTTTTGTAAATCGCGTGAGTCACCATGCCCTGGGTGAACAGGGCGTTGAACGGTTCCTTGGATTTCTCGGGCAGGTGGCCGCAGATGTTCATCGCGCGGGCAAAGAAGCGCGAATAGAGCAGGTGCAAAATCGCATGTTCAATGCCACCGATATACTGATCCACGTTCATCCAGTATTCGGCCTCGGCCAGATCGGTGGGCGTGTCGGCGCGCGGGGCGGTGAAGCGGGCGAAATACCAGCTGCTGTCCACAAACGTGTCCATCGTGTCGGTTTCGCGCTGCGCAGGCTTACCGCATTTGGGGCAGGTGCAGTTCCGCCAGGTCGGGTGACGGTCCAGCGGGTTGCCGGGAATATCGAACGAGACATCATCGGGCAGTTTGACCGGCAGGTTTTCCTTTTTCTCGGGCACCACGCCGCAGGTGTCGCAATGCACCACGGGAATCGGACAGCCCCAATAACGCTGACGCGAAAGGCCCCAGTCACGCAGGCGGAATTTCGTCACGCCCTGGCCGATGCCATTGGATTCGCAATGATCCACGGCGGCGGCGACGGCCTCGTCCCCGGTTTGGAGCTCGGCCCCGGCGAAGCCCTTCACATAGCGGACTTTTTCCGATTTTACCGGCACATAGGGGGCGTTTTCCGGGTAATCCCCTTCGAGCGGTTCAAAAGTCGGGATGATCGGCAGGCCGTATTTGGTGGCGAACTCATGGTCACGTTCGTCATGGGCCGGGCAGGCAAAGACCGCGCCGGTGCCGTAATCCATCAGGATGAAGTTGGCGATCCAGACGGGCAGTTCCCAATTCGGATCCAGCGGGTGTTTGACGGTCAGCCCGGTGTCAAAGCCCAGCTTTTCGGCGGTTTCGATGGCCTCGGCGGTGGTGCCGCCCTTGCGGGCCTCGGCGCAGAATTCCGCGACCTCGGGGCGCTGAGCCTCCAGTTCCTTGGCCAGCGGATGATCGGGCGAGATGCCCACAAAGGACGCGCCCATCAGCGTGTCGGGACGGGTGGTGTACACCTCGATCTCGCCCCCGTCGGTGCGTTCAAAGCTGAATTGCAACCCGCGCGATTTACCGATCCAGTTGGCCTGCATCAGTTTGACCTTGGCGGGCCAGTCATCCAGCCCGTCCAGCGCATCCAGCAATTCGCCCGAGAAATCCGAGATCTTGAAGAACCACTGCGTCAGCTCGCGCCGTTCCACATCCGCGCCGGAACGCCAGCCCTTGCCGTCGATCACCTGTTCGTTGGCCAGAACGGTCATATCCACCGGATCCCAGTTCACCACGGCGTTTTTGCGGTAAACCAGCCCCTTCTCGATGAAGTCGATGAACATCGACTGCTGCTGGCCGTAATATTCCGGATCGCAAGTGGCAAACATCCGGGTCCAGTCCAGCGCAAAGCCCAGCGGCTTCATCTGGCCGACCATCGTGTCGATATTGTCGTAGGTCCAATCCTTGGGGTGCCCGCCCGAGGCCATAGCCGCGTTTTCAGCCGGCATCCCGAAGGCGTCAAACCCCATCGGGTGCAGCACGTTATGCCCGGTGGACATCTTATAGCGCGCGATAACGTCGCCCATGGTGTAGTTGCGCACGTGCCCGATATGGATGCGTCCCGAGGGATAGGGGAACATCTCTAGCACATAGTATTTCGGTTTGTCGTCGCTGCGGACGGCCTTGAAGGTTTCAGCCTTGTCCCAGGCTTCTTGCCACTTGGCTTCGATTTCGCCGGCAGAATAGCGCGTCATATCGGGCGGACCTTTCCTTAGTCGCGTGTCGGAACGGGTGATAGGCATGTGTGGGCCGCTGGTCTAGGGGGAAGTCGTGAAAACCAGCCCTGTTCGAGGCAGTTTTGCGGGGTATAAAGAAGAAAACCCATACAGGCCCGTCCATGAAAATCCTTTTTATCCATCAGAATTTCCCCGGCCAGTTCAAACATCTGGCTCCGGCCTTGGCTGCGCAGGGGCATCAATGCGTCGCGCTGACCCTGCGCGTGAAAGAGCCGGGCACCTGGCAGGGGGTGCGTGTTCTGCCCTACCGGCTGACGCGCAAACAGGGGACGGGCATTCATCCTTGGGTGCAGGATTTCGACACCAAGGTCATCCGGGCCGAGGCCTGTTTCGCCGCCGCGCTCAAGCTGCGCGATCAGGGGTTTACCCCCGATATCATCGTCGGTCACCCCGGCTGGGGTGAAACGATGTTCCTGCGCGATGTGTGGCCCTCGGCGCGGATCGGGCTCTATTGCGAGCTGTATCACCTGTCCGGTCCCGATCATGTGGGCTTTGATCCCGAGTTTCAGTCAAAGACAGGCCCGGCCGAACCCATGCGGATACGGCTCAAGAACCTCAATAACCGGATGCATTTTGATGTGGCGGATGCGGGGCTGTCGCCGACAAGGTTCCAGGCCAGCACTTTTCCGGCTGACTGGCAGGACAAGATCAGCGTCATTCATGATGGCATCGACACCGATCATCTGGTGCAGAACCCCGGTGCGCGGCTGACTTTGCCCGATGGGTCGGTCGTAACGCGCGAGGATGAGGTGATCACCTTCGTCAACCGAAACCTGGAACCTTATCGGGGCTATCATATCTTCATGCGCGCGCTGCCGCGCCTGCTGAAGGAGCGCCCCAACGCGCGGGTTCTGATCGTTGGCGGGGATGAGGTCAGCTATGGCGCGCGTCCGCCCAAGGGGCAGACCTGGAAACAGATTTTCATAGATGAGGTGCGCGGCCGTATTCCCACCCCCGATTGGGACCGTGTGCATTTTCTAGGCCGCATCCCCTATGATCAGTTCATCAGCCTGTTGCAGGTCAGCCGCGTGCATGTCTACCTGACCTATCCCTTCGTGCTGTCCTGGTCCCTGTTCGAGGCCATGTCCACTCAGGCCGCCATCGTCGCCAGCGATACCGCCCCCGTGGCCGAGGCCATCACCCACGATGTGAACGGCCGTCTGGTGGATTTCTTTGACAAGGATGCGCTGGTGAGTGAAATTTCTGGCCTGCTGGACGACCCTGCGGCGCGCGCTCGGCTGGGGGCTGCGGCGCGGGATCTGATCGTGCGGAATTACGACCTGAAAACCGTCTGCCTGCCCCGGCAGTTGGACTGGATTGAACGTCTGTATCAGATGGCTCCGGGTGCGGTGGCCGGTTAGGAGGGACACATGACGAATGAGACATACCTGCTGCGCGCCGCAGAGATCGACGCCATGGACGGGGCCCGGAAAACCCATTTCCTGAACCCGAATGCGCAGCGTCTGAACAAATCTCTGGGCGATGCAACGGGGCTGACGGGGCTGGGCGTGCATCTGATCGAGGTGCAACCGGGCCATGAAACCACCGAACTTCACCTGCACCACCACGAGGATGAATGCGTCTATATCCTGTCCGGCACCGGGACCGCTGTGATTGGCGATCAGGAACACGCTATCGGGCCCGGCGACTTTCTGGGCTATCGCAAGGGCGGGCTGGCGCATACGATTGTGAACACGGGCCAGACGGCTCTGCGCTGTCTGGTGATCGGCCAGCGGCTGCCCCATGACGTGTGCGATTACCCGAACAAGGACAAACGCCTTTTTCGCAGCGCGGGGTTGCCGTGGTCTCTGGTGGATCGGTCCGCAATTGCAGTGCCGGGCGGCTCTGTGGGGCGGAAATAGCCCGCCACAATCGGCGCACACGGGCAAAATGCCGGTAATGAAGGCCCCAAAGAAAACCCCCGGCGCCGGGCGCTCGGGGGGGGCGTTTACATCGGGATTGCGCCGATCAGAAGCGCCGTGCCGAAATCCGCAGCTGACGGGCGCGTGACAGAATCGCATCTTCAACCGCGCGCTGGGTGCTGGCGCTGATCGGGCGGCCGGCCTTGTCCTGCATCGCGACGACCAGCGAGCGCGCCTCTAGCGCGGGGTCTTTTACATGAACCGTCGCGCGATAGGCGCGCCCCCCACCCGGAGGCGTGCCATACCCCATGACAATCACGCCCGTGAACGGATCCACCGATTCGACCGGCAGAAAGTTCAGCACCTCCAGCGAGGCGTTCCAGATAAAGCGGTTCACCGCCACGTTCACATCCGAGTTCTTCTTGCGGAAGGCATCCCAGATGCTGGTGCCCTCGGTGCGGAAGGCGCGATCGCGCGGGGTCAGGTTCGAGGCGTCGGCCTCTTCGGTCGGGGGTCCGCCAGCGCAGCCCGCCAGGGCCAGAACGGCCGCCAGCGCCACCGCTTTCGTTTTGATGCCTGTGAACGTCATAGCCAAGCCCAGTTCCCTTAAGAATTATGGAAACCTTCCTATCCAACCGCCCGTGTCTGGGCAAGGTCTTAGTCCCGTCCGGTCCAGAGGCGCGCAAAGGTCGGCCTATGGGCGCGAACGGAATGGGCCCTGACGGACTGTGGCAAAGCTGCACCATCTGCGGGGGCAATGTGACATCGGCATGTCGGTTCGCTTGCAAACGACCCCCGAAAAGAGCGACACAACCGCCATACCCAATACGGATTCCCCGTTTTGGGGCGCATGATTGGAAAACCGAGGGAAAAACTATGAAAAAAGTTCTCTTCGCAACGACTGCCCTGATCGCCACCGCTGGCATGGCAGCTGCAGACATCAACCTGTCGGGCTACGGCCGTTTCGGCGCTCTGTACAACGACGCAACCGATGACACCAACTTCATCTCGCGTCTGCGCATCCAGATCGACGTGTCGGCTGAAACCCAGTCGGGCATCAAATTCGGTGCACGTCAGCGTATCCAGACCGAAGAAAACGGCATGGGCGCAGGTAACGGCGCACGCTTCTACCTGACCACCGGCGGCCTGACCGTTGCTGCAGGTAACATCCTGGGCGCCATCGAAGCCATGCCGAACCTGTACATGGGCACCAAGTCCGCAGGCATGGGCCTGGAAGGTAACGGCTTCACCTCGCTGGTGACCAACACCTACGGCGCTGGCTTCTGGACCTGGGACGCATACTCCTCGGGCGGCACCGGTGTTGTGAACGGCGTCGAAGTGATCTACTCGGCAAACGGCTTCACCGCTCACCTGTCGTCGTCGGACAGCTCGGACGCTCTGGCTCTGGCCTACACCTTCGGTGACTACACCGCAGCCATCGCCGTGCAAGACTCGTCGACCATCGGCGACAAAACCGTTGTGACCTTCGGCGGCAACATCGGCGCAGCTGACTTCCAGATCGGTTACGCTGACAACGAAGGCGTCGACAAGTGGTCGATCTCGGGCGGCGCAAATGTTGGCGCAGCCACCTACCTGTACGGCATGGTGTCGTCGGAAGACGGTGCTGGCGAAACCTACGGTCTGGGCGTCAGCCACGATCTGGGCGGCGCGTCGATCGAAGCTGGCCTGACCCAGAACGACATCACCGACGTGACCCTGCTGTCGGCTGGTTTCTTCTTCGCGTTCTAATCGAACCAGAAGATCCTTATAGGGAAGAGCGGGCCTTGCGCCCGCTCTTTTCTTTTGCGCAGCCGGGTTTTGACTGTCTGCGGAAAACATGTTTCATGACCCTGTCAAAATTGCCGGAGGCCCCATGTCCCTGCCCGAAATCCAGACCCGTATCGCCAAGGCCGAGCAGGCCGCAGGCCGCCCCGCTGGCAGCGTGCAGCTGATTGCTGTCTCCAAGGTGCAGCCCAATGCGCGCGTCCAGGCCGTTCTGGACGAAGGTCACCGCCTCTTCGGGGAAAACAAGGTTCAGGAAGCCGCCGCCAAATGGCCCGATTTCCGCTCTCAGTATAAAGACGTAAAGGTCCACATGATCGGTCCGCTGCAAACCAACAAAGCGCGCCAGGCCATGCACCTCTTCGAGGCCATCCACACCCTGGACCGTCCCAAACTGGCCAATACCCTGGCCCGTCTGACCCAGGAACTGGGCCACTGCCCCGATCTGTTCATCCAGGTCAACACCGGCGAAGAGCCACAAAAGGCAGGCGTCCTGCCCGCCGATGCCGACAGCTTCATCGCTGAATGCCGCGCGCTGGATCTGCCGGTTCGGGGGCTGATGTGCATCCCCCCCGTGGACGAAGAATCCAGCCTCCACTTCGCCCTGCTACAGAAAATCGCCGCCCGCAATGGGCTCGATCAGCTCTCGATGGGCATGTCGGATGATTTCGAAAAGGCCATCGCCCAAGGCGCCACCCATGTGCGCGTCGGCTCCGCCATTTTCGGGGCCCGCGACTACGGCTAACCCCTTCTTTGCTCTAGCCAATACTCTGGGGGAGCGCCGCCAGGCGCGGGGGCAAAGCCCCCCTTACCCGTCCTCTCCCAGCCTGGGCGAGGGGCGCTGCAAGTTCAGTTCAGCCTCCGAGAATACGATCGGCATCCGCACCCCCGGCACACCGTCCAGGTCGATCCGCATCCCACGCGCCTGCACCTGAGGGTCGTCGAACACTTCGGCCATATCGTTGATCGGTCCGGCGGGAATTCCCTGCGCCTCGCAGCCATCCAGCAGCTCGGCCTTGGTCCAGCCGCGCGTCGCTTCCATCAACAGGTCGATCATCCGGTCGCGATTGGCAATCCGGTCTGCATTCTTCAGGAACTCGGGGGCCTCGGCCATCCAATCCAGGCCTAACAGCTTACAAAGTCGTTGATATTGCGGGTCATTTCCGGTGGCGATGATAATGAACCCGTCCTTGCAGTCGAACACCTGATAGGGCGCAAGATTGGGGTGATAGTTCCCCGTCCGCCCCGGAGGCGTCCCGGTGCTCAGGTAATTCATCGCCTGGTTTGCGGTCACGGCCACCGCGCAATCCAGCAGGGCCATGTCGATATGCTGGCCGGTTCCGGTGCGTTCGCGCTGATAAAGCGCGGCCAGAATCCCCGTGACGGAATACATGCCCGTAAACACATCGGTAATGGCCACGCCCGCGCGCTGGGGCTGTCCATCCGGATCGCCCGTAATCGACATCAGCCCGGACATGCCCTGAATGATATAGTCATAGCCCGCGCGATGCGCATAGGGCCCGGTTTGGCCGAACCCGGTGATCGAGCAATAGATCAGCCGCGGATTCACCTGCCGCAGCGAATCGTAATCCAGCCCGTATTTGGCCAGCCCGCCCAGCTTGAAATTCTCGATCAGAATGTCGGCGTCGCGCACCAGTTCACGGATTTTTTCCTGGCCCTCGGCGGTGCGAAAATCCACGGTGACCGAGCGCTTCCCCCGATTGCACGCATGGAAATAGGCGGCGGTCTTGTCGTTTTCGCGCTCGATGAACGGAGGGCCCCATTGGCGGGTGTCATCGCCAGCCGGGCTCTCGACTTTGATGACCTCGGCTCCCAGATCCGACAGGGCCTGGCCGGCCCAGGGGCCCGCCAGAATCCGTGCCAGTTCAACGACTTTGACGCCTTCCAGTGGGGTGGTCATCAGGCCTCCAGAGCTTCGTCCAGCAAGGTTTTCAGATCGGTATACGACATGTTCGAATGTTTTTTACCGTTCAGGATCAACGAGGGCGTGCTGTCGATGTCGTCGGCCTTGGCGTTATCCTGGAACCAGGTGTACAGGGTCTGCGCGCGGGTGCCGTCGCTTAGGCAGGTGTCCAGCTGTTCCTCGGTCAGGCCAGCGATGCGGCCGATCTTGCGCAGGTTTTCGACGATACCGGCCGGATCGCCCGATCCGACCCACGCCTTCTGATCGCCATACAGCAGGTCCGAGATGCCAAAGAATTTGGACGGATCGCAGCGTGCCACCAGCGCGGCCCACAGGCCGGGGCGGTCGAAATACACATCGCGATAGATAAAGCGGACTTTGCCGGTCTCGACATATTCCTCTTTGATTTTCTTCAGCGGGCCATTGTGGAACGTGGCGCAATGCGGGCAGGTATACGAGGCGTACTCGATCAGTGTCACCTTGGCGTCTTCGGCGCCCAGAGCCATCTCAACCACCGAGGACGTGTCCACTCCTTCCCCTTCGGCCAGGGCAGCCATCGGCGGCAGGCCGTCGCTGCGTTTGGTCAGGGTCAGGGCGCCTCCGATGACGGCGGCGGCGCCAATCACACCCAGTGCATATCTGCGGTCCATCTGCAAAACCTTTCTTAGTGTTTCGATTTGGATAGAACATTTCTGGCCAGGGCTTCCAGTGCCTGGCGCAGGTTTTCATCTGTTGCGCCTTCGGCCATCTGGCGGGCCTGGCTGGTGATTTCCGGATCGGGGGCCTTTGGTTTGGGTTTCTGCCGGTAGGCGAAACTGGCCTGTCCCTCGGAAAATCCGGTGGGCGCGGTCTGTGTGATGCGGATCCGTGCGATGGCGTTATAGCCGTAGACTCCGTTCACCTTCTGGCGGATCTGATCCTTCTGCATTTCCAGCATCGGAGCCTGCGCGCCGGTGGTCAGCAAGGTCAGCGTGGCACCAAACCCCCCGCTGCGCCCGTATTTCACATCCACGGGCCGGGCGATGGCGGCGATATCCTCGCCGACAACCTCGGGCCAGTGGGTCAGCAGGCGGGTAACGGCGAATCCACGCGATTCTCCGGCCTTGCGAATGCGTGATTGCAACAAGGCCGAGGTGCGGGCAAACCCTTTGGTTGTGCTATAGCGCGCGGCCATGACTTGCATCCTTCTGACTGGCGCTATTCTAGTAGCCAGACGAAAAGACACCAGCAGATTACGACCTGACAGGGGATAAAGATTGCGTGACGTGAAAATGGATCAGACCAGTGACTTGCTGGAATGGTATGATGTGAGCGCGCGGGTGATGCCTTGGCGTGTGGGGCCGCAGGATCGGCAGGCCGGCCAGCGCCCCGATCCCTATCGCGTCTGGCTGTCCGAGGTCATGTTGCAGCAGACAACCGTGGCGGCGGTGAAAGAGTATTTCCTCCGTTTTACCACCCGTTGGCCCACGGTGGCCGATCTGGCGGCTGCCGCGGATGAGGACGTGATGGCCGAATGGGCGGGTTTGGGATACTACGCCCGCGCGCGCAACCTGCTGAAATGCGCCCGTGTGGTGGCTGGCGATTTGGGCGGCATATTTCCCGACACGCGTGAGGCCCTGTTGAAACTGCCAGGCATCGGGCCCTATACGGCGGCGGCCATTTCCTCGATCGCGTTTGACCGTGCGGAAACCGTGGTGGATGGCAATGTCGAGCGTGTCATGGCGCGGGTTTACGATGTTCATACGCCTCTGCCCCGCGCCAAGCCCGAACTGACCGCGCTGGCCGAGGCCCTGACCCCGCCGCAGCGTCCGGGGGATTACGCGCAGGCGGTGATGGATCTGGGCGCGACGATCTGCACCCCGCGCAATCCGGCCTGCGGGATTTGCCCATGGCGCGCGCCTTGTCTGGCCCGTCAGCGCGGCACTGCCGCCGAACTGCCCAAGAAAGAGCCGAAGAAACCCAAACCCACCCGGTTGGGCATTGCCTATATCGCGCAGCGCACGGATGGGGCCTATCTGCTGGAACGCCGCCCGGACAAAGGCCTGCTGGGCGGGATGCTGGGCTGGCCCGGTTCGGATTGGAGCGCGGCGCCCCAGCCTGCGCCTCCTTTCCAGGCCGATTGGCAGCAAATCCCGGCCGAGGCGCGCCACACCTTTACCCATTTCCACTTGCGCCTGACTGTGATGATCGCCCGTGCCGCGCCTGATACGCGCCCACAGGTTGGCGCGTTCCGGCCTCTCGCGACATTTCGCCCGTCAGATTTGCCCACCGTGATGCGAAAGGCATTTGACCTGGCCCGGCCCGAGTTCGACAATACCCCCTGAACGCGCCCCTACCCGGAGCTTCCCATGTCTATCGTTCCCATTGCCTCGTTTCGCCGTGCCGCGCCTTTCTGGATGTCGCTGGGGCTGGTGCCTCTGGCCTGGATCGGAGCCGTCTTTGGCGGCTGGACGGTGTTCTTGCTGCCTTTGCTGGGCTGGTGGGTGTTCACCGGACTGGATGCCGCGCTGGGGCTGAACACGGAAAACCCCGATCCAAACACCGAAGAGGCGCAGCTGTTCTGGTATCGCGTGATCACCATGATGTGGTTCCCGGTGCAGGCGATTACCGTGTTCGGGCTGATCTGGTATGTCACGCATACCGGCCATCTGGCGGCCTGGGAACAGATCGTTCTGTTCTTTGGCGTGGGGGTGCTGACGGGCACCATCGGCATCGTCTATGCGCATGAACTGCTGCACCAATCCAACATGTCCGAGCGCTGGCTGGGCGATCTGCTGCTGGCAATGGTGCTCTATTCTCATTTCCGGACCGAGCACCTGCTGGTGCATCACCGCCATGTGGGGACGCCGCGCGATGCGGTGACGGCGCGCTATAATGAGAATTTCCACCGCTTTTTCCTGCGTGTTCTACAAGAATGCCCCCGATCCGCCTGGCAGGCCGAACGCATCATGCTGGCCCGCCGTAAACTGCCTGTCACCAGCCTGCGCAATCCGTTCTGGCGCTATGGGGCGTTGCAACTGGCCGCGATTGTTCTGGCTGTCGTTCTGGGCGGCTGGCAGGGGCTGGCTTTGTTTCTGCTACAGGCGATCAGCGCGATTTGGCAGTTGGAGCTGACCAACTATGTGGAACATTACGGCCTGACCCGCAAACACCTGGGGGACGGCAAATACGAACATGTCAAACCGCACCACAGCTGGAATGCCTCGCATACCGCGACGAACTGGTTGCTGATCAATTTGCAGCGCCATTCGGATCATCACTATAAACCTGACCGGCGGTTTCCGCTGCTGCAAACCTATGATGAAACCGAGGCCCCGCAGCTGCCCTATGGCTATCCTCTGATGGCGGCGCTGGCGACGATCCCGCCGGTCTGGCGGCGGATGATGAACCCGCGTGTGCGCGCCTGGCGGCGGCAATATTACCCCGAAATCGAGGATTGGAGCGCCTATAAGGCCGGCACGAACCCGCTGCCTCGGCATGTGTGAAACCAAAAAGCCCCGCTGGACGAACCAGCGGGGAAGTCAGGTGCCGTGTCAGGCCACAGGCACCGGCGGTGTTTGATATGTCTTAGTTCGCCATCTCGGCGCGAATCTGCTGGCGGAACACGTCAATCGGGACGGTTTTGCCCTCGCTTTGGGTGCTCCAGTAGGTCCAGCCATTGCAGCTGGGCGCGCCTTCCAATGCGGCGCCAACCTGATGGATCGAGCCCTTCACCCCATCGGCCACCAAAGACCCGTCGGCGCGGACCTTGGCGATCTGGCCGCGGGCGTTCGTCAGCACCTGACCGGGACGCAGCATTCCGCGCTCGACCAGCTGGCCAAAGGGCACACGTGGCGCGGCGCGTTTCGAGGCGCTGACCATCAGGGCCTCGCGGTCGAATTTGCGCACGCTGTCCAGGCGTTTCTGCGCAACCTTGCGGTAGGCTTCCTCGCGTTCGATACCGATGAAATCGCGGCCCAGGCGTTTGGCCACAGCGCCGGTGGTGCCGGTGCCAAAGAACGGATCCAGCACCACATCGCCAGGGTTCGTGGATCCGACCAGCACACGGTGCAGCAGGCTTTCGGGTTTTTGCGTGGGGTGGGCTTTTTCGCCGTTGTCGTCTTTCAGGCGCTCGCCGCCATTGCAGATTGGCAGCACCCAGTCCGAGCGCATCTGGATGCCCTCGTTCAGGGCCTTCAGCGCCTCATAGTTGAAGGTGTATTTCGCACCCTCGGATTTGCTGGCCCAGATCATGGTTTCATGGGCGTTGGTAAAGCGTTTGCCGCGGAAATTCGGCATCGGGTTCGACTTGCGCCAAACGACATCGTTCAAAATCCAATAGCCCGCGTTTTGCATCGCGGCGCCGACACGAAAGATGTTGTGATAAGAGCCGATCACCCAAATAGCCCCATTGGGTTTGAGCAATCGGCGGGCTGCGGCCAGCCAGTCTTGGGTAAATCTGTCATAGGCCGCAAACGAGGAAAACTGGTCCCAGGCATCATCCACGGCGTCCACCTTGGAGTTGTCCGGTCGGTGCAGATCGCCCTTCAGTTGAAGGTTATAGGGCGGGTCCGCGAAAATCAGATCGATCGAGTTCTCGGGCAGACTGTTCATCATTTCGATGCAGTCCCCAGCAAGAATCGTGTTTAGAGGGAGCGCAGGCGCGCCCTTTTTGGTGTGTGTCTTGTTCATTCTCTGCCTCAAAATCCACGGCGCTTTTGCGCTCTTTGGTTTGAGACAAAGATGAGTCAAATGGGATTCTGCGTCAATTTCTTTTTTGAATCAGTCACTTACATTTTTCTGTTGATACAAGATATTGTGGACGGGTTTGAACGAACGTCTATGGTGTGGGGTCACACCAAGGTTTTGCAGCGCTTCGCGGTGTTGGGGGGACGGATAACCGGCGTTTTTCTCCCAGCCATAGCCGGGGAACTGTTGCGCTAACTCCACCATCAGTTGATCGCGCCTTATTTTGGCCACAATCGAGGCCGCCGCAATCGACACTGACAGCCCATCGCCCTTGATCACGGCCTGAGACGGAATGGCCAGATCGCGCGGGATCATATTGCCGTCGATCAGCGCGAAATCCGGCTGTTGCGGCAGGCCCTGAATGGCGCGAACCATGGCGATATGACTGGCGCGCAGGATGTTATGGGTGTCGATTTCCTGAACGCTGGCATGGGCCACGGAAATCTGCGCGACGTCCAGCAACTCCTCCAGCACGGCGGCGCGTTTCTTGGCTGACAGTTTTTTGGAATCGTTCAGCCCGGCGGGAATGCGATTCGGGTCCAGGATGACGGCGGCGGCGGTGACGGGGCCGGCCAGCGGCCCGCGCCCGACCTCATCAACGCCCGCCACGCGCAGGTATCCCTGCGCGTGGGCCGACTGCTCGAAGGTATAATCCGGTGTGCTCATTCCTGTGTTGAAGCCGAACCGGAGGGGCGGATCAAGCCCTTAGCCGCGTTCCAGGCGATACCCGCGGTCTTTCAGGCAATTGATCGAATAGCCGCGTTTTTTCTGATTGCGGTCGTAGAACATGATCTTGCATTTTTTCGGCAGCTCATGCGCGAACGAGTAGTTCCGCTTCAGGCAACGGTTATCCATGTATTTCTGGCGGCCCTCTGGTGTCCAGAAACTGCTGCGGCATTGGGCGGGCAGCACGTTTTTACGGTAGCGGCGCTCGGCATCCCGCGTGGCGCGGGGGGCATGACGGCGGTCGAAATAAACACGCGGAGGCGTGTCCCGCCCATAGCGCCCATGATCATTCCAGCGGTCCCGGTGCTGCCCGTCCCGGTAATACCGATCACGATCATGACGCGAGACCTCGCGCGTGCTTTTCTTATCGTCCTCCAGCGCTTTGCCGATGATCACCAGCGCGGTGGCCCCGGCCAGGAATTTCATCAGATCGTCACCGTCAGCGCGGGCCGGCGCCGCCGAGATTGAGGTGATGGCCAGCGATGCAGCCAGAACAGAAGCGATAAATTTGCGGGACATGGGTGTCCTCCTGTGTTCGGGTTGGTCTTCCGATTTGCCCGATGCGGTGCAGACGGGCTGTGATGGAATCACCCTGGTCCAGGGGGGCAGAGTCGCTCAATAACGCCCTTCGGTTATCGGATAACATTGGATGCAAACCCTTTTGGTTATTGAATAACTACGCCGGCCCGCGCATTCTGAGACCATGAAACAGATCTTTGCCATATTGCTGTCTGCACTGGTTTTGCTGCCTGTCGTCGCCTTGGCGGACGGGCCATGTTATGCCGATTACAAGGCCAAGCAGGACAGCCCTTTGCGTCTGCACTACGGTGTCATGAAACTGGATGGTGCCTGTGATCGGTCCTCGGCCCGGTCCGAGGTCGCCGCGCGTCTGTCCCGCGAAGGGTGGGTGCTGTTGAACGTGTTGTCTGTCTTTGATCGGGACGGGCTAAGCGAAAGGAAAGACAGTGCAGGACGGTATTACCTCCGCTTCTGAAATGCGCCGTTCGGGCGGGCGGATCGTGGTGTTCGGGATCGTGGCGATTGTCGCGATTCTGCTGGTGGCGGCTGTGGTGCTGTTCCTGACGCTGCCCGATGCCAACGCGTTTAACGCGCGGGTCGAACGGATTTTCGTCGAGAGCGACCTGCTGACCGGCCAGGCGGAAATCAAGCTGCTGGAAATTCTGGCCCAGTCCGGCACGGCCTTTTCCGACACGCTGGCCAGCTACCGGGTGGTGATTTTCGTGCTGCTGGTGTTTGCCACCGCGCTGCTGGTGGCGGCGCTGGTGTTCCTGGTGATGCTGGTGACGCTGAACCGCCGCATGGCGCAGATTGAACAAGCGGGGATTCAGGTGTCCTCGTTGCTGATTTCCCGCGATGAAAACACGGTTTATCTGAACAATATGGGCTTCAAGCTGACCGGCGCAGCGATGGAGACCCTATCGGTTCTGGCCGAGGCCCGGATGGATGAGGATGTGCTGTCCGGCTCCGAGATCGAGGCGATGGTTTCGGGCCGTGATGCCGCCGATTGCGAAGAGGCCGCCGGCGCCACCCGGATCAAGCGCCTGCGCGACACGCTGGGCAATCAGATGATTTCCGAGCTGCTGGTGAAAAACATCGCGCGCAAAGGTTACATGCTGGCCGTCGATAAGGACGTGATCCGCATGATCTAGCGCAGGCTGTCGCCGCGGGTGATTGTGGGGGTCAGCTCGATATGGCTGGGCGAGCCTTGCTCGGGGTTTTCGATCCGGTTCAGAATCACCTTGGCGGCTTTGCGCCCGATTTCAGACCGACAGGCATCCATCGTAGCCAGTTGTTTGGGCAGACCTTGCAGCAACTCGACCCCGTTAAAGCCCGCCAGACCGATCCGGCCGGGCACGTCATAGCCTTTCTCGATCAGATACAGCAGCCCGCCCGCGCCGATCATGTCATTCGAATAATAGAGAAAATCCAGATCCGGCGTGCGTTCCAGCATGGCGGCGGTCATCTCGCGGCCCTTGGCCAGCGCCGACCCACCCGAGTAAAACTCCTGATCGGTTACTTCGACCCCGCCACGGGCCAGCGCCTGGGTGAAGCCTTCGAACCGTTTGCGCGCGCGGTGATCCAAAGGCATCTTCGTGCCCAGGAACCCGATGCGTTTATAGCCTGCCTGCAAAATCGCCTCGGCCATCTGGCGGCCCGCGCGGCGATGCGAGATGCCAACGCAGGTGTCCACGGGTTCGCCATCAACGTCCATGATTTCAACCACCGGAATTCCCGCCGCGCGCAGCATGGCGCGGGCCGCATCGGAATGTTCCAGCCCGGCGATGATCACCCCCGAAGGCCGCCAGGACAGCATCTCATAGAGAACCTTTTCCTCTTTTTCGGGGCTGTAATCGGTGACCCCTACAACGGGTTGCAGGCCGGTATCTTCCAGCGTGCGGCTGATGCCGGCCATGACCTCGGGGAACACCATGTTGGACAGGGACGGAATGATCACGGCCACCAGATTGACCCGCTGACTGGCCAGCGCCCCGGCAATCTTATTCGGCACATAGCCCAGCTGTTTCGCGGCTTTCAGCACCTTTTCCCGTGTGGCTGCACTGACATCGCTGCGGTTTCGCAACACGCGGCTGACCGTCATTTCAGACACGCCCGAGGCCTCGGACACGTCGCGCAGGGTAAGGGGGCGGCTGGTGGCTTGGTTCAAATCACGGGTCCTGATAATTGCGGGTTCATAAGTGTTAGCGCGAACCCCGACACTTGTTCAAGCGTTTGCATCGGGCTAAGACGCAAGGGTGCGGTCCCGTGGCTCAACTGGATAGAGCAGCCCCCTCCTAAGGGGCAGGTTGCAGGTTCGAATCCTGCCGGGGTCGCCATTTGACAAAATGCACGTTTATTTCTCCTATTTTACAGTAGGTTGCGAAGGTGTGTCCCGTTCCTGGGTAAGCGTGTCCCAATTTAGGCAACCCCTACCAGCAACTTGACCATTCGTTCACGGTCAGCAGCGCGCGTATAGCGCTCTACTTCAGAAAGGCTCATATGCCCAGCCATTGCCGCAATCTGGTGAGTGGTCGCGTCATTTTCAGCCCAATAAATGCAGAAGGCTTTGCGTAGGCCATGAAGGCGAGAAGCCATCCCAGCCTCTCGTGCCGCGTCGCCAAACTCATTGCCCAAGCTTGTGGCCTTGAAGGGCTTACCAGCACTGGTAAGGATAAAGGCGGGAGCAATATCTGGGGTGCGATTGATAGCGGCTCGGAGTTCAGCCGTAAGCGGCACACGCGCGATGACCCCACTTTTCTGGCGCTCATAAACTAACAGATCGCCCTTGATGTTCTTTCGGCTTAGTTTGGCTAGATCGGTGCGAGCTGCGCCAGTATATAAACCCAAATCAAAAATCAGGCGTTCACGAGTGCCCACTGGCCAGCGCTTTTGGAAGGCTGCAATGTCTTCAGCGTCGGCGACAGGAAAGCCTTTAATCTTCGGTTTATCCAACTCGATCCCGACTAGAGGATTTTTGCGGATGAAACCCAAGCGACGGAGGTGTTCAAAGACCGGCTTGAGCGCTTTGTACTCGTTTATCGCACCATGCCCGCCCTTGGCATACAGGGCACGTTCTACAACTTCGCCTGTGATCGTTTTGACCGGGCGCGCGCCCTGCGTCTTGCGGTAACGCGCAAAGATCGCAGAGCGGGCCGAGCGTGTGCCGTCCGCATACTTTACCCACCTCTTATTACCTGAGGTGTAAAGGTCCAGCGCCCACGCAAATGTTCCCGCTTCAGGGGTCTCGGTATCCGGTGGCATTTCCTGCCAACGCGCGTGTTCCGCCGCCCATGCGGCTAAGACCTTGGGGTCTTTTGGGTGCAGTCCATGGACACCTAGAGACCGCTCTACATCGCCGCGACGATACGTGTGAAACCAACGCCCACGCCGCAGTTTAGAGCGCAGATAAGGTAATTTCTTCATGCCGCATCTCCTGAGAAGGGCTGCCCTTCCCATTCATGGCTTGCTTCGTCACTATCAGGATAGTCAAAGATTACGCCCTCAGGCCCCACGCCCTTGATGCGCACACCAGGGCACAGTTCGCGAGCAACCTTGTAGGCCTCTTTGATCTGGCGCTCTGTTGGCATGGACGGGGATCGAGGGCTTGGCATCAGTAGTTAAATCCACACTTTATCAATTAACCAAGAGTCGGACGCATTGGGCTCTGGCAAATCATCGTTGTTCCAATTTGTTGTCATTGTTGTGCGGTCCGCTGGTTCGATGATGCGTCAATTCTAAGCAACGCCTCGATATGAGCTGCGCTAAGCAACATGGCGCGTCCCAGAGAGTAGAACTGCCCATGTTCTCTAGCTTTTGTACGCAAAGCCCTGGCCGAGATTGTTGCTCCAGTCTTGCTTAATTTTTTGCACCATTCTTCTGGCGTCAGCGCGTCTTCAAAATCTTGCACGAGCTTACACTCCCAACTACGGATAACTACAAGTTATTGCACGTTTTTGCTGGCTATCTAGCTTTAATTTCGGTTTTTTGGTGTTAGTCTATTGATGGGAACATATGTTCCTATATGACTCCGAAAAACAGAGGAAATTTCATGGATCGAAGCCAATTTTTAGATCAGTTTAACAGAGAAGCGAGGCGCGAGCGCAGTCCCCAACACCGAGCAGCCCGAATCAAACGGGACAATGCACGCGCAAATCAAGCTGTCGCGGAAAGGATACGTTTCAAACGCACTCAACAGCTGCGAGCCAGCAGAAAAAACTTGTGTATAGCTCAAGGTCTAAGAAAATGTCGCGAGCTGCGAGGCATGTCACGTGACGAATTTGCGCAGGCAATGGGCATTACCAGACGAGCATTGTACAATTATGAGACTGGGCTACGTAGTGTTCCGGGCGAGCTGATTGAAAAAATCGCAAAAAACGGTGACTTAGAGCTCCACGATATTCTCGGGACCAAATTTGAAAACCCACCTACCGAACGACGTAAGTCAGATGCAACTCTCGCTATTCGGATCTACAAAAATCTGAAGTTTGAATTCGCTGAAGCCAGCAATTCCGAGGTCTCGCATATTTCTGCCGACGATACTGACATGCAACGCGTTGCCGCGGACGCTGCCGCTGCTTGGTCTCACACCGCAAAAGTCACCGAAAAGAGCATTGCCAAACTCACCAAACGCCTAGCTGCACAGTTGGCTGACGACTACGCCCTGACAGATCTCGCCAACAGCTGGCATCTCGAGAACGATTAGTCCGGCAGCGGCTGTTAAGTATCATTTGCTAAGAGGGCGTTCATCCGTTCAAACCTCGCAATGGGCACCAGCGCAAATCGTCGTCCTCTTTCGTCGGCAAAGAGGACATTCTGATTCTCTGCAATCCGCAAATACGCATCAAAGTTATCCAGTAGCTTTCCGATCGAGATATCCACGTCGGCTTGCCGCACAATATCGTTTAGGTTGAACGCTAAGTTGAGAAAATTCGGCGCAATCCTATTTGCTCGACTCGCTTTCCTTGTAATTTCGTGCAAGCTTCAGGTGAGCACATGTGAAAAATTCAGCGGGGGAAAAAATGCAAAATTCTGAAGACAGCTTGGGTCTCGTAATGAGCGCTGATTTGCAAGCAAGACAAGCTGGAATGGACACAGCCTACTACGACACGAATTCCTCTGAAGTTCATGTTTTGAATGCGACTGCGTCTGCCATTTTTTCACATGTTACACCTGATCGTTCAATCAAGGAGATCGCACTCAATATCACGCTGGGGTTCTCTGAGGTTGGAGCCGCAGCCGACGTTGAGAGCGACGTCGTTTGGCTAGTTCAAGAGCTAAAACGAAGGAAGATGCTTGTGGAACCAAGCAAGGCGACCGAAAAGCAGAAGAAAGAGGCAGTGCTCACTGAGTATTCCATGAGTGAAGTCCCATGCGCCTACTTCAGGCCCGTTATTGCGACTTACTCGCTTGAAGAGTTGCGTGAAATGTACTCGTCCGGCAGATCTGGGTCAGTAAAATTTGGTGATACATGGAATCCAGATATTGGAACAATTGCGTAATGAGACGACAGGCTCTGCTGAGGATCTACGACGGGTCTATAATTCGATCGCTAATTACTGCGATGCTGAATCCAACGACCCCCTAGAAGTAGCTATTGCCAGAAGCCTTAAGCGAACCAAAGCGGCCTTATGTGATGTTGCGTTGCTCGATTTCAATGATCAGGCGATGCCGCAAGCCGGTTCTAACGTAAGTACTGTACTTCTGAAACCCGTGGGTGACATGTGCAATATGGCGTGTTCCTATTGTTACGAAAGGGAGCGTCTCAGATTTTCCCATCAGAAGAAGATGCGGCTCGAAGACATGCGGCGTATTGTAGAAAACCTGATGTGTGACGGAAGCAATGTTCAAGAGATCTTCCTTCATGGAGGTGAACCGCTGCTTGCCGGGATCGAGTTCTTTGAAGCGCTTGTAAATGAAGTAAATAGTCGATTTGGCGAAGGAAAAATCTCATTTGGAGTTCAATCAAACGCTACGTTGATTAACGACGAATGGATCGAATTTTTTCATCGTCATGAATTTAGGGTCGGCGTCAGCATCGATGGAGATTCGAGTATCCATGATCGGCATCGAGTTTTTCCGAATGGCAATGGATCATTCAATGCAGTTCGAGAAAACATAAGTAAGCTTACAGGAAGGGTTAGCAACGTAGGGGCAATTGCCGTTGTAACCAAACGGACAATGCAAGAACGAAATTCTGCAGCAAGAATTTTTGAAGCACTTTCTGAGTTAGGGATCCAATACATAGATGTGCATCCTGCGCTGACAGTTCATGACGTTGCTGGGAGCGCAGCGAACGACAATCCGAGTCCTCGTGATTTTGCAAGCTTCATGGGTGACTTGTTGAGCGTTTGGAGGTGCAGTCAAGATACTAGAGTTCGTGTCCGAAACATCGAAAATGTTCTTGAAAACTTGAGTGTCGTTCCATCTGACACTTGCTATAGTTCAGGTCGATGCGGTCAGATCCTAGGGATTGAGCCAGACGGTAGAGTGGCTCCATGCACCCGGCCCTTTAGTAAGCACTCTATTCTTGGGAACGCACTAGAAGATTCAATTTTTGCAATAGAGCGTGGCAGAGCAAACAAAGAATTTCTTGACCAAGAAGCGCGTGGCCGTAGTAAAACAAAAGGCTGCGAATGGCACTCTTTGTGCGGTCAAGGGAACTGCCCGCACGAGAGAATACGAAAAGACATCCAAGATGTGAGCGGGAGGCACATATATTGCACTTGCGATAGTCTTGAACCAGATGAAGGCTTCCCCGGCTTTTTTCGCGCTCTTAGCACCCATCTAACTTCGTTGTCACGTAAACTGAGTCCGTTGATTTGACACAGTTTGTTTTCCACCATGTCCTAATTAATCAGACTGGCGCCCCTCATTCTCCGCCGATTGGTGTCCTTGGGCTAATCGCTCGGCTCGAAGATGAAGGTATGACGGCGGGCTTTTGCCAATTCAACCACAACCGAGGCGAAGAGCTCGACCCCGGCAATCTGGCAAAACAAATATTGAAGCAACCGGGTAACGTGGGCATCAGTACGATGATTAACTCCCTGCCGTTTGTGCTTATGGCAGCTCGTTTGGTGAAGGCAACCGACCCTAGTCGCGTGATTGTTCTGGGCGGAGCTGGAATGAACGGTATCTCTAAAAAAATAGTAGAGTGTTTTGAGCAGGTTGACTTCGTTTGTTTTGGTGAGGGCGAGGAACAGGTGGTGCCGCTCTTAAAGTTCTTGTGTGGCTCTGAGATGCAATCTCAGATACCCGCTGTATCTTTTAGAGTATCAGGCGGAGTTAATACCAATGCAGCAGTACCAAGAGTAGTTGAACTCGATCGGCTGCCTCTCCCCCGGTTCGATTTGATCTCTCTTCAAGACTATCAACATGTTCCAGTAATGGGATCTAGAGGATGTCCGTTGAAATGCCAGTTTTGTGACGTTGCACCTAGCTGGGGAAGGCGGAATACGTCTCGCTCTCCCGGACACGTCGTAAACCAGTTAAAGCAACTCTCTGAGAGCTACGGCGTAAGGCGCGTGACGTTTGTTGATGACTTATTCACCTTAAACAAAAGATGGGTGAAGGAATTCTGTCATTCGATGCGAAGTGAAGCTTGCGATGTCTCATGGAGGGCTAACTCGCACGTAAATTTCTTGTCGGAAGAGCTGCTTGAGACGATGGTGCTAGCAGGTTGCGAGGGTCTTTTTTTTGGTGTCGAGTCTGGATCAGATAAGATACTTTCCGATATTCAGAAGAACTTTTCTGCCAAGAAGGCGCAAACCATAGTCTCTTTGGCGCAAAATTATGTAAAGGTGTCCGTGAATTTGATGTGGGGCTTTCCAAGTGAAACCATCACCACTATGGAGCAGACTTTAGCATTGAGAAGTGAGTTTGAGAGAAACTCGGTTGAGACCAGTCTTGTGATGCTCGCACCGCTCAGTCTTGCCCCTATTTTAAGGGGTTCGCAGATAATTTTTAGTGAGGATGTACCGAACATCTTCTTGCAGGACTATCATGAGCTCGCTGTTGATTATCGTCGGGAATGGAAAGAAATGATTGTGTCGCACCCCGGTATTTTTGGTGCATTCTATCACTTCAACAACAAGTACATGGACGATCTCATTGATCGGGTTGAGGCGGATAGCCTTATGGGATTTATCTTGAAGTCCTCTGAAAATGGCGAAGCGTGGAAGCGGCTTTAGATCGCGGACAGTTAACCTCACAAGCTGTCGAGCTCTTAGCAGTAGGGATGCCCGAAAGACAAACCTACCTAGCTGGGAGAAGTGCTGCCGAATGGCAGCTACCGTTTCAGTGCCGCAATAACGACCCTTTTTGCGGCAATTTCCGCGTTGCCACTAAGCCATTGATTCCAATTGTTCTGGACTGCTGCAAAAACCTCGTGCAAAACGATTCTATGAAAATCGGCTACGCAAGAGTGTCTACAGAAGAACAGAACCTTGATTTACAGATCGAGGCGCTGACCGAAGCCGGATGTGATCGTATCATTACAGATCAGGCTATAAGCGGAGTAACAGCCGCCGAGGGCCGAACCGGTTTTTCAGAGGCAATGGAGCTTTTAGACGACGGTGATGTTCTTGTGGTTTGGAAGCTGGACAGGATAGGGCGGTCCATTGCTGACCTCGTACACCTTTTGAAGCTCTTCGGGGATCGCGGCATAGAATTCCGCAGCCTTACGGACGGGATTGACACGACGACAGCAGGGGGCCGACTGGTGTTTCACATTATGGGAGCCTTGGCTGAGTTTGAACGGGACCTGATCCAGGAACGCACCAAGGCGGGACTTGCAGCCGCCAGGAAGCGCGGCAAACGGCTTGGCCGACCTCCTGCGCTGACACCCGCACAAATCCAGCACGCGAAGGCCGCCATATCGGCAAGGCGAGAGACAGTTTCGGGCATGGCGGAAATACTTGGGGTGAACCGCAGCACCATCCAGCGCGCCATCGGGGCAATCCGGTGATGGACGAGCTTCAGAGACATCTTTTCCAGCTCAAGTTCCGCATCGCCTTCCTTGAGAGCCAAGGGAAGGCGTTTGAGGACCTGTTCTCCCGGATTATGGGTCATGCCTTCGCAAGCGACTTCCAGGCTGTGCGGCCATACGGGAACAAGGGTGATCTGAAGTGCGACGGCTATCGGGTTAGCGATAAGACCGTGTTTCAGTGCTATGCACCGAAAACAACTAAGCTCGATAAGCTCCAGGCGAAGGTCGACGAAGATTTCAACGGCGCAGTCGCGCATTGGGGGTCGCGCATGGAGCGCTGGACCTTTGTGCATAATGACGACGATGGCCTTCCAGCCGATGTGATTCAGCAGTTGATAGACCTTGGCAAAGCTCACTCGAAAGTGTCGCTCGGCCAGATGAGCTACCCGGAGATCTTCGACATCACCATGGCACTGACGGCTTCACAACTCGAAGACCTGTTCGGTCCGGCACCGACGCAACGCACGCTTGCACAGCTTGATTTCGAAGCTCTGCGACCGGTCGTCATGCTGATCCAACGGATTGATCCGGATGAAAACCCGTCCTTAGCAGCACCGTCCGCGTCAAAGCTGAAAGCGAACGATTTGTCCGACGATGCAGCAGAACTCTTGCGTCAGGGGCGGCGTAGAGAACGACTGGTAGAGGACTTTTTCAACCAGTTTCCGAATCCGGACTTTGGCGAAGAGATCGCTCAGGGCTTCCGTGATCGCTACCAGGACCTGAAACAACAAGGCCACTCTGCAGATCATATTTTCATGGAGCTTCAGCACTTCGCGGGCGGAATGAGCGGTACACCGCAGCATCAAGCCGCTGTTTTGGCCGTCATGTCGTATTTCTTCGAGCGTTGCGACATTTTTGAGGACTATGTGGAAGCGGAGGCCGACACATGATCTTGCCAACCAAACATATCCGTCCCGAACGCGCGCTCCTGACCGTGGGTGCCGATATACTGGCGTGCCTAAAAGGACCGATGACGGTATCTCGGGTTTGGGACGAAGTGCGTAGGCAACGTGGCGAAGCAGTGGGGGTGGCACCTATTAATTACGATTGGTTCATTCTCGCCCTTGATCTCCTGTTTATCACAAAGGCGGTAAGCTTTGAAAACGGCGTGCTTCGCAAGGGCGCGCCATGATCCACAATCTCACAAGTGATTTGGAGAGCTTCAAAACTCTCACCTTCGGTCCAGGTCTTAACATTCTCTTGGCTGAGAAGACGGCGCAATCAACGGATCGGCAGACGCGAAACGGAGCAGGGAAAACTAGTTTTGTCGAACTGGTCCATTTTATCTATGGGGGCAACGCCAAGCCTGACAGCATCTTTCGCTCCGATGAACTGACATCGCACACCTTCGAAATGCAGACCGATATCAGCGGGCACACGATCTCTGCCGCGCGGTCGGGCAAGAAACCTGCGCGCATCAGACTTCAGGGCGAGACGGAGCACTGGCCGATCAAACCCGAACTCGACAACAAGACCGGCGACCTGGTGCTTTCGAACACAAACTGGCGAGCAGATCTGGGCGCTTTGCTGTTCGATCTGCCGACGGATCCGGATGCTATCAGCCGGTTCGGTCCAACATTCCGTTCACTCTTTTCTTATTTTGCGCGCCGACAAGGCAGTGGCGGGTTCGTTCAGCCAACTCAGCAGTCTGGGCCTCAGCAGAACTGGGATCAACAGGTAGCGATTTCTTACCTTCTTGGGCTGGATGCCAGCATCGCACAGCAGTTTCAGGAGGCGCGCGCCCAAGAGAGCGCAATGGCGGAATTGCGCAAGGCGGCAAAGAAAGGTGATTTGGGTGAATTTTACGGAAACTCCGCCGACTTCAGAACACGTTTAGCGATCGCAGAAACCAAGGCTCGTCAGCTGAAACGGCAACTCGCTGAATTTAATGTTGTTCCAGAATATACTTCGATGGAGCAGGAAGCGTCGGAGATTACTCGTTCTATTTCCACAATCAACGATGACAACTTGATTGATAGAGAGCTGGTTTTGCAGCTCCAAACAGCGTTGGAGAGCGAAGAGCCACCTGCAATTGCCAACGTCGAAAAGCTGTACAACGAAGCTGGTGTTGTGCTTCCAGAAACTGTTGGTCGCAGATTTGAAGAAGTTTCTGAGTTTCATGAGGCGATCATTCGCAACCGCCAAGCTCATCTTTCTGCTGAGATCACCGCTGCCGAGGCGCGGATTACGGAACGGGAAGCGCAGCGGCTAGAACTGGATCGCCGTCGAGGCCAGCTAATGGGCATTCTCCAATCAGGGGGTGCGTTGGAACACTACTCACGCCTTCAGGAAGAAGCCGGGCGCACCGAGGCTAAAGTGGAGGCGCTGCGTCAACAGCTGGAGATTGCCGAGCGGATCGAAAGCACGAAAGTCCAACTCGACATCGAGCGGGCCCGTCTGCAGCAAGCACTTCAAGCCGACCTGCACGAGCGTAACGACATCACGAATGATGCCATCGTGATTTTCGAAGAATTGTCCAACTCGCTCTACGAGCAGGCTGGGCACCTGACAATTGCTGCGACTTCGAACGGCCCAACGTTTGAAGTCGCCATCGATGCACAACGAAGCAAGGGCATCAACAGTATGCAGATTTTCTGTTTCGATCTGATGCTGGCCGAACTGACGACGAAACGGGGTATTGGACCAGGCTTTTTGATTCACGATAGCCATCTTTTTGATGGCGTTGATGAGAGACAGGTGGCCAAAGCCCTGCAACTGGGGGCTAATCATGCGGAAAGAGTTGGTTTCCAATATATCGTGACCATGAACTCAGACGCACTGCCCGTGGACGGGTTCCAAGACGGTTTCGATGTGCGCCAGTACGTCAATCCGACTCGTCTCACAGACGAAGAAGAAACAGGTGGTCTGTTTGGTCTGAGATTTGGATAATGGCTGATCCTTGTTTGCCAGCAGGTGGTCACGAGAAACGGCACGTCAGATAGCGAACATGAATTACCGCAGCACCGCCCGCACCCACTGCCAATCGGCCAAAGATCTCCTGTCGAGTGGCGCTGACGACGACGTGTTGCTTGCCGCCCTGAAGCTGCGCATGGCCTTGGAAAGCATCACCTACGATCGATCTAAAGGCTTTGCTGAAGATCTGGGGACCGAGGCCATGAAGACATGGCAACCCAAGAAGCTCATGGAGCGAATGCTAGAAGTCGATCCCCACGCCGATGCTGACGCAACGCTGTCCTTTGGCGAAGAGCCATCCCTCGGGGAGGCGCCGGAAACCATGCAGCTCCTCGGTACAGATCACGTCTTGAACCTGCGGACGCTGAAAAAGCACTATGACGCCCTCGGCTCATATCTTCATACGCCAACCCTCGCCCAGATCGAGCAAGGCAAAACGCACGACTATGCCAAGCTCGGTCAGCGTTGTTCAAAGATCATCGACGCTCTGGATACCGCTCTGGGCTCCAAGGTCTGGAATTCCACCTTCGCCACCCGAGGCGTTATGGATTGCAGCGAGTGCGGATCAACCATTCGACGCCGCCTGCCAAAGGACATTTCTGAGCGCGTGGTCCAGTGCTGGTCATGCTCAGCCAGTTACACAATGACCGAGATCGAAGACCAAAAAGTGCGCTTTGAGCCACGACAGGTCCGGGTCACATGCCCTAAACCGGATTGCGGCGATGAATCCTATATCTGGGAGCGTAATGTCGAACGGGGAAACTCGTGGCCCTGCCACGGTTGTGGCTCTAAGCTGATGTTCGCACTCGGAGTTGCCGTCGCGCCTAGCGACAAACCGTAAAGACCAGCCACTGATTTGTCCGCCGTAGAATATCCAGCGAATTTGCTATAGCTATGCCCAAAAAAGCGAAAACCCGCGAGGACCGGTGAAGGCTGTCGCGGGCATCTAAAAGGTTGAAGACCTAAAGTTGTCTTCGATTGATGTGAATATAGGGTGATTTCCACCCGAATGTCAAGAAAAACGGTCTAGACCCGTTAAGGACCGAGCGGAGCAGTAAGGCATTGGTTGCAAATATAATTTCTCAGGAGCGCCTGACAAAGTACCTAAGAGAGGCTGGCCACGATCAGCAGCGAGCACTAGCGCTTTATGGATGGAACATCCAACTGAGCGAAGCATTTTTCCCGGTTTTGAGCGCTTCTGAGGTGTGCCTTCGCAATACCATCTGCACACAATTGATCGCCCTGTATGGGCAAACGTGGTGGGATGACCAAGCTTTTCTCCTTCAGATCAAGAAGAATGGAACGCGGATCGTCAAGACAGCCCGTGACAAACTTAGAACCCATGGTCCCGTCACCTCGGGGGGAATGACAGCTGAACTCAACTTCGGTTTTTGGGTCAACATGCTCTTGCCAAGACACGAACCGGTGTTTTGGCCGAACCTGAATGCTGCCTTTCCAGATCTGCCACCGACAGTCACCTATGACGCGCTCTATAAGAGATGCGATGATGTCCGTGAGTTTCGGAACCGGATATTCCACCATGAACCGATCATGCACCGCAACATTACCAAAGAATACAGTCAGATCATGGAGCTCATCGGTTGGCTGAGCCCGGATAAGGCCAAGTGGATCAAGCCATATTCACGGGTGATGACAGTGGCACGACAAAAACCTTAAAGAGCACGCGCGATATGAGATTCCTTCCGATAGCAAAGGGGGAACACTCAAGCCGCAAACATCACGAAAATTGGGTCATGGATTTTCGAATTCAGTTTTGCTGTTGCGATGATTCGAGTTCTGTCATGGCGCTTTCTAGCCACTGACTTGGCAGTTTCCCTTCGTTCGTTGCAATCAGCGCGTTTATCACTGCAGCACCCCAATTCAGGCTGCTACTACTGCCGATAGGAAAAGCGCGATATTCCATGAAGTCAGGCAAAGACGCTTCATGCCCGTTCGTCGGTTCTCGTTTAATCGGCGATATACGCCTCGCCACGGGGACATAGCAGAAAGCGCCCAGCTCCTCGTCTTCTGCGCAAACAACGGACATACCAATGTAAAGTCCGCCCTTCATCGAGAAACCGGCATCATTCATCTCAGCCACATACTCTGGCACCCAACACTCGTCACCCATCACGATGTCCGCACGATTTACAATCAGATCAAATTTCTGAATTAAATTATCTGTCATGCCTAACCTCAGAAGCTCCAGTTACACGTCTCGGCCAACTCTCCAAGCACCCCGCGCAGACCGGAAACATCAAAGATCGCCGTGTTCGGATTCTCGCCGTATGGGATCGTCTGTAGAACCAGCCGCTCCTCGCCCAAAAGCTCCTTCAGGAGGTTTCCCGCCCAGCTTGGGGCAAAAGTAGCGTTCCGATCCGTGGACACCCCCCACCGCTCTTCTCTCGCCTGCCCCGAGCCGATCCGGACGGTGACGCGCTTCCATTCCGAATACACATCGCCGGAATCGTCGCCGAGGAAATCGCCCCAAACGACGTAGGCCTCTGTCGTGTTGGATTTGCAGCGGGCGATAAATGTCACGGGATCTCCAGATCGCGACGTGCCGGTCTCGGCCGCAAGCGACAGTGTGACCGTATGTGTGTCATCGATCGGGTTGGTTGTTGTACGCACACGCCATGCGCCCGTTCCATCGCTTTCGGTCATCGATGTGACTGGCTCCGCTGGCACGGCCGTCTCGTCGACCGACGCGCCGATCTCGTAGGTGAAAGTGCCGCACAAACCTGGACTGTTGATGTCAAACGGCGGCTCAGCCGATTGGAAGACAACCATTGTGAGAGATGGATCACCCCCAAACAGGCTTTGCTCATAGAAAACCACGAAGAGCTCCTGTTCAGGATCGCCACCACCACACAACGTGTTCCCGTTCTGCAGGGAACCGGGATCACCCGAGAGACGGAACACTTCGGCCGTCTGTTTCCTCTGCCCGTCTAGATCCCATGCTCGCCAGGACGCTCCTTCAGACACCAGATCGACCAACGCACCATTCCCAAAGCTCATTCTCATGGTGCTGCCTTCGGTCGCGAATTCTGGATTGCCCGACAGTGTGATCGCGCCCGTGATCGCCCCAGCAGTCCTGCTGATCGGCGCAAAGGACCGCGCGTCTTGCCAAACATGGCGCTCAATCGCCGACTGAGCAAATGCTGGTGACGACAGAAATAGTAGAGAAAGGGCTGCTGGACTTAAGTTCATTGAGCGTTCCACAGTTGGCGATAAGACAGGTTGCGAGAACATTGGTATCAAGGAAAATTATCACTGCCGAAAAAGGGAAGTCCATGGTCCAATAGGTACTGCGTATCCCACTGTTTATAGACCGAAACGTGAGTTATGAAATGACTCGTGTCAGTTCAAAACTCACGTACAGGAGGAAACCCATGCAAACCATCACCTTCTTTGCAAACAAAGGCGGCTCAGGCCGTACGGTTTCCACAATGGCGCTTGCATCGGGCTTCCTCGCTCAAGGTAAGCGGGTTGGTGTGATGGACTGTAGCGATCTGGCGGGCTGCGAAGCTTCACCGCTACGTGCTTGGCTACAGCAGATCTTGAGATGTGAACTTCACCGACAGCAATTGAAGCTAATTGAATGTGAGACACGTGAGGAAGTTGAGGACGGCGCAGCTGGAGCGCAAGCACAAGGTATCGACGTCTTGTTGATCGATACCTCGGCGCGAACTTATGAACCCCAACTTGTCGCGCTGGACATGGCCGATTTGATCATCGCGCCCGCGATTGGCCCGCTTGAAGCTAAGCATATCTCGGATAGTGTCGCCAAATACCTCGACACGCCCAAGCAATTTTATGGCCTAGTAATCGGCAGTCACAACGGATTGCCTATAGCCGCGAAGACACGCAAAGCCTTCGGCTTTCATCATGTTCTCAAATCTGAACTCCCCTGGGCCGAGGCACTATCCGAACAGATGTTGAATGGTGACATCGAACAATTCGTTGCGACGCTTGCGTGCAAGCCCGACGAACCTGGCTTTGCACGTTTCCGCGCAGCACAGGCCGCATGGAATGCCGTGCAACGCCTAACCTTTGAGGTCGAGTGGGCGTTCGATGGCTATCGACTCGAAGAACTCGACGGCGACCAATCCATAGCTCACTTTGGAAGAAAGGCAGTTGCTTGATCTGACACCGCGACTACCAAGCACTCACCTAGATCACGAGGCGTCTGGCCCGCGAAGTTTGAACTCCTTTGCAGGTTCTGAAAGTCTTGCTTCATGAGCTGTTTTTATCTCGGCAAGACTTTCTCTACCGAAGAGGCTCCTCAAGACGGCCCATAACAGATTGAGAGCGCGTTTGAGGGCCTTTTCACGCTTTGCCGCTGCCGTTGCCTTCTCCTCGGCTTTCTGGAGCCGCTCGGAAGCTCTCTCTGTGACCATCTCGTCAATTCGTCGTTTGACGCGTTCCCATGCGCGCTCCTCCGCCTCCAAGTAGGCCTCTGAGCGATGTTCTTCATCCAACGCCCATCTCTGGTCAATTTCGGCCTGTATGATGGTCTCAGCGTCTTTGACAGCTTCCTGACGTGCTTTCTCTGCCAGTTCTTTATAGAGATCTGGTGGTACATGTTCACGGCCAGTCTCTTTTTTGGGTTTGCCGCGCTTCAGTCGATTGTCGAGGTTGTTCTGAGCCCACTTCGCCCAATCTGTTTGTTGTGCAGTCCAACCATTCGAAACCCCGTGCTTACCAGCCAACTCGTTGTTGGCTTTCCTTACCGAAATCGAAAGCTTGCTAGATCCGCTTTTGTGGTGCTCTGTTCTGATAGGGCTGGCTAGGATATCGACGATTCCGCTTCCAGCTTCATCGGTGTCATAGCGCACGGCCCAAACGGCTCCCTCACCCATCCAGCTTTCAGCCCATAGCTTGGCTTCAGCAATGAGCTGCTGAACGCGAACGTTGGCGAGGTCTCGAGGATCTCCCGTCTCTTCGAGCCACTCAGGAGACACGCAGACAAGCGTGTGAACTCCAAGCGCAGCATTCTTCCGCTCACTCTTCACGCCCATCTGCTTTTTGTGCTTGCGGTAGGCCTTGGAGTAGTCAGCGCCGCCGCCCTCGAGGCCATCACCCATCTTGGACCAGAAATAGTTGGCTGTGTGGCTGCGGCCCTCTACCTGCCGAGCTTGAGAGGTCGCATCCTTCCGCTTGGCGTGGCTCTCTGCCGAGATGATATCTGAAAAGCTACCCAGATGGTTCTTATTGCTTTCTCGCCTTGGATTGCGAACGAATGCATACATGGGATCAGGCATAGTTCTATTAGCCTTCTTTGGTTCAATAGTTAGCACACATACGGTTGGGCGAAATTCCTGTCGGATTTTCGCCGCGCTCCGCTCAACCAGTGTGCCCTCCGGGGGCCTCCGATCTTGCAACTTTCAGCCACGATCTGCGCGGATCTTCGATCCTTGCGAGCCGTCCCGACGGACGGCGCAAAACGCACTCCTCCCCTGCCTTGTGGCGGGCGATGTCGGTGTGAATTTTGCGGGGAGCCTAGACAGCCCGGAGACCTCAAATATCGGAGGGCTGGCCAGGCAAGGATGCAGGCTCCAAGTTGGTTAGAGAAGCACGCCATCCCGCCTCTCCTTTAGTTGGCTGAGCAGACGTCTCTCGGCATCTTCGAGCGCGGCCTTCTCAATCGGATGTGCGGTTGCCATAATCGTCAGAATGGTACGCCCATCTAGTTTCGGAGCGGCCAAGCGGCGGGCGACAACGCGCGCAATATTTGGAAAGTCAGAGGGCTCGTAAAGCTGATTGAAATCTTCTTGCGCGAACCGCTCTCGGTATTGTTGCAGTTGGCGGCGTCGGCGGGCAATTTCCAGCTCTGTTGGTTGTCTGTAGGCGGGTTCTCCCAAGACATAAAAACGCGACGTCGTTCGCGCCCATTGTTTGCAATGATCGAGGACAAGAAGGGGCGACGTGAATATCCGTTGATCGTCCAAGACTGGGTGTCCTGTCACTTCACCGCGCAAACGCGTGGATCTGGAATCCCGGATTTTTGCCCATCGCTCTAACCGAGGAGCATTCGCCAGGTCTGCGGACGTTGGATTGAATTTGCTGTTCATCGCTCGATCACCCGGCCTACGCCTTTCACCCCCGCGTTGTCGGCCTCAGTGCGACCGCACTCGCACCATGCCACACCACGCGTCTCGCCCTTGGGCATGTACTTTGTTGTGTGTTGCCAGCTATTGGCGATGGTTCCGCAATGAGGGCACCTGACCTGGAACGGGCTGGTTGTCGGAGTTCGCTGTTTTTTGGGCATGATCAGTTTCCCTGTCTGGCTATCGGCTCTTCGGCTTGCGTAGAGTGGAAATCACAAACATCGCCAGGACCAATAGCGCCGCATAGCTGGTAGTGATGGACCAAACGATGATGACTGTTGACGCCAGATAGAATCCAATGCCAACACCGCTGCCTGGAATGTCATCTACCGCGATACTCAGCAGAAAACCCCAGGCCAGCAGAGACAGGACGAGCGCCCAGGCCGCACCGAGATACCGCCCGCCAAGCCTTTCGGCCCATCCCCTTTTCAACGCGGTTAAGGGACGAAAGAACGTGGTTGCCATATCGAACATCAAGTTATCGAGAAACGTGGTCATTGCGCGACCTCCTCGACAAGCCAACCGGCATCACCTTTGAAGACATGTCCGCGAATATCCTTGATGCCTGCCTGCACCACAAAGCCATCATCGCGGAGCAGGTCGAAATTGTAGATGCACAGATAACCAACATTGGTTGGATGCTCTTCGCATGAGGTCAGCTCCACGTTGCGGGCGCGCATCTTAAGCGAGAGCTGCAAGCCAGCGGGCATGTCTACGATTGAACCGTATTGCGCCAAAGCGGCTGTTTTATCCGCCTCGATGCCGTTCAAATAGCCTTGCTCAATATCCGCAGCAGTTGGGCTGTCATCTTTGCATCCGGCCAGAACCGACAATGCCAAAATTGCAATTGTAGTCTTTTTCATCATCAGTTCCCTTTCGACTTTGGACCCTTGAGGACGCGCTGCGCGCCATGGCCGACTCCGGCCTTGGTCACACGTCCCACGGCAGATGCTTGATTGCTGATGATCCGTGTGGGTGCGGCTGTGCCAACCACGTTGGATTCAAGGTTCATGGTGTTCGCTCTTTCAGTGAGCATCCCGGCGAGCGAAAGTACACGATCACCCAGCTCTGTGATCAGGCTGGATGCCACAATGACCAGGTAGAGCGTTACCAAAACGTACATACAGACCAGGCCTACCAGAATGATCACAGTGAACCAGGACCCACCCGCTGTCATGAAACCGAGGAAGCCCGAGAACAGAAGGAATAGAAAATCCATCCCGATCCGCATGATGATCAGGCTGGCAATGAAACCCAAAATAATGAACAGCGGTCTCAGAGCCGCTCCAAGGATCGAGGTCAATATACCTGCCGCCGGGCCGATTAGCGTTCCGTCTCGAGCGGGCGCAAAATATGCGAGAACGGCTAGAGGTGCTGCGAACAGGATTTCAATGACGGTCAGCAGCCAGGACAGAACAGCGGCGAAGAAATACACGAGCGGTATCGCCGGAATGATCGCGATCAAGACGAAACCGAAGATCAGCAACGCCCACCCGACCGGGTAAAGCAGATACTCGGCGACATATCCGAGACCCTTTGCAAGCCCGCCAAACATCGAAACACCATCCGCAACAGCACCAGCGGCAATCATTGTCCCGCCCACGGCCGAGATCTGTTTGCCGACCGTGATCACGTCCGCCATCGGATCAAGATAGGTCGCGGTGTCGCCGCCATCTGTGACTGTGAAGACTTCAAGTAAAACCTGATACAGACGATAGAACCACCCACTGGTGTCGCTGTTACCTGCGTTCACGACTGTCGCTGTCGCACCAGGTTCATACGTGCCCAGCTCGGTCACGAAGCCCTCGAATTGCTCTAGGTATCCGAAGTCATCGTTAACCTTCTGGAACATGGCGGCATCGACGGAGCCCGTCATTCGCGACAGCAGCCCACCAAAGTAGTCGTTTATGCCATTGTCGAAATTGGTGTAAATCTGAAGCTCGGCTGCGGTTCCAGTGGATGTGTAAGCGGCCATTGTGATGCCGCGATGCCAGCTCAGCGCAAACGGCCAGCCAAGAGTGTCCACTTCATCCAACAGGTCGGCATGAAGCGCCTCGTATTCGGTATTCGACAAGCCTCCAGATGTGATGCCGGCCATGTAGTTGGCGAACGCAGTCGAGACGGCATCATCCATTAAGGTTTGGATAGAATCCCTGTCACGCTCTCCGGCGAAGATCAAATCAGCAATCTGGGATGCCACAGGCAGTAGATTACCAGTGATGGCACCGTCAGCGGCTTGGTATCGATTGAGCAGAACACCGGAACCAACGCGGGTTGCGAAGTCGGCGCTGTTTTCGCCATCGGCAGCAGCAATGTACTCGACCTGATGCGAAACACTGGCGCAGAGATTATCCGCGCTCCCGTAGGCACCACCCTCATCCGAGTAATAGATCTGGCGTTCCAGGTGCGTGTATTCAGTCGAGTTTATGCCCAGAAAACCTGTCCGCGTAACGCCATAACTGTCAGAATCTACGACGCGCTGAGTTGTCCCTGCTGGCCTCTGTGCAAGGACCGCAAGACGATCCATTTGGCGTTGGCAAAGTTCGCCGTGGGCAAGCGCGTAGAGCGTATTAGCGAACTGCTGGTTGATCAGGTAGTCGGTTTCCGAAAGCGGCGCACTGGCAGCGAGGACAGGCTCATCCCGCAGCGCGCCATCTGCAACAGTACGCCATGCCACGTCGCCCAGGGCCGATCCTTGGACGCTCAGCCAGACTAGCGCGAGCTGGGCAACGGTCAGCCCGCCCTGGATGGGGACAAACGCCATCGCCCCCACAAGAATGCGAACGATGGTGTACTTGGTGTCCGACTGGTTGCCGAAGGTCTTACCATCGGCAGCGGTGTCAAAAACAAGCACGTATGTCGTATAGCTGCCGACAATCAGGGCAAGCATAAGGCACGCCGTGTTGAAGATCGAAATCAAGTCTGTGAGTAGCGTTCCATCCGTCAATGACCCGCCTTCACCAGACACAAACTCGACCACGCCTCCTAAAACGCGTGTCAGAAGGTCAACCGCATAATCGTTGTCTGAAAGGTTAAAGAGATCACTGAAATCCATGTTGCCTCCGTAGTGCGACAAACACCGCTGCTCGATGGTATTGGGGGAGGTGTTTGTAGCCTGCGTCCAAAACTCTCGATGCGGTGCTTCGAGTAAGCGGCCCGGTTACGATCAAGAGTGCGGCCTGTGATGGGAATTCTGGCAAAGCTCTTCCGCTGTAACGGCGGGTGTCAAAAAGCAGCGCGTCTACCGGAGGCGCGTCGACAGTTTCATCCATCACCACGACATTTGTGCGTTGGTTGAGTTGCAGAGTCTTGCGTGCAAGGCGCAGGCACATCGCATCCGGGTCAGTGCAGAAAATCTGGTGTGTCTTGGGAGCAAGGTATGCGGTTCTCAGCCCGAAATTACAGCCGAATTCCGCTACGGATTTTCCCGACAACAACGGAGCGAGCCAATCGTTTTCCGACAAGCATTCCCCAAAGCTCAACTCGGCAGAGATTTGTGGATGCGATGCAGCCTCAGCTGGAACTTTGAGTGAGCAGAAAGTGTTTTGTGCTTGTAGCGCGATCATAATTCTCCTCCAGACTGAATGAGCGCATGCGTCAGTTCCCCGATCAGGCTGTCTAAAACAGCGGCCTCTCTGGCTTCGCTTCGAGCCATTTCTGTGAAGGAAGCAGCTGCATTATCGCGCTGAAAGCTTCCCTTTCGTTGAGAGTTTCGGTCGGCGACAATCAAACAAAGCACCGTCGGCCACACACCAATCCGGGTGCACATCTCTTCCCAGATTCGGCGCGATATGCCCAATTCATGAGCTCGGTCATGTGCTGCGCGGGTAATCGATTGCCAATCCGGAGGGCTGCCATTGGCGTACAGGTCAATGTGTCCCCTCAATTGTCCTCCTGCCAAAATCCGAGCGTGTGCAGGGCTGGTGTTCAACCCGCGCTTACTCAACGGTTTTGCAGCCATACGAATTTTGTTTTTCTTTTCTTTGTTCGTAATGAGACGGACATTTTCGTCTGACTCGACGGTAATCTCTGGCTGACCGGCAACTACCGAAAAATCTGCAAGTACTGCTTCCAGCGCCTCGGCCACCTCCTGCATTTTCTTGATATCGCTCAGCTCGTTGGGCCGACGACGCGGCAGAATGCAGGTCGCTGCCTCATCGGCATCGGCGTTATCCAGATCTCGTATCTGCCGAAAGAGGCCCTGAATATACTCGCGCAACCGCTTGCGGTCTTCATCGGCCTGCATCTGACGGCTCACCAGCAACCGAATGTACTCCGCCTGCTCGATAAGCGGAGCCAGGTTGATGCCCGCTGCACGCTTGATCACACCATCAACGCGGTCACCGGAGCGGCTTTTGCGTTCAGGGTAAGTGCGTTTGATCAGGCCCGCACCAACCAGTTCAGCTTCAATTCTGGTAATCTGACGCTTCGACAACCCAAGGAGAACGGCAAGCCGCTCCAGCGAATGCCAGATGGCGCAAATCCTGCCTTGCTGGAAATCGGACGGCTGACAGTTATCTATCGCGAATTCGAGATACTTGAGCGCGCCGCTCGACAGGCCGAGAGCAATCCTCGCCTGCTGTAGTAAAAGCTTCAGTCGGTAAGATGTCATGTCGGCAGGCAAGCCGTTGTGGGTCAACCGAACACTCATGACACACCGCCCGGCAGCAGTTTGCCGCCTTCATTACTGATTGATTCAGCGTCGAGATTTGCGGTAAGGTGGCTGGGAAAGCTGGAGGCTTTTACTGTAGATTTGATCCCGGTTTCGGTTGCCGCCGAGCCGGGGTTTTTCTTTAGGAATGACAGGAAGCAGTGTCCCGGACCCTGAGGTAACCCATTGTTCTCTAAAGCACCGAAAAACCTGTTTGTGTCCCGGTGGCAATGTTGATTTCGTTGAGATTTCCAGCAACTTTGAGTGTTCTGCCGGGATCGCCAGTGGGCGTTTGCGCGGTACGCAGATCAGGGCAGGACGATGGCACTCTATACTCCTCGTGAACGGATCAGGCTGCGGCTGCGCGATCTAGAGCATCGCCCGATGCCGGATTGGGCGCGGGCGTGGCTGACCGCCAGATTGCCCGATCCCTACCGATTTGACCTGGCACCGGACCGGGCGCAGCCCCTGATTTTCCTGCATGTCCCCAAGGCCGCAGGGACATCCCTGGCCGAGGCGCTGGGATGGAAATACGGCCATGTGCCGGCCTCGCGGTATCGGATCGCTGATCCTGTGCGGTTTGATCGGGCGCTGCGCGTGGGGTTTGTCCGTAACCCCTGGACGCGTCTGGCCTCGGCCTTCCACTATCTGCATAGCGCGATCGGGATCAATGCCTCGCCGGATGTCCGGTGGGCGACTGATAATTTGGCGCAGTATCCGGATTTCACCAGCTTTGTCATGGCGTTAGAGTCTGATCGGATTTGGAATTCTATTCGGCTCTATCCGCATTTCCGGGCGCAGATGGATTGGATTTCCCTGCCCCGAGACAGCGCCCATTGCCTGCATTTCCTGGGCCGGTTCGAGACGTTGGAACAGGACGTTCACACCCTGTTTCAGCAGCTGGGCATCGCGCAGCCGCTGAATCATCTGCGCCGTCCGCAAAGACCCGGTGCCGGGCCGCACTGGACTCCGCAGATGATCGAGATCGTGCGCCACCGCTATGCCCGCGATGTGCAGACGCTGGGATATGCGGCGCCCTAGGCGCTGGCTTTGATCGCCAGAGCGGCTTGCAGTACCAGCGGCTCCAGGCCTGCGCCGCCCGCTTCGACATAGCTTAGCAGCTGCGCCCGCATCCGAGGTTCCCAGAAATCGGTCAGGTGGTCGGCGACACGCGCGGCCTGATCGTCACCCGGCTGGGTTTTGAAAAACGTGGCGATCTGGTTGGCCATCATGACCATCTTTTCAGGCGACATCTGAGGCTCCGGTTTCGATGCGTTCGGGGTGAGAATACAAGTCAAACCCGCCACCACGGGCAAAGGCGGCAAGCGTAATCCCCGCAGTTTCAGCGGTGCGCACGGCCAGCGCGGTTGGGGCGGACACCGCGATCAGCACAGGGCAGCCCGCCAGAGCGGCCTTTTGCACCAATTCAACGGACAGGCGACTGGTCAGGACAATGGCACCTGTGCCGGGGGCGATACCTGTCTGCACCAGATGGCCGATCAGCTTATCCAGCGCATTGTGGCGTCCCACGTCTTCGCGGGTGGCGATCAGGCCCCGATCGGGGGTCAGAAACCCCGCCGCATGGACGGCGTGCGTCTGGTCATGCAGCGGCTGATGCTGGCGCAGCGCGTCACTGGCGCGGGCTACCAGATCACGCGGCAGGCGCAGGGCCGAGACAACGGGCGGCAGATCTTGCTGGGCCTGATCCAGACTGTCGATGCCACACAGCCCGCAGCCCACCGGCCCGGTCATGGCACGGCGACGGGCGCGCAGGGCCTTGGAGGCCTTGTCCTTCAGCAACAGGCGGGCCTCGATCCCCTGCGCGTGTTCGACGATCTCGAAGCTGTCGATTTGTGCCGGGGTGGTGACGATCCCTTCGCCGATTGCAAAGCCGACGGCGAAATCATCCAGATCGGCGGGGGTGGCCATCATGACAGCCTGCGTTTCGCCGTTGAAAACCAGCACAACGGGCACTTCCTGCGGTAAAGAGCGCGCGATGCGGCGCTGGCCGTCGCGCTGCACCGACAGACCGGGCAGAGAGAGGGCCGGGGGCCTCATTCCGCGGCCTCGATCCGGCGCGACAGGGCGGCCTGGGCGGCGTAATCCTCTTGCCAGTCGGTTGGCCCGTTCGAGGGGCTGACCTGTACCGCCGTCACCTTATATTCGGGGCAGTTCGTGGCCCAGTCGCTGTAATCGGTGGTGACAACATTCGCCTGCGTATCGGGGTGGTGGAAGGTGGTATAGACCACGCCGGGATTGACGCGATCGGTGATCTGCGCCCGCAGCGTGATCTCGCCCGAGCGCGAGGCCAGTTTCACGAAATCCCCGTCCTTGATACCCCGGTTTTCCGCGTCATGAGGGTGGATTTCCAGCCGATCCTGATCATGCCAGACCACGTTTTCCGTCCGCCTGGTTTGCGCGCCGACGTTATATTGCGACAGCACGCGGCCCGTGGTCAGCAGCAGCGGGAAACGCGGGCCGGTGCGTTCATCCGTGGCCACGTATTCGGTGTGGATGAACCGCCCCTTGCCGCGCACGAACCCATCCACATGCATCAGCGGAGTGCCATCCGGGTTGTCATCATTACAGGGCCATTGGATGCTGCCCATTTGCTCCAGACGGTCATAGGTCACCCCGGCAAAAGACGGCGTAGTGGCCGAGATTTCCGCCATGATTTCAGAGGGATGCTCATACTTCCAATCCGCGCCCATGGCATTGGCCAGCATCTGCGTGACCTGCCAGTCCTCATAGCCATTGAGCGGAGCCATCACCTTGCGGACCATGTTGATACGGCGCTCGGCATTGGTGAAGGTGCCGTTCTTTTCCAAAAAGGACGAGCCAGGCAGGAACACATGCGCATAGTTCGCGGTCTCGTTCAGGAACAGGTCATGCACGATGACGCATTCCATCGCAGCCAGCCCGGCGGCAACGTGTTTGGTGTCAGGGTCCGATTGCAGGATGTCCTCGCCCTGACAATACAGCCCTTTGAATGTGCCCTCCACGGCGGCGTCCAGCATGTTGGGGATGCGCAGGCCCGGTTCGGGGTCAATCTGAACGCCCCAGGCGTCCTCGAAAATGGCGCGAACCTCGGGCAGTTTGACATGGCGATAGCCGGGCAATTCATGCGGGAAGCTGCCCATATCGCACGATCCCTGCACGTTATTCTGTCCGCGCAGGGGATTCACGCCCACGCCGGTGCGGCCGATATTGCCGGTCAGCATCGCCAGATTCGCAATCCCGATCACGGTGGTCGAGCCTTGGCTGTGTTCGGTCACGCCCAGACCATAGTAAATCGCGCCGTTCCCGCCGGTGGCGAACAGACGCGCGGCGGCGCGCAGCTCGTCTGCGGGGACGCCGGTCAGAGCCTCGACAGATTCGGGGGAATGGCGCGGATCGCTGGCAAACTCGGCATATTCCTGAAATTCGTCCCAATCGCAGCGCGCGCGGATAAAGGCCTCGTCATACAGCCCCTCGGTGACGATCACATGGGCCAGAGCAGTCACCACGGCGACGTTGGTGCCGGGGCGCAGCGCCAGGTGATGCTGCGCCTGAATGTGGTTCGATTTCACCATATCCGTGCGGCGCGGATCCACGACGATCAGCTTTGCCCCCGCCCGCAGGCGCTTTTTCAAACGCGATGCAAAGACCGGATGCCCGTCGGTTGGGTTTGCCCCGATGATGATCACCACATCCGTATGCTCGACACTGTCGAAATCCTGCGTGCCCGCGCTGGTGCCAAAGGTCTGCCCCAGCCCGTAGCCCGTGGGCGAATGACACACCCGCGCGCAGGTATCGGTGTTGTTATTGCCAAAAACCGCGCGGGTCAGTTTCTGCACCAGAAAGGTTTCCTCGTTCGTGCAGCGGCTGGATGTAATCACCCCGACCGAGCGCCGCCCGTGTTTTTCCTGAATCCCGCGCATCCGGGCCGCAGCGAATTCCAGCGCCTCGTCCCAGCTGACCTGTTGCCAGGGCTGATCAATACTGTCGCGGATCATCGGGTTCAGGATGCGCTCCTTGTGGGTGGCATAGCCAAAGGCGAACCGGCCCTTCACGCAGGAATGACCGCGGTTCGCCTTACCCTGTTTATGCGGAACCATGCGCACCAGCTGATCGCCCTGCATCTCGGCCTTGAACGAACAGCCCACCCCGCAATAGGCGCAGGTGGTCACGATGGACCGATCCGGCACGCCTATTTCGATCACGGATTTTTCCTGCAAGGTCGCCGTGGGGCAAGCCTGCACACAGGCGCCGCAGCTGACGCAATCCGAGGACAGGAAATCATCGAACGAGGCCCCGGCGCTGATCCGGCTGTCAAAGCCGCGGCCTTCCATTGTCAGGGCAAAGGTGCCCTGGACCTCTTCGCAGGCGCGCACACAGCGCGAACATGCGATACATTTCTGCGGATCATAGGTGAAATACGGGTTGCTTTCGTCCTTGGGGATGTAGCGCGCATTCGGGGCGTCCCCGGCGCGGGTTTCAAAGTGGTTTTCGCCCGGTGTATAGCGCACATCGCGCAGCCCGACGGCCCCGGCCATATCCTGCAATTCGCAATCGCCATTGGCCGCGCAGGTCAGGCAATCCAGCGGGTGGTCGCTGATATACAGCTCCATCACGCCTTTGCGGATTTTGCGTACCTTCGAGGACTGTGTGTGCACCACCATCCCCGGCGAAACGGGCGTGGTGCAGGACGCGGGCGTGCCGCGCCGGCCCTCGATTTCCACCACACACAGGCGGCATGAACCGAAGGCCTCGATCGAATCCGTGGCGCAGAGCTTCGGCACGGAAATCCCGGCCTCAGCCGCGGCGCGCATGACGGATGTGCCCTCGGGCACCGTGACCTCGAACCCGTCGATGTTCAGCGTGACCGGAGCGCCAGATTTGGCGGGGGTGCCCATGTCGCGGTCATCCCAGGGGATAATCAAGTCCTTCATTCTGCGGCCTCCTGCATCACAGGGAAATCATCGGGGAAATGGGTCAGTGCGGACATCACCGGATAGGGCGTGAAGCCCCCCAACGCACAGAGCGAGCCCTCTTTCATCGTTTCGCACAGGTCGGTCAGCAGCTCGACGGCGCTGGCATCGCCCTGGCCGATCCGGTCCAGCGTTTCCATCCCGCGCACCGCGCCGATCCGGCAGGGCGTGCATTTCCCGCAGCTTTCCACCGCGCAGAACTCCATCGCGAAACGGGCCATTTTCAGCATGTCCGCGCTGTCATCGAAGACCACCACACCCGCGTGGCCGATCAGCGCGCCCTGACCGTCGAACTCTTCATAGCCAAACGGCGTATCGAACTGATCGGGCGGCAGATAGGCCCCCAAAGGCCCACCCACCTGCACCGCCTTTACCGGCAGCCCCGAGGCCGTGCCGCCTCCGATGTCATTCACCAGATCCCCCAAGGGCAGGCCAAAAGCGGTTTCAAACAGCCCGCCATGTTTGATGTTTCCGGCCAGTTGAATCGGCATCGTCCCGCGTGAACGCCCCAGCCCGAAGCCCGCGTAATGTTCAGCGCCTTTTTCAAAGATCACCGGCACGGTTGCCAGCGACAGCACGTTATTCACCACCGTCGGTTTGCCCATAAACCCTTCCAGCGCGGGCAGAGGCGGTTTGGCCCGAACGGTGCCGCGTTTACCCTCAAGCGAGTTCAGCAGGCTGGTTTCCTCGCCGCAGACATAGGCCCCGGCCCCCACGCGGATTTCCATGTCAAAAGCCGGGCCCTGGCCCAGGACGCTGGCCCCCAGAATGCCCTGCGCGCGGGCGATCGCCACGGCCCGGTTCATGACCTTGATCGCATCGGGGTATTCGCTGCGCAGATAGACAAAGCCCTTGGTTGCCCCGGTGGCCAGCCCGGCGATGGTCATGCCCTCGATCAGGCAGAAGGGATCGCCCTCTATGATCATGCGGTCGGCAAAGGTGCCGCTATCGCCTTCGTCGGCATTGCAGACGATGTATTTCTGATCCGCCTGCGCCTGGGAAACCGTGTCCCATTTGATGCCGGTCGGGAACCCCGCCCCGCCGCGTCCACGCAGCCCTGAGGTTTTCATCTCTTCGATCATGTCGGCCTGGTTCATGCCCAGGGCGCGGCGCAGCCCCGCCAGCCCGCCATGCGCCTGGTATTCGTCCAGCGACAGAGGATCCGTCAGGCCGCATCGGGCAAAGGTCAGACGGGTTTGGCGGGCGAAAAACGGGATTTCCTCGATCAGGCCCAGATCGGGCAAAGAGCCCTCCAGCACCGCCGCGGCATCTGCTGCCGTCACATTGCCATAGCCGATGCGCCCGGCGGGGGTTTCAACCTCGACCAGTGGTTCCAGCCAGATCATCCCGCGCGAGCCATTCCGCACGATCTGCACGTCCATTCCGCGGGCCTCAGCCGCCATTTCGATGGCCCGCGCCACCGCATCTGCGCCAACCGCCTTGGCGGCGCTGTCCATGGAAACATAGATTCTCATGCGCCTACCTCTGCCAGAATCGAGTCGATCTTATCTGTGTCCAGGCGGCCCACGACGGTATCGTCCACCATCGCGGCGGGGGCGCAGGCGCACAGGCCCAGGCAGTAGACTGGCTCGATTGTGACGCGCCCATTGGCCGAGGTGCCGTGCCATTCAAGCCCCAGCTTTTCCAGCGCATACTGTCCGATTTCGGCACCTCCGACAGCTTGGCACGCTTCGGCGCGGCAGATTTTTACCCGATGGTGGCCCGCAGGTAAGTCGCTAAAATCATGATAGAAACTAATGACCCCATGCACCTCGGCGCGGCCGATATTCAAAGCATCCGCAATCAGCGGTACGGCCGTTTCCGGAATGTGCGCATAGGTGTTTTGCAGGTCATGTAAAATGGGCAGCAGGGGCCCTTCTAGATGTAGCTGGCGGCCGATGATGGCAAGGATCTCGTCCTTGCCGGGCGCGGGCGAAGTCTGGGTCATGGATGCCTCGGTTCGGTATCTTTGCCACCGTGCTACGCCCTGATTGATTGTCAATCAATATTGAAGTTCCGTTATCCAATAGGAATGGCCTATCAATCTGCAAGCGTCGCCGTCAGGGCAAACAGGGCGCTCAGCAGCGGGGTCTGAGGCTCTTGATACGCGGCCAGCAGGCCGACACCGTGGGCAGGAGCCCCGCCGGTCAGCGGGATCGTTGTCAGCGGTTGGCCTGCGGCCAGAAAATTGGCCAGATCCACCGGCAGAATTGTCACCCAATCGCCGCTTACCACGTTCGAGACCAGAACCACGGTCGAATTCGATTCGATCATGGCAATCGGAGACAATCCGCACTCGGCGAAGTTGCGGTTAATGATCTGGCGATTTTGCATGTCCGGGGACAGCAGGCACAGTTTCAGCCCGGCCAGGTCCGCCCATGTCACCGATTTGCGCGTGGCCAACGGATGAGACCGATGACAGACCAGCGTGTAATGCTCTTGATAGAGCGGCTGCGCAGCCATGCGGCCCCGTTCATTATCCAGATATGAGATTCCGGCATCTGCCTCCAGGTTTTCGATCATCTTTAGAATATCGGTCGAACTGCGCGACATAATCGAGAAACTGACATCCGGATGGGCGGCATTGAACCGCGTCGCCAGATCCGAGGCCCAGGTCAGCGCGGTGGGAATCACCGCCAGGCGCACGGTTCCGGACAGGCCTTTGCGTGAAACGCGCATCTCTTCCTGAAGACGGCGGGTGTCGCGGATGATTTCGCGCGCCAGTTCCAGGGCGCGTTGTCCTTCGGGTGTCAGCCCGCCAAAGCGCGATCCCCTGTGGACCAGTTTGACGCCCAGCTGTTCTTCCAGTTGTTTGATGCCCGCCGACAGGCTGGGCTGCGTGATGCCCAGACTGGCTGCCGCGCGCCCAAAGTGCCGCTCTTTCGCCAGGGCAATCAGCATTTCCAGTTTTTGGATCATGATTTTCTTTTATAAGAAGCAGATTTCATAGAAAATGCCTATTGCAAGCCCGCTATACCACGATCTCGAAGCGTTCTTGGGTGCCCACATCAAAGACGCGCTTGTAGCGCTGAATCTCCGAGGCCGGGCCCATCGCCTTGTTGGGGTTGTCCGAAAGTTTCACGGTGGGGCGCCCATTCGCGCTGACGGCTTTGCACACCAAGGAAAATGGCGCCAGGGCGTCGCCTTCTGTCAAGCCTCGGAAATCATTGGTCAAAAGCGTGCCCCAGCCAAAGGAAATTCGGCAGCGGCCCGTGAACTGTTCCTGCAATTCCCGGATTTTCGAAACGTCCAGCCCATCAGAGAAAATTACCATTTTCTGCGTTGGATCCTCGCCGCGATCCTGCCACCATTTGATCGCGGTTTCGGCCCCGCTTGCCGGGTCGCCGCTGTCAATGCGAATGCCGGTCCAACTGGCCAGCCAATCGGGGGCGCGTTGCAGAAAACCCTCGGTGCCGTAGGTGTCAGGCAGGATGATCCGCAGATTGCCCTCGTGCTCCTCTTGCCAATCGGACAGAACCCGATAGGGCGATTGCGCCAGATCTGCGTCGTTTTCGGCCAGCGCGGCATAGACCATCGGTAACTCGTGGGCGTTTGTGCCGATTGCCTCAAGATCGCGGTTCTTGGCGATCAGGCAGTTTGAGGTGCCCACAAAGGCCTTGCCCAATCCCTCGCACATGGCCTGTACGCACCAGTCCTGCCACAGAAATGAATGCCGGCGCCGCGTCCCGAAATCTGCGATTTTTAGCTGGGGTATTTCGCGCAGAGCCTCGACTTTCTGCCAAAGCTTGGTCATTGCGCGGGCATATAGAACCTGCAATTCGAACCGGGCCATTTCGTGCAGAACGGCGCGGCCGCGCAATTCCATCAAAACCGAGAGAGCGGGAATTTCCCAAAGCATCACCTCGGGCCAGGTGCCTTCGAAGGTCAGCTCAAATTGTCCGTCGCGTTTTTCCAGGTGATAATCGGGCAGGCGCAGATTTTCGAACCATTCCATAAAGTCGGGGCGGAACATTTGCCGTTTTCCGTAGAAAGTATTGCCGCGCAGCCAGGTAGATTCGCCGCGGGTCAAGGATAATGAGCGAATGTGATCCAGTTGTTCGCGCAATTCGCCCTCGTCGATCAGCTCAGCCAGGCGAATCGAACTGCTGCGGTTGATCAGGCGAAAGCTGACCTGCGTATCGGGTTTGTTGCGAAACACCGATTGGCACATCAGCAATTTGTAAAAATCCGTGTCGATCAACGAGCGGACAATCGGGTCAATTTTCCATTTATGGTTCCAAACTCGGGTAGCGATATCCACGAGACGTGTCCTTTTTTGCTGCCTCTCGTTGATACGTTAATGAATTTTCCGGTCCAAGTATTTTCACCTACAGCGCGGGGCGCAACGCAGACAGGCATTGCAGCAGTTCGGCTTTTCTGACGGGTTTGGTTAGGAAACCATCCATTCCCGCCTCTACGCAGGCGCGGCGGTCGCTGGCGAATCCATTCGCCGTCAAGGCCACGATTTGCGGTTGCGGGCCGTTGCTGGCCCTGATCGTCCGGGTCGCCGCAAGCCCATCCATCACAGGCATCGACATGTCCATAAAGATAATGTCCGGCTTATGTTCGGCGGTTTTTTGCACGGCCTCTTCCCCGTCGTGGGCAAAATGGAGATCAATAGGTGCGTTTTGAAAAAACTTTTTAATTATCAGCCTGTTGGTGTTGTTGTCCTCGGCGACCAGAACCTTCAGGCCTGCGGTCAGGTCCTGGGCTCTGGCTTTGTGCCCGGCCTTGGGGAGCAGCCTTGCGGCTTCGACCGGCATTTCCAGACAGAAGCAGGAGCCTTGCCCTGGGGCCGAGCTGACCGAGATTGAACCGCCCATTGCCTCCATCAGTTTGCGAGAAATCGACAGGCCCAGCCCGGTGCCTCCAAAACGGCGTGTTGTGTCGGCATCGGCTTGGGCGAAGGGGTCAAAAATATGGTCCAGCCGGTCCTCGGGAATGCCGATGCCCGTATCCCGAATGCGTATATGAAGCAGGTATCCGGTGGGAGAGTTCTGAGCCTCAACATCCACAAAAACCCCGCCATTTTCCGTAAATTTTATGGCATTTCCGATGACGTTCAAAAGGACTTGTCGCAATCGGGTGTCATCCCCCCAGACCAGATCGGGCGGGTGCGGGAAGGTGAGTTCAAGCGTCAAATCCTTGGTTTTGGCCTGCGGTCGGAGCAGGCGTGTCACCCCTTCGAAACAGGCGGCCGGGGCAAAATCGACGGGGTTCAGCTCGACACGCCCTGCTTCGAGCTTGGAAAGATCCAGAATGTCATTCAGGATTGACAGCAACGCCTCGGCCGAGTTGCGGATCGTTTTGGCATAGCCCAGATATTCCTGCGGCAGATCTGCGTCGCATAGCAGATCCGCCATGCCAATCACGCCGTTCATTGGGGTGCGAATCTCATGGCTCATGGTGGCCAGAAACCGGGATTTCGCGCGCGCGCCTTCTTCGGCCTCAATCTTGGCTTCGGCCAGTTGCTGAGCGTGTTCGCGGGCCTGGGTGATGTCACGTTCGATTGCGACAACCATTTCCACCTGGTCTTTGTCATCCAGCACCGGAACCAGCGTTGTTTCCACCCAGATTTTCTGCCCGTCCTTGCGATAGTTCAGGATTTCAGTGCGGTGCGGCTGGCCGGCGCGAATGGCGATGGCGATCCCCTCCGAGGCCGCCCGGCTGGTGTCTGGTCCATTCAGCAGTTCACCCGGCGTGCGGCCCTCAGCCTCTTGGGCGGTATACCCCGTGACCTTGGTAAACGTATCGTTAACCCAGAGAATACGCCCCGCGGCATCAGACATGATCACACTGTCCATCGCATGACGCGCAACCAGGGATAAGCGTCTGGATTCTATCTGTTTTTCGCGCAGCTCGGAATAGGCGTTGGCCAGGGCCTCGGTGCGTAGCAGGGTTTCGCGTTTGTTGCGGCGCTGACGGCCGAAACCGCGCACCATATAGGCAATGAAAATGTAGGCCATGTAGCTCATCATCATCATGCCAAGCAGATCATAGAGAATAACGCTGAACGGATCCGGGGGTTCAAGAATCGCGCGGTGCAAAAACAGGCCGGTGACACAGAGCGTGTAAACCCCGATCCGGGCCTTGGTGACAGCCGGGTGAAAGGGCAGCACGATCCCGGCATTGATGACAGCGCCCGTCAGATAGGCCAGCGTGAAGAACGTGCCGCCCACATGGGGGGTGTTGAACCAGGACAAAGTGACGGCATAGGTGACGGTCACCGCCTGGAATGTGCCGGACAGGGTGGTGATCCAATAGGCCTTTTGCAGCGACATCCCGCGGCCCAGTTTATACGAGACACGCGTCAGCGTCAGACAATCGACCGTTTCCCCCAGCAGCACTGCGAAACAGGCCAGCAGCCCGACCTGCGGCGACGCCAGAAAGATCAGAAACAGCGACCCGGTAAGCGTTAGCGCCTGCCGTGCCAGAAAACTGCGGACTCGCCCATGCGCATAGCGTTTTAGACGTCCGGCTTTGGTATAGCGGGCGTCGAATTCCTCAACAGAGTTGACGGTGGTATCGGGCATCGAAGGTCCATCGCAGACTATGAACCCGCATTATTCCCGAGAAAGGGTAAACAACCTCCAAATCAAACCCCGCTAAGCCGGATCTTCGCTGCTTTCATACCTGCCAGAGCCTGATCCAGAGACCCATCCAGATCAATTGCGCGGCACAGGTCCAGGCGCAGCTCAACCGAGAAGCCCAGCCGCGCGGCATCAAGTGCTGTAAAATTCACGCAAAAATCGGTGGCCAGTCCCACCAGCAGCAGCTTGGAAATGCCGCGCGTGCGCAGGTATCCCTCTAGCCCGGTTGGCGTTTCGCGGTCATTTTCAAAAAAGGCCGAGTAGCTGTCGATCTCGCGGCGAAAGCCTTTGCGGATGATCATATCGGCCCGGTCCACATTCAGGTCCGCGTGAAACGCGGCGCCTTGGCTGCCCTGAACGCAGTGATCGGGCCACAGGACCTGAGGCCCATAGGGCATCTGTGTCATGCCAAAGGGCGCGGCGCCCGGATGCTGCGAGGCAAAAGAGCTGTGATCCCTCGGGTGCCAGTCCTGCGTCAGGATCACGGCCTGGGCACTGTCCATCAAAGCATTGATTCCCGGCACGATTTCATCGCCTGCGGGCACGGCCAGGGCGCCGCCGGGGCAGAAATCATTCTGGACGTCGATCACGATCAAGGCTTGGGTCATGGCGGGTCTCCTTTGATCAGCAGGGGTAAGCCGCGCCCTGCGCTGCGTCAATCATGTGGCGCTTTGCCCGTCTTGCGAAGGGGCCGGAACAGGCGTAAATCGCCTTGTATGTATACTGTCTGCGCTCTCTATCACTTTACGCCGTTCGCTGATCATACCGCATTGCGCACGCCGTTGCTGGACCTGGCCAAATCCAAAGGTGTCACTGGCACTTTGCTGCTGGCGCATGAGGGAATCAACGGCACCATTGCCGGATCGCGGGAAGGGATCGACGCCATGCTGGCTCATATCCGCGCGCTGCCCGGCTGTGCGGACCTGGAGTGGAAGGAAAGCACCGCATCCGAACAGCCCTTTGCCCGGATGAAGGTGAAGCTGAAAAAAGAGATCGTGACCCTGGGCCAGCCGGATGTGGACCCGCGTGCCAAGGTTGGCCATTATGTCGAGCCCGAGGATTGGAACGATCTGATCCTCAGCCCGGACGTGGCGCTGATCGACACGCGCAACGATTATGAGGTGGCAATCGGCACGTTCGAGGGCGCGGTGGATCCCGAAACCGCCAGTTTCCGTGAATTCCCCGCCTGGTGGGAGGCAAACAAAGAGCGGTTCCACAACAAGCGCATCGCCATGTTCTGCACGGGTGGTATTCGTTGTGAGAAATCCACGAACTACCTGTTGGGGCTGGGGATCGAGGAGGTCTATCACCTGAAGGGCGGTATCCTGAAATACCTGGAGGAGATTCCGGCCGAGGAGAGCACCTGGGAAGGGGAATGTTTCGTTTTTGACGGGCGGGTGTCCGTGGGGCACGGGTTGGCCGAGGGGCCGCATCTGTTGTGTCATGCCTGCCGCCGTCCGATCTTGCCCGAGGATACGGAACGCGCGGAATATGAGGAAGGCGTGAGCTGTCATCATTGTACGGCGGAGACCTCGGAGGCGGATAAGGCGCGATTCCGGGAGCGTCAGAAGCAGATTGCCCTGGCCAAGGCGCGCGGGGAGACGCATCTGGGCGGTGAGCTGGGCGTGTAGGGGCTCTGCCCCCGGCCTGCGGCCTCCCCCGGAGTATTTTCAGAGCAAAGAAGGCGTTAGTCCTGATCGGGGGCGTTGCGGCGCAGGGCCTTGATTTGGCCCCGTTGTTTTTTGGCGTCCACGCGGCGGCGTTGGCTGGCTTTGGTGGGTTTTGTCGGGATGCGGCGTTTGGGGCGGTGGGTGGCTTTTTCGATCAGTTCGGCCAGGCGCTGGCGGACGATTTCGCGGTTGCGGGCCTGGCTGCGGGTTTCATCGCATTGCAGGATCAGGGCGCCTTCTTTTGTCCAGCGGCGGCCGGCGAGGCGTTTGAGGCGGGATTTGACCGGATCGGGGAGAGAAGGGGAGCGGGCGGCCTCGAACCGTAGCTCGACGGCGGTGCTGACCTTGTTGACGTTCTGTCCGCCGGGGCCGCTGGCGCGTATGAACTGTTCGGTCAGTTCCCAGTCCTGAATGATGATCTGATCGGTGACGCGGAGCATAGCCGTTCTTAGCGTGGGGTGGAACGAACTGAAAGGGCCGCCCGATGTGGTGCGGCCCTCAGAGATTGAAGGAGGTGGCGTCGGTTAGATGCTCACCAATTCGAAGGTTTGCGGCCTAAGGGCTGCCTTAGGCTGTGTCTCCTCGAACTGTCCCATTACCGTTCTCCATGATCCCATTAGACACAAGAGCACCTCCTTTCTGATGTTTCGATAGCATCAGGTTTGCACAGAAATGCCGTATGTCAAAACAAAATCATGTGGTGCGGGCGGTAAGCGACCCCACGATGATGCGGAAAGGCAAAAGTGCCACCAAAGCAAGCGACAGTTTCACCAGCCAGTCGGCCACGCCCAGCGAAACCCACAGCGGCACCACGGGACCGGCGCCCAGCAGGGGCAGGGCCTCGTTCGCCCAGGACACGTCATTGCCCGGCTCCAGCCCGGTCAGGCCGGCGGAAAACGCGATGGTGAAGAAGATCGCGGTGTCCAGCGAGCTGCCCACCAGGGTTGAGGCCAGCGGCGCGCGCCACCAGCTGCCCTCGCGCAGGCGGTTAAAGACAGCGATGTCCACCAGCTGCGCGGTCAGGAAGGCCAGGCCCGATCCGATAGCGATCCGCAAGGTCACGGCGGGATAGGTGTAGCCATCGCCTTGCAGCATGATTTGCGTGCCGATCAGCGAGCAGATGACACCGACGACAAAGCCAGCCACGACGACTTTGCGCGCGGGGCCTGCGCCGTAGACGCGGTTCATCACATCGGTCACCAGAAAGGCGATCGGATAGGTAAAGGCGCCCCAGGTCAGCCATTGGCCGAACAGGAACTGAACAAGGATGTTCGAGGCCACAACGACGGCGGCCATGGCAAGAATGCCAGGAATATGGGTGCGGTTCATGATTTCGATCCGTTTTTACATGGTAGCGGCGACATGGTCCCCGACCATCGGGAACGGGCGGCGTTTAGTCCTGATTCCCCTGTTTGGCAAGGGGTTTCGGCAGGGCATACTCGACGATCTGGCTGCGAAAGAGGCTTAGGAAATTGTCATCCGACACCATGGTCAGCCGGATTTTCCCCTGCGTATCGCGCCAGACAGACAGGCCTTCGAGATTGCCGTGACGTCTCTGCGGGGTTTGCAGGATCAGCTGCGGATCGCTGAGCCCGGCAGGCGTCACGCGAAAGGAACGGACACGGCTGGCAAAGCCTAACCCCTTGAAATGGCGTTCAAGAATATAAAGCCGGGCGTTGGGGCCGAAATCTGCGCCCACCGGCAGAAACCCCTGCGTGCGGGTATATCCCGGCAGCGCGGACCACCCGTCCGGGCCATGTCGAAAGACCGGCGTGTTCTGGCGCCGTGTCCAGGTGCGTTCGGGCAGGGCGTATAACGTGCCATCCCGCGCAATGGCCAGGGACTCAAGCCCGCCATTCTTGGGCAGCCTGGAAAATTCAGCAGCGTCCAGCCGGTCGCTGGCCTGCTCGGCCCCATTGGGAAAGGACAGGATGCGGTGTTTGCCCTCCAGGCTGATGAACAGGGTGCCGTCCGGGGCAATGGCGGCCCCTTCGGCGTCATTGCCGGTTTTTCGCAGAACCTGACCGTTTCGCGCGCGCAGAGGCCGGACCGGACCATGCCGCAGGCCGATGAGGTTCCCTGCGGTGCGCTCGATCCGTCCGCGCAGCAGGTGTCCGCGATCTGTGATCAAATGAAAATCCACGCCGTCCGGGCTTAGCTCGATTGCGGAAAAGCCACCCAGTTTGGTTCCATTTGAGGGCAGGTCCAGTGTGCCCATAAACACCGCGGGCCCTTTGGCCCACGGGGGGGTGAACAGCACGATCAGACCTGTCAGCGCCGCTAGGGCGACTGCAAGACGTTTACGCATTGGCCGGGTAAGTCAGTCATGGTCAGTTCACGGCGCGGCTTGGGTTTGGGCGCGTTTGGATCGGGCGGTTTGGGATGCAGAATGTCATAGACCCATTGCTCGGCGTCTTTGCAGCCGTCACCGGGCGGGGGCGGAGCCTGATCCACGCAGCCCTGCGCGCCCTTCGGGCAATTCAGCCGGACATGGAAATGATAGTGATGCCCCCACCAGGGCCGGATTTTGCGCAGCCAGGATTTGTCGCCTTTTTCCGCGTTGCACATTTTCACCTTAGCGCCGGGGAACACGAAAATCCGTGCCACGCGCGGATCCTGGGCTGCGGCCTTCAGGATCTCATGATGCCCGCGGGTCCAGTTTTCATTCACATAGGCCCCGGCCGAGCGGCGCAGGGAAATCGAGGACAGGCTTTCGCGTTCGGCCTGGCTCAGGTCCAGGCGTTTGGGCGGCAGCATCCAGATATCGACATCCATCCCGATCTGGTGGCTGCGGTGGCCGGTCAGCATCGGCCCGCCACGCGGCTGGCTGATGTCGCCGATATAGAGCCCTTTCCATCCGGGCTGCTGCGCGGCCTTTGCAGATAGATCCTGAATGAAATCAATCGTTTCCGGATAGCCCCAATTGCGGTTGCGGCTTAGGCGCATGGCCTGCCAGGTCGGTCCGGTCTCGGGCAGCTCGACCCCGCCAGCCAGACAGCCCTTGGCATAGCCGCCATGCGGCTCGGCGTGTTGATGCGAGCCGTGCTCATGCGCGCCGAACAATTGCTTTGCGGCGATCCCTTGCATGGAATGCGGGATTTCCTGTTTCGTCGAGAGCTGGCGTTCCTGGGTCGGCGTTGCAGCGCAAGAGGCCAGCAACAGGCAGGCAGCGATCAGGCGGATGTTTCGGACCATGTGGCGCGGTCTCCTTCGGGTTTGACCCAGCGTAGCAAGATCAACCCCAGAAGGAAAAGCACGATCAGCGGGGAAACGCCAATTCGGGCGCTTTGCGTCATCACCGTCACCGTTCCGATCAGCATCGGCGCGATAAAGGCGGTGGCGCGTCCGGACAGTCCATAAAGCCCGAAGCTCTCGGTTGGGTTGTCCGGATCCGTGTGGCGCACCATCAATGACCGGCTGGCGGCTTGCAACACGCCGCCCATGCCGCCGATCAATGCGCCGCAGACAAAAAACACCTTGTCGGGCAGAGTCGATCCGTCGGGCAGCGGCAGGCCGAAAATCTGCGAACGGTCCATGCTGACGATGGTGATGCAGACCAGGATCAGCACCCAGATCGCGCATTTGATTACGGGTTTGGGGCCAAAGGCGCGGTCGGCCTTGCCGCCAATCCAGCTGAACACCGCCGCAGACAGGCCCCCCACGACGCCGAATACCCCGATCGAGACCAGCTCCCAGTTCAGCACCAGCTTTGCATAGGTGCCGCCAAAGCCGTAAAGCCCGTTCAGCGCATCCCGATACAGCATGGACGATCCCAGATAGCTGGACAGGCTGACCCGGTTTTTCAGCCCGCGCACCGATTGCCCCAGTTTGCTAAGCGCGGTGCTTAGGCTGGTGCGGGCGCCGGGGGTACCGGGGTCTTTGACCCACATGAAATAGGGGATCATGAACACCAGATACCACAGCGCAGTGAAGGGGCCGGCGAAACGCGTGCCCTCTTGCTGGTCGGCATTCAGCCCAAGCGCCGGGTCCAGCCCGATCAGCGTTTTCCCGTTGGGTTGTTCGACAAACAAAGCCAGCAAAATGGCCAGCGCGACCAGCCCGCCCAGATAGCCAAAGGCAAAACCCGAACCCGAGATATCCCCCACCTCGTCCTTGTTCCCCAGGCCGGGCAATTGGGAATTCACAAAGATCAGCGCATATTCCGCGCCGATAAAGCCAAAAGCGAACAGCGCCAGCATCATCAGCATATTCGAGCCATCCGGATTGGCCAGCCACAGCCCGGCCGCCCCCAGAAAATACATAACCGAGAACCCGACAATCCAGGGAATCCGCCGGCCCGCCGTATCCGCCAAAGCCCCGATCAAAGGCGCGCCCAGGCCGATAATCAGCCCCGAGAATGTCAGCCCCATGGACCACAGGCTTTGCGCCTGCGCGTCGGCGGCACCTTCGCTAAGGCCTTGATTTATATAATACTCGGCCGCGATGCCGGCAAAGAAGGGCCCAAAGACAAAGGTCACCAGAACCGTGTGGTACGGTTGGCTGGCCCAGTCAAAGAAAAACCATCCCCAGATGCGCTTGCGCATGGAACTGCCTCAATCACTATTCATCCCCATTGAATATGCTTATGGCAGGCGAATTGTGACGCTGGCAAGTCAATCCTGCATCGGCGGCCAGGGACGTTGGGTTTCGGCCGCGATCCAGGTGGCGATCCAATCGGGAATGGGGGTGTCGGGGGCCTCGCCCATGATGTCCCGAGCCACGATCTGCGGCGCAACGATGCCGTTCCGATCCGTGATCGCTGTGCGATAGACGATATGGTTGGCGCATTCGCCGTCCTTTTTCCACATCGACTGTTCGATATAGATAAAGCGATCATCCCAGCACACCGCCCGAGACCGCATCTCGATCACTTCGAACATGCGAATGCGGCGGCGATACCGCACGCAGGCCCCCGCCATGGTCATGCCCCAGCGGTTCCGTCGCAGCGCCGCCAGCAGCCCGGCGCGTTGCCCCAGAATCATCCGCCCCAAATCATAGAGCGTCAGCGTGCGGCCGTTGTTCAGCTCCATCCACAGGTCAATATCCCAGGGCATACACATGTGATGCGACACATGGGTGCCGTTGAATGGCAGTTTGGGGGCGTTGCGAAACTTGATGAATTCCTTGGCAAAACGGACGACAGGGTACATATGCGGCTCCTTTGTTTTCCGACCTGAGCCAGCAATCCGGGCGCGTCAAGCCAAACACGGCGTCAAACGCTTGCCCTTTGGCGCGCCGGTGCTTACCTGTTGAGCAACCAATCAAGAGGACCCCGCCTATGACGTCGCTGTTTCAAATCCTGATGCTGATCCTGGATGTTGTCTGGTTCTTCATTCTGGCGCAGGTCATCATGAGCTGGCTGATCAGCTTCCAGGTGCTGAATCTGCGGCAACAGTTCGTTGCGCAGATCTGGTACGGGCTGAACCGTTTGCTTGAACCCCTTTACGCGCCGATCCGCCGGGTTCTGCCGAACATGGGCGGGCTGGACCTGGCGCCGCTGGTGGTGCTGCTGGGGATTTACGCGCTGCGGATCATCCTGATCAACAACGCGGCTTTGTTCTACTGATCCTGCCCTTGCCCCACTATCCGTAGTGTGGGAAAACCTCTGTCAGAGCAGATATAGGCAGACAGAGGCACATGACAGGCGCCCAGACCATCCTGAAGGACGTATTCGGCTTTGACGCGTTTCGCGAAGGGCAGGATGATGTCGTGGCCGCGGTTGCCGATGGGCAGAACGTGCTGGCGATCATGCCCACGGGCGGCGGAAAATCGCTGTGTTTCCAACTGCCTGCCCTGATGCGCGAAGGCGTCACGGTGGTGATTTCACCGTTGATTGCCCTGATGCGGGATCAGGTGCGCGCCCTGCGCGAAGCAGGGGTCGAGGCCGGGGCGCTGACCTCGGGCAACACGCCCGAGGAAACCGACGCGGTGTGGGACGCGCTGGACGCTGGCCGTCTGAAGCTGCTCTATATCGCGCCCGAACGTCTGTCCGCCGGGTCTGCGCTGGGGATGTTGCGGCGGATCGGGGTGTCGATGATCGCCGTGGACGAGGCGCATTGCGTGTCCCAATGGGGCCATGATTTCCGGCCTGATTATCTGCGGATTGGGGAATTGCGGCGCGCGTTAGGGGTGCCTTTGGCCGCTTTCACCGCCACGGCTGATGCCGAAACCCGCGCCGAAATCGTTGAACGCCTCTTTGATGGCCAGCCGCCGCAGACCTTCCTGCGCGGTTTTGACCGGCCGAATATTCACCTGGCCTTTGCGGCCAAGAACTCGCCGCGTCAGCAGATCCTGAATTTCGCTGCCGCGCGCAAAGGCCAGTCCGGTATCGTTTATTGCGGCACGCGTGCGAAAACCGAGGGCCTGGCTCGCGCCCTGAACGAGGCCGGATTTCAGGCCTGCCACTATCACGGCGGGATGGACCCGGATGACCGCCGCGCGACCGAGACCCGTTTCCAGCAAGAGGATGGGCTGATTGTCGTCGCCACCGTGGCTTTTGGGATGGGGGTCGATAAGCCCGATATCCGCTGGGTTGCCCATGCCGATCTGCCCAAATCCATCGAGGCCTATTACCAGGAAATCGGTCGCGCGGGGCGCGATGGGGCCCCGGCCGAGACGCTGACTCTTTTTGGCCCCGATGACATCCGCCTGCGCCGCGCGCAGATTGACGAAGGCCTGGCCCCGCCCGAGCGCCGCTCGGCCGATCATGCGCGTCTGAATGCGCTGCTGGGTCTGGCTGAGGCGTTAAAATGCCGCCGGGCGACTCTGTTGTCCTATTTCGGGGAAACGGATGTCACCTGCGGAAATTGCGATCTATGTGACTCGCCACCTGAAATATTCGATGGAACTCAACCTGTTAGAATGGCCCTGTCCGCGATTCTGCGGACCGAGGAATGGTACGGCGCGGGGCATCTGATCGACATTCTGCTGGGCAATCTGACTGACCGCGTACGCGAGAAAGGGCACGATACCCTGCCCACTTTCGGGGTGGGGCGGGACTATGACAAGCGCCAATGGCAGGCCGTTTTCCGGCAGATGATGGGGCATGATCTGATCCGACCCAACCCCGAACGCCACGGTGCGCTGACCATGACGGACACGGCTCTGCCGATCCTGCGCGGCGAGGCGCAGATTGATTTGCGGCGCGATACCATTCGCGATGCGCCCCGCCGCCCCGCCGTCAAGGCGCTGGTATCCGAGGAGGACGCGCCGCTTTTGTCCGCGCTCAAGGCGAAACGGCGCGCCCTGGCCGAGGCGGCCTCGGTGCCGGCTTATGTGATCTTCAACGACCGGACGCTGATCGAAATGGCCGAAAAACGGCCCGAAAATCTGGATCAGATGGCCGGGATCAGCGGGGTTGGCGCCAAGAAACTGGAGCGGTACGGCGACACCTTCCTTCAGGTGATCACCGGGGCGGCCGAGACTGTCCACCCGATGCGCCGCAAGCTGGCCGGACGCGATTCCGGAGGGCTGTTTGACCGATTGCTTGAGGTTCAGGCAGATTTGGCCCGCGGGCAGGACGGGCTGGACAAACCGCTGACCTGCTCGGCCTCTTTGTTGGCAAAGGTTGCGCAGATGCGCCCTCAGGATGAACAGGCCATGGCCCGCCTGCTGGGGGACCGCCGCGCCGATCGGTTTGGCGCGGCTTTTCTGGACGTGCTGCGCGCGGCAGGTTAGAAGGGTTCTAAATCCAAAAGGAGCTGCCATGCTGATTGTCGTTTCTCCCGCTAAAAAAATGGATATGAAGCCCGCAGAGGGTGTTCGCCCGACGCAGCCGATCTTTGCGGACCGAGCCCAGGAATTGGCGGCCGTTGCGCGGGATTTGTCTGTCGAGGATCTGCAAAAGCTGATGCATATCAGCGAAAACCTGGCCAAGCTGAACTATGATCGGTTCCGTGATTTCGGGCAGATGGAGCGCAAAGCCGCCGCGCTGGCCTTTGCCGGGGATACCTATGTCGGGCTTGAAGCGGCTTCGTTGGATGCGGATGAAATGGCGTGGGCTCAACGTCATTTCCGAATTCTTTCAGGGCTTTATGGGGTGCTGCGCCCTCTGGATGAAATTCAGCCGTATCGTTTGGAAATGGGCAGTCGCCTGAAAACGCCACGCGGCAAGAACCTGTATGAATTTTGGGGTGACACGATTGCGCAGGCCCTGAATGCTCAGGCAACTGAGATTGGGACGGATGTTCTGGTGAATTGCGCCAGTCAGGAATATTTCGGTGCGGTCGATCAGTCGGCGCTGACCCCGCGCGTGATTACCCCCGTCTTTATGGAAGAAAAAGCCGGGACGCCCAAAATCGTGAGCTTCTACGCCAAGCGCGCGCGGGGTGCGATGGCCCGCTACATTATTCAACGCCGCCTGACGGATGCGTCGGCCCTGGCTGAGTTCGATACCGGAGGATATCGTTTCAGCGCGGATCTGTCTGATCGCGATAAGCCAGTGTTCGTGCGGCCTGCTCAGGTGGCGGATGCCGCCTGAGACGCAGGGGGCGGCATGGCAGGCGCCGCGTCTTCGGGGCAGTGCTCTTGCAAGGCGGCCAGGATCTCTCCTTTTCGGAGCGGTTTTGTAAGATAAAAATCGAGGCCAGCCGCCAAAATCCCCTCGCTATCACCATCCATGGCATGTGCGGTCATGGCAAAAATCGGCACATGTTTTTCGCCATCGGCCTCCAGCCGACGGATGGTGCGCGTGGCCTCTTTGCCATCCATTCCGGGCATTGAGATGTCCATGAACACCACATCGGGGTCGAATTCCTTGTAGATTTCCACAGCCTCGTGCCCATTTTCGGCAAAGCGCAGGTCGATTTCGGCGGTTTTGACCATTTTTGAGAAAACCAGCCGGTTTGTCCGGTTATCCTCGGCGGCCAGAACCCGCATCAGACGGGTGCCGGCAGAGGGCTCTGGTTCTGGTGCCGGCGGGGCAGGGGGGGGCTGGTTTGCTTCGATATCCGCGCCAAGCGCCTGTAGGCGCGCGAATAATTCGCGCCGCGGCGTGGGCTTTTGCATGATCGCCTGTAAATAGGCTTTGCCCTCTTCCATCTCGGCGAAGGTCGAATTGGAGCTGAAAAGCAGAATGGGGATTTCACTGCCCCGCCGACGGATGTTTCGGGCCAGCTCAATCCCGTCCATTCCGGGCATATTATGGTCTGTCATGACCACATCAAAGCTATCATTCAGCGCCTCTAGCGCCGTGATACCACTGTCACAGCATTCGGTTTCGATGCCCAGAATAGCCATCTGTTTGGCCAGGATTTCGCGATTGACGGACAGGTCATCGACGACCAGCGCCTTTTTCAGCTTTTCAGGCAGGACCGGCGCGACATCATCAATGGTTTCCGTCGCGGGCAGGGTGATGCGGAAACCAAAGCTCGAACCGATGCCCTCTTCGGAATCGACCCAGATTTTGCCTTCCATCAATGTGATCAGGCGCTGAGTGATCGCCAGCCCCAGGCCCGTGCCTTCGAATTTACGGTTGCGTTCATCCTCGACCTGATTGAATTCACCGAAAATATGATCGACTTTTTCGGCCGGAATGCCGATGCCGGTGTCCTCAATCGTGACATGGATATGCGTATCGGGGCTGTCGCCGGGCTGCACCCCGACCACGCGGACCAGAACATGGCCCTTCTCTGTGAATTTCACCGCGTTGCCCAGCAGGTTCGTTAAGACCTGTCTGATCCGCCCCGGATCGCCGACAAACATCGTTGGCAGGAACAGATCGTAATCCACCAGCAGGTCGATCTGCTTATCCCGCGCCAGAGGTTGCAGCAGCATCACGATTTCATGGATGCAGCGCTCCAGATCGAAGGGTTCGGGGTGCAGGACCAGTTTCTTAGCCTCGATTTTCGAGTAATCCAGCACGTCGTTGATGATGACCAGCAGCGCCTCGCCCGAGTTTTTGATGGTCTGCACATAAAGCTGCTGTTCTTTGGACAGGGGCGTGTCAGACAGCAGCTCGGCCATGCCGACGACACCGTTCATGGGCGTTCGAATTTCGTGGCTCATGTTGGCCAGGAACGCGGATTTGGCACGCGAGGCCGCCTCGGCCTTGGCGCGGGCCTCTTTCAGTTCTTTTTCGTATCCGACGGTTTCGGTGATGTCCAAGGCCAGGCTGACCACATCCCCACCATGGCCGCGCTGGTCGATCAGCTTAACATAGGTGTCATTCCACAGTCGGATCACCACGGGCGGCGGCGTCGGCGCCTCCCATCGTTTTTGCATCATGGCGCGCCAGTTGCTGGCTGCGTAATCGCCGATGTTAACGATGCCCTCTTCGGTCATCAGCTGCAAAATCCGGGTGTAAGAGACGCCAGGAGAGATCTCCTCCAGCCCATCGAAAATGGCCAGATAGGCCCGGTTTGCCGAGATCAGCTTACTGTCCACATCGAAGAAGGCAAAGCCGTCCTGAATGGTTTCAATCGAATGCCACAGGCGCCGCTCAGCGATTTCAACTTTCTGATGTGCGACGGTCAGGTCTGATTTCACCTGCTGGTTTTCGTTGCGGAAAGTTTCCACCTGTGCGCGCGTTTCAACGATTTCCTCGGATAGTGCGCGGGCATGGCGCCCCAGTTTCTGGTTCGCGGCAAACAGTTCGGCCTGTTTGAGTTCCAGAAGCCGTTCAGCCGCCAATCGGGCGCGCCGTTCTTCGGCCAGTTTCTGGGCAAGATTCATCTTTGGCACCGGATATCTGCAGAATCGTTCTGTCAAAGTTTGGGCCGCTGAACGTGAAAATCTGCTTAAAAAACGTGATCGCAAGTGGGGTCTGAAACCATTGATTTTTAGCGATCTGTCGTGCCACGATCAGCGCATTGTTAGAGGAGAGTTTTCATGCGCCGTATTCTGAGTGCCGTTTTGTCGGCCTTTCTTGGCATGTCTGCGGCCGTGGCCGCAGATGAGGTGCCGGACAAACGTCTGATCGTGACCAGCAACGTGGATTTCTATGGGGCCGATCTGGGGTCATTGTTCGATACGACCTATCAGTCCTGTGTGAACATGTGCCTGGCGGATGACAATTGCCGGGCCTTTACCTTTAACAGCCGGTCCAAGGCCTGTTTTGCCAAATCCAGCGTGTCGGACCGTCAGCCCTATGATGGCGCCTGGTCGGCCGAGGTGGTTGTCGCCAGCCAAGCCACCAAGGATCTGGCCGCTCTGCGGGCCGGGGATCTGGGCTTTGTGGGCACTTCGGACATGAAGCGCGCGTTAGAGCAGGCCCATCGGATCGGGGGGGTGCATCCCTTGGGGCAATATTCCGCGGCCGAGTTGCTGGATGCGGCGCAGACCAGCCGGGCCGCCGGAGACTGGCTGAATACGATGCGCTGGACGGGGGGCGCGGTGGCGAATCTGGATCGCAGCGATCTGTGGGCGGAATATGCACGGCTTTCCCTGCTGATCCAGACCAAGAAAAGCGCGGATCGCCGGAAATATGCAGATCGTGCGCGGTTGGGGTCTGTCAATGCTTACCTGCGGGCTCAGAACGCGGCCCAGCAGGTCAGCGCTTTGCAAATCATGGCGGACGCGCTGGAGAAATCCAGCCGGGGCCGCGATATGATCCATGCGCTGCGCCTGGCGCAACAGCTACAGCCGAACCGTCAGGATATCCAAGAGACTTTGGACAAGGCGATTGCCAAATACGGGTTTCGGATCACGGATCACAAGGTTGAAAATGATCTGGCCACCCCGCGTATCTGCGCTGAATTCTCGGAACCTCTGGTGAAAACCGGCGTGGATTATGCCACCTATCTGCGGCTGCCGGAATCGGGCATGGCGGTGCAGGCCTCGGGCAATGAAATCTGCGTCGAAGGGGCCGAGCATGGCAATCGCTATCGGTTGACCTTTCGCGCGGGTCTGCCGGCGCAAAGCGGTGAAAAACTGATCAAGGACGTGGATCTGACGCTGTATGTGCGTGACCGTTCGCCCTCGATCCGTTTTCCGGGGCGCGGGTATGTATTGCCGCGCACGGAGGACGCGGGCCTGCCGATTGAAACCGTGAACCTGTCCGAGGTCGCCCTGAAACTGCGCCGGGTCAGTGACCGCAACCTGCTGCGCGCCATTCAGGATAGCTATTTCGGGCGGCCTCTGACCTATTGGGAAGAGCGCGAGTTTTCCTCTGAAATCGCCGAGGACATCTGGACCGGCAGTGGTCAGGTTCAGTCTGAACTGAACCGTGACATGACCACCCGCCTGCCGATGGGCGATGTGATCCGCGATCTGCCTGCCGGGATTTACGCGCTGTCCGCAGCTGTGCCGGGGGGCGATCCCTATGACGATCCGGGCGCGACGCAATGGTTTGTGCTGTCGGATCTGGGGGTCAGCAGCCTGTCGGGCGTGGACGGAATGCACGTGTTCGTGCGGTCTTTGAAAACCGCGCAGGCCGAGGCAGGCGTCAAGGTTTCCCTGCTATCCTCTGCTAACCGGGTGCTGGATACCGTTCAGACCGACGCCGACGGCCACGCGCTATTCGAGGCCGGGCTGACGCGTGGCACGGGCGGTGGTGCTCCTGCGCTTCTGGTGGTGGAAAAGGGCGATCAGGACATTGCCTTCCTGTCGCTGAAGGATCCGGCCTTTGACCTGTCTGATCGGGGTGTCGAAGGGCGCGAGCCCGCCCCGCCGATTGACGTGTTCCTAAGCACCGATCGTGGCGCCTATCGCGCGGGTGAAACCGTCTATGCCACGGTTCTGGCCCGCGATGGGGTGGCGCGTTCGCTAACCGGCCTGCCGATCACCGCGATTCTGACGCGTCCCGATGGGGTGGAATATGCGCGGCATCTGTCCGCTCGGGATATGGCGGGGGGGCATGTGTTCCAGATGCCTTTGGGCGCGACCGTGCCGCGCGGCACCTGGCGGCTGGCGATCAAGGCCGACACGCAGGCCGCGCCGCTTAGCACGGCGAAATTCCTGGTCGAGGATTTCCTGCCCGAACGTATCGACTTTGACATGGGGCTGCCCGAGGGCACGCTGCGTCTGGCAGAGGAGCCCTCGTTGGATCTGACGGCGCGGTATCTGTTCGGCGCGCCCGGTGCCGGGCTGAAGGCCGAGGCGCTGGCCCGTTTGTCCGAAACCTCGGTGCTGGAGGCCTACCCCGGTTATCGGTTTGGCCGCTATGATCGCCGTTTCAGCCCCCGGACAGAATATCTGGGCGATGGTGTCACCGATGCCGATGGTAAATTGCGCCTGCCGCTGAATATCGGGAATATGGCCGAGGTAAACGGGCCTTTGTCCGCGCGGATCACCGTGTCGATGTACGAAGGCTCGGGCCGTCCTGTTGAACGGCAGGAAACCCGCGTTCTGGCCCCTGAAAAGCCCTTGATCGGGATCAAACCGCTGTTTGATGGCGTTGTCCCCGAAGGGACCGAGGCCGCGTTACAGATTATCGGGTTGGATGGCACGCTGACCCCTGCGCCGATGCAGGTGCGCTGGACGATCAACCGGGTCGAGCGCCGCTATCAGTGGTATCAGCAATACGGCAATTGGGAGTGGGAGCCGATTACCACCCGCAAACGCGTGGCCTCGGGCGATGTGATGCTGGGCACCGATCCGCTGACCGTGACTGCGCCAGTCGAATGGGGCCGCTACGAGCTGGTCGTGCAAAGCCTGGAGGATGACAGCGTGTCGGCCTCGGCCAGCTATGCGGCCGGTTGGTATGCGCCCGCCGATGTGACCACGACGCCTGACATGCTGGAACTGTCGCTGGACCGCCCCGATTACGAATCCGGGGACACGGCGACGCTGCGGATCGTGCCGCGCTATGCGGGCACGGCGCTGGTGACGGTCATGTCCAACCGGGTGATCGCAATGAAAACCGTACAGGTTCAGAAAGGCGAGAACCTGATCCCGCTGGATGTCACGGATGAATGGGGGGCTGGCGCTTATGTCTCGGCCTCGGTGATCCGTCCGATGGATGTGGCCGCAGGGCGCAATCCGGCGCGGGCCATGGGGCTGTCCTATGCGCAGATCGATCCGGGGGAAAAGCAGCTGAACGTGCGGTTCGACGCGCCGCCTCAGGCCGATCCGCGCGGGACGTTGCAAGCCGCCGTGCAGGTTGATGGTATCCGCGAAGGCGAGACCGCCTATGTCACCGTGGCCGCCGTGGATGTGGGTATTTTGAACCTGACCGGGTTCCAATCGCCCGATCCGTCTGGGCATTACTTTGGCCAGCGCCGTCTGGGCGTGGAAATCCGCGATGTCTATGGCCGGTTGATCGACGGGATGAACGGTGCGCTGGGGCAGGTGCGCTCGGGTGGGGATGCCGCTGCGGGTGGGCGGTTCCAATCGCCCCCGCCGACCGAGGAACTGGTCGCTTATTTCAGCGGCCCCGTGCAGGTGGGCACCGATGGCCGGGCCGAGGTCAGTTTTGACCTGCCTGCCTTTAACGGCACCGTGCGGCTGATGGCGATTGCCTGGTCCGATACGGCTGTCGGGCAGGCCGAGGCGGACGTTCTGGTCCGTGATCCGGTGGTGATCACCGCCAGCCTGCCGCGTTTCCTGGCGCCCGGCGATACCAGCCGTCTGCTGCTGGAGATCGTCCATGCCACTGGCCCTGCGGGACGCATGGGGCTGGATGTCTCGGCCACTGGGGTGACGCTGGCCAGCGCACTTCCGTCGGGGCTGGAGCTGTCGGAAAAGGCCAAAGAAGTCCTGTCCGTGCCGGTGACGGCCGGGGATGTGGGGGATCACGTGATCCGCGTGGCGCTGACCACGCCCGATGGCCGCCAGTTGGTCAAAGAGCTGACCGTCCCGGTGCGCCAGAACGATCCGGCGGTCTCTACAACGCAGCGGTTGCAGCTGGCGTCGGGCGATACGTTCATGCTGGATAGAAATGTCTTTGCCGGGATGCAGGCCGGTACGGGGCAGGCGACCTTTACCGCCGGGCCTCTGGCCGCGCTGAATGCGCCGGCGTTGCTGGCCTCGTTGAATCGCTACCCCTATGGCTGCACCGAGCAAGTCACCAGCAAGGCGATGCCGCTGCTTTATCTGTCCTCGGTCGCGCAGGCGATGGGGCTGGGCAACAGCATCGACATCGACAAGCGTATTTCCCAGGCGGTGGACCGTGTGTTGACGCGGCAATCCAGCAATGGAGCCTTCGGTCTGTGGCGCGCAGAATCGGATGATTTCTGGCTGGATGCCTATGTCAGCGATTTCCTGTCGCGGGCGCGTGCCGCCGGCCATACGGTGCCGGATCTGGCCTTCCGTCTGGCGATGGACAATCTGCGCAACCGGCTGAACTATGCCGCTGATTTCGACAGTGGCGGCCAGGAAATTGCCTATGCGCTGCTGGTGCTGGCGCGCGAGGGGGCCGCCTCGATGAGCGATCTGCGGTATTACGCCGATGTCAAAGGCGATGCGTTCAGCACCCCCCTGGCGGCGGCGCAGCTGGGGGCGGCGCTGGCGGCCTATGGTGATCAGACCCGCGCCGATGCGATGTTCACCCGTGCCGCGCGGATGATCCAGCCGGACGCGCCCAAAGGCCCGAACCTGTGGCGCGCCGATTACGGCACCCATCTGCGGGATGCGGCGGGCGTTCTGGCGCTGGCGGTTGAATCCGGGTCCAGTGCCGTGGATTCAAACGCTCTGGCCAGCCGGATCGGCGCGGCCGGGCGGGGTCTGTCCACGCAGGAATCCGTCTGGGCGCTGATGGCGGCTCAGGCGATGGTCACCGATCCCGGTGTCTCGGGGCTGGAGATCGACGGTGCCCCCGCCACCGGCCCGCTGGTCCGGATGCTGGAGGACGAGGTCGGCAGCCAGCCCGCCCTGATCCGCAATACCCGCGCCGCGCCGGTGCAGATCACGCTGACCACAACCGGCGTGCCCGAGGTGCCGCTGCCCGCAGGGGGCTATGGCTATGGGATCGCGCGGCGCTACTACACCCCCGAAGGTGTCGAACGCCAGCTGGACGGGATCAAAACCGGCGAGCGTCTGGTCGTGGTGCTGACCGTCACGCCGTTTGAAAAGGGCGGCGCACGGCTGATGGTGAACGATCCTCTGCCTGCGGGCCTGGAGATCGACAATCCGTCGCTGCTGCGCTCGGGGGACATCCGGCAGATGGATTGGCTGGATACGGCCTATGCCGATATGGCCGAGTTCCGCGCGGATCGGTTCCTGGCCGCGGTGGACTGGCGGCGCGATAAGCCCTTCCAGCTGGCCTATATCGTGCGTGCGATTTCGCCTGGGGCCTTCCATCATCCGGCCGCCACGGTCGAGGACATGTACCGCCCGCAATACCATGCCCGTACTGAAACAGGCCGGGTGGCGGTCTCGGAATGAGGCGGGTTTTCCCCTTTGTCTGCGTCCTGGCCCTGCTGATCGGGGCCGGGCTGCGCGATGGGTTCGATCGCTGGGTGGCGCAGACGGATCTGCCCTCGACGGCCATCGCCTATTCACCCGAGCTGCGCGACCGGCAGGGGCAGTTGCTGCGCGCCTATACGGTGGCGGATGGTCTGTGGCGATTGCCCGTGACGGTGGATCGGGTGGACCCGCGTTTCCTGCGGATGCTGATTGCCTATGAGGACGGGCGGTTCTATCGACATTCTGGCGTTGACCCCTGGGCGGCGCTGCGTGCAGCTGGGCAGGCGATCTGGCATGGGCGCATTGTCTCGGGCGGGTCTACGCTGACCATGCAGGTCGCCCGTTTGCTGGAGGACGGCACCACCGGCGCCTGGGCCGGGAAAATCCGTCAGCTTCGGGTGGCGCTGGCGCTGGAGCAACGGCTCAGCAAGGCCGAAATTCTGAATCTCTATCTGTCGCTGGCCCCCTATGGCGGAAATCTGGAGGGGCTGCGCGCCGCCTCGCTTGCGTGGTTCGGCAAAGAGCCCGCCCGGCTGACCCCGGCGCAATCGGCGCTGCTGGTGGCTTTGCCGCAGGCCCCCGAGGCCCGGCGTCCGGATCGGCCCGGCAACACGGCGCGTGCGGCACGGGAACGGGTTTTGTGGCGGATGCACCGTGACGGGGTGCTGAGCGCGGAAACCCTGCAAGCCGCCCGCCTGGATCCGATCCCGCATCACCGCCGTGATTTCCCTGCGCTTGCCCCGCATCTGGCGGATCGTGTGCTGGCGCAAAACCCGGACCGCCAGCGCCACGATCTGACACTGGATGCCACCCTGCAAAAGCAGTTGGAAAGGCTGGCGCGCAACAGCCTGCATGGGAAACAGGCCGAACTGTCCATCGCGATTCTGGCCGCCGATATTCACAGCGGAGAGATCTTGGCCTCGGTCGGGTCGGCGGGCTATGCGGGGGGCAAAGGCCAGGGGTTTGTCGATATGACTCGCGCCCTGCGGTCCCCCGGTTCGACCCTGAAGCCGCTGGTCTATGCGATGGCCTTTGATCAGGGGCTGGCCCATCCCGAAACCTTGATTCAAGATCGGCCCGTCGCCTTTGGCAGTTACAGACCGCAGAATTTTGACGGCCAGTTCCGAGGCGACATCAAAGTGGCCAAAGCCCTGCGCCTGTCTTTGAACATCCCCGTGGTTCTGCTGACGCAAGAGATCGGCCCGCTTCGGTTGATGGCTGCCTTGCGCCGTTCGGGCGCGCAACCTGTGGTGCCGGGGGGCAAGCCGGGCCTGGCGGTATCCTTGGGCGGGGTTGGCGTCAGTCTGCACGACCTGGTGCAGCTTTATGCGGCGCTTGGCAATGGCGGGCGGTCCGTGGCGCTTCGTGCGCAGCCCTCCGAGGCCAAGCCGCAGCGCGTGGTCAGCCGCTCGGCTGCCTGGCAGGTCGGGCATATTCTGTCCGCCATGCCCCCCCCGCCCGGAGCGCCGCTCAATCGTCTGGCCTATAAGACGGGCACCTCTTACGGCCACCGCGATGCCTGGGCGATAGGCTATGACGGGGCGCATGTCATCGGTGTGTGGATCGGACGGCCCGATGGCACCCCGGTGCCCGGTGTCTTTGGCGGTGACATCGCCGCCCCCGTTCTGTTCGAAGCCTTCCAGCGATTGAAACCGCAACTGGATCCGCTGGGCCCGCCGCCTGCTGAAACCCTGCTGGTCGGAGCCTCTCTGTTACCGCAGCCCCTGCGCCGGTTTCGCGGGCGCAATGCCGTGTGGGAGCCGCAAAACGACGCGCCGAAACTGGCCTTCCCCCCAGACGGAGCCCGGCTGCCGCTGGGGGATCTTGGGGTGGTTGTGAAGCTGCGCGATGGGGTGCCGCCCTTTACCGTCCTGGCCAATGGGCAGCCGCTGGCGGTGGGGCAGCGTGACCGCGAACTGGCGTTGCATGGGGTGGGCAAAGGCTTTGTCACCCTGTCGGTGATCGACGCGCAGGGGCGCTCGGACCGGGTGCAGATCCGGGTGGAATAAGCAACGAAAAGGGCGGGGAAATCCCCGCCCTTCGTGCATTCTGTGCCGTATGGATTACAGGCGCTCGATGGCGATGGCGATGCCCTGACCGCCGCCGATGCACATGGTGATCAGCGCCTTAGAGCCACCGATACGTTCCAGTTCATACAGGGCCTTGATGGTGATCAGCGCGCCGGTGGCGCCAATCGGATGCCCCAGCGCAATCGCGCCGCCGTTCGGGTTCACCTTGGCGGGGTCCAGACCCAGCCCCTTGTTCACGGCCAGAGCCTGCGCGGCAAAAGCCTCGTTCGATTCGATCACGTCGAAATCGCTGATGCTCAGGCCGGTCTTGGCCATCAGGTTTTCCACCGCCGGGACAGGGCCGATGCCCATCACCTCGGGGCGCACGCCGGCATGAGCATAGCCCAGGACGCGGGCCTTGGGCTTCAGCCCGGCCTTCTCGGCTGCCTCGGCGCGAGCCATCACAATCGCGGCCGCCCCGTCATTCAGACCCGAGGCATTGCCCGCCGTGACCAGACCGTCCTTTTTGAACGCGGGGCGCAGATTGGCCAGGGTTTCCTCGGTGGTGGGTTTGGCGTGTTCATCGGCGGCGAATTCCACCACCTGACGTTTCACCTTTACTTCGACCGGCACGATCTGGCTGTTGAAATAGCCCTGCTCGATCGCGTTCAGCGCGCGGCGCTGCGATTCCGCAGCAAAGGCGTCCATCTGTTCGCGGGTCACGTCATGTTCGCAGGCCACGTTTTCCGCGGTGATCCCCATGTGGCCGGTGCCGAACGGGCAGTTCAGCGCGCCCAGCATCATGTCCACGGTGCGGATGTCGCCCATTTTCTGACCCCAGCGCTGATCCTGAATGATATAGGGCGAGCGGCTCATGTTCTCGGCCCCACCGGCGACGGCGAAATCCGCGTCGCCCAGCATCAGCGACTGCGTGGCCGATACAATCGCCTGCGCGCCCGAGCCACACAGCCGGTTCACATTCATCGCGGGTGTGGTGTTGGGAATCCCGGCCTCGACGGCGGCAACGCGCGACAGGTACATATCCCGAGGCTCGGTGTTGATGACATGGCCAAAGACCACGTGGCCGATCTGGTCTGGCTCAACGCCCGAGCGGGTCATGGCCTCTTTGGTGACAAGGGCGCCCAGTTGCGTGGGGGGCGTGCCGGCCAGCGATCCGCCAAATGTGCCAATCGCGGTGCGGGCACCGTCCAGAATTACGATATCAGTCATGCTGTCTCTCCTCGGCTGAAGTCTGGGCGAAGCTAGCGCAGACATGATGTGCGAAACAGCAGAAAATAGATCCCCACCGAAGGAACGGTGGGGCACTTTATCAATCTTGCGCGGTGAACAGGTTACTTTGGGTCAATTCACGCAGCAGACGCAGGACGCCGGGCTCGTCCGTCTTGTCTGTTTTCCCCCGAGCGGCGGCCTCGGCCAGCACTTCGGGCATCAGCTTCTCGGCGTCGGCCGGGTCAATTTTCTGATAGAACATGGTGGATCCCTTTCATTGAACTCTGTCCAAATCGTGGGATGGGATCGCACCGAAAATCGGGCAGTATCGGTGTCAGGATTGTGGCAAATCCATCGAGTTTTATGCGCTTGGTAACAGTTCGGCGCGCCCGAAGACGTCCAGAGTCCACACTTTCTGTCCCTCGAAAATAGCGGTGGTGAGCGGACGGCCATAGCCTGCCCCCCCGTCCAGATTGACGCGATTTCCCCGGTGTTCGGGGGCCTGGACGGCTGTGTGCCCGTGAACGACCAGCCAGGGATGCGGGCGAGGATCATTCAGGAATTCTCCGCGAATCCACATAAGATCATCGGGGTTTTGATTCTGCAGGGAAATGCCGGGGCGAATGCCGGCATGGACAAACAGCAGATCTCCAAGCAGCAGATGTGTGGGCAGGTTGGCCAGAAAATCCAGATGGGCCTGGGGGACGGTCTGCTGCGCCTCGGCGATCAGCTCATCTGTGGGGCGATCCAGATCGGACATGCCATAGGATTCGAGCGTCGCCCGACCCCCGATCCGAGGGCCGGTCCATGGCACGCCAGACAAAACGCGCGGGTCCAGGTCAATCCCCTTGGAAACGAAGCCGTGGAACAGGTCATCATGATTGCCGCACAGGATTGTCCAGTCCCGACCGGCGGCCTGGCCCTCCATCAGGCGCTGAATGACCTTAGCACTGCCCGGCCCCCGATCCACCAGATCCCCCAGAAACACGATCTTCGAGTCCGGGCCGCCGTCGGCCTCGATCCGCTGAAGGGCGGTTTCCAGCATGTCATACTGACCATGAATATCGCCAACGGCGTAAATGGGGGGCATTGGGGGCTCCTGCCGGTTTGAGGCACCCTAGGGCAGGGGGGAACGAACGGCAATTGCGTGCAGATAAAAAGCCCCGCCCAACGGATGCTGGACGGGGCCTATGTTCAGATTTTGCAACGATTAAGCGTTGAATTCCAGAGGCTTGATCTGCTTGAACAGGCCGGTTTCCGCCAGCGCGTCCAGCGTAGTCTGGTTCAGCGAATCATCCACATACAGCAGGGCAATCGCCTCGCCACCCGCGGCGGCGCGGCCCAGGGTAAAGTTGGCGATGTTGACGCCGTTTTTACCCAGAACACCGCCCAGAGTACCGATGATGCCGGGGACATCTTCGTTGGTGGTGTAGAGCATGTGCTCGCCCACTTCGGCGTCGATGTTGATGCCTTTGATCTGGATGAAACGCGGCTTGCCATCGCTGAACACGGTGCCCGCGATCGAGCGTTCCCGCTTGTCGGTGACGACGGTCACTTTGACATAGCCCTCGAACGCGCCCGATTTGTCCTGATTGGTGGTGCTGATCTGAATCCCGCGTTCCTTGGCAACAACAGGGGCCGAGACCATGTTCACATCGGGGTTCGATTTCTTCATGATCCCTGCCACGACCGAGCAGTTCAGCGCGGGCAGGTTCATTTCGGACACAACACCATCGTACAGGATGTTGATGGCTTTGATCGGTTCATCAGTCAACTGCCCGATGAAGCTGCCCAGATGCCCGGACAGGGCAACCCAGGGGCCCATGACCTTAGCTTCTTCGGCGGTCATCGAGGGCAGGTTCAGCGCGTTTTCAACCGCGCCATCCAGCAGGTAGTTCGACATCTGCTCGGCCACTTGCAGGGCCACGTTTTCCTGTGCCTCGGTGGTCGAGGCGCCCAGATGCGGGGTGCAGACGACGTTGGGCAGGCCAAACAGCACGTTTTCCTTGGCGGGCTCTTCGGCGAAGACGTCAAAGGCTGCGCCAGCGACGTGGCCGGATTTCAGCAGCTCGGCCAGGGCGTTTTCGTCCACCAGGCCGCCGCGGGCACAGTTGATGATGCGCACGCCTTTTTTGGTCTTGGCCAGGTTTTCAGCCGACAGGATGTTGCGGGTGCCATCGGTCAGCGGCACGTGCAGGGTGATGAAATCGGCGCGCGCCAGCAGATCGTCCAGCTCGACCTTCTCCACGCCCATCTTGTCGGCTTTTTCCTCGGACAGGAACGGGTCGAAGGCGATGACCTTCATTTTCAGGCCCTTGGCACGGTCGCACACGATGCCACCGATGTTGCCGGCGCCGATGACGCCCAGGGTTTTGTTGGTCAGCTCAACGCCCATGAATTTCGATTTTTCCCACTTGCCGGCATGGGTGCTGGCCGAGGCTTCGGGGATCTGACGGGCCACGGCGAACATCATGGCGATGGCGTGCTCGGCAGTGGTGATCATGTTGCCGAAGGGGGTGTTCATCACAATCACACCCTTTTTCGAGGCCGCCTCTTTGTCCACGTTATCGGTGCCGATCCCGGCGCGGCCGACGACTTTCAGCTTGTCGGCGTGCTCCAGCAGCGAGGGGGTGACCTTGGTGGCCGAGCGGATCGCCAGGCCGTCATACTGACCGATGATTTCGGCCAGCTTTTCCTTGTCCTTGCCCACGTCGGGCAGGAAATCAACGTCGATGCCGCGATCACGGAAGATCTGAACGGCGGTTTCGGACAGTTTGTCAGATACGAGAACTTTGGGGGCCATGTGTTTGGTCCTTTGATGTCGGGTGGCCGAGTGGGCCATGAATGATGAAGTGGGGGAACGGCCCGGCGTTACCGCCGGGCAGTCATCACTTATTGGGCTGCGATCTCGGCCTCGAAGGCCCATTCCAGCCAGGGCAGCATCGCCTCGATGTCCGAGGTCTCAACCGTGCCGCCGCACCAGATGCGCAGGCCCGCGGGGGCGTCGCGATAGGCACCGATGTCCAGCGCGATGTTTTCGGCCTCCAGGCGTTTGGCCACGGCCTTGGCAAAGGCGGCACCGTCCTGAATGCGGTCATCGGTGAACTTCAGGCAGACCGAGGTGTTCGAGCGCGTGGCTTCATCCTCGGCCAGGTTGGCGATCCAGGGCTTGGCGTCGCAGAAATCGAACACGGCCTGCGCGTTGGCATTGGCGCGGCCCATCAGGCCTTGCAGGCCACCCACGGAACGGGCCCAGTCCAGCGCGACCAGGTAATCCTCGACGGCCAGCATCGAGGGGGTGTTGATGGTGGCGCCGGTAAAGATGCCCTCGATCAGCTTGCCGCCCTTGGTCAGGCGGAAAATCTTCGGCAGCGGCCATGCGGGGGTGTAGCTTTCCAGACGTTCCACCGCGCGTGGGCTGAGGATCAGGATGCCGTGGGCCGCTTCGCCGCCCAGAACCTTCTGCCAGCTAAAGGTGGTCACATCCAGTTTGTCCCAGGGCAGGTCCATTGCGAATGCGGCCGAGGTGGCGTCGCAGATGGTCAGGCCTTCGCGGTCGGCGGGGATGAAATCACCGTTGGGAACACGCACACCCGAGGTGGTGCCGTTCCAGGTGAACACGACGTCGTTGTTGAAATCGATGGTGCTCAGGTCAACGATCTGGCCGTATTCGGCGGTTTTCACCTCGGCGTCGATCTTCAGCTGTTTCACAACATCGGCGACCCAGCCCGAACCAAAGGATTCCCACGCGACCATCTCAGCCTTACGCGCGCCCAGCAGCGACCACAGGGCCATTTCCACGGCGCCAGTGTCCGACGCGGGCACGATGCCGATTTTATAGTCTGCGGGGATGCCCAGTACCTCGCGGGTGCCTTCGATGGCATCCTTCAGCTTGGCCTTGCCGATGGCGGCACGGTGCGACCGGCCCAAGGCGGCGTCCGACAGCAGATCCAGCGAGAATGTGGGGATTTTGGCACAGGGGCCCGAGGAAAAACGCGGATTAGCCGGCCGCGTTGCCGGTTGTTCAATAGCCATGAATGCTACCCTTCCAGATAAGCGCCTCTCGTTGGGGAGAGGTGTCCCACGAACGGACCTATGAAACCCTAGAAAAAAAAGCAATAGGGAAAGATGAGATCGCTAAAAACAGCGCGATTTCGTGCAGCTTTGCGCCGAACAATGCGGGAACGACCCGCAATCAGCGACACAAAACTGACACAGCAAATCCGACTGCGATCACGGCGGAAGCTCCGCGCACAAAGTCGATTCTCTCCCGTTTTATGGCCCCGACCCACAAGCGTGTTGCGCGGGTGCTGGGTTATGTGCTGACGCTTGGCACCGCCGACGCATGGATTGGCTTCGTCACGGTCATCACGGCGCGCATGACAGTCCAGGAGCGCGCCTGTCTTGCCATCGCTGCGCTGACCTCGCTGCCCGATGACGTCGAAGACATGGTTTGGGCCAGGGGAGGACAGAGCAACGGTTGAACGAAGAGAGACGCGTGAAAGAGGATTGAATGAGCGACGCGACAAAGAAAAAAAGAGAGTGGCGCAAGGCGGATGGATCGAAGCTGCCGCCCGCTTCCGAGCCGTTGAGCCAACGCGGATCGGATCAGTTGCAAGCCGATCTCTTTGGAAATGGTCCCAATGCCGCCGATCTGCTGAATGCACGGGACCGGGGAGGAGAGTTTTCTCTTTTCGCGCCCGAGGAAAATTCCGCCGATCTGACCGCCGCCGAAAGAGCTATGCGCTTCATGCATAGACTGTCCATTCCCGAGGGGCCGAACGCCGGGAAGCCGGTCAAGCTGGCCCCGTTTCAGCGCCAATTCATCGAAGGCGCAATGGCCCCGGACGTGTCCAACGCCATTCTCAGCATCGGGCGCGGCAATGCCAAAACCGCGCTGACGGCAGGGATCGCTCTGGGCGGTCTGCTGGGCGTGTGGGATCGTCAGCCGCGCCGGGAAATCGTGGTGGCCGCGCGAACCCGTGACCAGGGCAAAATCGCCTGGGACTTTGCAGCCGGTTTCGCGGCGGGCATGTCCTGCGCGTGATCGCGGCGGATGGCAAATCGGCCCTGGGCGGCGCTCCCACAATGGTGATCATGGACGAACGAGGGCATTGGGCGCTGGATCGCGGCGACGAGTTGGAACATGCGCTGTTGTCGGGCATGGGTAAGCGCGGCGGGCGGGCCTTTCTGATCAGCACCAGCGCCAGCGACGACACGCACCCGTTTTCCCGGTGGATCGACGATCCCTTGCCCGGTTCCTATGTCCAGGAGCATCGCCCGTCCCCCGGCTTGCCTGCGGATGATCGGGAATCGCTGCTGATCGCCAATCCCGGTTCGGAATACGGGATCGGCGCGTCCATGGATTGGCTGGAGGCACAGGCCAAACGGGCGATTGCGCGCGGCGGCTCCAGCCTTACCAGTTTCCGGCTCTACAACCGCAATGAACGCGTGTCGGGGGAAACCCGTGAACTGCTGGTTACCATGGACGAATGGCTGGCCTGCGAGACCGCCAATTTGCCCCCGCGCCAGGGCGGCGTGGTGATCGGGATCGACCTGGGCGGATCGGCCTCGATGACGGCGGCGGCGTTCTACTGGCCGGAAACCGGACGGCTGGAATGCCTGGGCACGTTCCCGTCTGCCCCTTCTTTGCTGGATCGGGGCCAGTCCGATGGCGTCTCAGACCGCTATGTCAAAATGCAGGACCGCGGGGAACTGACGGTGCTGGGGGATCGGACGGTGCCGGTGGCCCCATGGCTGGCCGAGGTGTTGCGCCATGTCGAAGGCGAGACCGTCAGCGCAATCACCATGGACCGTTACAAACAGGCCGAGCTGTCCGAAGGGTTGAATCGTGCAGGCATCCGCGCGCCGCTGGCATGGCGGGGGCAGGGGTTCCGCGACGGGGGCGAGGATTGCGAACGCTTTCGCCGGGCGGTGTTTGACGGCCAGGTGAAAGCCGAACCGTCGCTTCTGCTGCGCTCTGCTTTCGCGGATGCGGTCTGCAAACGCGACGACGCCAACAATCTCAAACTCACCAAAGCGCGGTCCACGGGCCGGATCGACGCGGCATCGGCCACGGTGCTGGCCGTCGCCCAGGGCGCACGGATCGCCGCGCAACCCAGACAGAAAGCGAGAATCCATTGGATGACCTGAACGCTTCCCAACTCAATCGCCGTATCCAGTTTCGGCGCGACGTTGGCACCGAAGACGATGGTTTGCGCCGCGTCCCTGATTGGCAAGACCTTGGCGGTCCGGTCTATGCGCGCCGCCGGGATATTTCCGATCAGGAAAAGATACTGGCCGGGATGAAAACGAACATTCTGATCGTCCGATTTATCGTCCGCTCCAGCACGTTGACCCGCGATGTTCTGCACTGGGATCGTGTGGTGCATGAAGGCGATATTTTCGACATCACGGGCATCAAAGAGGTTCCGCCCGGTCGCGCATTCATCGAGTTCACAGCCAAAATGGACCCGTTCTCATGAGTGTCCGGCGTGATCACCACCGCTATTCCAAGCGCGTGACGCGGACCAAACGCTGGCAGGTTCTGCGCATGGAAATTCTGGAACGGGATCGGTTCCGGTGCCGGTCCTGCGGCTGCGGTGGGCGGCTTGAGGTGGACCATATCAAGCCCGTTCGGACCCACCCGGAATTGTCCTACGACCCCGGCAACCTTCAGGCGCTTTGCCCCAGTTGCCACACCCGAAAAACACGGATCGAGTGCGGGCATCCCCCGCCCCGAGAGGACCGCCAGGATTGGCGGAATGCGGTCGAGGCGCTGGAGCGCCCCGGCAAAACCCAACTCAAGCCAAAGGAATGAAGATGCTTGAAAGTGTGAAGATCGCGCGGCGGCAAAGCGAAATCCGCCAGAAACTGTCCGAGCTGGCAGGCAAGGAAAGCCCCAGCGACGACGAGATCCGCAGCATGGAGGATCTGGACCGGGAATACCGCCAGAACGAAACCCGTTACCGCGCGGCGTTGATTGCCGAGGATACAGAACGCCGCGAGGCCGGGGCCGATCTGGAAACCCGTTCTGCGCAGGAATGGGCCGAGATGATGGCCGGGTTCGAGCTGCGTCAGGTTGCGCTGGCCCTGGATGAAGGGCGGCAACTGAGCGGCCAGACCGCCGAGATTGTGCAGGAACTGCGCGAACAGGGCGGGTTCCGGGGTGTGCCGGTGCCGTGGCAAGCGCTGGAAGTCCGCGCCGGGGAAACCGTGGCCGATGGGACGCCGACCCCGACCCAGACGCGCCCGATCATTGACCGGCTGTTCCCCGATAGTGTGGCCGCGCGCATGGGGGCGCAGATGATCAACATTGACGCGGGCGCGGTGGAATGGCCCGTGACCACCTCCAGCGTCACCGCAGGCTGGGCCGATGGCGAGACCGAAAATGTGGCTGGACCCAGCGCCTATGCGACCACGGACAAATCCATGGCGCCGGACCATAACCTTGGCATTCAGATGAAAATCACCCGCAAGGCCCTGAAACAGACCGGCGCAGCACTGGAACAGGCTGTGCGGCGTGACATGAACGGGGCCATGGGCGTCGCGCTGGATCACGCTGTATTCCAGGGCAGCGGGGCCAATGGTCAGCCCTTGGGTGTGATCACCGGCGCGGCCACGTATGGGATCACGTCCACCGCGATTGACGCACAGGCGAGCTGGGCCGCTTTCCGTGCTGCCGTGACCCGGTTCATGACCGCCAATACCGCCGGATCGCCCGATGCGGTGCGCGCCCTGATCCGGCCCGAGCTGTGGGATTATCTGGACGGGGTTCTGATCCCCGGCACCGCCGTGACGGAATGGGATCGCCTGGTGAAGAACATCCCGGCGGGCAATATCGCCATGACGAATAACGGCCTGGCCGAGCCTTCGGGATCGCCCCTGTCCACCTCTTCGCTGCTGACCACCCGCGCGGGCGGCGTGGCTCCACTCTGGTGATCGAGGGCGTGGCCCAGGCAACGGCGGCGGGGATGAACCCCCAACTGGGTCAGAAGCCCGACCAGTTGTCGCCCGATCTGTCCAAATCCATGACGGCCGAGACCCTGACCGCCGCGCGGGCGGGCATCCTCATGGCCTATGGTGTGTTGCCCTCATTGCTGAACCCTGCGGCCACCGGCCCCGTGGTCCGCGAGGCGCAGCGCTAGCTGGCCCTGTGGACCCTGCAACCCGTCGCCCAATTGTTGGCGCAGGAAGCCACCGCCAAGCTGGGCCAGGCCGTGACCGTGGACACGATCCGCCCCTTGCAAGCCTTCGACGCAGGCGGACGCGCCCGTGCTCTGTCGGCAATCGTCAAGACAATGGCCGAAGCCAAAGAGGCGGGCATTCCGCCCGGTGACCTGGCCGGGGCCATGCGCATGGTGGATTGGGGGCAATAGGGAGATCAGCTGCCCTTTAACGCAGCCTCGAAATCGGAGTGCAGCTTGGCAAAGTGGGCTTTCTGGCCCTCAGTGTCGATCAAGGAGTGAAATAGGGGGGATGCGGTGTTGATGACCTCGCATCCGTTCACCTCGATCAGGTTGCCTTCGCGGCCCGTGACCGTCACACTGGTAGTCACCTTGTCATAGCCAGCGTCGGTCAGCTCTAGCATGACCAGCGAGTAATTCCTTCCGCCCTCAATCATCATTTGCTCCTTGTTTTCAAGCGGACGCCCGCGCCTCCACCATTTTCTGCGATAAACTCCACCCCGGCCCCCTCAAGAGCTTCTAGCATCCTGATTTGGGCGGTGGTGGATACGATGCGACGTTCCTTCTCAAAGTCCACGATTGTAGAGAGGCCAAAGCCCGCCGCATTCGCCAATTCTGTCTGTGTCATTCCGATGAGCGCCCGAGCGGCTCGGCATTGTGCAGGTGTCATATCGACAAAAATTGTTGACGCATCGGTCTCACCCCTATATCGACAATAATTGTTGATACCCCCATCAGGAGACCCTGACAATGACTTATGAACGCGCTTGCGCGAACGATGACCTTTGGCCCAATTCACATTTGTTCCGCGACTATCTGCGTCTTAAGGCGGAAGTGCCCTCGGCACTCTTGTTTCTTGAGATGGGGGCTTCCTTGAGGCATGGGGCGCGGACGCCGTTTGTGCCGCTCCGATTTTAGACGTTGCCTTGACCCATCGCGGGGCGCTCAAAGACGGCACTCCCATTCCTATGTGTGCAATGCCTGCCGATAGCCGCTTTGTCTCAGCGGAAGGCTCTGCCGCGCAATTCGTCGGCTCAACCACGCCTTACATCGAGGTACTGGTACGATCTGGCTTTTCAGTAGCAATCGCCGTTTGCCAACCAACCATGCCCGTGACCCGTAAAATCGAATGGATGATTTGGCCGGATTCGAAAAACTCAGGAGGCTCCAAGTCATGTTCGCACATGGTTGGTAGCAGGTGTGGGCAAACACATGCGTGAAGAAGGCATATTTGTGTTTGAGACAAATAGAATTGGCGTTGGTTGATTTGTGTTTTACACAAATAGAATGAAATCTGCTGAGTTTAACAAATTGATCGCCAGCGCATACACGACGCCGGAAAAAACGGTGACGGTATATGCGCCTGCTGAAAGAGGCTGGGTTGCTGACTACCGGCGCGCGAGGGCGGAATGCGCCCGAGATGACGGCCATGGATGCCGCCCGACTTACCTTGGCGATTCTGACAACGGATAGCCCTTCCCAGTGTGTCGAGAGGGTCAAGCGGTTTGGTCAGATCAAGTATTCCCCGACCTTCAAGAAAAGAATCCGTGGCTATGAGGTTATCCAGCCAGATCAATTTTCCGAGCTGTTTCAGGGTGAGACCCTAGAAGAGGTGTTGGCACATATCTTCTCGTTGCCATCAACGGTCGGCATTGAAGCAAGCTGCAAGTGGCACGATGAAAATGTGTTTCATTTGCGCGTTTTCCATTTTGAAGTCCTGGCCGAATTGTACCAATGGAAAATGGAGGGGCGTGAGATTGTTGGGGAATTGGTTGTTCCCTTCAAGGGGGAGGTAATGGTCCGCACCCCTGACGGCTTTCGTCCCGTGGAGGGATACACTCCTATCAAGGGTGGTGTGCGCACTGAACGCTCTATTTCTGGCTCCAGTTTCTTGATGATCGGTGTCGGTCTGTTGCCCGAAGAAGGGCAAGCCTAATGACCGCTCAATTGCCAGATCATTTCAGCCCTGAGGATGTGGCTTCGCACTTTGGGGTTCCCGAGCGGACCTTACGGGAGACTGCGCAGCGTCTGGGGGCGTGCCGCAAGTTGGGCAACAAGATGATCTTGCTGGCCGAAGACATTCAGAAACTCATGGAAGGGATCAGGCAATGCCCCTCACCCTCTACCAGCGCGGCAACATCTGGCACTACCGTGGTTCAGTTGCCGGAAGGCGACTACGAGGGTCTTGCAAAACGTCTGACCGAAAAATCGCTGAGCGCGTCAAAGCCGAAGTCGAAGCCAAAGCCTGGCAGGGTAAATTCGAAGGGCCGGGGGCAGCGTTGACGATGGCCCAGGTCTTCCATGCTTATCTGGATGCTGAAAAACCCGCCCGCTTCTTGCTGAAATTGGCCGCGCATTGGAAAGATACTCCGGTCGCATTGGTGTTCCCCGAGACCATTCGGCAAGCCGCGCGAAAGCTTTATCCTAATGCCAGTGCTGCGACCTGGAACCGGCAGGTTATCAAACCGACGCAAGCCGCGATCAATCACGCAGCTGGGTTGGGTTGGTGTCAGCGGGTTTCTGTGAAGCGTTTCCCGGAAACCAATGCGGTAAAGACCCCGGCGACCCTGGAATGGGTGCAGAGTTTTTACGCACAGGCGGTGATCGACGATCTGCCGCATCTGGGGGCGCTTTGCGTGTTCATGTTTGGCACTGGTGCTCGCGCCGGTGAATCGTGCCGACTGACTTGGACGAATGTGGACCTTGATCGTCGCACCGCAAAGCTCATGCTGTTCAAATCGACCCCGTGGGAACGCACCGCGCATCTCCAGCCGATGCTTGTCAATGCCATCACGGCTATTCCGTCGAACAGAAACCCGGATGATCGTGTGTTCAAATATGCGGGCCGGGGCAGTGTCAAAGGCCCCTGGGCGAACGTCTGTGATCGGGCGGGTATCGAACAATTGACACCGCATTGCTGCCGCCACGGCTTCGCCACCTCGATGCTGCACCGGGGGTTCGATGTGAAAACCGTGGCCGAACGCGGGGGCTGGAAAGATGCGACAACCGTGCTCCGGACTTATGCACATGCACTGACTGATCGCACGGTAACGGATGCCCTGTTTGACACAAAAGTGACACAGCAAGGTGTTGAACGAGATGCAACTAATGGAAAAGAAAGGGAAAAAACGGAATGAGCCGTGACCCTCGTTGGGAGAGGTGTCCCGCTGACCGACGTAAGGGGGGAAGAGAGCTTTCACAACGGTAAAAATGCCGCTATAGCGCCGCTTGAAACGCGATTTGCGACGTCCAACAGCTACGATCGGAAACTTTCTTATGTATGTGGCCACTCTTTTGACTGCTCCTACGGTTCGCAATCTGGATGCGGCGCTGGTTGATTCTCTGCGTAATGCGTGGGGCGGCGGGGATGCCGTGTGGCTGTCTGCGGATGAGGCGGCCGAGTTTCCGCTGGCCAGTTTGCCGGATAATCAGTGGGACGTTTGGGCCGATCTGCAAGGAATGGGGGTGGATCTGGTGATCCAGCCGACCGAGGGCCGCAAAAAGAAGATGCTGCTGGCGGATATGGACAGCACGATGATTCAGCAGGAATGCATCGACGAACTGGCCGACGAGGCCGGTGTGGGCGACCGCGTGAAAGACATCACCGCCCGCGCGATGAACGGCGAACTGGACTTCGAAGGCGCGCTGACCGAACGCGTGGGTCTGCTGAAGGGCCTGCCTGAAGCGATCATCGACAAGGTTCTGGCCGAGCGCATTACCCTGATGCCCGGCGGCAAAGAGCTGGTGGCGACGATGCGCGCCAATGGCGGCTATGCGGCGCTGGTCTCGGGGGGGTTTACGGCGTTCACGGCCAAGGTTGCGCACGAGCTGGGCTTTGATGAGAACCACGCCAATACGCTGCTGGTGGACGGCGGGCAGCTGTCCGGTGACGTGGCTCGGCCTATTCTGGGGCGTCAGGCCAAGGTTGACCAGTTGGAGAAGATCTCGGCCAGGCTGGGGATTACCGAGGCAGACGTGATCGCCGTGGGCGATGGCGCGAACGACCTGGGAATGCTGGGCCGCGCGGGCACGGGCGTTGCACTGCACGCCAAGCCTTCGGTTGCGGCGGAATGTGACGTGCGGATCAACCACGGCGATCTGACCGCCTTGCTGTATGTGCAGGGCTACGCGCGCGATGCGTTCGTGGGGTAAGGCGTCGCCAGTAGCATCGCAGCCTCGAGAAGGGGGCTGAACAGGGTCAACACCAAGAGGCGCCCTATCGGAAGGCGCGGGCTGGCCGCTTTGGGTGGTGGAAGGGGCCTCGGCCCGGTGTGCCTGTGGCCGGGCTGAGGCATGAGTATTTGGATCAGAAAGAAGCCATCAGGCGGCCAGAGCGGCGCGGGTTTGAGTGATCATGAGCGCAGCCTGGGCGGCTTCTTGGCCTTTTTCCACGAAATGCGCGGCGTAGATGGCTGTGTGGTGGGGGGTGTCCTGAAACTGATGCGGAGTCAGGCTGACCGAGAGGACGGGGGTGCCCGTGTCCAGCCCGGCGCGCATCAGACCGTCCACGACGGCCTGGGCCACGAAATCGTGCCGATAGATGCCGCCATCGACGACCAGCGCGGCGGCGGCGACGGCTTTGTACCGTCCCGAGGCGGCCAGATCGCGGGCCAGCAGGGGCATTTCGAAGGCACCTGGGACGTTGTAGACATCTACCTGATCCGGCGGGATCAGCTGACAGAAGCCTGTCAGCGCGTTTTCTACAATGTCTGAGTGCCAGTTGGCCTTGATAAAGGCATAGCGGGTGTGTGTCATCTGGGGCTCCTTTCCTTGTCCGACACGTCACCCAGAGCGTCAAAACGACAAGAAAAGGGCGCGGGTATGCGCGCCTTTTTGTCGTTCTCTTTCATCCGGACTGTGACCGTCGGCCCTGGAATTGCACCAGATCTGCTGACCCCCCGCGAAAGCGGGGGCGCTCGCGGGCTTGGGGCGTGTGCCCCTTACCGCCGGTGGGGAATTTCACCCCGCCCTGAGAACAGGCGGGACGTTAGGGCTCAGAAGGCCCGCAGGCAAGGCTTAACGGCGCAGTTTTTTCAGCAGGGACAGCGAAGGATAGCCATCGGGGGTCATCCCCTGCGCGCGCTGATAGCCGCGCACCGCGTCGATTGTCAGCGGGCCGATCTTACCGTCCACGCCTTGGGTGCTGAAGCCTTTGGCGGTCAGGCGGCGTTGCAGCTCTTTGCGCTCGGCGAAGGTCAGGGCGCGGTCGCCGCGGGGCCATTTGGCCTGTATCTGCGGGCCACCCTTTAGCCGGTCCGACAGGTGGCCCACCCCGATCACATAGGCATCGGCGGTGTTATAGCGTTCAATCACCGAGAAGTTCTTGAAGATCAGGAAGGCCGCGCCCTGCGATCCGGCGGGCAGCAGCAGTGACGCCTGCCCATGATTGCGCACCGCCCGGCCATTCATATCCGTCACGCCCAGACGGGCCCATTCGCTGGGCATTTTCTTGATCTTGCGATTGGCCAGCGCGTAGTTGAAATTGCGCGGCAGCTTCACCTCGACGCCCCAGGGCTGACCCGTGACCCAGCCGTGGCGTTTCAGATAGGCGGCGGTCGAGGCCAGCGCATCCGCTGGGTTATCCGACCAGATGTCGCGTTTGCCATCGCCGGTGAAATCCACCGCAAAGGCCAGATAGGACGTGGGAATGAATTGCGTATGCCCCATGGCCCCTGCCCAGGATCCGGTCATGTTGCGGGGGGCCACGTCGCCCGATTGCAGGATTTTCAGGGCGGCGATCAGCTGCGCCTCGAAGAATTTACCGCGCCGGCCGTCATAGGCCAGGGTGGCCAGGGCCTCGATGATGTCGGTCTTGCCGCGGTAGGTGCCATAGGCGCTTTCCAGGCCCCAGACGGCGGCCACGACCTCTTTGTCGACGCCGTATTTGGCCTCGATGGCGCGCAGGGTGCGGCCCTGTTCGCGCAGGGCCTTTTTGCCGTTCGACACCCGCGTATCCGAGGCCGCGCTGTCCAGGTATTCCCACAGGGTCTTGGTGAATTCCGATTGGTTGCGGTCGCGCTGGATCACGTCGGTATTATAGCGCACGCCCTGAAACGCCCGATCCAGGGTGCGGTTCGTGATGCCGGCGGCGTTTGCCCGGCCACGGAACCGTTTGATCCAGCGCTGGAACCCGGCATTCGACGTGGAAACGCGCGGCTGATCGGCGCTGGCCAGCGTCACCTGAGAGCGCACCTGCGGCCGCACCTGAGGCCTGGCCGAGCTTGTCAGGATCGCCGGTTGAACGGTTTCGATACGCTCCAGGCCCGGCCGGACCTGAGGACGCAGGGATTCGCTGACGCTGGCCTCGGCCAGGCTCAGGGGCTGCAAAACCAGTGCAGCAAAGAACAATTTGATACGCATTGCCCGGCCTCTTTGTTTTCTTTGACCTTGCACGGATTCTAACGCGAATGTGGCATCGGAGGAAGCAAACAAATACAGCCGCCCCGGAATCCGCGCCGGACCGCTGATCAGTTGCGGCGCTTGCGTTCGACCTTGCGTTTGATTTTGGCCGATTTCTTGCGGGTGCTGGCCTGTTTGCGGCGCGGAGGTTTGCCACGCCCGCGAAAGCCGGTGGGCCCGCGCGGCATGTCTTTGCCGTCCAGGCTGATCAGTTCCAGCGCGATACCGCCGGTGACGGGCAGGGCCTCCAGCAGTTTGACGGTGACGCGCTGGCCGATGCCGATGGTCAGCCCGGTGTCCGAGCCCATCAGCGTGTTGCTGTCGCGATCATAATGGAAATATTCGCGCCCCAGAGACCGCACCGGAATCAGACCATCCGCCCCCGTATCGTCCATCCGCACGAAGACGCCGAACTTGGCCACGCCGCTGATCCGCCCGGTGAATTCGTTGCCCACCCGTTCAGACAGAAAGGCCGCCAGGTAGCGATCGGTGGTGTCGCGCTCGGCCATCATGGATCGGCGCTCGGTGTCGCTGATATGGGTGGCGGTATTTTCCAGCCGCTCGATGTCTTCGGAGGTCAGCCCGTCCTTGCCCCACCCGTGCGAGGAAATCAGCCCCCGGTGCACGATCAGATCCGAATAGCGCCGGATGGGCGAGGTGAAATGCGCATAGTTGCGCAGCGCCAGCCCGAAATGTCCGAAATTCACCGGGCTGTAATAGGCCTGCGTCATCGCCCTGAGGGTGGAGATGTTGATCAGCTCGTCATGGTCGGTGCCCTCGGCAGCGTTCAGCAGCGCGTTCAGGTGACGGGTCTGCAACACCTGCCCCTTGGCCAGCGGCAGCCCGGCAGATTGCGCCGTCTCGCGCAGGGCCTCCAGCTTCTCAGGGGAGGGTTCTTCGTGGACGCGGAACAGCAGTGGGGATTTCTTGGCGATCAGGGTCTCGGCCGCGGCCACATTGGCCAGGATCATGAACTCTTCGATTAGCTTATGCGCGTCCAGCCTGTCACGGAAATTGACCGACAGAACCTTGCCCTCATCCGACAGGATCACTTTGCGCTCGGGCAGGTCCAGATCCAGAGGCTGGCGGGTCTTGCGCGCCCGCACCAGCAGGGCATAGGCCTCATAGAGAGGGTCAATCACGTCCTCCATCAGCGGGCCGCATTTGTCATTGGGGGCGCCATCCCGAGCGGCCTGCACTTCGGCGTAATTCAGCGACGCGACCGAGCGCATCAGCCCGCGCACAAACCGATGCCCGATCTTTTCGCCCTGCGCGTTGATCTGCATCCGCACGGCCACACAGGCGCGCGGCACGCCCTCGTGCAAAGAGCACAGATCGCCCGACAGCCGGTCCGGCAGCATTGGCACCACCCGGTCGGGGAAATAGCTGGAATTGCCACGCTTTTTCGCCTCGCGGTCCAGTGCGCTGCCGGGGGTGACGTAATGCGCCACATCGGCAATGGCGACCCAGATGACATAGCCGCCCTCATTCTTGGGGTCGTCATCCTCGTGCGCCCAGCAGGCGTCATCGTGATCGCGCGCATCGGCCGGATCTATCGTGACCAAGGGCATCTCGCGCATGTCCTCGCGCCCATTCAGGCCGGCGGGTTTCTGCGCGTTGGCCTCTTTGATTACCGCATCGGGGAAATCATCGGGAATGCCATGCTGATGGATCGCGATCAGCGACACGGCGCGCGGCGCTGTCGGATCGCCCAGACGGTTGACGATCCGCGCGCGGGGCAGGCCCAGCCGGCCCTTGGGGCCGCTTTGTTCGGCCTCGACCAGCTCGCCGTCTTTGGCCCCGCCCGAGGCCCCCTCGGGCACCAGCCATTCCTTGCCGTCGCCCTTGTCGATCGGCAGGATACGCCCGCCTTCGGATCCTTTGCGGAACACGCCCAGAACCTTGCGCGGGTTATGCCCGATCCGCCGGATCAGCCGCGCGGTATAGTGATATTCCTCGCCGCGCACCTCTTGTACCCGTGCCAGCACCCGATCCCCGACCCCAAGCGCCGGATCGCTGGCGCGCGGGATAACCAGCACCAGCGGCTCGCCCCCTTCGCCCTGCCATTCCATCGGCTTGGCGAAAAGATCCCCATCGGAGCCGATCTCTTGGATTTTCAGCACGCTGACGGGCGGCAGGCGGTCCGGATCGCGATAGGTTTTCTTGCGCTTTTCCAGATGGCCCTCGGCCTCCAGCTCTTTAAGGATCCGTTTCAGATCAATACGCGCAGCGCCCTTGATGCCAAAGGCCTTGGCGATGTCACGTTTCGAAGTAAGGGTCGGGTTCTCCGAGATCCAATCCAGAATCTCGGATTTCGAGGGCAAATGGCTCATGTCTTTGGCCTATCACAGCCGGGAAACGGCGTCATGACGAAAACGCGCCTGGGGGGCTGACAAATCCGCTGCGGTATCCACATCGCGCAGCATATCCACCAACGAAACGCGGTGGCCTGAAACGCTGGCGATACTGTCGGCCAGCGCATGGTGCGTGGACCAGCGTACCCCCCGGAACAGAGCAGCGGGCAGGGCTCGGCTGCGTTTCATCCCGACCAGCCAGTAACCGCCATCCGGTGCAGGCCCGAATACGGTGTCATGCGCCCCAAGCGCGGCAAAGGCGCGGGCGATATGCGGGCGAGCCACGTCGGGAATATCCGCGCCGATCACGCAGACGGGGCCGGGGGGCATATTGCGCATTTGTCGGGCCATGCGGTCCCCCAGATTGCCCTGCCCCTGCGGGACGCGGCGCACATGCACGGGCCAGGCACGGCTGCTGACCGCCCGGTCGGGAGCAACGGCCAGTATGACGCGCCAGCGGGGGTCTTCGATCCGGCGCAGCAGGCGCGCCACCTGATGGCGAAACCACCAGGCCGCAGCGGGCATCCCGATTTCCCGGCCAAGGCGTGTTTTGACCCGCCCTGCGCGCGGCTCTTTGACCATGATCACCAATGTGGGCTTCACAGGGGGCGCTCCATTGGGCAATGCGGAATGCCTGCGTCGTCATATTCCGGGCCGCAGACGCGGAAGCCCAGTTTTTCATAGAAACCGATGGCATGGGTCTGTGCGCCCAGCCGGATCGCTTCAGGCCCGGAATGTGCGCTTAGCCGGTCAATCCCCGCGCGGACCAGAGCAGCCCCAAGCCCCGTGCCACGCTGCGCGGGCACCACGCAGATACGCCCGATCCGGCCTGTGGCACCTTCGGTCAGCAGCCGCGCCGTACCGGCCGGAGCCCCCGCGACCGTTGCCAGCAGATGCTGGGCAGAAGTGTCCAGATCGTCCCACTCCTCGGCCTCGGGGATGCCCTGTTCCTGAATGAAAACAGCGCGGCGCAGGGCATGGACGTCGGTCAGGTCGCGGACGGTTTCAATCTTCCATGTCACGCGAAATAGTCCTGTAGGATCCGGGCGTAGATGGATTTCAGTTGATGGATCTGCGCCACCTCGACCCGTTCATCGACTTGGTGCATTGTCTTTCCGACCAGGCCGAATTCCACCACCGGACAGTGATGTTGCACGAAACGCGCATCCGAGGTGCCGCCGCTGGTGGACAGCACCGGAACAACCCCGGTTTCCGCCTGAACCGAGGCCGAGACCAGCTGCGAGAGCGCGCCCGGCGGTGTGACAAAGCTCTCGCCCGAGACCTTCAGCGCCATATCCACGGTTACGCCGAATTCATCGGCCACCTTATCCGCCTGGGCGCGCAGCCAGCCTGTCAGGCTGTCGCTGGAATGGGCATCGTTGAAGCGGATATTCACGGTGGCCTTGCTTTGCGCCGGGATCACATTGGTGGCGGGGTTGCCGGTGTCGAAAGTGACCACCGCTAGGGTTGACGGGTCAAAATGATCGGTGCCCCGATCCAGTTCGTGGCTGGCCAGACGATCCACCAGCCGCGCCAGCGCCGGCACCGGGTTTTTCGCCCGGTGCGGATAGGCCGCGTGGCCCTGCACACCCGTCACCGTGAAGAACGCGGTCATCGAGCCTCGGCGCCCGATCTTCATCATCTCGCCCATTTCATTGGGGCAGGTCGGTTCGCCCACCAGGCAGACCGACATCTTTTCGCGCTTGGCCGCCATCCAGTCCAGAATGGCGGTGGTGCCGTCTGTGGCGTCGCCCTCTTCGTCGCCGGTGATGGTGATGATCACTGCACCGTCGGGGGGCGTTTGCGTCACCAGATCCACGGCCGCAGCCACAAAGGCCGCGACACCGGATTTCATGTCAGTTGCCCCGCGGCCCCACATCATGCCGTCTTTGATTTCGGCCCCGAACGGGTCAACCGTCCAGGCCGCCTGATCGCCGATGGGCACCACATCTGTGTGCCCGTTGAACCCAAAGCTGCGCGCATGGCCCTGATCCCCCCAGCGGGCAAACAGATTTGAGACACCGTTGCGATCAATCCGCGTGCAGGCAAAGCCCGCGTGTTCCAGCACGTCTTGCAGCAGCACCAGCGCGCCGCCCTCATTCGGGGTGACCGAGGGGCAGCGGATCAGATCGGCGGTCAGCTGTGCGGCATCAAGGGGCGAGGTCTGGGTATCGGGCATGACTGGTCCTTTTCGTCTTGGCCTAGGGCTATCGCGGTTCGCGGAAATGCGCAAACCCTGCGCAGGGGGGATTCACCTGTTCACAGCCATGTGTTAGAAAAGCGCCGTGTAACCAACACGAAACCGGGCGCACCCGGCCGTCTCAGGGCAGAGCAGAATGCCGCATAGGTCCATAGCTGGTAACTGGATCGGATTGACCGATCGCAGCACCGCGCTGTTTCACAGCGGCGGGATCGACAGGGCTTTGCCTGAGCGCCGGCAATTCTCGCCTGCTGATCTGATGCCGCGCGGCAGCCTGATGCTGGAGGCCGAGGTCTCTGCTCTGGAGCGGCCCGGAGTGCTGCTGGCCTATCACCATCACCACCCGTGGGAGCGCGGCCTGTCGCTCCATGCGCTGCCAGAGGGTGGGATCGCGCTGGTCGTCACGCAGGGGGATCGGGTCTCGCATACGGTGGTGCATCACGGGCAGAACGGGCAGGATCACCGGCTGCGGATCACCTATGTCTGGGACGCCCCGGCACAAAGCGGCCATCTGTCCGTGCACGTACTGGGCACCGAACAGCACGTCCTGCATCCGGTAAAGGCCCCCATTCCCCTAAGCCTGGGGGATATGCAAAAGGCGTTTTCGAGCCATCTGTCCGCGCAATCGCGCACGCACGGGGTGATCTTTGCGGCCCTGTCGGATGGGGCGCAGCCGGTCGGGTGTCTGCCCAGCCTGGCACCGGATGTGCCGGTATCGACAGCAACGGGGTATCGCCCGCTGCACAGTCTGAAACGCGGCGACATGGTGCGCACAACAGGCGGAGAGCTGGTGCCGGTGCTGGCCAATCTGTCATGCCGGATGCCCGCCCGTGCAAGCCTGCACCCGATCCGGCTGCGGGCGCCTTATTTCGGGTTGCAACGGGATATCTCGGTCGCGGCGGATCAAAGGCTCTGTGCTTCGGGGTCGGATGTGGAGTTCCTGTTCGGGGCCCCAACGGTTCTGCTGCCGGCCCAGCATCTGCTGACAGGCGGGTTCGCCTATCTGCCGCGCGCCGGGCTGACGCAGACGTGGCACCAGCTGCTCTTGCCCCGGAACGAGCCTCTTCTGGCTGCGGGGGCGCGGGTGCAATCCCTGTATCTGGGGCGTCGGCGCAGGCAGGCCGATCACATCGCGGCCAGCGTATTCGCAGGGCTGGACCGTTCGCGCCTTCCCGAACACGCCAGACCCGCCTTTCCCGTGCTGCGCGCCTACGAGGCCATCACCCTGCTACAACACCGCGCCGCCTGACCCCTGAAAAACTTGCGAAATTTTTGGTTTTCACCTATCCGGTCGATAAGATGGGGAAGAAACATATGTCGCGCATCATTTTCGCCTTGGCACTGGTGGTTGCCTTGTGGCCGGTGAAATCCACGTCACAGGAATTGGTGGTCGGGACGATCACGCGCCCTCCGTTTTCAATGGAGCTGGCGGGGACGGATCTGGGTTTTTCGATTGATCTGTGGCAGGCTCTGGCCTCCTCGATGGGGCGGGACTATCGGTTCGAACGCTTCGACAGCTTTGCCGAAATGCTCAGCGCAGTCGAACACCAAAAGGTCGATCTGGCCATCGCCAATATCTCGATCACCGCCGCCCGCGAAGAGGCCATGGACTTCAGCCAGCCGATCTTTGCCTCGGGGCTGCAAATCATGTCGCCGACGGATCATACCGGCGCGGCGCTTTGGAATACCCTCTTCAAAAAAGAGCTCATTCTCTCGGTGATCCTGGCCTTTGCGGCGCTTCTGGGGGTGGGGATGCTGATGTGGTGGCTGGAAAGACGCCACCAGGAATATTTCGATAAGCCCGCTAAACAGGCGATGTTCCCGGCCTTCTGGTGGGCGCTGAATCTGGTCGTGAACGGCGGTTTCGAAGAACGAGTCCCCCGTACGCCCCTGGGCCGCCTGATGGGGGTGGGGATGGTGATCACCTCATTGTTCTTTGTGTCGGTTTTCGTGGCCTATGTGACCTCTGCCATGACAATCGAGGCAATCACGACCTCAATCAACTCGGTCAACGATCTCTATGGCAAACGAGTCGGCACGGTATCGGGCTCGACTGCGGCGAAATACATGGATGACCGGGGGCTGGATTATCAGGAATATGCCGGGCTGGATCAGATGCTGGCCGGGTTCGAAAACAAAGAACTGGAGGCCGTCGTCTTCGATGCGCCGATTCTGGCCTATTACGTCAAAACCCGTGCGCAGGGGCAGGCGCAAATGAACGGCCCGGTCTTCCTGCGGGAAAACTACGGGATCGCGGCCCCCACCGGCAGCGCCCTGACCGAGGAAATCAACCGGACCCTGCTCAGCTTGCGCGAGAACGGAAAATACAGGGAAATCTACGAAAGCTGGTTTGGCCTGGAACCGCAGTAAACCAGATCACCAAAGCCACCCCTACAGGTCTTCACGGCCCTTTGCCGCTTCTTTCTGATCTTAAATACTCCTGCCAGACCGCCGCAAAAGGCACCAGCATAGCCATGGTCCCCCACCCGTGCAAACCCGCGCGGGCGAGGGGCTGAAACCATGCGATCAGTTGGGTATCAATGCGCGGTCTGCTCGCCCGGATTATCACCATAGAGCGGGGTCATCTGCGCCACGATGACCGAGTTCTCATCCAGCGCGCGCTGCATCAGTTCGCGCTCGGGGCCGGGCACGTCATGGCCCTGCTCCAGCCGTTCTTCCAGCGTGCCATAGCCAGTGACATCCAGCGGCGCCAGATCGGCCTGTTTCAGGATGGCGACGGTTTCGCGCACGGCCTCGGCCTCGTCCACCCCCGAGGCATAGCACATCAGCGCCGCGCCCGAGCTGCCTTTGGGCAGGCCGTCCCCGTCCTTGCGTCCGACCTGTACCAGCAGAGTATAGACCTTCTGCCGCGATTTTTTGGGTTGCTTGCTCATGCGCTGGGCCTTACGCGCTGGGCCTTGCCTGGTCAAGCGGGCTGCGTGGGATTTACTTTAAATCCTTGGTAAATAGGGGCGTGCGATGCGGCCTGTGGCAAGGGTCTGTGAACCCTTTTCCCGTACCCAGAACCAAAGTTGCAGCTTTGGGGAACGGGAATGCCTACAGCGTCTGAATTGCCAATCGACACGTCTGCCTCGGCCATGGATATGGCGGAATCCATGTTCGGTTCGGGGGTTGAAATCGTCTCGGCGGATTATACCGGGCATAATGCGGCCTCGGGCGTCTATTCGAACGGGGATACCGTGGCGCCGAATGTTACGCCTGCCGATACCGGGGTAATCCTGTCTACCGGGCGCGCAACGTCAATCACCAACAGCTCTGGTGATGCGAACACTTCGTCCGGGACTTCGGGCAATATGCGCACGGCCGGCGATGCCGACCTGAATGAGATCGCAGGAGCGAACACCTATGACGCCGCGATTTTCGAGGCGACCTTCGTCCCCGACGGGTCAACCCTGACAATGCAGGTGACATTTTCATCCGAGGAATACCTGGAATATTGCGGATCGGGCTTCAACGATGCGGTCGGGATCTGGGTGAATGGTGTGCAGGCCGAACTGACGATCGGCGACGGTGACATCACCATTAACAACATCAACGACGAATCCAATTCCAACCTGTATATCGACAACCCCGCCAATGATGAGGTCGCCAATACCGAGATGGACGGTTTTACCGTCACACTGTCCCTGAACGCGCCCGTCACTCCGGGCGAGGAAAACACGATCCGCATCGGGATCGCAGATGGCGGGGATCGCTATTATGACAGTAACCTGCTGATTGCAGGCGATTCCGTGCAATGCGCGCTGGTGGCTGGGGATGATGACATCTCGGTGCAGGTGGATGGGTCGGGCACCTTTGATCTGCTGGGCAATGACAGCTCGTCCGCCGGGCCGACCTTGACGATCACAATGATCAACGGGCAGCCCGTCGTGGCGGGGGATACTGTGACCCTGGCAACCGGCGAGGTGATCGTGCTGAACCCAGACGGGACGATCACCCTATGGGCTGACGATGAGGACGGCACCAGCGTTTTCACCTATGAGGTAACGGACGCGGATGGCAACACAGATATCGGCTATGTCACGGTGGAAACGACCCCCTGTTTCACCGCCGGGTCTGTGGTGCAGACGCCCAATGGCCCGGTCGCGGTGGAAACGCTTTGTCCGGGGGATCTGGTGCTGACACGTGACAACGGATTGCAGCCTCTGCGCTGGATTGGTGTGTCGAAATGCTTTGCCGCGGGGCAGGATGCCCCGGTCCGCATTGCCGAAGGCACATTTGGTGCGCATCAAACGGTCGAGTTTTCGCCAAATCACCGGGTTTTGTACCGCTCAGAGCGGGCGACGCTGCTGTTCGGCGAACCCGAGGTGCTGGTCAAGGCGCGGGATTTGCTGAATGGCACGACGGTGACGCTGCGCCGGGACGGACGGCCCGTCACCTATGTGCATCTGCTGTTCGACCGGCATGAGATCGTGACAGCCAATGGCCTGGCCAGCGAAAGCTACCACCCCGGACAAGAGACGCTGAACAGTTTTGATGCGGACACGCGCGCGGAAATTCTGCGCCTGATGCCAGGGCTCGCGGATTTCGAAGGGGTTGAGTATGGCCCGGCGGCGCGACTGGCCCTGCGCCCGTATGAGGCCCAGGTGCTGCTGGCCAGCGCATAAAACGCGCCCTGACAGAACAGGGCGCGTTTTGAAAAGGGGCTGCGATCAGTCGCGCAGCAGCTCGTTGATCGAGGTTTTCGAGCGGGTCTTCGCATCCACGCGCTTCACGATCACGGCGCAATACAGGCTGATCCCGTTTTTCGAGGGCATCGAACCGGACACAACCACCGAGCCTGCGGGAACTTCGCCATACATCACTTCGCCGGTTTCACGGTCGACGATCTTGGTGGACTGGCCGATATAGACGCCCATCCCCAGGACCGAGCCTTCGCGCACGATGACGCCCTCGACGACCTCGGAGCGGGCGCCGATGAAGCAGTTGTCCTCGATGATGGTCGGGCCGGCCTGCATGGGCTCCAGCACGCCGCCGATGCCGACGCCGCCCGACAGGTGCACACCCTTGCCGATCTGTGCGCAGGAGCCGACGGTCGCCCATGTGTCGACCATGGTGCCCTCGTCGACATAGGCGCCGAGGTTCACGAAGGACGGCATCAGCACCACGCCCGGCGCGATGTAGGCGGACTTGCGGACGATGCAGTTCGGCACCGCGCGGAAGCCGGCGGCGCCCCACTCGTTGTCGCCCCAGCCCTTGAACTTGCTGTCGACCTTGTCCCACCAGTGGCCGCCCTGCGGGCCGCCGTCCTGCTGCTCCATGTCCTTGAGCCGGAAGCCCAGAAGCACGGCCTTCTTGGCCCACTGGTTCACGACCCAGTCGCCGCCCTCGGGCTTCTCGGCGACGCGCAGCTTGCCGCTGTCGAGCGCGTTCAGCGTGTCCTCGATGGCCTCGCGGGTTTCGCCCCCGGTCGACGGCGTGATGGTGTCGCGCGCCTCCCAGGCGGCTTCGATGGCGGCTTCGAGCTGTGCGTTGGACATCTTCGTCTCCTCGTGCGATCCGGTTTTCCAGCCCTATAGCGGGCGGCTTCCCGCAAGAAAAGGAGACATGACCATGGCGAAGGCCATTCACAGCATGATCCGCGTGCTCGACGAGGCGCGCTCGCTGGCGTTCTACGAAAAGGCATTCGGCCTGACCGTGGCCGACCGGCTCGACTTCCCGGAGTTCACGCTGGTCTACCTCAGCAATGCCGAAAGCGGCTTCGAGCTCGAGCTGACGGTGAACAAGGACCGCACCGAGCCCTACGATCTCGGCGACGGCTATGGCCACCTTGCCGTGTCGGTCGACGACCTCGAGGCCGAGCACGCAAGGTTCGAGGCCGAGGGGCTGAATCCGCGCAAGCTGGTGGAATTCGCTCCCGCGGGCGAGGTCGTCGCGAAGTTCTTCTTCGTCGCCGACCCGGACGGCTACCAGATCGAGGTGCTGGCGCGCGAGGGCCGCTTCGCCTGACACCGGGCCCGGCCCGGGGCAAACCGCCCGGGCCGGGCCTGCCTTCGTCTTGGCCCGCGGGGCGGCCGGCGCGGGGCTTGCGTTGCACGCGCCCCTTGCGGAATCGAATCGTGGCGCGTATATGGCCCATCAACAGCGGCGCGTCGGGGCCTCCTCCGAAGCTCCACCGGGAAAGATCGACGGGCCGCGCGCCCGTTTTTTTGTTTCATGCATCGGACCCGGAGAATGACCGACCTGATCGCCAAATCCGCCATCGACCGGCGCATCGCCGAGATCATCACCCCCGTCATCGAGGACATGGGGTTCGAGCTCGTGCGCATTCGTCTGATGAGTGGCAAGACATCCACCCTGCAGATCATGGCCGAACGCCCCGAGGGCGGCATCGAGGTCGACGAGTGCGCCGACATCTCGACCGCCGTCTCGGCGGTGCTCGACGTCGAAGACCCGATTCTCGACGCCTACACGCTCGAAGTGTCGAGCCCCGGCATCGACCGGCCGCTCACGCGGCTCAAGGATTTCGACACCTACGAGGGCTACGAGGCCAAGATCGAGACCCACGAGATGATCGACGGCCGCAAGCGCTGGCGTGGCATGCTCGCCGGTGTCGAAGGTGGCGAGGTGCTGCTCAACATCGAGGAGAACGGCGAGGACCAGACCATCGGCCTGCAGTTCGACTGGCTGAGCGATGCCAAGCTCGTGATGACAGATGACCTCGTCCGCGACATGCTGCGCGCCCGCAAGGCCCAGGCCGTGGACGAAACCCAATTCGACGATATCCAGGCCGACGACGCGGCCGCTCAGGAGGAGTAAGAAGAAAATGGCAATCACCTCTGCCAACCAGCTTGAGCTTCTGCA
>PAPN01000054.1 GCA_002708925.1 Paracoccaceae bacterium
CACCGTGTTCACCGAAACCGTCCCGGCGTGCAGCCGGTCCGCCACATCCATCGCGCGGCTTAGATCCGAGGTCCAGACCGAGGCCGCCAGCCCGTAGATACTGTCATTGGCCATGGCCACCGCCTGATCGGTATCGGCAAAGCTCTGGACTGCCAGAACGGGGCCGAAAATCTCGTCCCGCGCGATCAGGGCATCTGCGGGCACATCGGTGAAAATCGTCGGCTGAATGAAGGCATCGCTGCCGCCCAGGGTCAGCCGTGCGCCGCCCGTGGCCAGCCTGGCCTCGGCTTTGCCAGCGGTCAAGAAGCGCTCGACCCGCGCGGCGTGATCGGCATCCACCATCGCGCCCATCGTCGTTGCCGGATCCAGAGGATCGCCCTGCACGATGGCCTGGGCCCGCGTCACCAGCATCTGCACGAACTGCTCTGCAACATCGCGATGCACCAGCAGGCGCGAGTTGGCCGAGCAGACCTCGCCTTGGTTAAAGAAGATCCCAAAGGCCGCCATATCCGCCGCCTTTTCCAGATCGGCATCGGGGAAGATCAGATTGGGGCTTTTGCCGCCGGTCTCCAGCCAGACCTGTTTCATGTTGCTTTCGCCCGCATAGCGCTGGAACAGCTTGCCCACCGCGGTCGAGCCGGTGAAGACCAGGCAATCCACATCCATATGGCGCCCCAGTGCCTGGCCCGCGTCCTCGCCATAGCCGGGAACCACGTTCAGCACCCCGTCGGGCAGGCCGGCCTCTTGGGCCAGCTGGGCCAGGCGCAGCGCCGAAAGGGGCGATTGTTCGGCCGGTTTGAGCACCACCGAATTGCCCGCAGCCAGCGCCGGGGCCAGTTTCCAGGTGGCCATATCCAAAGGAAAATTCCAGGGCACCACGGCCCCGACCACCCCCAAAGGCACGCGCCGGATCATCGCAATATCGCGCCCGCCCGTCGGGGCAAGCTCGTCATAGAGTTTGTCAATCGCCTCGGCGTGCCATTGAAAGAAATGGGCCGCACCGGGCACATCCACAGTCACCGTTTCTGAGATCGGCTTGCCCATGTCCAGCGTGTCCAGCAAGGCCAGCTCGGTCAGGTTTTCGCGGATCAGCCCGGCCAGTTTCAGCAGCACGTCTTTGCGCTCGCCGGGGGTTTTGCCAGACCAGCGCCCATCCTCGAACGCGGCCCGCCCCGAGGCCACGGCCCGGTCAATATCCGCCGCCCCGCCACGCGCGACCTGCGTCAGCACCTGCCCTGTGGCCGGATTCACCGTGTCAAATGTCGCACCATTGGCAGCGGGGCCGAAATCCCCGTCGATCCAGATGCCCGAGCGGAACTCCAGCGCCTGAGCGCGCACAATATATTCTTTATGTGTCAGCATGTTACAGTCCTATTCATCCCCCGGAACACCATAAGAGGGCGCCGCATCGGGGCGCAGGGCGCGGGTCACGTAATCCGCTGCCTGGGGCTTGTAGACCTGCCAGGCGGTGGCGATGGCAGAGATCGGGCACTCTTCGGTCCAGTCGCAGCGCAGCTCGGCATAGGGCCAGGCCTGACGGTCCGCGATCAACAGACCCGCCGAATGAACCGGGCCTGCCTCGCCCCCTGCGGCCAGCCCGGCCAGCATCGCGGCAATCAACCGATCGCCCAAAGCGCCCGTTGCGGCCTCGAACCCCGAAACGATGGCTGCCGGCACCCCGTCATTGGCCAGCAAATTCCCCCCCGAGGCACAGTCCGTCCCGCGCGCCGAGGTCCAAATCCCCAAGGCCTGCGCGCCCGAATGGATCGCTGTTTGCCCCGCACCATCCACCGCCAACAGCTGGCGATAATCGGGGGCAACATCCTGCGCCACGGCCGCGTCAACCGCCGCCTGCGCCCCCTTCCCCGCGGCCAGAGCCTTTAGCATCAGCGGGCCCAGGGCCGGGTTCGTCACGTTCTGGCTGGCCACCGCGCCCACGCCCGCCTGCGCAAAGGCACAGCGCGCCGCCACCGCCGGCGAGGACGAGGCAATCGCCACCCCGAACTGCCCGCTTTGGGCGCAGCGCGCCACGATTGAAAAGGTCATGATCGCCTCCTTAGTCGGGGATCACAAAGGTTGCGTCGATTTCCACCAGCCATTCGGGCCGGGCCAGAGCCGTCACGCACAGCCCCGTGGAAACCGGGTGAATCCCCTTGATATATTCGCCCATTGTCCGATAGACGGCCTCGCGGTTCCGCACGTCGGTGATGTAGACCACCACCTTGCACAGATGCGCCATCTCGCCGCCCGCTTCGGTGATCAGCTGGCGGATGTTCTGCATCACCTTGTGGGTCTGCTCGATCGGATCGGCGCTGGTGATATTCTGCGCCGTATCCAGATCCTGAGGGCACTGCCCGCGCAAAAACACCGTCGCCCCGCGCGCAATCACCGCCTGAGCCAGATCATTATCCAGGTTCTGTTCGGGATAGGTGTCCTTGGTGTTGAATTTCCGCAATCTTGTGTGGGTCATGGTCAGGTCTTTCCTTTGCTGTCCGTCAGCCGCAGGGCCGCGCCCCGATAAGCCAGATAGCCCTCTTGTTTGGCGATGTGATCGGCGATGAATTTGGCATCGTGCCACACCCCCCAGATAAACGAGGATCCGCGCCGCGATTGCCAGGGCAGCCCCAGAAAATAGAGCCCCGGCGCGCTGGACACCCCGCGTTTGTGCATCGGCTTGCCCGCCGCATCCAGCGCATCCACCTGCAACCAGTCATAATCAAAGCCAAAGCCCGTGGCCCAGATGATCGTGGAAATCCCGGCCTCTTGCAGATCCAGCGCCAGGATCGGATCGCGCATACAGGCCGGATCTTCGCCCAGTTCGTGGGCTGCGGGTTCGGGGGGCAGGTCCAGCCCGTTGCGCGCCGCATAGTCATCGGCCATCCGCAGCGTCGCCAGATAGTTCGCATCCCCCGCGCGCACATTCGTGCCCAGATCATCGGCAAGGCGCAGAACACCGTTTTCGCAGGCCTCGGTCCGGCCCAGAAGGGTGACGCCTTTTTCCGCCAATTGCCTGAAATCAATGGTGTACCCCCCGTCAGCCCCGGTTACGGCGATGGTGGTATGTTCCGTGCCCGGAGTGAACTCTGCATCCCACAGGTTCAGCACCCCCAGCCACCACACGAAATCGCGTCCCCGGTAGCGGCGCGGCGGGCGGTCATGCGGGCCGACAGACAGATAGGTTTTGCGCCCGGCCTCGTTCAATTCCGCGGCGATCTGCACCCCCGAAGAGCCAGCCCCCACCACCAGCACAGCGCCCTGCGGCAGCTGATCGGGATTGCGATACTGGACCGAGTGCATCTGCATCACCCCCGCCCCCTGCGGGACGATTGGCGGCATCAGGGGCTTTTGAAACGGGCCCGTCGCCGACACCACATAGCGCGCCTCGATCGTTCCCTCCGAGGTGGTGGCCACAAAGCCCGGCCCATCCGGATTGCCGCGCAGCCGCGTCACCGCAACCCCGGTGCGGATCGGCGCATTCAGCATCTGCGCATAGGCCACCATGTAGTCGGCCACCCCCTCTTTGGGGACAAAGGCATCCTCGTGGGCGTCGAACGCCATCCCCGGAAAGCGATCATGCCAGGCCGGCCCATTGGCCACCAGCGAATCCCAGCGCTGCGAGCGCCAGCGCTCTGCGATCCGATCCTTTTCCAGCACCAGATGGGACAGTCCCGCCTTGCCCAGATGCTCGCTCATGGCGATCCCGGCCTGCCCGGCGCCGATCACCAGAACATCGGTTTTTTCAGTCGTCATTGCTGTGTCTTTCGTCTGCTGTCAGAGGCTGCTCTGAACTTCGGTGATACTCTCGCGCAGCATGGCGGCGGTGTCGTCGATCATCTGTTCGGTCATGATCAGCGTGGGCGACAGGATCAGGATATTGCCCAGGGGCCGGGCGATCAGCCCCCGTGCCTGCGCGGCCTGCGCCACTTTCAGACCCACCTGTTCTTCGGGGGCGAAGGGCTCTTTGGTGTCTTTGTTGCGTACGAACTCGATCCCGATCATGAAGTGGCTGCCGCGCACCTCGCCCACCAGTTCCAGATCGGCCAGGGCCTTGAGGTTATTCTCAAACCGCTTGCCGGTGCTGCGCACGCGTTCAGGGAGGGCGTCGCGCTCCATCAGCGCGATATTGGCCAGCGCCGCAGCCGAGCCCGCCGGATGCCCCGAATAGGTCATCCCATGCAGGAACGTCCCCCCCGGATCCGAGATCACCTCGTGAATCTCATCGCTCAGGATCGTTGCCGACAGCGGCTGATACCCCGAGGTCAGCCCCTTGGCCGTGGTGATGATATCGGGCTGCATCCCGAACACATCCTGAGAGGCAAAGAAATGCCCCAGCCGGCCAAAGGCGGTCACCACCTCATCGGCGATATATTTGATGTCATAGCTGCGGCACAGCGCGGCCATCTGCGCGTGATACCCCTCGGGCGGAACAATGACACCGCCCGCGCCCATGACCGGCTCGGCGATGAAACAGGCGATATTTTCCGCCCCCAGGGCTTCGATCCGCGTCTTGGCATCCTCCAGCAGGGACGTCAGGAACTCGGCCTCGGTCATCCCGTCGCCATTGCGCCAGTAATGCGGGCATTTCAGATGGTGCACCAGCCCCTCGGCCTTGTCCCAGCCATCGGAATAGGCCGGCGTGGTCATCGCGATCGCCAGATGGGTCGAGCCATGATAGGCCCCCTCGCGGCTGAGGATCAGTTTCTTCTGCGGCTGGCCCAGACGGTTATAGTAATGATGCAAAATCCGGATCGCGCTGTCATTGGCCACCGAGCCCGAATTGCCGAAATGCACCGCATTCAGATGCCCCGGTGCCAGCTCGGCCAGCTTGGCGGCCAAAGCGGCGGCGGTGGGATGGGTGAAATTGTAGAAGGTCGAGTAATAATCCAGCGTGTTCAGCTGCTCGGTGATGGCGTCGATGATTTCGGAGCGGCCATGGCCCACGTTCACGCACCACAGCCCGCCGATCCCGTCGATCAGCTGATTGCCGTCGCTGTCGGTCACATGGGCGCCCTGGGCCCCGACGATGACAGTCCGCGCGCCATTCTGTTTCAGCGCGTTCAGGTCGGCAAAGGATTGCACCAGATGCGTGTCAGCCGTCAGCACCGCATCGGTGGTCAGATCGAGATCAAGAGACATAGGTCAGACCTTTCGATAGTCAGAAAGTTGGGTTGGAATAAGCTGCGGGGCCAGCGGCGCCCGCAAAGAAGAGATCAGCAGAGCCTCGGCCGTGCCTGCCTGCGCCAGGGCCTGCCCGTCCGGCCCCGCGATCACCGACTGCCCGGCAAAGCGCAGCCCGTCCTCGGCGTTGCAGTAATTGGCATAGGCGATGGTCAGCCCCATTTCGGCCGCCCGCGCAGGCACCAGCAGGCGCGAGACATGCTCGAACCCGGCCGGATTGGCCGTCGGCACCAGGATCACCTGCGCGCCCCGCTGCGCCAGCGCCCGCACATGATGTGCAAATTCAACGTCATAGCAGATCAGCAGCGCCGTCTTCAGCCCGTTCAGATCGAACAGGCAATAGGCCGCGCCGGGCCGGAAACTGGCGGCCTCCATCGGGCCGAACAGCTGGATCTTGCGGTAATGCCCCAGCATCTGCCCGCCCGCATCAAAGGCCGTGGCCGCGTTATAGACGGCCTGCCCGTCCCGTTCGGCCCAGCCCACGGTCAGCCCGCATTTTGCCGCCTGCGCCAGCTGGGACAGGGACTGAAACCAGGGCCCGCCCATCGGCTGCGCCAGCGTTCCATGCAGATCGGGCTGATTATAGCCGGGCAGGTACAGTTCGGGCACCACCAGCATATCGGCCCCGCCCGCCGCCGCCGCGCGCAGTTTCGTGCCCAGCCGCAGCAGCGCCGCCTTGGGGTCGCCCTGGCTGGGCGGCCCCTGGTATATGGCCAGTGTCAGGCTCACTTTTTCAGATTGGTCCAGATGGCATCATAGAGCACCTGCACCTCTTCGGGGCAGGCCTCGACAAAGACACCCTTGGCATCTGCGGGCGGGTTGGATTCAGGCGAGTTGGCCACAGCCGGATCCAGCAGCGGGCCCACACCCTTCACGCCAGCGGTGTATTGCGCATAGTTCGTCACCGCCGCCGCGTTTTCAGGCTCTAGCAGGAAGTCCATGAATTTCAACGCGTTTTCGCGGTTCGGCGCGTCCTTTAGCAGCACCACATTGTCCATCCAGACGATCATGCCCTCTTTGGGAAAGACATATTCGATGGGCGCCCCCTCGGAGCGGGCCTTGGCCGAAAAGCCCGACCAGATCATGCCGGCCGCCGCATCGCCCGACACCAACACGTCCTTGGCCACGTCCGAGCCAAACGAGGCCCAGTCCTCCTTGGACGATTGCACCAGCGCGTTCAGCGCCTTCAGTTGCTCGCGATCCCCCGAACATTGCGGGATCCCCAGATAGAGCGAGGCCAGGGTCAGGGTCTCGCCAGCGGTGTCCAGCACGTTGATCTTGCCCTTCAGCTCGGCCGGGGGTTCAAAGATCAAAGACAGGCTGTCCAGCGGGCCGCCATAGGTTTCGGTATTGACGGAAAACGAGGTCGAGCCCCACTGATACGGGATCGAGGATTTGCGGCCCGGATCGAAATCCACATCCACCCATTTGTCCTCGATATTGGCGAAATTGGCCAGCTCGCTGGGCTCGAACGTGTCCAGCATACCCTGATCGGCCATGATCTTGACCATATAGTCGCCGGGCACGGCCACGTCATAGCTGCCCAGTTTCCCCGCCTTCAGCGAGGCCAGCAGCGCCTCGTTGCTGTCAAAGGTGTCCATCGTCACCTCGACATCATATTCGGCGGCGAATTTATCCAGCAGCTCTTGGGGGATGTATTCGAACCAGTGGTAAAGCGACAGTTTGCCCTCGGCCTGCGCGCCGGTGGCAACGCCCAGGGCCAGGATGGATGCAGTCATCAGATGTTTCATGTCAGGTCTCCGCTGTTGTGGTTAGTTTTTGGATTGGCCCGCTCGCCCGATGAACCAGGAAAGCGTGACAAAGACGGCCGACACCCCAAGGAGGAGAGTGGATATGGCCATGATGTTGGGCTTGATGCCCTGTTTGACTGATCCGAAAATCGCCGTGGGCAAGGTTTCCACCCCGGCCCCTTTGACAAAATTCGTGATCAGAAAATCGTCCAGCGAAATGATGAAGGCCAACAAGAACCCCGACAGGATCCCCGGCATCATCAACGGCAGCAGGATCAGGCGGAAGGCCTCCCATTTCGAGGCATAAAGATCCATCGCCGCCTGCTCGTACATGTCCGGCACCGATTGCATCCGCGCGGCGATCGGCAGATAGGCAAAGGGGATACAGAACACCAGATGCGCGACGAAAATCGTCAGCAGCCCGGATTTGAACCCAATGGTGATGAAAAACACCAGGGACGCCACGGCGGTGACGATCTCGGGCACCATCAGCGGCAGGTTGATCAGCGCCAGGCTGGCGGTTTTGCCCCGGAACCGGCCCGCGCGGTTCATCGCAACGGCGGCTGCGGTGGCGATCATCATCGCGCAGCTGGCGGCGGCAATGGCAATCACAAAGGAATTGATCGCCGCGTTGCGGAACTTTGGGGCCTCGGGGCCGGTAAAGACCTCGGCGTACCAGCGCAGCGAAAACCCGCCCCAGCGCGTGATCGAGGTACTGTCATTGAAGCTGTAGACCGCCACGATCACCAGGGGCGCATAAAGCAGGAACAGGCACAGAAGGGTCAGGAAACGAAAGCCGGCGAACCGGCGCAGATCAATGGGTCTGGCCATCATGCGTCCCCCTTGGATTGGGCGCGCGCATGGATCAGCAGCACCACCATGACGATAGACAGCAAGATCATCGCCGCCGCTGCCCCAAAGGGCCAGTTGCCCGCCGCGCCTTTGAACTGCTCTTCGATCAGCGAGCCGATCATGAAGGTCTTTGCCCCGCCCAGCAGATCCGGTGCCAAAAACGCCCCCAGCGAGGGCACAAAAACCAGAATGCAGCCCGCCACGATCCCCGGTTTCACCACCGGCAGAATGATCAGCCGCAGCGTCGTCCAGTTGTCGGCATAAAGATCGGCCGCAGCCTCGGACAGGGCAAAGTTATACCGCTCGACCGCCGCATAGACCGGCAACACCATGAACGGCAGGTAGGAATAAAACAGCCCCAGCTGCACCGCGAAATTGGTGTTGATCAGCGACAGGGGCTCGGAGATCGCGCCCGTCCACAGCAGGAATTCATTGAACGGCCCGGTGTCGCGGATCAGGAACTTCATGGAAACGGTTCGGATCAGCAGGTTCACCCAATAGGGAATGGTGATCAAAAACAGCCAGATCGCGCGGGATTTTTCGGGACGCGTGGCGATGAACCAGGCGGTGGGAAAGCCGATGATCAGGCACAGAACCGTCGCCAGCCCCGCCTGCCAGATCGAGCGCCAGAAGATCCCGATATAGGTCCACTCGATGACCGGCGGCTCGTCTCCGAAAAGGCCCCGGTCCAGGAAAAACTGGTCATAGGCGGCCAGGCTGAATTCCCAGATGACACCGCCGCGGAATTCCTTGGTCAGGAAGGAATAGACCGCCATCATCAGCACCGGCAGCACCAGGAAAATCCCGATGAAGACCCAGGCCGGCAGCAAAAGGCGGGGCCCCTGCCCCTTGTAAATCGCGGATTTCGAGGCGCCTGCGGGCGCGGCCCCGGCCATCAGTCCGCCAACAGACGCGCGGCATCTGCCTCCAGATTCAGGCCGATCGTGTCGCCGATGCCGGGCATTCCGGCACTGCCCGAGTTCTGCACCCGCACCATCAAGGCCTGCCCGCCGGGCAATTCGACATGCAGCTGCACATCGGTGCCCAGATAGATGTGATTGCTTACCCTGGCACGCAGCGCGCCCTGGTCTGCGGGCGCGACGGTCAGCCGCTCGGGCCGGACCGAGACATGCCCCACCCCCAGCGCGGCCCCGTCCACCGCCGGACAATCCGCCAGCGCGCCCCCCGGCAAAATCACTTGTGCCCGCCCCTCCGAGAGCGCCCGCACCTCGACCTCGATCAGGTTCGTTTCCCCAATGAAATCGGCGACAAAGCGGTTCTTGGGGGCCTCGTATATCTCGCGCGGAGAGCCGACCTGTTGCACATGGCCCGCAGACATGACGGCGATCCGGTCGGACATCGTCAGCGCCTCTTCCTGATCATGGGTGACAAAGACAAAGGCGATGCCGGTTTCGCGCTGGATCTGCTTCAGCTCGATCCGCACGGCCTGGCGCAATTTCAGATCCAGCGCCGACAGAGGCTCGTCCAGCAGCAGCACCTTTGGATTGGGCGCGATCGCCCGCGCCAGCGCGACGCGCTGCTGCTGCCCACCGGACATCTGCGCCGGCTTGCGCTGCATGAACTCTTTCAGATGGACCAGTTCCAGCACCTCTTTGGCGCGCCCTTCGGCATCCATTCTGGACCAGCCCCGCCGCAACAGGCCAAAGCTGACATTTTCCAGCACGCTCATATGCGGGAACAGAGCGTAATGCTGGAAAACCGTGTTGACCGGCCGTTTGTTCGGCGGCAGCGGGGCGATGTCTTCGCCGTGCAGACGAATAGCGCCATCGGTGACGTCCTCGAACCCGGCGATGCAGCGCAAAAGCGTGGTCTTGCCGCATCCCGACGGCCCCAGCAGGGTAAAGAACTCGCCATCCCTGATGTCCAGCGACACCCCGTGCAGCGCGGTGAAGGTGCCGTAATTTTTCACCACGCGGTCCACGTCGATGGCGATTGTTGGTGCGGTCATATTTGCCTCTTGAGATATACCCCTGGAGCTTTATGAATCGATTAAATTCATCCAAATCGGGGGGTATATACCCCCAAGGGGGTATGATGACCGATCCGCAAATCTCTGCCGAGGCTCATCTGGGCGCTGCAATCTCAGCGCTTGGCGAGGATGGTTTCACCGCGCATCTGTACCAATGGCTGGGCCAGTGTTTCGAGGTCGATAACGTGACCATCCTGGCCTTTTTCCAAACCCGCCAGCCCGAGATATTTTTTCACCACGCGAAGGTCAGCCATGTCCATGAAAAACTGGAAAGTGATTATTTATCATTTGCTTACCTTCTGGACCCTTTCCACGAACTGCACGTGATGCAAGAGCCCGAGGGCCTGTACAGGCTGCGTGATTTCGCCCCCGATCAGTTCAAACGAAACGAGTATTTCGCCAAGTATTATGCCCGCACGACCCTGATAGATGAGATCGCCTATGTCGCCTATCCCGCGCGGGGGGTCTCGGTGCATGTGTGCCTGGGGCGGGATGCCAGTTCGCGCCGGATGTTTTCTGCCGCAGACATGCGCACTGCCCAAAATTTAAGCGCAATCGTCTGTAGCCTGATCCGAAAACAGTGGCAGAACCTGAGCGCCAGCGGGGATTATACCGACGACTCGCTGGTGACGCGGGTCCGCGCACGCCTGGCCAGCCAGCACGATATTCATCTCAGCCCCCGGCAATGCGAAACCGCTCTGCTGATCCTGCGCGGACACAGCACCATGTCGATCAGCCTGCGCCTGAATATCAGCGCGCAGACGGTCAAAGTGTTCCGCAAACAACTGTACCGGCGGTGCAAGATCTCATCCCAGGCCGAACTGTTTTCGCTGATCACTCCGATCCTGACCTGAGCCCGCAATTTTACGCTGCGTCCCATTGGGAATGACGCACCGTTCCACCGTCAGAGCCCTAACGTCAACTAGACAATCCACACCGCCCGCTTCAGTACACAGCGGAATGCAGACCGGCGCGGGCGCCCCTGCCCCGCGCGTTCAGAGGAGGACCCTTATGCTTGGTCAAATGATGCGCCAGGAGCTGACGATCAGCTCTTTGATTTCTCATGCCGCCCGCTATCACGCCGATGGCGAGGTCGTGTCCGTTGAAACCGACGGCACCATTCAGCGCACCAGTTGGGCCGATACCGAGCTGCGCGCGCGCAAGCTGGCCTCGGCCCTGGAAAACCGCGGGATCGAGAAAGGCGACCGCGTCGCCACCATCGCCTGGAACAATCAACGCCATTTGGAAATCTACTTTGGCGCGGCAGGCGGCGGCATGGTCTGCCACACGATCAACCCGCGTCTTTTCCCCGAACAGCTGGTCTATATCATCAACGATGCCTCGGATCGGGTGCTGTTTCTGGACCGCACCTTCCTGCCGATCGTGGCCAAGCTGGGCGCGCATCTGAAAACCGTCAAACATATCGTTCTGATGGGCCCGCGCGATGACGAGGCCGCCGCGATGCTGCCCGGTCTGATGTTCTATGAAGAACTGATCGCCGAGGGCAACGATGCCTATGAATGGCCGCATGTGGATGAAAACAGCCCCTCTTCGCTGTGCTATACCTCGGGAACGACGGGCCATCCCAAAGGCGTTCTGTATTCGCACCGTTCGACCGTGCTGCATTCCTTGGGCGGCAACCAGCCCGACACGCTGAATATCTCGTCTCGCGATAGCGTCATGCCCGTGGTGCCGATGTTCCACGTCAACGCCTGGGGCGTGCCCTATATGGCGCCTGCGGCCGGGTGCAAACTGGTGCTGCCGGGGCCGAACCTGGACGGCGAAAGCCTGGCCAAGCTGATCGACGCCGAGGGCGTGACCCTGGCCCTGGGCGTGCCGACAATCTGGATGGGCCTGTTGCAGGCACTGGAGAAACTGGGATCGCAAGCCGAAAGCCTGGAGCGCACGGTCATCGGCGGCTCGGCCTGCCCGCCCCCGATGATCCGCGCTTTCCGCGAAAAATACGGGGTCGAGGTAATGCACGCCTGGGGCATGACCGAAACCAGCCCGCTGGGCACGGTGAACACCCTGCTGAAAAAGCACGATGCCCTGCCCGAGGACGAACAGTACAAAATCCGCGAAGGCCAGGGCCGTCCTCCCTTTGGCGTAGAGCTGCGCATCATCGACGACGAAGGCCATGTGCTGCCGCACGACGGTGCCACCCAGGGCGAGCTGCAAATCCGCGGCCACTGGATCGTGGATACCTATTTCATGCAGGAAAAATCGGCGCTGACCATGGATGGCTGGTTTGACACCGGCGATGTGGCCACGATCGACCCCAACGGGTATATGATCATCCGTGACCGCTCGAAGGACATCATCAAATCGGGCGGCGAATGGATTTCCACGGTCGAGCTGGAAAACATCGCCATCGCCCATCCCGACATTGCCAATGCCGCTGCTATTGCAGCCCGGCACGAGAAATGGGATGAACGCCCCGTCCTGATTGCCCTGCGGCACGAAGGCGCCACCATCACCGAGGACGCGCTGATTGCTTTCTACGACGGCAAAATCGCCAAATGGCAGACCCCGGACAAGGTGATCTTCGTGGATGCGCTGCCCATTGGGGGCACTGGTAAGGTTTTGAAAAACAAACTGCGCGAAGAATTCGGAGACGTGCTGATTTCGGCCTAAGCGCTGCGATCAGCGCTTCAGCGCCGGCAAAGCCCACCTTTGCCGGCGCTTTTTTGCCCATCTGTCGGCAATCCGGCGCGGGTCTGGAATTCCTTCCCTTTACCGCGCCGCTGTGATCGCCCTATCGTCCTTGGGTATTCTTTGACCAAGGACTTTCCCATGACTTTATTTCCGCCCCCGTCTGGCCCGCCTGAATCCCGGCTGCCCCAATGAAACAGCCTTAATTCAGCCCATTTCCCGTCACTGGCGGACCCTGCGCATGTCCAAATCCTGCGGTAGGGTTGATCCCGTAACCAGTGCCGCTGCCGGAGCCTCTCCGGCAGCCCGGTGTGTGAAAACAGACGAAAGGAGCCCTCCAAATGGCACAGCAGCAAACCTCTCGGCCGTCCGCCCCCAAACCTGCCCCCCAGCCGGCGCAGGATACGCAGCAGGCCAAACCGATCTTTACCGATTTCGCCAGCATCTAGGCGCTATTCGGGATGACAGACGCGCCCCCGCGCGATAGCCTGCGAGGCATGAGCACCCCTGTCTCTTCGATCCGTAATCTGGGCCCCGCCTCGGATGCGTCCTTTGCACGGGCGGGGATTCACTGCGCCGAACAGCTGCGTGAAATGGGGGCCGATGCGGCCTATGCCCGGCTGATGGCGCACGGCACCAAACCGCATTTCATCGGCTATTACGCGCTGGTCATGGGGCTTCAGGGCCGTCCGTGGAACGATTGCCAGGGCGCGGAAAAGGATGCCCTGCGCGCCAAATTCGACGCGCTGAAAGCCGCCCATAAGCCAGACAGCAAAAAGGGCCGCTCGAAACTCGAAGCGGCCCTTGATGAGATCGGTGTGATCGAACGGAAGGCTTAGCCCACCAGCTCCAGACCCGAGAAGAAATACGCGATTTCAACCGCGGCGGTTTCCGGTGCGTCCGACCCGTGGATCGAATTTTCGCCCAGCGACAGGGCGAATTCCTTGCGGATGGTGCCTTCGGCGGCTTCGGCCGGGTTGGTGGCGCCCATGACTTCGCGGTTTTTCAAAATGGCGTCTTCGCCTTCCAGAACCTGAACGACGATCGGGGCCGAGGCCATGAATTCGCACAGCTCGTCGTAGAACGGGCGCTCTTTGTGCACTTCGTAGAACACGCCGGCCTGCGCTTTGGTCAGGTGGATGCGTTTCTGGGCGACGATGCGCAGGCCAGCGGCTTCCAGCTTGGCGTTGATCGCGCCAGTCAGGTTGCGGGCGGTTGCATCGGGTTTGATGATCGAGAAGGTGCGTTGGATGGCCATCGGGCGCGCTCCTGTTTTCAATGAGTTTAATCCTGGCCCGCCTCTAGCACGCAGTTGCCAAGGGATAAAGAGCTTTCCTGCCCCCCTGCATTCCGACATTGACAAGCCCCCCGGCGCTGGTCCACTGCGGGGCCATGCTACGGATCGACGACCTGCACTATTCCATCGAGGGCCGCCCCATTTTCGAAGGGGCCAGCGCCACCATTCCCACCGGCCATAAGGTGGGCCTGATCGGCCGTAATGGCGCGGGCAAAACCACCTTGTTCAAGCTGATCCGGGGCGATCTGCATCTGGACAGCGGGTCCATCCAAATCCCGGCCCGCGCCCGTATCGGCGGCGTCGCGCAGGAAGTGCCGGGCAACGAGGTCTCCCTGTTGGACACGGTTCTGGCCGCCGATACCGAACGCGCCGCCCTGATGGCCGAATCCGAGACCGCCACCGACCCCACCCGCATTGCCGACATCCAGACCCGTCTGGCCGACATCGACGCCTGGTCAGCCGAGGCGCGGGCCTCCTCGATCCTGCGGGGGCTGGGGTTTGACGCGGACGAACAGAAAATGCCGTGCAGCGCCTTTTCCGGGGGCTGGCGGATGCGCGTGGCCCTGGCCGCCGTGCTGTTTTCGCAGCCCGATTACCTGCTCTTGGACGAACCCACCAACTATCTGGATCTCGAAGGTGCGCTGTGGCTGGAAAACTATCTGGCCAAATATCCGCATACCGTGATCATCGTCAGCCATGACCGGGAACTCCTGAACCGCGCGGTCGGCGCGATCCTGCATCTGGAGAACCACAAGCTCACCTATTACACCGGCCCCTATGACCAGTTCGTGCGCCAACGCGCCGAGCAGCGCGCCGTGCAGGCCGCCCAGGCCAAGAAACAAGAGGCCCGCCGCGCCCATCTGCAATCCTTTGTGGATCGTTTCAAGGCCAAGGCGACCAAGGCCAAACAGGCGCAATCGCGCGTGAAGATGCTGGAGAAAATGGACGTGATCCGCGCGCCTGAGGATGCCGCCCGCACCGTTTTTTCCTTTCCCGAACCCGAAGAGCTGTCGCCGCCCATTATCTCGGCCGAGGGCGCGGTGGTGGGCTATGGCGACACGCCCATTCTGAAGCGTCTGAACCTGCGCATTGATCAGGACGACCGCATCGCCCTGCTGGGTAAGAACGGTCAGGGCAAATCCACGCTGGCCAAGCTGCTGTCCGACCGCCTGCCGGTGATGGAGGGGCGGATCTCGCGTTCCTCCAAACTGCGCATCGGGTTTTTCGCCCAGCATCAGGTGGACGAGCTGCACGTCGATGAAACGCCCCTGCAACATATCCAGCGCGAGTTGCCCGACCAGACCCCGGCCAAGCTGCGCGCCCGTCTGGCCGGGTTTGGCCTGATGGCCGAGCAAGCCGAAACCGAGGTCGGCCGCCTGTCGGGCGGTCAAAAGGCGCGCCTGTCGCTGCTGCTGGCCACCCTGCCCGCGCCGCATCTGCTGATCCTGGATGAGCCGACCAACCACCTGGACATCGAATCCCGCGAGGCCCTGATGGAGGCGCTGAACGCCTATTCCGGCGCCGTCGTGCTGGTCAGCCACGACATGCACCTTTTGTCGATGGTCGCCGACCGGCTGTGGCTGGTCAGCGGCGGCACCGTCAAACCCTATGACGAAGACCTGTCCGAATATCGCCGGATGCTGCTGCAATCGGACGCGCCCCCCAAACCGGCCAGCAAGCCGGCCGCGCCCAAACGCGCCGGGCGCGATCAGCTTCTGACCCTGCGCGCCGAAGTGCGCAAATGCGAGGACCGGGTCGAAAAACTCTCGCAGATGGAAGACAAGCTGCAAACCCTGCTGAACGATCCTGAACTTTTCACCACAAAGAAGGATCAGGCCGTCCCCCTGCAAAAGAAATACGCCGAGTTGCAAGAGGCCATGGCCCGCGCGGAATCGCTGTGGATGGAGGCTCTGGAGAAGCTGGAGCAGGCCGAAGCCAGCTAAAATCCTGCATCAAAAATGGACAGCAAAACACTGCTTTTAAAAGATTAATCCCAAAACCAGCCATTCCAGAACAGAGACTGGCACCAAACCCGCGCCCCGGATAGCATAGCCCCATGGACACCGCATTCCTTATCACCGGCTTTGTCACGTTGTTCGTGATCATCGACCCAATCGGCCTGACCCCGATGTTCGTGGCCCTGACCCAGGGCATGGCCTCCAAGCGGCGCAGATCCATTGCGTTCCGCGCTGTTATTGTGGCGTTTTTCGTGCTCAGCCTGTTCACCGTGTTCGGCGAGGCGGTGCTGGGTTTCGTCGGAATATCAATGCCCGCCTTCCGGATCGCCGGGGGATTGTTGCTGTTTCTTACGGCTCTGGACATGCTGTTTCAGCGGCGTGAAAAACGGCGCGAGGATCAGGCCGACGACGAGGATCATCAGGATGACCCGTCTGTTTTTCCCCTTGGGATTCCGCTGATCGCCGGGCCCGGAGCAATCGCCACCATGATCCTTCTGGCCGGGCAGCAGCCGGGATATGCAGGGATTGCGCTGGTTCTGGGGATTATGGTCTCGGTCCTGGTGATCGTGTTTTTGCTATTCATGACAGCAGGTTGGCTAGAGAAAGCCCTGGGGAAAACCGGCATCAGCGTGGTCACCCGATTGCTGGGCATGTTGCTCTCGGCGCTGGCGGTGCAGTTCGTTCTGGACGGGCTGCGCGCCTTTGGTTTCGCCGCATAGGATGAAAACCGCGATAAAGCTCTTATATGATGAAGCAGGGGTTAACAGCGAAGGACCATCTGCATGACCAGCTGGGAATTTGGGCGCATCATCTACTTGGTTTTGCTGCTGGTGGTCGTTGGCGGCTGGTTTTTCATACAGAACCGCAATGGCCTGTCAAAGCTGCTGCAACAGGCCCTGATCTGGGTGTTTCTGTTCATCGGCGTGATCGCGGCCATCGGCCTGTGGGAGGACGTGCGCAACATTAGCTCTCCCAGGCAAGCCATTCATTCCAATGGACAAATTGAGATCCCCGCCTCTCCGGACGGGCATTTTTACCTGACGGCGCAAATCAACGGCACGCCTGTGCGCTTCGTTGTGGACACCGGCGCGACGGATATTGTGCTTAGCCGTCAGGATGCGCTGAAATCCGGGCTGGACCCCGAAGAGCTAACCTTCCTGGGCGAGGCCATGACCGCGAATGGGGTGGTCAGGACGGCTCCGGTGCGGCTGCAATCGGTGTCTGTTGGGCCGATCCTTGATCAGAATGTGCGCGCCTGGGTGAATGGGGGCGAAATGGACAGCTCTTTGTTGGGCATGTCCTATTTGCGGCGCTATTCAGGGATCGAGATCACGCCGAAATCGCTGACGCTGACCAGATAAGCTTTGGCCTGCAACCCCTTAGGATTCGGCCTTTTTTTCCCATTTTCCGGATTCTTCTGACCAGTATTGCGCCGCGCAGCCGGCGTCTGTCAGCAGCTTCCACTGCACGCGCGCCTCCTGAACGGCCTGCTCATCCGTGCCATCGAACAGGATGCAGATGCGCTCAAAGCTGTTCACCTCTTCGGCGGAAATCCGGGCCCCGTCCACGCACATCACACATTGCGGATCATTGGCGGCGGGGCCGGTTGTCAGCAACACCGGCTGAAGCGCATCATGCGCCCCCCCCGCCAGCCCATGCGGCAAGAACTGCTCTTCGGGGCCCAGCCAGAGCTTCTGATCCAGCCAGTCCAGCCGCCCCTGATCCGTGCCGCGCACGGCCACCTTCCAACCAGCCTGAAGCGATTTGTCCAACAGCATGGGCAGGGTCGCCTCTAACGGGCGGCGCGTCAGATGATAGAAGAAGGCCGCGCCCAAGGATCAGGCCTCAAAGCGGTTGGCGATCAGCCGGTTCAGCGCCAGAACGCCCCAGCCCGTCGCGCCTTTGGGGGCATATTTCGTGTCCGCTTTCACACTGGCGACCCCGGCAATATCCAGGTGGATCCAGGGGGTTTCCTCTTTCACGAAACGGCGCAGGAATTGCGCCGCGGTGATCGAGCCCGCAGGCCGCCCGCCAGAGTTTTTAATATCCGCGATGGCCGATTTGATCATGTCGTCATAGGCCTGGCCCATGGGCAGACGCCAGGCGCCCTCGCCCTCTTGGCCGGCGGCCTTCAGGAAATCGGCGCAGATGTCATCGTTATTCGAGAAGACCCCGGCATTTTCATGCCCCAGCCCGATAATCACCGCGCCGGTCAGCGTGGCCAGGTTGATCATCCCCGTCGGATTGAACCGTTCCTGCGCGTACCACAGCACGTCGGCCAGCACCAGGCGCCCCTCAGCATCGGTGTTGATCACCTCGATCGTGTCGCCCTTCATCGAGGTCACCACGTCGCCCGGACGCGTCGCCGTGCCCGAGGGCATGTTTTCCACCAGCCCCACCAGGCCCACGACATGAGCGGGGGCCTTGCGCAGGGCCAGCGTCTTCATCACGCCCGCCACGACGCCCGCGCCGCCCATATCCATGGTCATGTCTTCCATGCCAGCAGCCGGTTTCAGCGAAATCCCGCCTGTATCGAACACCACGCCCTTGCCGACCAGAGCCAGCGGCGCGCCCTCGGCGCCCTTCCATTGCATGACCACCACCTTGGACGGGCTGGCCGAGCCCTGGCCCACGGACAGCAGGCTGCCCATGCCCAATTCCTCCAGCTTGTCCTCGTCCAGCACTTCAACCTCGACGCCCAGTTCGGTCAGGGCCTCCAGACGGTTGGCAAATTCGGTGGTTGTCAGATAGTTGGCCGGCTCAGAGACCAGATCGCGGGTGAAAAAGACGCCCTCGGCCACGGCCAGTTTCGGGGCGGCCTTTTCTGTCATCTCTTCGGGTTTCGAGCACATGACGGTCACGCCGGCGGCATCCTCTGCGGGGGCGCTTTTGCGGTCGGTAAAGCTGTAGGCGCGCAAGGCGATCCCCAGGGCAAGCTCCTCGGATCGTTGCAGATTTCCGGCCAGAACCAACAGCGCGGCCTTACCTTTGCAGCGCGCCAGCGCCGCCCCGGCCCGGCGCACGGTTTCCACATCGGCACGGCGGGGCAGCTTGATCAGGTCCAGCGCCTCGGCCTCCATGCCGACGGGCCAGGCCAGGGTGGTGACATCGCCGTCTTTCAGTTTTTCGAAGGCGTCGGATTCGATGAACCGTTTCACAGCGCCCTTGGACAGCCGGTTCGCGCGCGAGCCCCCCTGCCCCAGTTTTCCGTCCTCGCCCACCACAACGGCAACGCGTCCGGCAAAGCTGGCGATCTGGTCGATCTGGGTCTCGGTGAACTGGATGGAAACGGGTGTCGTCATTTGGGGCCTCCTTGGCTGCTCTGACACGAGTCCTAGCGTGACCTTGCCACCTTGACCAGATAGCAGTTTTCCCCCGGCGGCGCTTGGGGTAACACTGACCGCAATATGTGGTTCCCGGGGGGGTATCTTGGCCAGATTCGACAGATATATGCTGTCTCAGCTTATGGTCCTGTTTGGATTCTTTTCGCTGGTGCTGGTGTCCGTTTATTGGATTAACCGGGCCGTGCGCCTGTTCGATAAGCTGATTGGCGATGGGCAGTCGGCCTTTGTTTTCCTGGAATTCACCGCGCTGACCCTGCCTAATGTGATCCGGCTGGTGCTGCCGATGGCGGCGTTTGCGGCCTCGGTTTACGTGACCAACCGGCTGAGCAGCGAATCCGAGCTGGTGGTGATGCAGGCCACGGGCTACAGCCCCTGGCGTCTGGCGCGTCCGGTGGTCACCTATGGGCTGATCGTGGGGCTGATGATGTCGGCGCTGACGCATCTTCTGGTGCCTGCCAGCCTGTACCAAATGCAGCAGCGCGAGGCCGAGATCGCCGAAAACGTCACCGCCAAACTGCTGACCGAGGGCACGTTCCTGCATCCTACTGACGGGGTGACGTTCTTCATCCGTGAAATCACCCCCGATGGCGCGCTGGAGGATGTGTTCCTGTCGGATCGCCGCCGCGAGGACCGCGCCCAGACATACACGGCCACCCGTGCCTATCTGGCCAATCAGGATGGCGCGGTCAAACTGGTGATGCTGGACGGGATGGCGCAAAGCTTTACCCGCGACGGCAACCGGCTGTTTACCACGCATTTCACCGATTTTTCCTATGACATCACCGGCCTGATCCGCAAAACCGAGGCCCAGACCCGCGGCGTGCGCCATACCGGCACGCTGGAGATGCTGCGCTTTCCCGGCCGGATCGCGGCCGAAACCGGCGAAACCGTTGGCCGCGTCATCGAAGAGGCGCACGGAAGGATCAACCAGGCCTTCTTGTGCCTGGCGGCGGCCCTGATCGGGTTCGCCACGCTCTTGGTGGGCAGTTTCTCGCGCTTCGGCGTCTGGCGGCAGATCGTGGCGGCGCTGGTGCTGCTGGTGCTGGTGAAACTGGTCGAGGGCGTCTCGGCCGATGCGGTGCAGGCCACCCCGGCCATGTGGCCGCTGGCCTATGCGCCCTCGGTGGCGGGTATCGCGATGGCCGCCGGGCTGCTGGCCTGGGCCGGACGCAGCCGCCGCCCCCGCAAGCCCCACCCCCTGCCGGAGGCCCCGGCATGACGCTCTATTTCTATTTCGCGCGCAAATTCGCACTGATCTTTCTGGGCATTCTGGGCGTGTTTTTCCTGCTGATGACCATGATTGATCTGGTCGAGCAGATCAGCCGGTTTTCGGCCCTGGGCGTGGCCTTGCCGCAGATTGTCGAGCTGACGCTGCTGAACACGCCGCAGGCGATCTACAATATCCTGCCGCTGGTGATGATTCTGGCGACGATTGCGCTGTTTCTGGGGCTGGCGCGCTCGTCTGAATTGGTGGTGACGCGGGCGGCCGGGCGCTCGGCGCTGCGCAGCCTTCTGGCCCCGATTTCCGTGGCCGCGCTGATCGGCGTTCTGGCTGTGGCGATGTTCAATCCGATCGTCGCGGCGACCTCGAAACGCTATTCCGAACTGTATGAATCCTATCGCAACGAGGGCGCGGATATTCTGTCGATCAGCTCTGAGGGGCTGTGGCTGCGCCAAGGCGGGCGCGAGGGGCAGACGGTGATCCGCGCCGCCAGCGCCAATCCCGACGGGACCACGCTGTTTGACGTGACTTTTCTGGCCTATGCGCCCGAAGGCGGGCCGTTCCGCCGCATTCAGGCCGAAAGCGCCACCCTGCTGGACGGTGCCTGGGCGTTGACGAACGCCAAGGTCTGGCCGCTGACCGCCGGTCTGAACCCCGAGGCCGGGGCCAAGACGCATGACACGCTCAGCCTGCCCTCGACCCTGACTCAGGACCGGATTCGCGATAGTTTCGGCACGCCGGGCGTGATTTCCGTCTGGGATCTGCCGCGCTATATCCAGCAGCTGCAAGAGGCCGGGTTCTCGGCCCGCCGCCACGCCGTCTGGCTGCAAATGGAGCTGGCCCGGCCGCTGTTCCTGATGGCCATGGTGCTGATCGCCTCGGCCTTTACCATGCGGCACACGCGGTTTGGGCACACGGGGATTGCGGTGCTGACGGCGATCATGCTGGGTTTCAGCCTGTATTACATCCGCAATTTTGCGCAGATCCTGGGGGAAAACGGACAGATTCCCGTGATGTTGGCCGCCTGGGCCCCGCCTGCGGCCTCGGTGCTCTTGGCGCTTGGGCTGCTTCTGCATATGGAGGACGGATGAGCCGTAAATTCGCCCCCCGGCCGCGCTGGCCCTGATCGGCGCGCTGGCCCTCTTGCCTGTTTCTGCCGCTGCGCAAGGCGCTGAGACTGAAACCAGCCCCCCTGCGGTGCTGGTGGCCGACAGCCTGTCCCTGTCCGGCCGCACCCGGCTGATCGCGCAGGGCCATGTGGAGGTCATGCACGGCAACGCCCGCCTGAAAGCCGCGCGGATCGAATATGACCGCACCAAGGATCAACTGATCATCACCGGCCCGATCACCCTGACCGAGGGCGAGGATACCGTGATCCTTGCGGGCTCGGGCGAGTTGGACAGCAAGCTGGAAAACGGCATCCTGCGCGGCGCGCGCATGGTGTTCGAACAGCAGGTGCAGCTGGCCGCCAATCAGATCAACCGCATCGGCGGGCGCTATACGCAGCTTTACAAGGTGGCGGCGACCTCGTGTCAGGTGTGCAATTCCAACACGCCCCCCGTCTGGCAAATCCGCGCCCAGCGGACGATCCACGATCAGCAGGAACGCCAGCTCTATTTCGAAAACGCGCAGTTGCGGCTGCTGGATGTGCCGGTGATGTGGCTGCCCCGGATGCGCCTGCCCGACCCTACGCTGGAACGCGCCAGCGGGTTTCTGATTCCCTCGTTGAAACAAAGCTCGGAACTGGGGCTGGGGATTCGAATCCCCTATTTCATCAAGATCGGCGATCACAAAGACCTGACGCTAACCCCTTATCTGTCGGCTGAAACCACCACGCTGGAATGGCGCTATCGGCAGGCCTTTCGCACCGGGCGTATCGAATTCGAAGGTGCGCTGACGGATGACACCCTTCTGCCGGGCGAGCAGCGCGGCTATGTTTTTGCCGACGGGCTGTTCGATCTGCCACAGGATTACAAACTGTCCTTCGGCATCGAAGCCGTGACCGACCGCGCCTATCTGCTGGATTACCTGTATTCCGAAAAGGACCGCCTGAAGAGCGAGATCGCCGTCACCCGCGTCAAACGCGATGAATACCGGCGGGCGGCTCTGGTGTCCTTTCAGACGCTGCGCGAGGGCGAGGATAACTCGACCATCCCGACGATCATCGGAGATCTGGAATACGAGCGCCGGCTGTTCCCGGCCCGTCTGGGCGGCGAGCTGCGCCTGAACCTGGCCAGCCACGCGCATTACCGTTACTCGGATCTGGCCACGGACGGGCCGGACAGCGACATCTGGGGCGACGGGCGCGATGTCAGCCGGGCCGAGATGTCCGCCCAATGGCTGCGCAGCTGGAGCTTTGGGCCCGGCATTCAGGCGGAATTCATGGCCGGGGCCTCGGTGGATGCCTATACGGTGCGGCAAGACGCGGTGGCCGCAATCAATAACGAGGTGCTGCTGACCCCGCAGACCGCGCTGACCCTGCGCTGGCCCTGGCTGAAAACCGGACGGGGGGGCACGGTTCATGTGGTGGAGCCCGTGCTGATGATGGGCTGGGTTGGCGGCGACGGGCTGGACATTCCCAATGACGAAAGCACCCGCGTCGAATTTGACGAGGGCAATCTGCTGTCCCTGTCGCATTTCCCCGCCCCTGACCGGCGCGCGCGCGGTGCGGCGGCCGCGATCGGGCTGAACTGGACGCGCACGGCGGCCAGCGGCTGGGGCTCGACCCTGACCCTGGGCCAGGTTCTGCGCGAGGACGAGGACGCCGCGTTCTCGCAAACCTCGGGGCTGTCGGGCACGCGCTCGGATCTGCTGGTGGCGGCGCAGCTGCGCAATGACAAGGGGCTGAACCTGACCGCCCGCGCTCTGATGGGCAGCGGCGCCGATCTGCACAAGGCCGAGGCCCGCGCCAGCTGGCAGACCTCGAAATCGGGGTTCGGGCTGTCCTATGTCTGGCTGGGCGCCGATGCGGACGAGGACCGCGCCAACACGGTGTCCGAATGGTCCCTGGACGGGTATCACCGTTTTTCCCGGCACTGGTCGGGGACGGCCAACTGGCGCTATGATGTGGCCGACCGCCGCGCCACCGAGGCCGCCCTGGGTTTGCGCTATATGAACGAATGTATCGAGGTAAACATGTCCCTGTCGCGGCGCTTTACCAGTTCGACGATTGTTGATCCGTCAACGAATTTCGGCTTTACCGTGGGTCTAAGGGGGTTTAGCGCTGGCAGCAATGATCGCAGCTATACCCGCACCTGTAGGAACTAAAGGATGACAAAATTGACCATGCGCCGGATTTTCCTTGCTCTTTTCGCCTGTGCCCTGGCTGTGACCAGCTTTGGGGCCGCCCAGGCGCAAAGCCCGTTTTCCCCCGCGATCCGGGTCAATGACCGCGCGATCACCTATTATGAGATCGACCAGCGCATCATGCTGATGGAGGCGCTCAGCGCGCCCGGCGATCTGCCCAAGGAAGCGCGCAAACAGCTGATCGAGGACCGCCTGAAACTGGATGCGGCCTTTGCCATCGGGGTGAATATCACCGAGGAAATGATCACCGCCGGCATCAAGGATTTCGCCGGCCGGGCCAAGATGACGCCGGAAAAATTCATGGACTATCTGGCCAGCAAGGGCGTCGCGCGGCAAACCTTCGAGGATTTCCTGTTCTCGGGCCTGGCCTGGCGCGAGGTGGTGCGGGCCAAGTTTGCCTCGCGGCTGGCCGTCACGGACGAGGACATCGACAAGGCGCAGCGCGCGCTGGCCAATAACAGCTCTACCCAGGTGCTGCTGTCCGAGATTTTCATCCCCGTCCCCCAGGGCCGCGAGGATGAAGCGATGGAACTGGCGCTGCTGATCCAGAAAGACCAGACTTTTGCCGGGTTTGCCGCCAATGCCAAACGCTATTCGCGCGGGCGCACCCGCGAACAGGGCGGCAAGATCAACTGGATGCCGTTGACGAACTTGCCGCCGCAGCTGCGCCCCGTCATCATGGCGCTCAAACCCGCAGAGATCACCCAGCCTCTGCCCGTTCAGGGGGCGCTGGCGCTGTTCCAGATGCGCTCGGTCGGGGAAAGCGCCTATCGCGCCCCGGCGATTGCGGCGATTGAATATGCGGCGCTGCGGATTGCCGGCGGGCATACCCCCGAGGCTCTGACCAGCGCGCAAAAGATCATGGATCAGGCCGATACCTGCGATGATCTTTATGGTCTGGTCCAGGGGCAGCCCGAGGAAAACCTGACCCGCGTCACCCTGAAACCCGGTGAGATCCCCCGCGACATTGCCCTAGAACTGGCGAAAATGGACAAGGGCGAATTTTCAACCGCCCTGACGCGCAACGACGGTCAGACGCTGATGCTGCTGATGATGTGCGGGCGCACCCCGGCCCTGACCGAGGATGCCTCGCGCGAGGAACTGACCGCCCAGCTGCGCAACCGCCGCGCCGAGGCCCTGGCCAATGGCTATCTGGAACAGCTGCGCGCCGACGCCCGGATCATCGAGGAATGAGCCTTCCCATCGCGCTCAGCTGCGGGGAACCGGCAGGCGTCGGCCCTGAAATCGCGGCCAAGGCCTGGGCCAGCCTGCGCGCCGATCTGCCGTTTTTCTATATCGGCGATCCGCGTCATCTGCCCGCTGGCACCCCCGTTACGGAAATCCGCACCCCCGCCGAGGCCGCGCAGGCCGCGCCCCATGCTCTGCCCGTTCTGCCGCATCGTTTCGCCGCCCCCGCCACGCCCGGACAGCCCGATCCGGCCAACGCGCAAGGCGTGATTGACGTGATCGCGCGCGGGGTGGATCTGGTGCAATCGGGTCAGGCAAGCGCGCTGACCACGGCGCCGATCCACAAAAAGGCGCTGAAAGACGGCGCCGGGTTTGCCTATCCGGGCCACACCGAATATCTGGCCGCTCTGGGCCGGGTTCAGCGCGTGGTGATGATGCTGGCCTGCTCGCAATTGCGCGTCGTGCCCACCACCATCCACGAAGCCATCGCCGATGTGCCCAAGCTGCTGACCCCCGCGCTGCTAAGCGAAACCCTGCGTATCACCCATGCCGCCCTGAAGCGCGATTTCGCACTGCCGAACCCGCGTCTGGCGGTTGCCGGCCTGAACCCCCATGCTGGCGAAGGCGGCGCGATGGGCACCGAGGAAATCACCCTGATCACCCCCGTTCTGGACCAGCTGCGCGCCGAAGGGATGGACATCGCGGGGCCCCTGTCCGCCGACACGATGTTCCACCCGGCGGCCCGTGCCCGCTATGACGCGGCGATCTGCATGTATCACGATCAGGCGCTGATCCCGATCAAGACGCTGGATTTCGCGGGCGGGGTGAATGTGACGCTGGGCCTGCCGTTTATCCGCACCTCGCCCGATCACGGCACGGCCTTTGACATTGCCGGGCGCGGGATTGCGGATGCCAATTCCCTGATCGAGGCGCTGAAACTGGCCCGCCAGATGGGCCGCGCCAGAAAGGCATCCGCATGAGTGGCATCGACACGCTTCCTCCGCTGCGACAAGTGATTGAAACCCATGGGATCGCGGCCAAAAAATCGCTGGGGCAGAACTTTCTTCTGGATCTGAACCTGACCGCGAAAATCGCGCGGCTGGCCGGGGATCTGGCCCAAAGCGACGTGCTGGAGATCGGCCCCGGCCCCGGCGGGCTGACCCGCGGGCTGCTGGCCGAAGGCGCGCGCCGTGTGCTGGCCATCGAAAAAGACCCCCGCTGTATGCCCGCTCTGGCTGAAATCGCCCAGGCCTATCCCGGCCGCTTGCAGGTGATCAACGGCGACGCGCTGGAGGTGGACCCGCTGGCGCATCTGACGCCGCCCATCCGCATCGCGGCGAACCTGCCCTATAATGTCGGCACCGAGCTGCTGGTGCGCTGGCTGACGCCCAAGGACTGGCCGCCCTTCTGGTCATCCCTGACGCTGATGTTCCAAAAAGAGGTGGCGCAGCGGATCGTCGCGCAGCCGGGCTCCAAGGCTTATGGCCGGCTGGCGATTCTGGCGCAATGGCGCACGGATACGCAGATCGTGCTGCACCTGCCCCCCGAGGCTTTCAGCCCGCCGCCCAAGGTGCATTCCGCCGTGGTGCATCTGACTGCCCTGCCCCAGCCGCGTTTCCCCGCCGATGCCAAAACGCTGGAACGCGTGGTCGCCAAAGCGTTCAATCAGCGGCGCAAGATGCTGCGCGCGGCCCTCAAGGGGATTGCCCCGGATCTGGAGGATCGCCTGATCGCTGCGGGCATCAAACCGACGGACCGGGCCGAGACTGTCTCGCTTGAGCAATTCTGCGCGCTGGCCCGCATTCTGAAAACCTGAAATGAAAAACGCGAGGGCAAAGCCCCCGCGCTGATCCGATGAAATGCCGGTGTCTTACTCGGCCGCTTCGGGCGCCGGTGGCTGCTGAGGCGGCGTGTCATCCCCATTCTCGGCCTTGGGCGCGTCTTTGTCCGCCTTTTGGCGCGCGGTTTGCGCGGCGAAGACGCGCGGGTGCGTTTGGGTTTGGGCGCGTCCTCGGCCGGTTGGCTTTCGGGGGTTTCCACCAGCCCGCTTTCGCCAGTATCGCCCATATCCATCACGTCCGGCTGCTCGCCCGCGCCCTTATCGGCGGCGGCTTTCTTACCGGCCTCGGCGGCCTCGCGTTCCTGACGGGCGGCGCGCTCGCGGTCGCGTTCGGCCTGACGCTCGCGGTTCTGGCGTTCCTGTTCCTCGCGGCGGGCGTCCTGCTCGCGCTGCGCCTCGGCCAGCATACGCAGGTAATGTTCGGCGTGCTGCTGGAAGTTTTCCGTGGCCACGCGGTCATTGGCCAGCTGCGCATCGCGGGCCAGCTGATTGTATTTGTCGATGATCTGCTGCGGCGTGCCGCGCACCTTTCCCTCGGGGCCGTTGCTGTCAAACACGCGGTTGACGATATTGCCCACGGATCGGTTATTGTTGCGGTTCGATTTGGACCGCGAGCGGCTTTTCGAAGATCTCATATTCCTGATTTCCAGCCTTCAAAATATTCGAACTGTTGTGCCCGTTTCGCGCCTCTTGCGCTCTCAACATCAGACCGGATCACAACGATTTTGGCTTGGTGTTGACCGGGACCGCGCCGCAGGTTCCACCGCGCATCCACCGGATCAACACCCCCTGAGTAAAGCCTAAACCGACCGGGTGACAAGTAGAATCACCGCATTTTCAGCCCAATCAGGTAAAAAAAACCTTCCCAAAGGTGCATTTCAGCCACGGGTTGCCGTGACCACCCGGTCTTTGCCATCCAAGTCGGGCAGAACCCGAACGTCGCGCCAGCCGTGATCCAAGAAAATCTGTGCAACCTGAGGGCCTTGTCGCCAGCCGATTTCCAAGAGGATGCGCCCCGCCGGTGCCAGGTAGCCCGGCGCCTGCTGGGCCAGAATGCGGTACGGGCGCAACCCATCCCCCCCCGGAGTCAGCGCCATGTGCGGGTCGTGGTTCAGTACTTCGGCGGACAGCTCGGTCATTTCTTCGGCAGAAATGTAGGGCGGATTCGACACGATCAAATCAAAGGTGCCCGCGATGCCGCTGAACCAATCGCTGTGCAAAAATTCGGCGCGGTTCGCCACACCCAGATCGCGCGCGTTTCCCTCGGCCACTTTCAAAGCCGCCTCGCTCAGATCGCCGCCGATCCCGGTGGCCTGGGGCCGTTCGGCCAGCAGGCTGATCAGGATACACCCCGAGCCGGTGCCCAAATCCAACACAGTTTGAAACTTCTGCGTCAGGGCCTCGGCCACCAGAATTTCGGTTTCGGGGCGCGGGTCCAGAACCTCTGCGGTCACGCTGAACCTGCGGCCAAAGAAATCGCGATAGCCACGGATCATTGAGGTCGGCTCGCCTGCGGCGCGGCGCAAGCAATAGCTGACCGCGCGTTCGAAAATGGCCAGATCCAGATCATCATGGGCCATCAGCACCAGCCGTTCATGCGGCACGTCCATCGCGTGGGCCAGCAGCAGACGGGCCTCACGCGCGGGGGCGTCGATCTGAGCGTTTGCCAAGATTTCGGCCAAAGCGCGCAGCGCCTCTTGGATGCGCATTTATCCGTCCATCTCGGCCAGCAGAGCGACCTGATGTTCCGCTGTCAGAGCGTCGATGATTTCGTCCAGATCGCCCTGCATCACCTGATCCAGCTTATAAAGCGTCAGGTTGATCCGGTGATCCGTCATGCGGCCTTGCGGGAAATTATAGGTCCGAATCCGTTCGCTGCGATCGCCCGAGCCCACCTGCGCCTTCCGATCCGCCGAGCGTTCGTCATGCACCTTCTGCCGCTCCATGTCATACAGCCGCGCCTTCAGCACATTCATCGCGATCTCGCGGTTGCGGTGCTGGGATTTTTCGGAACTTGTGACCACAACGCCGGTGGGAATATGGGTGATCCGCACCGCCGAATCCGTGGTGTTCACGTGCTGCCCCCCCGCGCCCGAGCTGCGCATCGTGTCGATCCGCAAATCGGCGGGGTTGATCTGGATGTCCACGTCCTCGGCCTCGGGCAGGACGGCGACGGTGGCGGCCGAGGTATGAATGCGCCCGCCGCTTTCGGTTTCGGGGACGCGCTGCACCCGGTGCACGCCGCTTTCGAATTTCAGCCGGGCAAAGACGCCCTCGCCTTTGATATGCGCGGTGACTTCCTTGATGCCGCCCAGTTCGGTTTCCTGCATGTCCAGAATGTCAAAGCTCCAGCCGTGCGTTTCCGCATAGCGCTGATACATCCGCAGCAGATCGCCGGCGAACAGCGCGGCCTCGTCCCCGCCTGTGCCGGGGCGGATCTCGATCATCGCGGGACGGGCGTCGGCGGCATCCTTGGGCAGCAGCGCCAGTTGCAGGGCTTGCTCGGCCTCGGGCAGGCGGGCCTTCAGCGATGGCAGTTCCTCTTCGGCCAGAGCCTTCATTTCGGGGTCTGACAGCATGTCCTGTGCCTCGGCAATGTCCGAGGTCAGCTGTTGGTATTGCTCGATCTGTTCGACCACGGGCCGTAGCTCGGCATATTCACGGCCCAATGCGGCAATATCCCCGCTCCCCTCGGCCATTTTAGCCTCAAGGAATTGGAACCGTTGGGTGATCTGGTGAAGCCGCTCGATAGAAATCATGCTGTGTTCCTTGGCGGATCGCCGGGATTTGGTCAAGTCCCCGGTCTGTGCTATCCTATCTGTATGCGCCTGATCCCTGCCCTTTTGATGCTGGCCAGCCCGGCACTGGCCGATGCCACGATCGGTGGCAAAACGGTAGAGTGCTATTGCACCGATACCGGCGGCGCGCGGGTGGAACTGGGTCAGACGATCTGCCTGCAAGTGGACGGGCGCATGTTCATGGCGCAATGTCAGATGTCGCTGAACGTGCCGATGTGGCGCGAGGTGGCCTCAGGGTGTCTGAGCTCATTTTTGGGCCAGAGCGTCCAGCCATCCCTGAATCCGGGCCTTGTTGACCCCCAGATCTGAGCGCCCAAACCGCAGCCGTCCCAGAATAGCGACACCGTTTTTGCGCAGCTCCAGCGTGGTGTAATCGGGAAACCCCCACAGCGCCGAGCGGGTGATATAGGTGATTTCCCCATCCGCAAGCGACCCGGCCAGCACCGAGGTGCGCGGGCTGGCCTGGATGATCCGGTCCAGCGCCGCGAAGGTCTCGGCCCCGCTGCCGGGCAGGATGCGCAGCGCGCCGCCCTTGAAATCCTTGTCCTGCGCGCCTTTGATCGGCTGATGCCAGCGCGCCGGATCGCTGGGCGCCAGACGCACATAGAGCCCAAAGCCCACCACCAAAACCACAATCACATAGAGCCAATTCATCGCGCATCCCTTATGTTTTGTCCTGCATAGAGTTGGGATGCCTGCTGCCGTGGTCAAGCCTGACGGCGCGTCCAGGCCCACAGGCAGATCAGCTCCATCGCGACATGCGCGCCCGCCACGGCCGTGGCGCCGGTGGTGTCATAGGGGGGGCTGACCTCGACGATATCACCGCCGACCATGTTGATCCCGGCCAGATCGCGCAGGATGATGGCCGCCTGCCCGCTGGACAGACCGCCCCAAACCGGCGTGCCCGTGCCGGGGGCAAAGGCCGGATCCAGACAATCAATATCAAAGGTGACATAGGTCTGATGCTCGCCCACGATGTCCCTCACGCGTTTGGCGATGGCGGCGGGGCCGTCCTCGTGCACGGTGCGGGCGTCGATATAGTTCATCCCGCAATAGTCATCGCATTCCGTGCGGATCCCGATCTGAACCGAGCGTTCGGGATCCACCAGCCCCAGCTTCACCGCCTTATACATGAATGTCCCGTGGTCGATCCGGTCCATATCGTCATCGGCCCACAGATCGGAATGCGCATCGAACTGGATCACGCTAAGGGGCCCGTATTTTTCCGCATAGGCGCGCAGGATCGGCAGGGTGATAAAGTGATCCCCCCCCAAGGTCACAGTGCCCACGCCGCCCGCCAGAAGCGTCTGAAAATGCTGCTGGATCGCGCCGGGGGTGGCGCTGACATTGGCGTAATCAAAGGCCAGATCGCCATAGTCGATGATCGCGAATTCTCCCAGCGGATCAAACCCCCAGCCATAGGGCGGATCATAAGGTTGCAGCGTGCTGGCCTCGCGGATGGCGCGCGGGCCCATGCGGGTGCCGGTGCGGTTGGTCACCGCCTGATCGAAAGGCACGCCGGTCACCGCCAGATCCACGCCGCTCAGATCCTTGGTATATTTGCGCCGCAGGAATGATGTCGCCCCGGCAAAGGCGTTCTCGAAGCTCAGCCCCTTCAGGTCCGCGCGGGTGAACGCCGCGTCGATCTGCTTTTTCGCGTCTTCCAGTGCCATTGCCGCCTCCGATCAGGGAAAGAATAATTTGATCAAAATTACCATCCCGGCTTTCGGGGTCAAGCCTGCAATGGCAATGCGGCCTCGGCCGCCCGCGCAAAGAACGAGGCCCCGATGGGTGCGATCCGGTCGTTGAAATTGAACTGAGGCTGGTGCAATCCGGCCCCCTCGCCCGCGCCCAGAAACAGATAGGCACCGGGGCGGGCATTCAGCATATACGAGAAATCCTCGGCCCCCATTTCCCGGCTATAGGCCGCATCCACCGCGGCCTCGCCCACCACGGCGCGGGCCACATCGCAGGCAAAGGCGGTTTTTGCCGGATCGTTCACCGTGGCCGGATACCAGACCTCATAATTCAGCGTGGCCTCAACCCCATAGGCGGGGCCCAGCCCGTCCACGATTTCCTGCATCCGGCCCATCACCATTTGCTGCACCGCCGGATGGAACGTGCGCACGGTGCCGTTGATATAGGCGGATTCGGGGATGATATTTTCCGCGCTGCCCGTGTGAATCTGCGTGACCGAGATCACCAGATCGTCCAGCGCATAGTGATTGCGGCTGCTGATCGTCTGAATCGCCTGCACGATGCCCACCGCGGCCACCACCGGATCGCGGGTCTCATGCGGCATGGCGCCATGTCCGCCGACGCCTTTGACATCAATATGGAAGGTGTCCACCGCCGCCATGATCGGTCCCGGAGTGGTGTAGAATTTGCCCTCGTCAAAGCCCGGCGCGTTGTGCAGCGCATAGACTTCTTGGATGGCGAAACGCTCCATGATGCCCTCTTCGACCATCACGCCGCCGCCGCCGCCGTTTTCCTCGGCCGGTTGAAAGATCAACGCCACGCTGCCCGCGAAATTACGCGTCTCGGCCAGGTATTTCGCCGCCCCCAACAGCATCGCGGTATGCCCGTCATGGCCGCAGGCGTGCATGACGCCCGGATGCCCCGAGGCATAGGCAACCCCGGTGTCCTCGGGGATGGGCAGCGCATCCATATCCGCCCGCAACCCGATTGTCGGCCCCGTTTCCCGGCCATGGATCACCGCCACAATGCCCGTCGTGGCGATGCCGGTATGCAGCGCATCCACGCCGAATTCGCGCAGCCGCTCGGCCACGAATTCCGCCGTTTGGAAACAGTCGAATCCCAGCTCGGGGATGGTGTGCAGATGCTGCCGCCAGGCGGTCATCTCGTCGGCCAGACCGGCGATGCGATTGATGACGGGCATGGGTGGACTCCTGTTTGGCAAAAGGTCAGTCTTTATCACAACCTCAAAGACGGAGCCTGCGCAATGCCCGATGACGCCCTGATCCACAACCCCAACGGCGGCGTGCCGCGTTTGCTGGAAATCATGCGCTGTCTGCGCGATCCGCAGACGGGCTGTCCGTGGGATATTGCGCAGGATTTCAGCACCATCGCGCCCTACACGATCGAGGAAGCCTATGAGGTTGCCGACGCAATCGAGCGCGAGGCCTGGGACGAGCTGAAGGGCGAATTGGGCGATCTGCTGTTCCAATCGGTGTTTCACGCGCAGATGGCCAGCGAACGGGGGCTGTTCACCTTCGATCAGGTGGCCGACACCATGTCCGATAAGATGGTCGCCCGGCATCCGCATGTTTTTGGCGATGAAAGCCGCGACAAATCAGCCGAGCAGCAGACTCGCGACTGGGAAACCATCAAGGCGGCCGAGCGGGCAGGCAAGGCGCAGACTGGAGCTTTGGACGGGGTGGCGGTGGGGCTTCCGGCGCTGCTGCGGGCTTATAAATTGCAAAAACGGGCGGCGCGGGTCGGGTTCGATTGGCCCTCGGCCGATCAGGTAATCGACAAAATCGCCGAAGAAGCCGCCGAACTGCACGAAGCCCGCACAGAGCTGACCCAGGCCGAGGTCGAAGAGGAATTTGGCGACCTGCTGTTCGTGATGGCCAATCTGGGGCGTCATCTGGGGGTCGAACCCGAGGCAGCCTTGCGCGCTGCGAATGCCAAGTTCATCAAGCGTTTCCAGGGGGTTGAGGCAAAACTGGCCGAGATGGGAAAGCGCCCCGAGGAGTCGGACCTGACGGAAATGGATGCGCTGTGGGACCAGGTAAAACTGGAACATCGGGCAGCGGACAGGAAAAGGTGATTTAAATAATCAGGTATTGACCTGAGTGATTTAGTCAGAATAAAGCTTCCCCAACGAAACCAACGATTCTAGGGGACCCCAATGTTCTGCACTCCGAAATCCATTCTGGCCGCCGCGCTGGCCACTCTGACCGCCGCGCCCGCGCTGGCCGCAGATGTGAACCTGTATTCCTACCGCCAGCCTGAACTGCTCAAGCCCCTGACCGACGCCTTCACCGAAGAGACCGGAATCAAGGTAAACGTCGCCTATCTGGCCAAAGGCATGATCGAGCGGCTCCAGGCCGAGGGCAAACGCTCGCCCGCCGATCTGGTGCTGACCGTGGATATTTCGCGCCTGGCCGCCGTTGTGGACGCGGGCCTGACGCAGGCTGTCAAATCGGACGTGCTGAGCGCCAACGTCCCCGCCGCCTATCACGATCCCGATGGGCAATGGTGGGGTCTGACCACCCGCGCCCGCGTTGTCTATGCCTCCAAAGAGCGCGTGGCCGAGGGCGACGTGACCACCTATGAAGACCTGGCCGATCCCAAGTGGAAGGGCCGGATCTGCACCCGTTCGGGCACCCATGCCTATAATGTTGCGCTGACCTCGGCCGTGATTCACCACCTGGGCGAAGAGGGTGCGAAAACCTGGCTGGAAGGCGTGAAGGCCAACCTGGCGCGCAAACCCCAGGGCAACGACCGCGCGCAGGTCAAGGCGATCTGGGCCGGCGAATGCGACATCGCCATCGGCAACACCTATTACATGGGCAAGATGCTGGCCGATGAGGAACAGCAGGCCTGGGCGAACTCGGTCAACGTGGTGTTCCCGACCTTTGGCAATGGCGGCGCGCATGTGAACATCTCGGGGGTGGCGATGACGAAACACGCGCCCAACGCGGATAACGCGCTGAAACTGATGGAGTTCCTGACCTCGCCCAAGGCTCAGAAAATCTATGCCACCGCGAATTTCGAATACCCGATCGCACCGGGCGCCGAGGCCGATGATCTGGTCAAAAGCTGGGGCAGCTTCACCGCCGATGACGTGAACCTGATGGATCTGGCCGCGCTGCGCCCTGCCGCGCTGAAGCTGATCGAAGAGGTGGATTTCGACGGCTGATCGGATCGGTCTGTTCAGCTTGGGGCGGTCTTCATGAGGGGAGGCCGCCCCTTTTTTATGGCGCAGCGCCTGTGGGCCGCTGTGCAATTGAGTATTTTCATCAGAAAGAAGCAGGCGGGATTTTTCTGCTGAGACAGGCAGGGCATGGACTTTGGCGGCGATAGGCGGCAGGGTCGCGCCAAAGCAGGAGACCGCATGAGCAAGCACCGCATCATTATCGATACCGACCCCGGACAGGACGACGCGGTGGCCATTTTACTGGCGCTGGCCAGCCCCGAAGAGATTGAGGTTCTGGGCATTACTGCTGTGGCGGGCAATGTGCCTTTGGCGTTGACGCAGTTGAACGCGCGCAAGGTGTGTGAGCTGGCCGGGCGGCCCGATGTGCCTGTGTTTGCGGGGTGCGACCGGCCTTTGGGGCGCGACCTGGTTACGGCGGAACATGTGCATGGCAAGACCGGGCTGGACGGGCCTGTGTTGCCGGACCCGCAGATGCGCTTGCAAGAGCAGCACGCGGTGGATTTCATCATTGATACGCTGCGGGCCGCGCCTGCCGGCTCGGTCACGCTGTGCCCATTGGGGCCGTTGACGAATATCGCCATGGCCTTTGAGAAGGCCCCTGATGTCGTGACCCGTGTGCGCGAGATCGTGCTGATGGGCGGCGCTTATTTCGAGGTGGGCAACATCACCCCCACCGCGGAATTCAACATCTATGTCGATCCTCAGGCGGCGCGGATCGTGTTCCGTTCAGGTGTGCAGATCACCGTGATGCCGCTGGACGTGACGCATAAGGCGCTGGTCACCCGTGCGCGCAACGATGCCTTTCGCGCGATTGGCAACCGGGTTGGCAGGGCCGTGGCCGAAATGACCGATTTCTTCGAGCGTTTCGACAAGGAAAAATACGGCAGCCTGGGGGCCCCCTTGCATGATCCGTGTGTGACGGCCTATCTGATCCGGCCCGAGCTGTTCTCGGGGCGGCATATCAATGTGGAAATCGAGACCGGCTCTGAACTGACCATGGGCATGACTGTCGCCGATTGGTGGCGCGTGACGGGCCGTCCGGCGAATGCGCTGTTCATCGGCGATATTGATGCGGACGGGTTCTTTGCCCTGCTGACAGAACGGCTGGCCCGCCTGTGACCGCGCTGCATCTGGCCCGCCCCGAGGATCTGGACCGGCTTTTGCCTCTGGCCGGGGCGTTTCATGCCGAATTGGCCCTGCCCACCGACGACACCACCCGCCGCGCCGGTCTGGTTCCGCTGCTGGAGGGCTCGCCCCATGGGGTGGCCTATCTGATCGGGCCGCAAAAGGCGCCCATCGGCTATGTGGTGATCTGTTTCGGCTGGTCGGTGGAATTCGGCGGCATGGATGGGTTTGTGGATGAAATCTATATCCGTCCCGGCGTCCGCGGGCGCGGCATCGGATCCGAGGTGCTGACCGCCCTGCCCAAAGCGCTGGCCGGGGCCGGGTTGAAGGCCCTGCATCTGGAAGTCCGGACCGAGGACAGGCGCACCCGCGCATTCTATGAAAAGCTGCATTTTAAGCTGCGCGACGGCTATGCGCTGATGACGCTCAGACCATAGCCCCATTGCCCTGCCGCGATTGCACGTTAAGTTGGCGTTCATGACTTTCTCGATCCCGTTTCAGAACAGCTATGTCACCCTGCCTCAGCGGTTTTACGCGCGGCAGGCCCCGGCCCCTGTGGCCGCCCCGCAGTTGATCGCGTTCAACCACGATCTGGCGCGCGATCTGGGCATCGCGCCGGGCGCGGAGCCGGATATGGCGCAGGTTTTCGCGGGCAATATCGTTCCCGATGGGGCCGAGCCCCTGGCCCAGGCCTATGCGGGCCACCAATTCGGCGGGTTTTCCCCGCAGCTGGGCGACGGGCGCGCCATTTTGCTGGGCGAGGTGATCGACACCCACGGCCAGCGCCGTGACATCCAGCTAAAGGGCGCGGGGCGCACGCCGTTTTCGCGCCGGGGCGACGGGCGGGCCTGGCTGGGGCCGGTGCTGCGCGAATATGTCCTGTCCGAGGCCATGTATGCTCTGGGTGTGCCCACCACCCGCGCCCTGGCCGCCACTCTGACCGGAGAGCGCGTGCAGCGCGAACGCGGCCTGCCCGGCGCTGTGCTGACCCGCGTGGCCGCCAGCCACATCCGGGTGGGCACCTTCGAATATTTCGCCGCCCGCCGCGATGTGGACGCAGTGCAGCAGTTGTTCACCTATACCCGAGACCGGCATTACCCGGATGCCGAAACCCCGCTGGAGATGCTGCAACAGGTGATCGCGCGGCAGGTGTCCTTGGTGACGCATTGGCTGTCTTTGGGGTTTATCCACGGGGTGATGAATACCGATAACACGGCGCTTTCGGGCGAGACGATCGACTATGGCCCCGCAGCCTATATGGACAGGTATCATCCGGTCACCGTCTATTCCTCGATCGACCGGCAGGGGCGCTATGCCTATGATAACCAAGCCAATATTCTGGCGTGGAACATGGCTCAGCTGGCGACATCCCTGGTGCCGCTGATGCCCGATACCGATGCGGCCGTGCAGGATTTCACCGCTGCGATCCACGCGATGGGCGATCAGATCAAGGCTCAGTGGCTGGCCCGGTTCGGCCGCAAGATCGGTCTGGAAAACGCGCAGGCCGAGGACGAGCCGCTGATCTCGGATCTGCTGACCCTGATGGCCGACGGGCAGGCCGATTTCACCAATACCTTCCGCGCCCTGGCCACCGGGACGGCGCCGCGCGACCAGTTCACCGACCCTGCGGCCTTCGATCTTTGGGCGCAAAAATGGGCAGCGCGGCTGGAATCCGAGACCGATCCGCAGGCCGTGATGCGCGCCGTCAACCCGGCCTTTATCCCGCGCAATCATCGCATCGAGCAGATGATCCAGGCCGCCGAAGCGGGCGATTTCGCACCCTTCCACCGGCTGAACACGGTTCTGGCGCAGCCCTACACGGATCAGCCTCAGGCGCAGGATCTGACCCGTCCGCCGCTGCCCTCGGAAGTGGTGGAACAGACATTCTGCGGCACCTAACCCCCTAGCGGCGGTTAATCAGCACGATCCCCAGCGCCACCAGCGCCATTGCGCCCAGAATGTTCAGGCCCAGCGGCTCGGACAGGATCAACCAGCCCAAAATCACGCTGAGCACCGGGGTCAGAAAGGCAAAACTGGCCACCCCCGCCGCCGGGTAGATGCCCAGCAAAAACACCCAGAACAGGAACCCGAAACTGGCCACGGCAACGATCTGATACGCCAGCCCGACCAGATGCCACAGCCCCGGATCCCGGAGCAGCGGCCCGAACAGAGGCGACAGTGCCAGCAAAATCACCGCCGAGACCGCCAGTTGCCAGAACAGCTGCATCTCGGGCGGCTCAGAGGCCAGTTTCGTCAACCGCAGCGTCAGCGCAATCCCCGCCCAGCCAAAGGCCCCGGCCAGCGCGGCCAGATCGCCGATCAGGCTGGCCGCGCCGCCGCGTTGCCCCATCAGAACCAGCCCAACGCCCCCCATCGCCAGAGCCAACCCCAGGGTTTTAAGCGGGGTCAGACGCTCGTTCGGCAGCAGGAAATGCGCCGCAACCGACAGCACTACCGGCATCGAATAAAACAACAAAGAGGCGTGGGAAACCCGCGTATGATCCAGCGCCCAGAACAGGGCCACGAACTCGAACGCAAAAAGCGCGCCCAGCAGCAGCCCCGGCCCCAGCGTCCCCGGCCGCATCCGCACAGGTATGGCCCGCAGACGCATCCAGATCAGCAGCACCACCAGCGCACCGACCGAGCGCACCCCCGCCATGAACACCGGCTGGAATCCGTCATTGCCCAGCTTTACCACCACCTGATTAAAGGCCAGCAGCACGCCGAATCCAATCAGCGAGACAGCCCCGAAACTGTCAATCTTGTCTTTGCGCTCCATCCGCGCAGATGAGGCCGGAACGCGCGCGCCGTCAATCCGATTTATTTGCGAAAACGCTGGAACAGCCTGGGATTTCTGCGGACGAATTCATCAATCATGCCCATCGGGCCCCGGTCTGCCTGCCACTTGAGGTACAAAAACCCCGAGGCCGCCCCCACCAGCGCCCCCAGCGTATCGACGATCAGGTCTCCCATTGTGTCCAGCAGGCCCGATTTTTGCATATTCAGACCGAAACTCTGATCCATGGCGAATTCGAAAATCTCCCATAGGGCGCCGACGGCCAGCGCGAAACAGAAGGCGAAAAAAGCCATGGCCGAGGGCGGCGCGGCAAATCTGTCCCCCTGGAACATGATGAAAACCAACACGAATCCGATCAGGCCGAAACCCACCGCGCTGCCGCCATGCATGGCGATGTCCCACCACCAGAATCGGGTGTAGAAATCGAACACCTCGCCCAGGAACAGCGTGCCTGCGATAAACAGCACGATCGCGGCCATGAAACTAGGAGGAACACGAACCTCGGCCCAGCGGGCCAGCCATAGCGGCGCCATCGACAAGGCCATCGTCAGAAAGGCGACAAAGGCCAGGCTCCAGCGTGTGCTGAGCAGCGCCCCTGCCGCCAGAAGCAGCAGCAACACCCAGATGATCCGCACCAGCCATGTTTGTTCGCGCAACATCGCGTGACATCCCTTTTGCGCCGTGGTGATATCCCCAGATGACCGCATCTTCGCTAAGAATTGCAAGCTACAACCTACAAAAATGCGTCGGAATGGACTTGCGCAGACGCCCGGATCGGACGTTGCGGGTGATCAATGCGATCGGCGCGCAGGTGATCGCCCTGCAAGAGGCCGACAAGCGCCTGCCCCCGCGCCCGGCCGCCCTGCCCCACGCAATGATCGAGGATGACGGCTGGCAGATCCTGCCTTTCGGTCAGCCCGGAGGCTCTCTGGGTTGGCACGGCAATGCGATGCTGGTGCGGCCAGGGGTGCGGCTGCTGCACACAGCGCATCTGGATCTGCCGGGGCTGGAGCCGCGCGGCGCGATCCGGGCCGATCTGCACACGCCTCTGGGGCCGCTGCGGGTGGTCGGCGCGCATCTGGGACTGGTGCGGCGCTGGCGGCTGATGCAGATCAGCGCGATTGCCCGTCATCTGGCGGCGCTGCGGCCAATGCCCACCGTGCTGGCCGCCGATCTGAACGAATGGGGCTCGGTCGCGGCGCTGGATCATGCCGCGCGCGGCCTGCGTTTTGTGCCCACCCCCAGAAGCTTTCCCGCATTGCAGCCTTTGGGGCGGCTGGACCGTTTCGCGCTCTCGCCCGAGCTGCGCGCCCTCGCCACCGGCGTTCAGCTGGCGCAACCGGCCCGCGTGGCCAGCGATCATCTGCCGGTCTGGGTGGATCTGGCCCTTGCGTGACGGCTTCTCGGGCGGGGCAATCCATGCTAGCGCTGGGGGAACAGTTACAGGATTTCCCATGAATTTGCTTCAGATTACCTCGCTTTTGATCGTCCTGGCCGGAGCCTTCGGCGCGATCAATTACCTTTTCTTGAAATTGCCCTCGGCGATCGGGATTTTGGTGGTCTCGCTTCTGGCCTCATTGGCGGTGCTGGGGCTGGATTTGCTTTGGCCCGGTCTGCACATGGCCGATACGGCGCGCAGCCTGGTGCTGGGGATCGACTTCTCTGATGCGCTGCTGGAGGGGATGCTGGGCCTGCTATTGTTCGCTGGCGCGCTGCATGTGAAACTGGCCGATCTGCGCGCCCAGTGGAAGGTGGTGGTGCTGATGGCCACGCTGGGCGTGGGGCTGTCCACCGCCATTGTCGGCGTCGGGTTCAGCTGGATCACCGGGATGCCGCTGATGGTGGCGCTGGTGTTCGGCTCGTTGATCTCGCCCACCGATCCGGTGGCGGTGATGGGCGTGCTGCGCCAGGCCAGTCTGCGCAAATCGCTGGAGACAAAGATCGCGGGCGAATCGCTGTTCAACGACGGGGTGGGCTATGTCGTTTATCTGGTGCTGGTGGCGATGGTGTTCCCGGCCGTCGGCGCGCATGGCGATAACCACGGCAATGAGGTGGAATTCGCCGCGGTTCTGTTCATCCAAGAGGCCTTTGGCGGGGCGCTGCTAGGCATTGTTCTGGGCTGGCTGGTGTTCCGCGTGATGCGGCTGATTGACGACTACTCGCTTGAGGTGCTGCTGACCCTGGGCCTGGCCTTCGGCGGCTATGAGCTGGCGGTGTGGCTGCATGTTTCGGCGCCGATCATGGCGGTCTGCGCGGGGCTGCTGATCGGCGACATCGGCGCCAAGCACGGCATGTCCGAACAGACCCGCAACTATGTCGATGCCTTCTGGAAACTGGTGGATGAGATCCTGAACGCGGTGCTGTTCCTGCTGATCGGATTCGAGGTCTTCGCCGTTGCCTTTGATGCCTCGTATCTGACGGCGGGCGTGCTGGCGATCGCGCTGGCGCTGGTGGCGCGGCTGGCGGCTGTGGCGGTGCCGGTCTATCTGCTGGGCGGGCCGCGCCAGTTTGGCCCCGGCGTGGTGCCGATCATGACCTGGGGCGGGCTGAAGGGCGGCATCTCTGTCGCGCTGGCCCTGTCCCTGCCCGAGAACGAATGGAAACCGCTGATCCTGACGGCCACCTATATCGTGGTGGTGTTCTCGATCATCGTGCAGGGGCTAAGCGTGGGCAGGCTGGCCGCCAAGGTCGGGCGCGAGCCGGGGCTGGTCTGATGCCGCGCTGGCTGATCCTGTTGCGCGGCGTCAATGTCGGCGGCAAGGGCAAGCTGCCAATGGCCGAGCTGCGCGCCGCCCTGCCCCAAATCGGTGCGCAGACTGTCCGCAGCTATATCCAGTCGGGCAACCTGCTGTTCGACCATACGGAAACCGACGCCGCCACGCTGGCCCACAGGGTCACAGAGCTGATCCAGACGCATTTCGGCTTTGCGCCGTCCGCGCTGGCCCTGCGGTCCGACGATCTAGACAGCCTGCTGGCCGCCCTACCCGATCCGGGGCCCATTCCACCCAATCAGGTCTATCTCTACCTAAGCGACCGTGCCCTGCCCGCCGATCTGCCGGCCACGCTGGCCCGTTTTTGCACAGCGGGCGAAACCCTGCACCTGCTGCCCCGCGCGCTGGCGGTGCTGGCGCCCAACGGGATTGGCCGCTCGAAACTGGCCGGCCCGCTTGAGCGCACCCTGCCCGCCGCCACAACGGCCCGGAACCTCAACACCCTGCGCAAGCTGCAATCCCTGGCACAGTCTTCATGACCCGATACCTTGTCCTTGATGTCTTTACCGATCAGCCCTTTGGCGGCAATCAACTGGCGGTGATCCCCGATGCGCGCGCCCTGCCCCAGGCCCGGCTGCAACAGATCGCGCGCGAGTTCAATTTCTCGGAAACCACCTTTGTTTATCCGCCGCGCGATCCGGCCCATACGGCGCGGGTACGGATTTTTACTCCGACAATGGAAATCCCCTTTGCCGGGCATCCCACGATCGGCACCGCCGTGGCGCTGGCGCAGATGGGGCATGGCCCGGAGATGATGCTAGAGCTGGGCATCGGCCCGCTGCGCGCCCATGCCACCGAAGGGGCGGCGCGGTTCACCACCTCGGCACCGCTGCAAATTCTGGCCCAGCCAGAGCCCGCCCTGGTGGCCCGCGCGCTTGGCCTGCCCGGTGCGGCGCTCAGGCCAGAGACACATGCGCCGGCGCTGGCCAGCCTGGGGCTGCCCTTTGTTCTGACCGAACTGACGGACCGAGAGGCCCTGTCGCGGATTGTCACGGATAGCGCGGCCTTCCGCGAGGGTGCGGCGCGCTACCCCGGCGCGCTGGATTTCGCGATCATGGCCTATGTGCGCGAAGGCCAGACGGTGCACGCCCGTATGTTTGCCCCGCTGGACAACATACCCGAGGATCCGGCCACCGGCAGCGCGGCGGC
>PAPN01000055.1 GCA_002708925.1 Paracoccaceae bacterium
CGCCTGCTGCGCCGCCTGTTCCAGCGTCATCCCCCGGCCCTTGCGCAGCTCGCGCACGCGGGTGGCCAGGTTCAGCGGCTCGGCCAGCTCTTCGGTTCCGTTTTCACGGGCGATGCGGATGATGGATTTGGGGTCACTTTCGCTCATGCTGTCAGACATAGGCCGCGCGCGCGGCGCTTGCAACTGGCGAGAGCCGGGCCTAGACCTGCCACTATGTTGTCGATCTTTGATAAGGGCGGCCATGCGCCCTGCCCCACCCCGTTCAATCTGGCCGCTCATGTGCTGGCCCGCGCCGAGGATGACCCCGATAAGATCGCCCTGGCGATCCTGTCGCCTTCGGGCTCCGAACGCTGGAGCTATGGCCGCCTGAAAGCTGCCATTCTGGGGATCGGCACGGGGCTGTTGCAGGCCGGGTTCCAGCCGGGGGACATCCTGCTGATGCGGCTGGGCAATACGGTGGACTTCCCGCTGGCCTATCTGGGCGCGATCGCGGTGGGGATGGTGCCGGTGCCGACCTCCTCGATGCTGACCGCCCCCGAGGTCCAGCGGATGATGGATCAGCTCTCTCCTGCCGGGGTCTTGCACGATCCGCAGATCGCCTGCCCGCAGACGGACATCCCCGTTCTGGATATTGCGCAGCTGACGGCCATGCACGATCTGCCCCCCGCCGCCTATCACATGGGGGATCCCGAGCGGCTGGCCTATATCATCTATACCTCGGGCACCTCGGGCGTGCCGCGGGCGGTGATGCACGCCCATCGTGCGATCTGGGCGCGGCAGATGATGCACCGGGACTGGTATGGGCTAAGTGCGCAGGACCGGCTGCTGCACGCCGGCGCCTTTAACTGGAGCTTCACCCTGGGCACCGGCCTGATGGATCCCTGGAGCGTCGGCGCCACCGCACTGATCCCTGCTCAGGGCGTCCAGATCGAGGCTCTGCCGCTGCTATTGCACCGCCATGACGCCAGTCTTTTTGCCGCAGTTCCGGGTGTTTACCGGAAAATCCTAATCCATCACACGAAGATTAACCTTCCCAAGCTGCGGCACGGTCTGGCCGCCGGGGAAAAGCTGTCGGATACCATCCGCACCCACTGGGCCGAGGCCACAGGCGGCAAGAAAATCTATGAGGCCTATGGGCTGTCCGAATGCTCGACCTTCATTTCCAGCAGCCCCGATGCGCCGGCGATTGCTGGCAGTCTGGGCCGCCCTCAGATCGGGCGAAAAGTTTCCATCATAGATGAAGAAGGCCCCGTAGGCACTGGAAAAGACGGCATTATTTGCGTGCACCGCAGCGATCCGGGGTTGATGCTGGGCTATTTCGGTGCCCCCGATGAAACCGCACAGAAATTCCAGGGGGACTGGTTCATGACCGGCGATCACGCCGAGATGACTCCGCAGGGCGATATTGTGCTGCATGGGCGCGTCGATGACATGATGAACGCCGGCGGCTATCGCGTCTCTCCGCTGGAAATCGAGGCCGCGCTGCTGCCCCATCCCGCCATTCAGGAAATCGGCGTGACCGATGTCGAGATCAAAGAAGACACGCGCATCATCGTCGCCTTCTACCGCGCGGATACCGAGATTCCGGCCGCAGATCTGACCCGCTATGCCGCCGAACGGCTGGCCCGGTACAAACAGCCCCGCGCCTGGGTGCGCCTGACAGAAATGCCCACAAACCCGAACGGCAAACTATCCCGCCGAGCGCTAAAGCCCTTGTTTAACGGGATTTAACTGCAATGTGACGGGCTTGGGGGTTTTCCTTACCGCCAACAGGCTTTACCAATACGGGACCCAAAAGGAGACCCCGATGGTCAAGCTTGATATTCTGTCCGATCCGATCTGCCCGTGGTGCTATATCGGCAAAACCAACCTGGATCGCGCGTTAGAGCAGCGCCCGGATCATCCCTTTGTGATCGAATGGCACCCCTTTCAGCTGAACCCGGACATGCCCCGCGAAGGCATGGATCGCCGCACCTATCTAGAGGCCAAATTCGGCGGCAAGGATGGCGCGGTGCAGGCCTATGCCCCGGTTGTGGAACACGCCAAAACCGCCGGGCTGGACATCAACTTCGAGGCCATGCAGCGCACGCCCAACACGCTGGATGCGCATCGGCTGATCCTATGGGCCGGCATTGAGGGGCGGCAGACGGCGGTTATCTCGTCCCTGTTCAAGGCCTATTTCGTCGAGGGTCTGGATATCGGCGATCGCGACATCCTGGCCGATATCGCCGATGGCTGCGGCATGGATGCCAGCGTGATCTTGCGGCTTCTGGCCACCCAAGAGGACGAACAGGCGATCCGCGACAAGGACACCGCCGCGCGTGAAATGGGGGTGAACTCCGTGCCCACGTTTATCGTGGCCTCACAGCACGCCGTGCCTGGCGCGCAACCGACAGATCTGTGGCTTAGGGTCATGGATGACATCATCGCGCAGCGCACCGCCGACGCATGACAAGCCTGTTGAAGATCATAACCCTGCTGGTCACGCTGGCTCTGGTGGTGCTGGGGGGCACGGTCTTCTTTCATTATGTCGAGGGCTGGAGCTGGCTGGATTCCTATTTCTTTACCGTCGTGACGCTCTCGACCGTGGGGTATGGGGAAATGGTGCCGGCCTCGGCCATGGGGCGGATCGGCACCACGGTGTTTATCTTTGTCGGCCTTGGGATTTTCGCCGTGGCCGTCCAGCAATTCGGCGCCTTTACCGTGCGCAAACGCGAAGAGCACACAGAATGGCTGGTGGCGCGGCTGGGGCATCAGCATCAGCCATCCGAACCTTCGGCCGCCAATGAGGACGACATCCCCGAGCCCCCTAAGCGCCGCACGTCCAAGACACCATAATTGCGCTTGATCTTGGCGGTGGGCGCTGTATATCTCAGCCCACCATTGCGGGTATGATGTAATGGTAGCCTGTCAGCTTCCCAAGCTGAACGCGCGGGTTCGATTCCCGCTACCCGCTCCATTCCTATCAAAATAGTATCCTTATAAATCAGCGCCATACGCTGAATTTTGGCCGTTTCCGCAAAAGCCAATCAAGAGTGGAGACTGGAAGATTCGGGAGCGCGAGTCCCGAAGGCACTTCCGAAGCCCTGAAGCGCCTTCTCAATCCGGCCATCCGCTTTGCGCCCTGCACATATCCCCTGGCGCGCTAGGGCGGAATCTCTTGTTGCAGCGCGATTGTTATGTAATATAGCTATCAGCAGCTTCGCGAATTCCGAAATGACACTACAGACCATCCTGTTGACTCTTTTGCTGACCGCCCTGTCCGGAGCGGGCGGGCTGGTGGCGGCCGGGCTGCATCTGCCGCTTCCGTTCATGCTGGGCTCTTTGGTCACGTCGGGCCTGATCGCGCTGTTCGCCGCGCCGCGCCTGCCGGATGACTATCGATTCCCGATGAAATTCCGCGCCCTGTTCATGATTATCATCGGCGTCATGATCGGCACGCGCGTGACCCCGGATGTTCTGGGCGCGCTGCCCGGCTATCTGCCCTCTTTTGCGCTGTTGATCGTGTTCGTGGCCGCCGCGCATGGGGTGAACTATGTGATTTTCCGCAGGCTGGGCAGGTATGATCCGGCCACGGCCTTCTATTCGGCAACGCCCGGCGGGCTGATGGAATCGCTGGCCATGGGCGAAGAAGCCGGCGCGAATGTCGCAATCCTGACAATGCAGCAATTTCTGAGGATCATTGCCGTGATCGTGCTGGTCCCGGTCGGCCTGTCGCTGTGGTACGGCGCGCCTGTGGGCTCGGCCTCGGGGCAGACATTGGCCAGCGCGGACGGAGACCTGAGCACCCTGCCCCTGGCCCTGGTGATCGGCGCCGCCGGGCTGTTTATCGGCCGCGCGATCCGATTGCCCGCCGCGCAGCTGACCGGCCCCCTGCTGGCTGCTGCCGCCGTAACGGTAAGCGGGCTGGTCGCGCTGCCGATCCCGCAATGGGCGATCAATCTGGCTCAGGTCGTGGTGGGCACCAGCCTGGGGATGCGCTTTGCCGGGCTGAAGGGGCGCACGATGCTGCGGGCCTCGGGGCTGAGCGTGCTGTCAGTCAGCGCGATGCTGGCGCTGGGGCTGATCTGCGCGCGGATTCTACAGCCTGTGACCGGGCTGGAGCTGGATGTTCTGCTGATCTCATTCGCCCCCGGAGGCGTCACGGAAATGGCGCTGGTCGCGCTCAGCCTGCACGCCAATCCCGCGATCGTCACCATGCACCACATTTTTCGCATCATCCTGACCGTTGTTGAAATGACCCTGGCCGCGCGGTGGCTGAAACCGCAACACCGGCCCGAATAAACCACCATCACACCATTCCCAGAGGAGAGGAAACCAAAATGCAAATGAACGAAACCTGCGCCGTCATCACTGGGGGCGCTTCGGGCCTGGGCGAGGCCACCGCCCGCCTGTTCGCCGCGTCGGGGGCCAAAGTGACCCTGCTGGATCGTGACACCAAGCGCGGCCCGCAGGTCGCGGCTGAGATCGGCGGCACTTTTGTCGAAACCGACGTCACCAGCGAAGACTCGGTGCAAAACGCCATGTCCGCTGCCGTTGCCGCGATGGGTAAGATCAACACCGCGGTGAATTGCGCGGGCATTGGCACGGCCGAAAAGACCCTGGGCAAAAACGGCCCGCACAGTCTTGAACATTATCAGCGCATCCTGAACGTGAACCTGGTGGGCAGCTTCAATGTGGCGCGCCTGGCTGCCGCTGAAATGGCCAAGAACGATCCCACCCCGGACGGTCAGCGCGGCGTGATCATCTCAACCGCCTCGGTTGCGGCGTTTGATGGGCAAAAGGGCCAGGTGGGCTATGCGGCCTCGAAGGGCGGGATCGTGTCCGGCACCCTGCCCATGGCCCGCGATCTGCAACGCGAAGGCATCCGCGTGATGGCCATTGCGCCGGGGATTTTCCTGACCCCGATGCTGATGTCCCTGCCCGAAGAGGTGCGCGACCAGCTGGCTCAGGACGTGACCAACCCCAAGCGCCTGGGCGATCCCAGCGAATATGCCGCGCTGGCGCGTTTCATCTGCGAATGCGGCTATCTGAACGGCGAGGTGATCCGTATCGACGGCGCCCTGCGGATGCAGTAAACGGCCGGGCGCGTCCGACTGGGGCGCGCCCTACCCGGCCTTTTCCTCAAGCTCCAGCCACTCTTCTTCGGCGGCTGCCAGAGCCTGCTGACGTTCGACCAGCGCATCGGTCGCTTTTTGGAATTTCACCGGCTCTTTGGTAAACAGATCCGGATCCATCAGGAACTCTTCCAGCTTGGCGATTTCCGCTTCCAGCCGCTCAAGGATCGCTGGCAGGGCCTCCAGCCGGTGCTTTTCTGTAAAGCTTAACCCGTCCTGAGCGGTTTGAGGGGGCTTTTCTTGCTTTAACTTATCTGCTTTGTGCTTTGTTTTTACAGGAGTTTCCGAAGGATTTTCCTGACGCTGAGACTGATAGTCCGACCAGCCGCCAGCATAGACAATCGCCTGGCCATTCCCCTCCATCGCGACAGTCTGCGTGGCGACCCGATCCAGAAAATCCCGGTCGTGGCTGACCAGAAGAACCGTGCCATCATAATTGTCCAGCAGTTCCTGAAGCAGGTCCAGCGTTTCGACATCCAGATCGTTCGTCGGTTCGTCCAGCACCAGCAGATTGCTTTCGCGCGCCATCAGCTTGGCCAGCAGAAGCCGCGCTTTTTCCCCACCGGACAAGGACTTAACGGCCGCTCTTGCCTGGCGTTCGTCAAACAGAAATTCCTTTAGATAGCCCACCACATGTTTGGGCTGGCCGCGCACCAGCACCTGATCGGCCTTCCCCGAGACCCGCATGTCCGGATCGCCCGTCAGACTGTCCCACAGGCTCATTTCCGGATCCAGCTGCGCGCGGGTCTGATCGAACACCGCGGGCAACAGATTCGTGCCGATTTTCACGCTACCACTGTCGGGCACCTCTTGGCCCATCAGCATTTTCAGCAGCGTGGTTTTACCCACGCCATTGGGCCCGACAAAGGCCACGCGATCCCCGCGTTCGACCTTGATCGAGAAATTTCGCAGGATAAGCTTTTCCCCGTAAGTCTTTGTAATACTGTCCGCTTCGAACACCTTCTTACCGGATTTCGGCCCCGAGGCCAGCTCCATCGCGGCGGTGCCCTGCCGTTTGATCTGCGCGCCGCGTTCGGCCTTGAGCGCGTGTAGCGCCCGCAGCCGCCCCTGATTCCGCTTGCGCCGCGCACTGATGCCTTCGACGGCCCAGCGGGCCTCGGATTTGATCTTGCGATCCATCTTGTGGCGCTGGGTGTCTTCCTCTTCCCAGACTTTATCGCGCCATTCTTCGAAATCCGCGAAACCTTTTTCCTGACGCCGCGTCATTCCCCTGTCAATCCAAAGGGTTGCACGCGTTAGTTCACGTAAAAATGCCCGATCGTGGCTGATCAGAACATAGCCCGCGCGGGTCTGTTTCAGCTCATTTTCCAGCCAGGCAATGGCCTCGATATCCAGATGGTTCGTGGGTTCGTCCAGCAGCATCAGCTCAGGCGCTTCGGCCATCAGTTTTGCCAAAGCCGCGCGCCGCCGTTCCCCGCCCGAGGCCGTTGCTACCTCGCGCGCGGGATCGAATTTCAGCCCTTCGCCCGCCATTTCGACCTTATACATCTCGGATGGGTCCAGCGCGCTGGCGGCATAGTCCCCCAACGTGGAAAATCCTGACATATCAGGATCTTGCTCCATATAGCCAACGCTGATTCCAGGCGGGATGATACGCGTTCCGTGGTCCGGCTCGACCAGTCCGGCCATCACCTTCATCAATGTGGATTTGCCCGAACCATTGCGCCCCACCAGCGCCACCCGGTCGCCCGGCTGAACCACCAAAGACAGGTCATGAAACACAGGATCGCCGCCAAAGGTCAGCGAAATATCGGTCAGCTGTAAAAGAGGTGCACGTGCCATGGCGCGCAGCTAACCACGCAGCTCAGTGGCGTCAAGTCACATCCGGAAATGCTTGGACAGCTTCAGCCCCTGACCCTGATAATTCGACGCAATCCCCGCGCCATAAAGCTGATCGGGCACCTCGGCCATGCGTTCATAGACCAGACGGCCCACGACCTGCCCATGCTCCAGCACAAAGGGCGCCTCGTGACAGCGCACCTCCAGCACCCCGCGCGAGCCGGCCCCGCCCGCATCCGCATTGCCGAACCCAGGATCAAAGAAGCCCGCATAATGCACCCGGAATTCCCCCACCATTGCCAGATAGGGCGCCATTTCCGCAGCATAGGCGGGCGGGATATGCACCGCCTCGCGGCTGACCAGGATGTAGAACGCGCCGGGGTCCAGAATGATCTGACCGGATTTGGTGCGGATTTCCTCCCAGAACTCGGCCGGGTCATATTCGCCGATCCGGTCCAGATCAATCACGCCGGTATGAGGCTTGGCGCGATAGCCCACCAGATCGCCCTGCGCCGGGCACAGATCCACGGAAAATCCCAGCCCCTCGTCGATCACGGCCTCACCATCCACCAGCGGGGCCTCAGCATGAAGCGCGCGCAGCGCGTCATCGCTGAGCACCGCCTGACCCGAGCGGAACCGGATCTGATTCAGCCGCATCCCCGGACGCACCAGAACGGAAAACGACCGCGGGCAGATCTCGGCATAGAGCGGCCCGGCATAGCCCGGCTGAATACGGTCGAACTCTTCCCCGCCATCGGTGATCGTGCGGGTCAGCAGATCCAGCCGCCCGGTCGAGCTTTTGGCGTTGGCGACAGCCTGCACACCCTGAGGCAGGGCCAGACCCTCCATCAGCTCAACGACGTAAACGCAGCCCTTTTCCAGCACCGCGCCGTGGGTCAGATCAATCTGGTGCATCTCGAATTCGCTCAGCCGCTGGGCCACGGTGCGCCCCTGCCCGGCCAGAAAAGACGCACGCACGCGCCAGGCCCGCACACCCAGGCGCAAATCCAGGCTGGCGGGCTGAATCTGCGCATCAATCACCGCCGGTTCCGCGGTAATCTGACCTTGCGCAATCATGGTTTTCAGCTGTTGGCTGGGCAGGACGCCTGTCATCGCGATCTCCTCTGAGTTCACCCGTCTTAGCGCGTCCGAAAGGGCAGGAAAAGGCTGAGAAGTCAGCCTTTCCCCGATATTGCGTCACTCCGGGCGCACGCGGGCCGCGGTTTTGTTGGCAAAGGCCTCAAGCCGCCCGCGCGAGGCCGGCTGCGTGTTCACAATCCCGGCCACCACGGATTCGGCATAGGCCGCATCCAGCGCCGACATGTTCTGCATATGGCTGATCGCCGAGCAGATCGCGAAATTGGACAGCGGCGGGTTCGTGGCGGCGGCGCGGGCGATTTCATAGGCTTTGGCCTCGGAATCCTCGACCAGATATTGCGCCAGACCGACCTGGATGGCCTCGTCCTGTTTGTAGACGCGGCCCGTCAGCATCATGTCGATCATCCGCGCCTTGCCGACCAGATCTGCCACGCGAATTGTGGCGCCCCCGCCGGTGAACAGGCCACGCTGGCCTTCGGGCAGAGCGAAATAGGTGGACTGATCAGCGACGCGAATATGAGCCGAGCTGGCCAGCTCCAACCCGCCCCCCACAACCGTGCCCTTCAGCGCCGCGATGATCGGCACCCCGCCATATTCCATCTTGTTGAATGCCTCGTGCCAGCGCAGGCACAGGTGCATGAAAGCCTCGGGTCGGCGGTCTTCCTGATGGTGTTCGACCAGATCCAGACCGGCACAGAAATGCGTGCCCTCGGCCCGCAGAACCACGGCACGCGCGCCCATGCGCGGCAGATTCGAGAACACCTCGATCAGCTCTTCGACCGTCTCGGCATTCAGGGCGTTGCGTTTCGAAGCGCGGTTCAGCGTCACGGTGGTGATACCGTCATCATCCATCTTAACCAGCAGATTTTGCAGGATAAAATCGTCTAAACTCTTGGCCATTCTTCCCTCCCATTCCCGTTGGATATGCCCTTAGGCTCTGGGGATAGCTTCGCTGAGCCTGCGGGGAAGTCAAGCCGGATCGACAGATAAATCGACCGGACGGACGGTTTTGCCGCAACGGAACAAAACCCTGCCATTGCCCCAAAATCAGGGGCAAACACCATCGTATTGCAGAGGGAAAATGGTCGGGCTAGCAGGACTCGAACCTGCGACCTTCCGTCCCCCAGACGGACGCGCTACCAGGCTGCGCTATAGCCCGACGGTTTGCTCTTCTTACTGATTTTCCGGGTGGGGGCAAGAGCGTTTCGACGTTTTTTTCGCCCCAAAGATCAGTTCTGTGTCAGCCGCCCTGTCAGAGCCCTGATCTGCCCGCGCAGTTCCTGCAAAAGCGCGGGCTCGGCGGTCAGCCCGGCGGATTTCGCCTGCATCAGCCGCGTCAGAATCCCCGCCCCCGCCTGCGAGTCGGCGTCAACCGGCACATCCACCACGGCGGGCATGGCTGCGGGGGGAGATGTGTCCGAAAGCTCAGGCTCTTCGCCGCAGGCCTGCGCTGTCTGCTCAGCCGTTTCTTCTACCGCTTGCTCTTCGATCTGCGGTTCGGCGGGCGCTTCGCCGCTGTCCCCGTCGAACATAGAAAAGAACGACGGCGTGGCGTCTTCGGCCGAGGGCGTGTCCTCTGGCAGATCCGAAACCGGCGTTTCCGGCGCGCTGGCCTCCTCTTCGGGTGTCGAATCCGCAAGGGGCGCCAGCTCTTCCTCGGTCTGCTCATAAGGGGCGCCGGTCAGGTCGGTCTCGGCCTCGGCCCCGCCGGGGAAGCGCAGCAAAGTGGCCGAGTCCGGCTCTTGTGGTTCGGTCTGCACCTTCAGCGCGGCAACCTTTTCGGGCGATGGGACCAACTCGCCTGTTTCGGCATGTTCATCCAACGGCTGAGACAACCCGGACACATGCTCAACCCCTTGTTCACGCAGGATTTTCTGCACACCTTTGATGGTCAGCCCATCGTCGTGCAGCAGCTTCTTTATGCCCCCCAGCAGCAGCATGTCCTGCGGGCGAAAATACCGCCGGCCTCCGGCCCGTTTGATCGGGCGGACCTGGGTGAACTTGCTTTCCCAAAACCGCAGAACATGGGCCGGGCGATCCAGCCAATCCGCAACTTCGCTGATGGTGCGAAAAGCGTCGGGGGATTTGGACATGCTACCGCCCCCCAGCTATCAGGCCTTGTTTCCGGCGGCGACCCGCTCTTTCATCAGATGCGACGGACGGAAGGTCAGCACACGGCGCGGATTGATGGGAACTTCTTCGCCGGTCTTGGGGTTGCGACCAACGCGGGCGGCCTTCTCGCGAACAGAGAATGTCCCGAACGACGAAATCTTGACTTGTTCGCCATCCACCAAAGCATCCGACATATGCAGCAGCACGCTTTCGACCAGCTGACTGGCGTCGTTCCGTGACAGGCCGACCTCACGAAAGATTGCATCACTCAGATCCATGCGCGTCAGAGTCTTTTCACTCATATCCGTCCCCTTGTTTTGAACACCATGGGCGATGGGATTTTCCGAGTCAATATCAATGGCTTGCGCGGCACAATTTCAGCGGGTTCCGCCCTACCAGCGCAGCACGACCGAGCCCCAGGCCAGACCGCCGCCAATCGCCTCGGCGACCAGCAGATCGCCCGGTTTGATCTGTCCGCGTTCGCGCCCCACCGACATGGCCAGCGGAATCGAGGCCGCCGAGGTATTGCCGTGATCCTGCACCGTGACCACGACCTGCTCCATCGGCAGGCCCATTTTCTTGGCGGTGCCCTGAATGATGCGGATATTGGCCTGGTGCGGGACGATCCAATCCACCTCGGATTCGGAAAAACCGGCCTTCTCCAGGGCCTTATGCGCCGTCGAGGTCAGTTTCTCGACCGCCTGACGGAACAGCGGATTGCCCTGCATCCGCAGCTTACCTGCCGTGCCCGTGCTGGACACGCCGCCATCCACATAGAGCATCTCGCGGTAGCGTCCGTCCGAGTTCAGATCGGTGGCCAGCACACCGCGGTCGGATTTGTCTCCGGTGCCCTCTTGGGCCTCCAGAACCAGCGCCCCGGCGCCATCGCCGAACAGCACGCAGGTGGCGCGGTCGGTCCAGTCCATGATGCGGGAAAACGTCTCGGCGCCAATCACCAGTACACGGTCCGCCTGCCCGGCCAGAATCAGCGCATTGGCATTGGCCAGCGCGAAAATAAAGCCCGCGCACACGGCCTGCACGTCAAAGCCAAAACCGCGCGTCATGCCCAGTTTCGACTGCACCATCGTGGCCACGGATGGAAAGGTCAGATCCGGCGTGGACGTGGCCACAACCACCGCATCTATATCGTCGGCCTGCAACCCCGCATCGTCCAAGGCCGCCTGGGCGGCCTTGACCGCCAGATCCGAGGTCATCTCTCCGTCAGCGGCGAAATGCCGGCGTTCGATCCCCGATCGGGCGCGAATCCATTCGTCACTGGTATCCAGAGTTTTCTCGAACTCGCTGTTCGGAACCACTTTTTCCGGCAGGTAGTGGCCAACGCCCTGCACAACGGCGCGTTTAGTCATGTTTATTCGCTGCTTTCCGCTTGGTCAGTTCCGGCATTCTTAGCCTGTGCGGTGGCGGATGCAACCCGTGCCGCCAGTTTCTGGGAAAACCCGGACTGAGAAAGTTGAAAAGCCAGCTTTACCGCAGCCGAAACCCCCGTCGCATCGGCCGAGCCATGCGATTTCACCACCGTGCCGTTCAGCCCCAGGAAAACCCCGCCATTCACCCGGCGCGGATCCATGCGTTTGCGCAGTCGGCGCAGCGACGTATAGGCCAGAAGCGCCGCCAGCTTGGACAGGGGCGAGTGCATGAAGGCCTCTTTCATCAGGTCGCTGATCAGGCTGGCCGTGCCCTCGCCGGTTTTCAACGCCACATTGCCGGTAAACCCGTCGGTGACGATAACATCGCAGGTATCGCCCGGAATATCGCCGCCTTCGACAAATCCGACAAATTCGAAATTCGCCGAGGGCGCGGCCTGGCGCATCAATTCATGCGCGGCTTTCAGTTCGGCGCGGCCCTTGTGTTCCTCGGTGCCGACGTTCAGCAGGCCGACGCGCGGGCGTTCCAGCGCCAGGCCGTTGCGCGCATAAGAGGCCCCCATCAGCGCGTATTGCAGCAGATCCTGTGCATCGGCGCGGATATCGGCCCCCACATCCAGCATCACGTTAAATCCCTGAGGATTGCGCGAGGGCCACAGAATCGCAATCGCCGGACGGCTGACCCCAGGCAATTTGCGCAGACGGATCATGCTAAGCGCCATCAGCGCGCCGGTATTGCCGCAGGAGACGCAGACATCGGCCTGGCCTTCGCGCACCGCATTCAGCGCCGACCACATCGAGGTCTGCTTACCGTGCCGCATCACCTGCGAGGGCTTGTCCTCCATGGTGACGACATCCTGCGCGTCGCGAATCTCGACCCGGCCCTCCAGCGGTTTGCGCTTGGCAACCAGCTTTTCCAGCTCGTCCCTGGGGCCGTGCAGAATGAACCCGATATCCGGATTCGCGGCGGCGGAATCAGAAATACCGGCGACAACAGCCGCCGGTCCCCGGTCTCCGCCCATAGCATCGACAGAGATAATGGTGCGCCCGGCACCCGCTTTGGCCTGATCGTTCTGAACGGACATGCGGACGCCGGTCCCCAATAGGTTTATGCTGCGTCTTCGTCCAGTTCGACTTCGTCGGCCATCGCGACGACTTCGCGGTCTGCATAGTGGCCGCAGGACGGGCAGACGTGGTGCGGGCGCTTCAGCTCACCGCAGTTGGAGCACTCGTTCGGGTTTGCCGCAACCAGCGCGTCATGTGCGCGGCGGTTGTTGCGGCGCGACTTGCTTACTTTGTTCTGTTGGACAGCCATGTCACAATCTCAATTTGCTGTGGGCGTGTCGCCCGGTTTCACGTGGGTGCGTGGCTCATATTCGGTCAAAGCCGACATGTCCAACCCAAAATTCGGATGAGGGGCGGAAAATACTGTCATTTCCAAAAGTCGCAAGGGTTTTTTACCCATCCGAGCCCTCATTTCCCGCCAATTTATCCCGCAGGGCGGCCAAACCGGCAAATGGCTTCAGATCTTCGTCTTTCAGCGCCTCTTTGCCCGGTTCGGTATAGGTGGCCGCGCCGATTTCGGCCCCATCGGCCCGCGGATACAAAGGCAGCGCCAGGGCCAGGGCCTCGATCATCACCGCTTCGGGGTCAATCACGCTGCCCAACGGTTCGATCGAGTCGTCCTCGGCCATTTCGATTTCTTCGTCATCCTCGGCCAGATCGGGCATCTGAGCCAAAAACCGCCGAAGCACCTTTTCCTCGATCCGGGTGGTCACCGGCGCCAGCGTGACGACACAGGGCTGCACCACCGTGGCCCCCAGATGCCCCTCTAGCCGCCAGTCGCGTTTGCCCTCGGCCACGATCTGGCCCGTGAAACGCAGCTTGCGCAGCGCCTTGAGATCCAATTCCCGAGCGATTCCATGCAGCGCCGGCTCTTCGGGGATCAGGGTAAAGCGCGTGGGGCGCGTTTGCGACAGATCAGAGACCCGCAGCGCTTGGGTTGAGGCATTTGTCATCGGTGGCCAGTCGTCCTTTGCTTGAACCGGGGGCATTCCTTCTATAATCGGATTAAAAGGCACGAGGTGCCAAGACAAGAGGGCACCACCAAGGGGGCAGCATGTCAGGCATGGGTTCGAAACTGAAAACCACGATCGCGGCAGGCGTTTTGCTGATCGCCGCCGGGTGCAGCACGCAATACCGCAACCATGGCTATGTCCCGCTAGAGGAAGACCTGGCCAATATCGTGGTCGGGGTTGATACCCGTGACAGCGTGGCCGAATCCGTGGGCACCCCTTCGACCGGGGGAATTCTGGATGACAGCGGCTATTACTACGTCTACAGCCGCGTGCGCCATTTCGGCATGTTCGAGCCCAAGGTGATCGAGCGCGAGGTTCTGGCCATCACCTTTGACACCCGCGGCGTTGTGGCCAATATCGAGCGTTTCGGCCTGGAGGACGGCAATGTCGTGCCCCTGTCGCGCCGCGTGACCAGCTCCAGCGTCGCCAACAAGAGCTTCTTGCGGCAGCTGCTGGGCAATCTGGGACGCTTCACCGCCTCTGATTTTGTCGAGTAAGGCTCGTCACAGCTTTGATACATCTTATATGCTAGGCGGGGCGAAACGAGAGTTCGCCTCACCCGGCGCGGAGATTGTGGGATGCTGTCACTCAAGAAAGGTCGCTATCTGACGCGGCTTGCCGAAACCCCCGAGCAGATCAGCGCCGCGCAGCGCCTGCGCCACCGCGCCTTTCACGGCTCTGAGGGGCTGGATGTGGACGCATTCGATGCGATCTGCACACACTTTCTGGTGGAAGATCAGCGCAGTGGCCGTCTGGTCTGCTGCTTTCGTGTGCTGCCCCTGCCCGGCGGCGATCAGATCGGCCGCAGCTATTCCGCCCAGTTCTACGAGCTGTCCGCCCTGGCGCATTTTCCCGGTCCGATGGTTGAAATGGGCCGCTTCTGTATCGATCCAGAGATCAAAGACCCGGACATCCTGCGCGTCGCCTGGGGGGCGCTGACCCGCTATGTGGACGAGAATCAGATCGAAATGCTGTTTGGCTGCTCCTCGTTTCATGGCACGGATGCGGCCGAATACCTGGATGCCTTCGCAGTGCTAAAGCAAAGGCACCTGGCCCCGCGGCGCTGGCTGCCACGCGTAAAGGCCCCGCAAGTATTTAAATTCGCTCAGAAATTACGGCGCGAACCGGATGCGAAACAAGCCATGCTGCGGATGCCGCCCCTGCTGCGCACCTATCTGCTGATGGGCGGGTGGGTCAGCGATCATGCGGTTGTCGATCGTCATATGAATACGCTGCATGTGTTCACCGGGCTAGAGATCAATGCGATTCCCCCCGCACGCAAGCGTCTGCTGCGCGGTGTTGCCGGCTAAGGCGCGCTCATTCCCGCCTATTTCTGGATTTGCCTGAAAAAGTTGACGTCTACGTAAGGTCAATTTCTTGATCGCTTGGTTAAGGCTTGACCAGACGATATGAAAACGCGCTAATCTCTACTTATGAGAGTTTTTAGCCGCCCAGTTCCTCTGCTGACGGCTGCTATCGGGGTTATCGGAGCCAATTCGCTTGTTTTGCCACCAATCGCACCGGCGGTTGCGGCCGATCTGACAACCGAAGTAGCCACAATTCTACGCGCCGCTGCCGCTTATGGGGCCGGGACAGCGTTATCTGCGCTGCTGCTTGCGCCGCGCGCGGATGTTGTGGGCTCGGATCGGGTGTTGCGCAATGCCAGCCTGCTTTTGATTCTGGCGCTGGTGCTGTCGGCCCTGGCCCCCAATGGCTATGTGCTGATGCTTGGGCAGGCGCTGGCCGGGCTGTGCGCGGGTGTGGCCCTGCCCTCGATCTATTCCCTGGCCGCGCAGGTAGCCCCCACCGGACAAGAGAAAAAGACGATCAGCCGCGTTCTGACGGGGTGGACCCTGTCTTTGATCGGGGGCGTCACCCTGTCTGCGGTGATCGCCGATCAGCTGGGCTGGCGGGCGGTGTATGGGCTGATGGCCGGGCTGACGATCGTGATCTGGCTGTGCCTGCGCCTGTGCGACATGCGGGCCGAAAAACTGTCAAGCCGCCCCACCTCGCCCTTTACCGCGCTGCGGGTGCCCGGCATTGTCCGAGGCCTGTTTTCGAATGCCATGCTGATGCTGGCCTTCAATGGTGCCTATATTTTTATGGGCGCGCATGTCGTTGAAAACATGCAGCTTTCAACCAGCGCCACCGGGGTGATCACGTTGCTGTACGGTCTTGGATTCGCGCTGGCCGTCGCCTTTAACCGCTACCTTGAGATGATGACGCTGCGCCGGTTGGGGCTTTTCGCGTTCAGCGGGCTCAGCGTGACCTATCTGCTGATGGATCACCTCTCGATGAGCTTTGCCCTGTTACTGCCGATCAGCGTGGTCTGGGGGGTGTTCCAGCATTTCGCGCTGAATCTGGTGGTGGACCGGCTGACCAGCCTGGACCCGGCACAGCGCGGCGCCATCATGGGGCTTAACTCGGCCGTGACCTACCTGACAGTCATGAGCGGCGCGATCCTGTATCGCCTGCCCTATGAATACGGCGGATTGGCCCTGTGCCTGGCTTTCTCGGCGCTGTTTGCCGCCATCGCCGCCGTCGAGGCCTACTGGCCTCAGCGGCTCAAAACTTATTCAGCCGCCGAGTGACCTTCATCGCGCGCCGCGCCTGTTTGGCGGCGGGGGTTGGCTGGCCGCGCTTCGGGCCGCCCGCCATACGGTTGATCCCTGCATTCATGCCCTTGTTCACCGCTTTGCGCACGAACAGACGGACGATCATATTGATCAGTTGATTGGCATTCATCGCTCTGCCTCCGGGTTGCCTGAGGCTGATATAATGCGCGATTGTGCCGTTTTCAGGGCGGCCGCGTTAATTGTCGTCGAACAGTTCGGTCTGATCGTCGTCATCTGTGTCCTCGGGGTCTGGGATTTCGGGGGGCGGACGGCTGTCCAGCAACCCGGCCGAGCGCAGCTCTTTCAGGCCCGGCAGATCGCGGGCGTTCTCCAGGCCAAAATGATCCAGAAACTCTTGCGTCACAACGAAAGTCACCGGACGGCCCGGCGTCATGCGGCGGCGGCCGAAGCGAATCCACTCCATTTCCAGCAACTGATCAATCGTCCCGCGTGACACGGACACGCCGCGGATTTCCTCGATCTCAGCGCGTGTGACGGGCTGGTGATAGGCGATGATCGCCAGGGTTTCGATTGCGGCGCGGCTAAGCTTGCGGGTCTCAACCGTTTCCTTCTGCATCAGGAAACCCAGATCGGGCGCGGTGCGGATAGCCCAGGCCTCGGCCACTTTGATCACATTCACGCCCCTGCCCTCGTAGCGGCGGCGCAGATGGTCCAGCGCCTGGGCGGCATCGCAGCCATGCGGCATCCGCGATTCCAGTTCACGCACGCTGACCGGCTGAGCCGAGGCAAACAGGATCGCTTCGACCATGCGTTCCTGTTCGGCCATCGGAGGGGCTTCGAACAGGCTTTCTTCGGTTCCGATGTCCTCAGCCATCACGGCCCTCCCGTCTGCGAAGATGAATGGGCGCAAAGGTTTCCGTCTGGCGAATCTCGGCCTTGCCTTCCTTGACCAGTTCCAGCGAGGCGGCAAAAGTCGCTGCCGTGGCCGAGCGCCGCTTCACCGGGTCATCCTCCCATCCGGGGGGCAGATAGCTGCTCAGATCGGTCCAGCTACCGGCAAAGCCGATCATCCCGCGCAGCCTGTCCAGCGCCTGCTCCATGGTGAAGACCGACTCGCGGTCCATCACGAAGGGGCGGAATTCATCGCGCGTCCTGATCCGCGCATAGCCCTGCATCAGATCCAGCAGCGTCGCGGTATAAGTGACGCGCTTCACACGAGAGATGTTCTCGGGGATGCCGCGCACAAAGAAATCCCGGCCCTTCTGATCGCGCGCCATCAGCCGCGCGGCGGCCTCGCGCATTGCCTGAAGCCGCTCCAGCTGAAAGGCCAGATGCGCGGCCAGTTCTTCGCCCGAGGGGCCCTCTTCGGTTGGGTCGGGCGGCAGCAGCAGGCGGGATTTCAGGAACGCCAGCCAGGCCGCCATCACCAGATAATCGGCAGCCAGTTCGATCCGCAGCTGTTTGGCGCGCTCAACGAAATCCAGATATTGCTGCGCCAGATGCAGGATCGAGATTTTGCGCAAATCCACCTTCTGCGTGCGGCTAAGCGTCAGCAGCAGATCCAGCGGGCCCTCATAGCCATCGACATCAATGATCAGGGCCTCGGCGGCCAGCCGTTCGGCGACGGTCTGATCTGCAAATTCCTGGGACATGCGCGCCCTATCCGTTCAATAAGGCGTCCAGCTTGGCTCGCAGGGCTGGAATGTCAACCTCGGCGGGCGTTTTTCGCGTGGCAATGGCGGCGGCGGCGCGGCGCTGGCCTGCGGCATCCAGGGGGCCTGCGGCCTCGGCCACCTGACGCTTTTCGTCCAGCGACCCGTTGCAATGCAGCACCACATCGCAACCCGCCGCGCGCGCGGCCGCGCTAAGCGAGCCCAGATCGCCACTCAGCGCCTTCATCGAGATGTCATCCGTCATGATCAGCCCGTCAAAGCCGATCTGGTCGCGGATCAGCCCCATCATTTTGGCTGAAATCGTCGCCGGTTGCGGGTCGATCTGTGTATAGACCAGATGCGCCGTCATCCCCATTGGCAGATCGTTCAGCGCCTTGAAGGGGGCGAAATCAATACGGCTCAGTTCGGCGGGATCGGCATCCACATGCGGCAGCTCCAGATGGCTGTCGGCCACCGCGCGCCCATGGCCGGGGATATGTTTCAGAACCGGCAGAACGCCGCCATCCAGCAGACCATCCGCCACCGCACGGCCCAGGTCTGCCACGCTTTGGGCGTCGGTCCCATAGCAGCGGTTTTTCAGAAAAGGATGCGTGCTGTCCTGCGCCACATCCACCAACGGCGCGCAATTGCTGTCTATGCCAAGCTGTTGTAATTCATGCGCAATAATCCGGTAGCGCAGGTACATCGCCTGCGCCGCATTGCCCCCGGCGCGGGTGGCGTGCTCAAGCGGAGGCAACCATTCGGTCCAGTCCGGAGCGCGCAGGCGCTGCACCCGTCCGCCCTCTTGGTCGATGGTGATCGGAGCGGCGCGGCCCACGGCCTCGCGCAGATCGCCGCATAGGGCGCGGATCTGATCGGGACTGTCCAGATTGCGCGCAAACAGGATGAAACCAAACGGGTCCGTATCGCGGAAAAACGCCTTTTCCTCGGCGCTCAGGCGCAGACCCAGCGGGTCCAGTATGGTTGCGCCGCTCACCGGGTTGTCACCGGGATACACTCGGCTTTTTCGGCCACCAGAGCCGAGCAGAACCGCCGCGCATCGTTGATGTCGCCAAAGCCATGCGCGCGCAGGCGATAGAAGGTACGCCCGCCGCTTTCGGCCTTTTGGATCACGCGCTTTTTGTCTTCCATATAGTCCCCGAAACGCGCGAACAGACGGTCCCATTCCTTGCGGGCGATGGCGGCGTTTTCATAGGCGCCCAGCTGCGCCAGACGGGTGCCTGCGGGAATGCTGGCGGCGGCGACATCCAGCGACCCAGCCGTCGAAATCGCAGCCGGAGCCGCCACCGTGTTCAGCCCCTTAGGCCGGGAATGCGGACGCAAAGACCGCCCCAGACCGCCAATGACCTCGGACGTCGCGGGGGGCGCGGCATCGGGTGCGGCATCGGGCGCTTTGAGCGCGACAGGCTCGATCTGCTCCAGAGGCGCGGCGTCTTTGGTCAGGCTGGCAACCAGATCCTCGACCGACATGTTGCCGGGCTGAGCGGGCTGCGTGGTGGCCGCGGGCATGGCGGTGCCCAATGCGCCCTGCGCGACGTCCTCGGCCGTCAGATCCACGGGTTTGGGCGCCAGGATCAAGCGCTCGGCGGGGGGCTCGGCGCTGCCTTGGGCGGCCACCATATTCACGGCCAGCCCCTGATTGACAGCGGCGGCCCCGCCCGGTTCTTCGGGTTGGATCCGCATTGGGCCTTCGGCGGCGCGCACAACGGGAATGCCGCTTATGTCCCGCGTCGCCAGCTGATAGCCCCAAACCCCGACGCCAACGACCAGCGCCAGCGAAACCGCCGCACCTGTCCAATTCGCCAGGGTGCCGAATGCAATGGAAGTCTCAGGGGCACCGATGCCCCCGTTTGCCTGTATCTCCGCCATGTTCGCCTCTGTTCTTCGGGACGCGCGCGCCCGTCAGTCTGCTATGGTCGTCTGCTCTGCGACACCGGCGGATCTGTGCGTTTAGCGCATCTCTTCCGCCGGAGTTACGCCCAGAATACCAAGACCTGCGGAAATAACAATGGCAACGGCCCGCGCCAGCGCGATTTTCGCCTGGCTGGTGGCGGCGTCGCCCTCTTGCAGGAACCGCAGGGACATGTCGTCATTGCCGCGGTTCCACAGCGAATGGAAATCCGAGGCCAGCTCATAGAGGTAAAACGCCACGCGGTGCGGCTCATTCGTGCGGCCGGCGATTTCCACCAGGCGCGGCCATTCGGCCAGCTTCTTGGCGACGGTCAGCTCCGCCTCATGGGTCAGGCCGGACAGATCGGCGGCGGCCAGGGTGGCGTCGTCATGGTCAATGCCTGCCTCGGCCGCCTTACGCAGCACCGAGCACACCCGCGCGTGCGCATATTGCACATAGAAAACCGGGTTGTCCTTGGATTGCTCCAGCACCTTGTCGAAATCGAAATCCAGCGGTGCATCGTTCTTGCGGGTCAGCATGTGGAAGCGGGTGACATCGGCGCCCACCTGTTCCACCACATCGCGCAGCGTCACGAAAGTGCCCGCCCGTTTGGACATCTTGAACGGTTCGCCATTTTTGAACAGTTTCACCAGCTGGATCAGCTTGATGTCCAGCGGCACCCGGTTTTCCGACAGGGCCGCCACAGCCGCCTTCATCCGTTTGACATAGCCGCCATGATCGGCGCCGAACACGTCGATCAGCAGGTCAAAGCCGCGCTCGACCTTGGTATAGTGATAGGCAATGTCGGGGGCGAAATAGGTCCACGAGCCGTCCGATTTCATCACCGGGCGGTCCACGTCATCGCCGTATTGCGTGGATTTGAACAGGGTCTGCTCGCGCGCTTCCCAGTCTTCGGGCAGTTTGCCCTTGGGCGGCTCCAACGTGCCCCGGTAGATCAGGCCAAGCCCCTTCAGCCGTTCCAGCGCGGCCTCGATCTGGCCGGTGCCATAGAGCGATTTTTCGCTGTAATAGGTGTCCATTTTCACACCCAGCGCGGCTAGATCGCCCCGGATCATTTCCATCATCGCTTCGGTCGCGAATTCGCGGATGTCCGCCAGCCAGACATCCTCGGGCTGGTTCAGCAGGCTGTCGCCGTATTTTTCCTTCAGCGCCTCGCCGACCGGGATCAGGTAATCGCCAGGATAGAGCCCCTCGGCAATCTCAGGCTCCAGCCCGTTGGCCTCGCGGTAGCGTTCATAGGCCGAGCGCGCCAGCACATTCACCTGCGCACCGCCGTCATTGATGTAATATTCGCGGGTTACGTCATAGCCGGCGTAATCCAGCAGGCTGGCCAGCGCATCGCCGAACACCGCGCCGCGCGTGTGACCCACATGCATCGGCCCCGTCGGGTTGGCCGAGACATACTCTACATTCACCTTCTTGCCCTGCCCCAAATCCGAGCGCCCATAAGCCGTGCCCGCAGTCAGCGCAGTCTGGATGATGCCCTGCCACAGCGCCCCGTCCAGACGCATGTTCAAGAACCCCGGCCCGGCCACCTCGGCGCTGGAAATGCGCGGGTCGGCCCGCAGGCGCTCGGCCAGTTTGTCGGCAATATCGCGCGGTTTCATCTTGGCCGGTTTGGCCAGCACCATCGCCGCATTGGTGGCCATATCCCCATGGGCCGCATCGCGCGGAGGCTCGACCGTCACGTTTTTGGTGTCCAGACCTTCGGGCAGCTCTCCGGCCTGGACCATCTGGGCCAGAGCGTCCAGCACCAGCGCGCGGATTTCGGTGAACAGGTTCATGGGGCATATTCCTTTCGGCTTGGCCGGTCAGCTAGGCCGGGGTTTACCACGCAAAGGCCAAAGGTCAACGCCCCAAACAGCGCTAACCGCCGCGCTGTTCGGGCGTGGCGCGCCGCCCGGCCGGAATGGCCTGCCGCCCGGTCAGCCGCTCGTGTTCCTGCAGCGCAAACCTGTCGGTCATCCCCGCGATATAATCCGACACGATCCGCGCCAGATCGGTATCCGCCTGCGCCTGCTGCACATCCTTGCGCCACTGACGGGGCAGAATATCGGGCTGCTGCATATAGATGGCGAACAGCTCGCGCACCACCTCGGTCACGTAGGATCGCACCTCGACCACCTCGGGCGCGCGATACATGCGGTGGAACAGAAACTCGCGGATGACCTTCAGATCCTCCCACAAAGGCTGTGAGAATTGCACCATCATCCGCCCCGCCGCCCGCACATCGGCAACGGAGTGCGGCCCCAGATCGGCCAGGTTCTGCTGCGTCACCGCAATCACATCCTCGACCAGAACCCCAAAGAACCGGCGCAACGCCTCGTGCCGGCGGCGATAGTAATTCAGCCCCGGATACAGCGCATCCACCTGGGCAAAACACCCGTCCAGAATGGGCATCTCGGCCAGCTCGTCGGTGGAAAACAGCTCGGCGCGCAGCCCGTCATGCAGATCGTGATTGTTATAGGCAATGTCATCGGACAAAGCCGCCACCTGCGCCTCGGCGCTGGCATGGGTGTGCAGCTCCAGATCGTGGCGCGCGTCATAAGCGGCCAAAGCCCAGGGAATATCCCCCGTCACCGGCCCGTTATGCTTGGCGATCCCTTCCAAGGTTTCCCAGGTCAGGTTCAGCCCATCCCATTCCGCGTAATGCCGCTCCAACCCGGTGACGATCCGGATCGCCTGCGCGTTATGATCAAACCCGCCATAAGGGGCCATCAGCGCGGCCAGCGCATCCTCGCCCGTATGCCCAAAAGGCGTGTGCCCCAGATCATGCGCCAGCGCCACGGCCTCGGTCAGTTCCTGGTTCAGCCCCAAAGTGCCCGCAATCGTCCGCGCCACCTGCGCCACCTCGATCGAATGGGTCAGCCGGGTGCGGAAATAATCGCCCTCGTGCTCAATAAAGACCTGAGTCTTATGCTTCAGCCGCCGAAACGCGCTGGCGTGAATGATCCGGTCCCTATCACGCTGAAAACACGACCGAAACGCGCTCTCCTCTTCGGGATAAAGCCGCCCCCGGCTCTCAGCCGGGTCAGATGCGAAACACGCTGCCATATGAACTGGTCCTTGTCGCCTGTCTTGGCCCCACATATATTGTATTGCACAGACCAAAGGAACCGCGTAGGAGCCCCAAACCCATGCAATTGCCCCCAAAAGTGACCGATCGCGCCTTCGCCCGCCTCTCTGAAATCGGTGCGGGCACCCAGGGTCAGGCCCTCCGAGTCGCCGTCGAGGGCGGCGGCTGCTCCGGCTTCCAATATGACATCAAGCTCGACACCCCCGCCCAGGACGACCTGATCCTCGAAGGCAGCGGCGAAAAAGTCCTGATCGACAGCACCTCCCTACCCTTCCTGGCCGGCGCCACGATCGACTTCACCGAAGAACTGATCGGCGCGCGGTTCGTCATCGACAACCCCAACGCCACCGCCTCCTGCGGCTGCGGCACCTCTTTCTCGATCTGACCCCCCTTTCTTTGCTCTTGCAAATACTCAAATCCCCCGCGCGCCCCAGGCGCGCCACTCTGCTCTTGCGCGCTCCCTTGTGAACGGGCCATACATCCCCAAACAGAACGGAGAGCCCCATGAAAATCGCCACCTTCAACATCAACGGCATCAAGGCCCGCGTGAAGGCGCTCAGCGATTGGCTGGAGGAAACCCAGCCCGACGTCGCCCTGCTTCAGGAAATCAAATCGGTCGATGAAAACTTCCCCCGCGAACTGTTCGAGGACATGGGCTACAATGTCGAAACCCATGGCCAGAAAAGCTTCAACGGCGTGGCGATCCTGTCCAAACTCCCGCTCGAAGATGTCACCCGCGGCCTGCCCGGCGATGACAGCGACGAACAGGCCCGCTGGATCGAGGCCACGGTAGTCGGCAAAACCGCGATCCGCATCTGCGGGCTCTATCTGCCCAATGGAAACCCGGTCGAGCTGAGCGCCGACGGCACCCCCGTGCCCGGTGGCAAATACGCCTATAAACTGGCCTGGATGGAGCGCCTGAAGGCCCGCGCCCAGGCCCTGCTGGCCGATGAAATGCCCGCGCTCATGGCCGGGGATTACAACATCATCCCCCAGGCCGAAGACGCCAAAACCCCCGAGGCCTGGCGCGAAGACGCGCTGTTTCGCCCCGAAAGCCGCGCCGCCTTTCGCCGGATCGTGAACCTTGGCTTTACCGAGGCCTTCCGCGCCCGCACCCAGGGGCCGGGTCACTACTCGTTCTGGGATTATCAGGCCGGCGCCTGGAACAAGGATAGCGGCATCCGCATTGATCATTTCCTGCTGACCCCGCAATGCGCGGACCTGCTGCTGGACTGTAAGATCGACCGGGCCATCCGCGGCCGCGAAAAACCCTCGGATCACGTGCCCGTCTGGGTCGAGCTGGACGCCTAAGCGCTGCGGCGCGTCTCATCGTGCAGGTATAGCCAGTCGAACTGGTGCATCATCCGCCCCGGCGCGAACACGCCCCCCAGCCGCAGCGCCGTATGCGCGGCAAAGCGCAGCGGGCCAAATCCCAGATGGTATTTCCAGGCATTGCCCGAGGCCGCGTTGATCACACGTGTGACCCGCGCATGACGCCGCAGCTGATACGCGGCCAGCGCGGCGGCCGGGCTATCAGAGGCTGACAGCTCCTCGGCCAGCGCCCAGGCATCCTCCAGCGCCATCGAGGCCCCCTGCGCCAGAAACGGCAGGGTCGGATGGGCCGCATCGCCCAGAATGGCTGTGTTTTGCCCGTGCCAGACCCTGGCCACCGGGTGACGGAACAGCCCCCACAGACGCACCTGCTGCACCTGCGCCAGCATGTCCTGTACCTCGGGGCCGAAATCGGCGAAGGCGGCGCGCAGATTGTCCGGGGTGTCGGCGTGGTTCCAGCCTTCCTCGACCCAATCGGTGCGCTCCTGCACCGCGACGAGATTCACCTCGGTCCCGCCGCGCAGAGGATAGCTGACCACATGCCGCCCCGGCCCCATATGCACCCGCGCCACAGGCGGCAGATCCAGCGTATTGGGGATCACCGCGCGCCAGGCAACCTGCCGGGTAAAGAACGGTTTGTCCTGCCCGTTCAGCGCCAGCCGGGTTTTCGAATGCAGCCCGTCCGCACCGATCACCAGATCGGGCGTCAGCTCGGATCCGTTGGCCAGCTTGATCACCGGAGGCGCGCCGGGAATGACCGCGGACACCTGCTGAAGCAGGCGGATTTTCACCCCGGCCTCGCGTGCGCCCCTGGCCAGCAGATCAATCAGATCGGCCCGGTGCACGAAAAAGTAGTTTCGATTCTGCAACCGGGTCAGATCCAGCCGGACGATCTGCCCCTTGCGATAATCGCGCAGGCTGACGGCCTGGGCCTGCACCGCGGGGGCGGCCAGATCGGCCCCCAGTCCCAGCGCGTCCAGCACCGCATAGCCATTGGGGCTGATCTGCAAACCGGCGCCCACCTCGGTGATCTCGCAGGCCTGCTCCAGCACCGTGACCGAGGCCCCCCGCATCGCCAGCGCACGCGCGGCGGCCAATCCGCCGATGCCGCCGCCGATCACGGCAATCTTCATTCCCAATAGGTGCATATCTGTCCCTTGAAACACAAAAGCGCCGAAGGCCAGCCCCCGGCGCTTTTGAATCCTTTAACTTGTCCGGACCTAGCTTGGCCAGACCCGGATCCCAGACCCCGAATCCCAGACCCCGGATCCGCCGGGATCAATCGTCGCGATGGACCTTTTCGCGCCGCTCGTGGCGTTCCTGGGCCTCAAGGCTCATGGTCGCGATCGGGCGCGCATCCAGCCGCTTGAGGCTGATCGGCTCGCCGGTGACCTCGCAATAGCCATACTCGCCCTCGTCGATCCGGCGCAGGGCCGCGTCGATCTTCGAGACCAGCTTGCGCTGACGATCACGGGTGCGCAATTCCAGCGCGCGGTCGGTTTCCTCGCTTGCGCGGTCGGCAATGTCGGGGATGTTGCGCGTGCTGTCCTGCAAGCCTTCAATCGTGTCGCGGCTATCGGCCAAAAGTTCGTTTTTCCAAGCATGGAGCTTGCGCCGGAAATATTCCAGCTGGCGTTCATTCATGAACGGTTCGTCTTCTGCCGGACGGTAATCATCGGCAAGAATTGTTTCCGCCTTCATTTCACTTCCCTCATCAAGGTCCATCTCAGTCAAGGCATTCTCTTCTGACATATATGGTACCCTCCCGACGCCGGATTTAACGCAAGACATGTTGCTTGTCACTACCCTTAAACGCCACACATTGCGGCTCACATCTGTTCACGCTACTGTGCGCCTCGAACAGGGCAGAAGGGTGATTAAATCATGAAATTTCAGGGTACAGACGCGTATGTGGCCACCGACGATCTGAAGGTGGCGGTCAATGCCGCGGTCACGCTGGAACGGCCGCTGCTGGTCAAGGGCGAGCCTGGCACGGGCAAGACCGAACTGGCCAAACAGGTGGCCAGCGCGCTGGGTCTGGAAATCATCGAGTGGAACATCAAGTCCACCACCAAGGCGCAGCAGGGCCTGTATGAATACGATGCGGTCAGCCGCCTGCGCGACAGCCAACTGGGCGAAGAGCGCGTCCATGACGTGAAAAACTACATCAAGAAGGGTAAGCTGTGGCAGGCCTTTGAGGCCGGCAAGAAAGTCGTGCTGCTGATTGACGAGGTCGATAAGGCCGATATCGAATTTCCGAACGATCTGCTTCAGGAACTCGATAAGATGGAGTTCCACGTCTATGAAACAGGCGAGACCATCCGCGCAGCGCAGCGCCCGATCGTGATCATCACCTCGAACAATGAAAAGGAACTGCCCGACGCTTTCCTGCGGCGCTGTTTCTTTCACTACATCCGCTTCCCCGAACCCGAAGTGATGAAACAGATCGTCGAGGTCCACCACCCCGACATCAAGCAGAAACTGCTGACCACCGCGCTGACGCAATTCTACGAAATCCGCGAGACCTCGGGGCTGAAGAAGAAACCCTCGACCTCTGAAGTTCTGGACTGGCTGAAACTGCTGCTGGCCGAGGACATGACCCCCGAGGATCTGAAACGCGACGGCGCCAATGCCCTGCCCAAACTGCACGGCGCGCTGCTGAAAAACGAACAGGATGTGCACCTGTTCGAACGTCTGGCCTTTATGGCGCGCAATCAGCAGCGCCGGTAAGCTTTTGCCGGCAAGCTTTTCGCCGCAAACGCGTATGCCGGAACAAAACCCCATTGTTCCGGCGCGCCGACACGGGCAGGATAGGCGCATGAGAAAACTGCTCTTTAGTTTTGCGGCGATATGTACGCTGGCTGGGTGTATGCCCGCCGGCACAGGCGGCCCCGCCAGCCGCGCCGCCGCCAGCCCCATCGGCGGGCTGCCCCCGATGAAAACCTTCTCCAGCCAGCCGCTGGAATCCGTGCGCGCCTCGAACCGTGACATCGCGCGCGATTTTCTGGACCTGGCCTTTCAGCTGGAATCGGGGCGCGAACTGCCCGTCTTTACCCGGTTCGAAGGCCCGATCACCCTGCGCGTTACCGGCCGCGCTCCGGCCCATATGCGTAACGATCTGAACCGCTTGCTGGCGCGGCTGCGCCATGAGGCCGGGATCGACATTACCCTGACCAACAGCGCCAGCGCCTCGATCACCATTGCGGCGGTCAAACGCGCCGATATTCAGCGGCACCTGCCCCAGGCGGCCTGTTTCGTGGTGCCCAATGTGTCTTCTTTGTCCGAATATGCCCGCGCCGCCCGCGCCGTCAAAACCGATTGGGTGCAACTGAATGCCCGCAGCAAAATGGCGATTTTCGTGCCGGTCGATTCCCCGCCGCAGGAAACGCGCGATTGCCTGCACGAGGAACTGGCCCAGGCGCTGGGGCCGCTCAATGACCTGTATCGCCTGCCCGATTCGGTGTTCAATGACGATAATGTGCACACGGTTCTGACGCGCTATGACATGCTGATCCTGCGCGCCTATTACGCGCCCGAGCTGCGCAACGGCATGTCCCGCGCCGAGGTGGCCCGCCGCCTGCCCTCGATTCTGGTGCGGCTGAACCCGGCCGGGCAATCGCGCACCTCGCGCGGGCTGTCGCAGACGCCGCGCGCCTGGATCGAGGCAATTCAGACCGCCCTGGGCCCCGGCACCCGCCCCGTCGCGCGCCAGCAGGCCGCGCGCAGGGCCCTAGCCATCGCGCAGAATGCGGGCTGGACCGATCATCGCATGGGGTTCTCCCATTATGCGCTGGGGCGGCTGACCCAAAGCATCAACGCCCAGGTCGCCCTGTCGCATTTCCGCGCCGCGCAGGCCTATTACACCCGTGATCCGGTCACGCAACTGCACGCCGCCCATGTGGCCGCGCAGTTGGCCGCCTTTGCCATCACCGAAGGCAACGGCGCCGAGGCCCTGCTGCTGACCGGCCCCTATCTGTCCGTCGCCGCCCGGCACGAGAACGCGGCGCTGCTGTCCACGCTGCAATTGCTACGCGCCGAGGCGCTGGAGCTACAGGGCCGCCCGCGTGAGGCTCAGGCCGTCAGGCTGGACAGTCTGGGCTGGGCGCGATACGGATTTGGCGCGGACCGGGCGGTGCGGGCAAAACTGCACGAAATCACCTCCCTGTCCCCACTGAACAGAGGAAACGGGCAATCATGATCGTCATCGCAGGCGCAATTTTGGGTTTGATCTTCGGTATTTACCGCGCAAAGAAACGCGGCGGAAACGGCAAGGACATCGCGCAACATGCGGTGGTTTACATGTTGTTGTTTCTGATTATCGGCCTGTTTGTCACCATTATCATCCACCGCGCGGCGCTTTGATCCATGTTCCTGCCCTTCTTTGAAAACCTCAGAAAAACCGGCGTGCCAGTGTCCCTCCGCGAGTATCTGAGCTTTCTGGAAGCGATGAAAGCCGGGCTGGTCACCTACGATGTCGAAGGGTTCTATTATCTGGCCCGGACCTCGATGGTGAAGGACGAACGCAACATCGACAAGTTCGACCGCGCCTTTGCCCAGACCTTCAAGGGGCTGGAGCAGATCCAGCTGGGTGACGTGCTGGAGGCAATCGACCTGCCTGCGGACTGGCTTGAAAAAATGGCCGAAAAATATCTCAGCGATGAGGAAAAAGCCGAGATCGAAGCTTTAGGAGGCTTCGATAAGCTTATGGAAACGCTGAAAAAACGCCTGGAAGAGCAAAAAGGACGTCACCAGGGCGGGAATAAATGGGTCGGCACGGCGGGCACCTCGCCTTTTGGGGCCTATGGCTACAATCCCGAAGGGGTGCGCATCGGCCAGAAAGAAAGCCGCCATCAGCGCGCCGTCAAAGTCTGGGATAAGCGTGAATTCAAGAACTTAGACGACAAAGTTGAACTGGGAACGCGCAATATCAAGGTGGCTCTGAAACGTCTGCGCAGCTGGGCGCGCGATGGCGCCCACGAAGAGCTGGATCTGGACGGTACGATCCGCGCCACCGCCGAGCACGGCTATCTGGACGTGCAGACCCGACCCGAGCGGCGCAACGCCGTCAAGGTGATCCTGTTTCTGGACGTCGGCGGCTCGATGGATCCGCATATCAAGGTGATGGAAGAGCTGTTTTCTGCCGCCAAATCCGAATTCAAACATCTGGAACACTACTATTTCCACAATTGCCTGTACGAAGGCGTGTGGAAAGACAACAAGCGTCGCTGGGATCAGCAGACCCCCACCTGGGAAGTTCTGCGCACCTATGGCTCTGATTATAAATGTATTTTCATCGGGGACGCCTCGATGTCGCCCTATGAAATCCACTATCCGGGCGGCGCGAATGAACATTGGAACCCCGAGGCCGGCCAGGTCTGGCTGGAACGCGCGCGCGAGCAATGGCCCGCGAATCTGTGGATCAACCCGGTGCCCGAACGCTATTGGAGCTACACCCAATCCATCAAGATGATCGACGAGATTTTTGAAGGAAGAATGGTCTCTATGACATTGGAAGGATTGGAAAAAGGCATGAAAGAGCTAACGCGCTAAGCAAGCCGCCTTTTCTAATCGCAGTGCCATTTACACCAAATTAGGGTTTCTCGCCCAATGTGAATCGAAATTGCCGCGCGGGCTCTTTCCTTTGCGCCGGGGATGGCCATATTAGCGCTATGCTGAAACTCATGCCCCTTTTGCTGGCGCTGCTATATGGCGTTGCGATGTACCGCGTGTCTGCCTGGCGCACCCGCAAAGAGCTGGATTCGAAATCCACGGTCCTGGACGATCCCGAACTGGCCAGGGTGACGGACCGCCTGGCCGCCGCGCTGGAAATCCCCAGGGTGCGTGTCGATATTTTTGAGGTCGATCCCGTCAACGCGCTGGCTGCCCCCGATGGACGGGTTTTTGTGACGCGCGGCATGATCGAGCGCTATCAGCGCGGCGACATCCTGCCCGAGGAAATCGCCAGTGTGATCGCGCATGAACTGGGCCATGTTGCGCTGGGGCATACCCGTCGGCGGATGATTGATTTTTCGGGGCAAAACGCGTTGCGGACGGCCTTGGGTGCGATGCTGTCACGGTTCTTGCCCGGAATCGGCGGTCTGATCGCCGGGCTGATGACCCGCGTTCTGGCCGCGCATTTATCGCGCGCGGATGAATACGAGGCCGACGAATACGCCAGCGCGCTGATGGTCAAGGCCGGGTATGGCACCGGCCCTCAAAAGGATCTGTTTGCCAAGCTGGATCAGATGACCGGCGCGCATGGGGCTGCGGGCGTCGCCTGGCTGATGAGCCACCCCAAAAGCCGCGATCGCATCGCGCGGATCCAACAGAACGAGCGGAAATGGGGTATCAGCGGCTAAGCGCCTTACCCAGGCGCGGCAGCCGGGCCTTTTTCAGCAGCTTGCGCGTGTCCCAGGTCTCGCCGGACAAAAGATCAGCCTGTTGGCGCACCTGTTCAACGGCAGCAGCCACGGCCGAAGGGGCCGCCAGCCAGCAATGATACAGCAGCTCATCGGGGGTTTGGCGCGACAGGCCTTCCTCGGCCAGGGTGTGTTTGGGGAAATCCTTGGCGTTCATCGTCAGCAGCACATCGGCCGAGCCCGCAATCGCCGCCGCCAGCACATGCACATCGGCCGGATCGGGCAGATAAAGGCGGTTTTCCAGCGAGGGCGGCCAGCTGACCTCGGCCCGTGGCCAATCGCGCGAGACCAGCGCGATCTCGGTGCGGGCCTGCGGCTCGCCCGTGGGGCCCAGTTTGCGCGCCGCCCGCGCCCATTCCTCAAGGATCCGCGCAGACCAGAGCGGCTGAAACGCGCCGGTGCGCGCCACGGCCAGCAGAACCTCTCGCATCACGGTGGGGTACAGAACGCAGGTATCCAGCAGCACCTTCATAGGCGGAAGAACAGCGCCTTCAGATAGCCGCTTTCGGCCAGTTGCGGCATCAGGGGATGGTCCGGCCCGGCATAGCCCGTGTGGATCAGCTGAGCCGCGCGCCCTGCCCGTCCGATCCCACGCACACAGGCACCACGGAATTTCGTCAGATCGGCGGCGTGCGAACATGAACACAGCCCCAGATACCCCCCCGGCGCCACCAGAGGCGCGGCCAGCCGGGCAACGCGTTCATAGGCGCGCAGGCCGGCCTCCAGCGCCTTTTTCGAGGGCGCAAAGGCCGGCGGATCGCAGATCACCACGTCGAATTGCGCGCCTTCCTCGGCCAGTTTTGTCAGCACGTCAAAGGCATCGCCCTTGCGGGTTTCGAACCGATCCGCCGCGCCCATGGCCTCGGCCCCCTGGGCTGCCAGATCCAGCGCCGCCTGCGAGCCATCGACAGCCAGGGCGCTGCGCGCGCCCCCGGCCAGAGCGGCCAGGGAAAACCCGCCCACATGGCTGAACACGTCCAGCACACGCGCGCCATTGGACAGGCGCGCGGCGAAGGCGTGGTTGGGCCGCTGATCAAAGAAAAGGCCGGTTTTCTGCCCCGCAACCAGATCGGCCATATAGACCGCTCCGTTCATCGGCACCGGGATGGGCGCGTCCGGCAGGGCTCCGGCGGCGATACCGCTGTCCTCGTCCAGCCCCTCCAGCGCCCGCGCCCGCCCCGAGGCGTTCTTCAGCACATGTTTCACGCCCGTCACCTGGATCAGCGCCGCCACCAGCGCATCAAACCGCGCATCGGCCCAGGCCGCATTGGGCTGCACCACGGCGGTGTCCGCGAAGCGATCAATCACCACGCCGGGCAGCCCGTCGGCCTCGGCATGGATCAGGCGGTAAAACGGGGCATCGTACAGGCGCGCGCGCATTTGCAGCGCTTTCTCGATCCGGGCAGCGAACCAGGCCTGATCAATCTGGGCCGTCACGTCCCGGTCCAGCATCCGGCACATGATCCGGCTACCGGGGGTGACCGCCACCAGCCCCAGATCGGCGCGGTTCTCATCCTGCAATACGGCCACGGTGCCGGGGGTCAGGGATTTGGTGCGCCGGTCGGTGACCATTTCATTGTCATAGACCCAGGGAAACCCGTGCCGGATGGCGCGGGCGTTGGATTTGGGCTTCATACGGACGGTCGGCAGGCTGGTGGGCTGGGCTGTATCTGTCATGCAGCCCTCATAGACAGCTTGCGCCGTCATGAAAAGCGATCAATCCGGATCGCCCACCAGAATAAACGGTGCCCAATAGGCCGGGTGCGACCAGGCGGGCTGCTGAGGCGTGTCGATCATCGCCAGAATGGCCTGGCGCTGCGCCTGAGCGGCGCGCAGATCGGGATCGGCGGCGCGGCGGGCGAACAGATCGGTCATCAGCGCCACGGCCGAGCGGCTCTCGACCGGCCAGTGCGACACCATCAACGCCCGCGCGCCCGCATAGGTAAAGGCCTGCGCAAGCCCCGACAGCGCCTCGGCCCCCGGTTCATCCCCGACGGCGGTGTTACAGGCCGACAGCACCACCCAATCGGCATTCAGCCTGAGCGAGGCAATTTCCGAGGCCGTCAGCAGCCCGTCCTCGCCCTGCCCGGCGGTCAGCGCCAGCGCGGGTTCCGCCAGTTGCTGCTGCGCGGTCACCATATCGCCCGCCACCAGCCCATGCGTGGCGAAATACAGCACGCGGTAATCCGACAGGCTCTGGGCTTTCAGCTGCGCCTCGCTGGCCATGGACTGGGCCAGAACGTCCCTGTCCTGCGCGGCCCCGACGGCCTGCGCCACGGCGCGCACCTCGATTGCGGTTTCGGGCAAGGGCGCCAGCGCGCCGCGCATCGCCGCACGGGTGACATCCAGCCCGGCCACCCGATCCCGATTTTCTGACGGGTTGGATTCCGATTGGCCGAAAATCGGATCGGCCAGACCAAGGAACGGTTTGCTGGCCCTTTCGGTCTGGCGGGCAAGAGCCGTCAGCCGCAGCGAATCCACCGAAGGGATCACCGTCATCGCATGGTGGCGGATCAGCCAATCGGCCTGGCTGCGATCCGGGGCCGCATTGCGCACCAGCAATTGCGGCGGCACCGAGGACATAGGCCCGCGCAGCTCGGTATAGATGTGGGTTTTTCCCTCCAGAAGATCGGCCACCACCCCGAACGTCTGGGTATAAATCCAATGCGCCGCATAGACATCAAAGGCATCGCGGCTGGCCTGTTTGGGCTGTTTCAGAGCAATCCCTGCCCGCACCCCCATCCGCAAATCAATCGAGCCCCGCAGATCGCGGATCGCCATGTTCAGACTGTCCAGGCTAACCGGCATTTCGCGCCATTCGGCCCGATCGCGCGTGGCGACGAAAATGAAATCCCAGTCTTGCTCTTGGTCGCCGATGTCCAGAATGACCAGCGCCTCCTCGGGGCCCAGCATGGATTGGACCTCGGCCAGGGACAGCGGCGCAGCCCCATAAAGCGCATCAAAAGGCAGATCCCGATCACGCAGGCTGGCGCCGACCGCGTTGATCCGATCAGACAGCGCAGAGATCTCGGCCCGGATCTGGCGCTCTTGCTCGGGGCGGCGCTGCGCGTTGGGCAGGCCGGCGAAGTAGGAAATCTCGTCTTGCAGCTGGGCCTGGCGGCGCTGCATATCGGTGAAATCGCGCATCATCTGCGATTTGGCCGTATCCTGCACCTGCACCCGCTGCGCAAGAGTGGCATAGGCCGCCCGCGCCGCGCTGCTATAATTGACCTGCAAAATGCGAAAGGCCTGGCGCGTCACCTCGGCCGGGTCCAGCGCGCCGGAGTCTTTCGCCCGCCACAAGGTCTGCTGCAACAGCAGGCGGCTGCCATTGCCTGCGGCCTCGGCCTTCAGGGCCAGATCCCAGGCGGCGCGGTGATGGCCCAGATCGGACTCCATCGCGCCCAGATTCAGATAGGCCCGCCCGGTGAACGGATGGGTGGCCGAAAGCAGGCGTTCACGCAGAGCAACGGTTTCGCGCATATCCTGCAAGGCCAGATCGAACTGAGCCGTGCCCAGCGTCCCCCAAGACCGCATAAGCGCCCGGTGCCCCAGATATTCCGCATAGGGCAAGGATTCCCGGCCGAACCTGGCCAGAATACCCGTGTGCCATTGCTCCATGATCCGCGCCATCTGCTGCATGTCGCGCAGCTCGTACAGCACCAGGGCATATTCCCCCAAAGTGTGCACCGTTTCAGGATGGTTCGGCGGGCGGCAGGTCTGCGCGCGGATCAGACTGTCCGCATAGGCATCGCGGGCTTGCTCTGTCTGCCCCAATTCCTGCAACAGATGCGCCCGCTGACGGGCAACAGCGCAGGCATAGCTGGCGGCGCGACCATCCTCAGAGACATCCATAAGCGGCAGAACCTGTTCAAAAATCCGCAGCGCCTCGGCCTGGAACCCCAGCCCCTTCAGAATGCCCGCCGTGTTGTATTGCCACAGCAATGTCTGGCTGTTTTCAGCCCCCCACACGGTTTCGGCAAAGCGGGTTGCCTCTAACGCCAGAGGCAGCGCATCGTTGGCCGATCCCATCCGGGCCAGGTGCATCGCCAATTGCATGGCCGCATCCATCCGCGCGGGGTGATATTTGAAATAGTTCTGTTCCCACAGCTTATAGGCTGCCTCCATTTCGCGCAGAGCCTCGGCGTCGCGCCCGCGCAGATGTATGATATTGGCCAGAGCCTGCCGCAGCCGCAGGGTCTTGATATGCGCTGGCCCGCCGGCCTCGGTGACCGTCTGGATCAGCGGACGAAGCGCGGCCTCGGCCCCGGCATAATCGCCTTGTCGGAAATGGCTGTCCATCAGCGCCTCTTGTGCGGCAATCTGACTGTCCAGCGGTTCGCCGAACATCTGCGCATCAGCGGAATCGGCCGAGATAAAAGCCAGAAATAAGGCCAGAAACAGGGCCAGAAACAGGGCCCGAGAAAGAGCATTAATCAAACGTATCATGCCGGAAAAATACGCGTCTTATTGCGCGTTCGTCCACTGATTTGACATGACAAATGCGGTTCGCGTGGATGGGTTGAACCGTTATCGCTAACAGTCTATAGGCTAAACAGGCAGGAGGGACTCATGAATCTCAACGATACCATCGCACGCGTCACCGATCGGATCATTGCCCGCAGCGCCCCGACACGCCAGGCCTATCTTGCGCGCACCCAGGCCGCAATTCAGGCCGGGCCCGCCCGCACGCATCTGACCTGCGGCAACCAGGCCCATGCCTATGCCGCCATGGGCGCGGATCAGGACGCGCTGATTCAGGGACGCGCGCCCAATCTGGGAATCGTGACCGCCTATAATGACATGCTGTCCGCGCATCAGCCCTTTGAGCATTACCCCAGCCTGATCCGCGACACAGCCCGCGCGAACGGTGCCACAGCGCAGGTGGCGGGCGGCGTTCCGGCCATGTGCGATGGTGTGACCCAGGGCCAGACCGGGATGGAGCTGTCTCTGTTTTCGCGCGATGTGATCGCGATGGCGGCGGGCGTGGCACTGTCGCATAACACTTTTGATGCTGCGATCTATCTGGGGGTCTGCGATAAGATTGTCCCCGGCCTGGTGATCGCTGCGGCCACTTTTGGCCATGTGCCGGCGGTGTTCCTGCCCGCCGGGCCGATGACCAGCGGCTTGCCCAATGATGAAAAGGCCCGCGTGCGGGCGCAATTCGCTGCCGGTCAGGTCGGGCGCGATGCGCTGATGCAGGCCGAGATGGCCAGCTACCACGGCCCCGGCACCTGTACCTTCTATGGCACGGCCAACTCGAACCAGATGCTGATGGAGATCATGGGGCTGCACCTGCCCGGCGCGTCTTTTGTCACGCCCGGCACCCCGCTGCGCGAGGCGCTGACCCGCGCGGGCACCGAACGCGCCCTTCAGATCACCGCTCTGGGGAATGATTTCACCCCCGCCGCCCATGTTCTGGACGAGCGCGCCTTTGTGAATGGCATCGTGGGGCTGATGGCGACGGGGGGCTCGACCAACCTGCTGATCCACTTACCCGCCATGGCAAAAGCGGCGGGTATCCAGCTGACAATGCAGGATTTTTCCGAAATTTCCCAGGTGGTTCCCCTGCTGGCCAAGGTCTATCCGAACGGCTTGGCCGATGTGAATCATTTCCATGCGGCGGGGGGTTTGGGCTTTGTCATCGGGCAGTTACTGGAAACCGGGCTGCTGCATGACGACGTCCAGACCATCGCCGGTACCGGCCTGGCCCGTTATGCCCATGAGCCGCAATTGATTGAGGGCAAACTGGGCTGGGCCTCGGCCCCGCGCAGCAGTGAGAACGATAAAATCCTGCGCCCGCCCAGCGATCCGTTCCAAAAAACCGGCGGGCTGGCCCTGATGCAGGGGAATCTGGGGGCCGGGGTCATGAAAATCTCGGCCGTCACGCCCGACCGTCACCGGATCGAGGCCCCCGCGCGCGTCTTCGATAGCCAGGAAGCCGTCAAAGCGGCTTTTCAGGCGGGCGAGTTCACTCAGGACACCGTGGTGGTCGTCCGGTTTCAGGGGCCGCGCGCCAATGGGATGCCCGAATTGCATGGGTTGACGCCGACGCTCTCGGTTTTGCAGGATCGCGGGCTGAAGGTTGCGCTGGTGACCGATGGGCGGATGTCCGGGGCCTCGGGTAAGGTGCCCTCGGCCATCCATGTCTCGCCCGAAGCCGCGATGGGAGGGCCCCTGGCCCGTGTTCAGGACGGGGATCTTCTGCGCGTGGACGCGACGGCCGGGACGCTGGAAAACCTGACCCACGGGTTCGAGAGCCGCAACCCCGCGTCCCCCGACCTGAGCGCCAACACCACCGGCATGGGCCGCGAGCTGTTCGAAACCTTCCGCCAATCGGTCGGCCCGGCCACCGAGGGCGCCAGCTCACTCACATGAGGTTTACATGATAACACCTTCTGAAACATCAGTTTTTACTGAATCTCTGTGCGCAAAAGCCCCCGTCATTCCGGTGCTGGTGGTGCATGAGCCCCGCCACGCCAAAGGGCTGGCGCAGGCGCTGATTTCCGGTGGACTGCCGGTATTGGAGGTCACCTTGCGCACCCCCGCCGCTTTGGATGTGATCCGTGAAATGGCTGCGGTTCCGGGGGGAATCGTTGGGGCGGGCACTGTGTTGACCCCGCAGGATGCCCATGACGCCAAAGCGGCCGGCGCGGCCTTTGCAGTGTCACCCGGAGCGACGGACCGCCTGCTAAGTGCTTGTGAACAGGCGGATTTACCACTATTGCCCGGCGCAGCCACCGCCACTGAGGCGATGGCATTGCTAGAGCGGGGCTATCGTGTGCAGAAGTTTTTCCCGGCCGAGGCCTCAGGCGGAGCCCCCGCGCTTCGGGCGATCGGCGCCCCGTTGCCTCAGATTCTGTTTTGCCCGACCGGCGGGATTGGGCTGCATAATGCGTCCGACTATCTAGCGCTTGGCAATACGCGCTGCGTCGGCGGCAGCTGGGTGGCACCGCAGAATCTGATCCGCGCCGAGGATTGGAGCGGGATTGAAACCCTGGCACGCGAAGCTGCGTCCCTGCATTAACTTCGCGACATAATATCATTAACTTCGCGACATAATATACTGTTTTAATTTCTTATTCTACTTTTCCATCCGCCACGTCTGCGCGGTGAAGACATCTGATGAAGCCCCTCGGCCAGAATCGCGACCATCGGGTGATCGGGGTGTTTTTGCGCATAGAGAGGGTGCAATTCCGTTAACGCTTTGTGCGCCTCAACCCCCTCAAGGCTGAGCGCCCAATCCAGAAAAATCGTCCGGCATTCCGCCGCGGTTATCCCTTCAATCCGAAAAGATTCACGGATCAATCCTTTTGGGTCCAGTGGGTTACGATCCATTATTCAACCTTTCCATGAGCCCGATAGAAACGCGTCAATAACCGCGGCGGCTTGAGCGGTTTGCCCGGCCAGCGCGTCTTGTAATGCGTTAATCGTGTCATACCCTGTCTCACGCAATAGCATCACGCGCCCGCCCTCGCCAATCTGCTGCGGATCAAGCGGTTTATCGGTCAGAAGCTTCGACACCACCTGCACCTGCCAACAGAGATCATACGCTCTGAGCAGACATTCCTGCTGGGCGTCCGTCAGGGCATCCACGGCAACAGCCGCCGCAATCCCCGCGCGAACACTGTGCCCGCTATGCCCCGTCAACAAGGCGCAGGTCTGCGCGATCAGCTCGATATCCTGAAGCCGTCCAGGGCCGATCTTGGCGTCCCAGATCCCGGCCGGAGCCTTTGTTGCGGCGATGCGCCCACGCATTTCAGACACATCGGCCAGAACCTTTGGCGCATCCTGCGGCTGGGTCAGCACCTCGGAGCGCACCAAGGCCACGGCCTGGGCGACGGTGGCCTCGCCCGCGACGGGCCGGGCGCGGGTCAGGGCCAGATGCTCCCAGGTCCAGGCCTCGGACGTCTGGTAATCGCGAAAAGACCTGAGACTGACCGCAACCGGCCCTTGCGTGCCGGACGGGCGCAGCCGCATGTCGATTTCGTATAGCCGCCCTTCGGACATCAAAGCCGTCACCGCCGTCACGATCGCCTGCGTCAGGCGTGCGTAATAGGGCCGCGTGGCCAGCGGGCGCTTGCCATCGGAACTTTCGACCCCATCGGCATCATAGATCACGATCACATCCAGATCCGAGGCCGCATTGATCCGCCCTGCCCCCAGCGATCCCATGCCCAGCAGCATCGCGCCCTTACCCGGCTGAGGCCCATGTTTCAGGGCGAAATTGTCCGTCACGACAGGCCACAAAGCGCCCAGAACGGCCTGCGCCAGATCGGCATATTCCTGCCCCGCAACATCAGCCGAAATCAGCCCGCGCAGATGGTGAACGCCGATCCGGAAATGCCATTCCTTGGCCCAGCGACGGGCGGTATCCAGCTTGCGTTCGTAATCTGGCTCGGTCTGCATCCGTTCGGACAGCTCCGCTTGCAGGGCGTCCAAACCGGGCCAATCTTCGAAGAAACCGCCCCCGATTACCGCATCGAACACCCCCGCATGGCGCGACAGATGCGCCGCCAATGCCGGCGAGATTCCAACAATATCCACAAGCAAATCAATCAGTTGCGGGTTTGCCTCGAAGAGAGAGAACACCTGCACCCCGGCCGGAAGCCCGGACAGGAACCCATCCAGCGCGACCAGCGCCTCGGCAGGTTTGGCCGCCCGCCGCAAGCGCGACAACAGCTCGGGGCGCAAACGGTCAAAGATCGCCACCGCCCGTTCCGAGCGCAGCGCGGGATAGCTGGCCCAGCGTTGCAAGATGGTCTCATCGAATTCGGTCTCGGGCTGCGGGCGCGGCGGCGGCGCGGCGTCAGGCGCAAAGAACCCCTCGGTCAGGCTGTGCACCTCGTCCAGGCGCGCGGTCAGATCCGATTGCAGCGCAGCGACATCCGTGTCCATGAAGGCCGCCAGCCGGGCAAAGCCTTCGTCGGATTTGGGCAGCAGATGGGTCTGCGCGTCATTGATCATCTGCACCCGGTGCTCGACCTCGCGGTGATAGCGGTAGTGCCGGGTCAGGGTTTCAGCAACCTGAGAGGGAATCCAGCCTTTCTCGGCCAATGCAGCCAGCCCGTCGCAGGTGCCGCGCAGGCGCAATTCAGGGTCACGCCCCCCGGCGATCAACTGACGGGTCTGGGTGAAAAACTCGATCTCGCGAATGCCGCCGCGCCCCAGTTTCATGTTGTGCCCGGTCAGGCTGCGCCGCCCGCCGGTGCCCTTATGTTCACGGATACGCAGGCGCATGTCGTGGGCGTCCTGAATGGCGGCGAAATCCAGATGTTTGCGCCAGATGAAGGGCCGCAGCACCTTTAGAAACCGCGCGCCAGCGTCCAGATCCCCGGCCGAGGGGCGCGCCTTGATATAGGCGGCCCGTTCCCAGGTGCGGCCCATGCTTTCGTAATAGGTCTCGGCGGCGGCCATGGCGATGCACACGGGCGTGACCGAAGGATCCGGGCGCAGGCGCAGATCGGTGCGGAACACATAGCCCTCGGCTGTGACATCGTTCAGCATGGCCGACATTTTGCGCGTCGCCCGCACGAACGAGGCCCGCGCATCGTGATAATCGGCCGGGTCGAACCGCGTTTCATCAAACAGGCAGATCAGATCAATATCCGAGGAGTAGTTCAGCTCATAGGCGCCCATTTTCCCCATCGCCAGGCTGACCATGCCGCCCGCGCTGGGGATGTCATCCTCGGTGGCGCCGGGCAGTTTGCCGCGCCGGATTTCCGCCCCAACAGTGGCCTGCAACGCCACGTCGCTGGCCAGATCGGCAAAGCGGGTCAGCGTGCCGGTGACCATCTCCAGCGGCCAGACCCCGGCCAGATCGCACAGCCCCGACAAAAGCGCGATGCGCCGCTTCGCCTGCCGCAGATGCGCCGCCAGTTGATCGGGCGGACAGGCGCGCGCCTCAGCGAACAGCGCAACAACCGCCTCTTCGGGGTTGTCCAGCGCGGGTGTCAGCCAGGCGTGCTCTTTCTCCATCAAGGTTTTCAGATAGGGGGCGCAGCCGGCGGTGCCCTCAATGACCTGCAAGACTTCGGCGGGCAGGTCCGGAAATAAATCGCGCGCTTCGGCCCCGCGATCGGGATCAAAGGGACGCGGCGATCGGCTGATACGGGATGCAAACTTCATGCGCGCAGATGGCCACGAAGCCGCCCGGTCGTCAACAGGACAAAGCGCAGCCCCTTTACATCTTATGCGGGCTTCGCTCTGCTCGCGCGGGACCGAGCGAAAGGAATCGCATCATGAGCAAAAGCCTCAAACGCGTCACCCGCGCCTTGCAGGATCTGGGGATCGAGACCGAAATCAAAGAGCTGGGCCTGGCGCGCACCGCCCAGCAGGCCGCGGATGTCGCCGGGTGCGCCCTGGACCAGATCGCCAAATCCATGATCTTCAAGGGGCTGGAGAGCGGCCAGGCGATCCTGTTCCTGACGGCGGGGGGCAATCTGGTGGACACAGCCAAGGCCAGCACCGCCGCCCAAGAGCCCCTGGGCAAGGCCGATGCCGCGCTGATCCGGGCGCAGACGGGCTTTGCCATTGGCGGCGTTGCGCCCGTCGGCCACCTGAACCCGATCCGCGCCTTTCTGGATCCGCGCCTGCTGGAATTCTCTGAAATCTGGGCCGCAGCGGGCACGCCGCATCATGTTTTCCCGATCAGCCCGGCCCTTTTACTGGAAAAAACCGGCGCTCAAATATCTGATTTCACTCAGTAAACAAAAATAATGTAAAAAACATTCACATCACCCCTTGTGGCAGACAGGTGCAATCCCAATCTAGTGTAATGTGAAAGACATTCACATCGCAACACAACACGGAGAACCTGATGACACCCGCCGCCTCTTATACCGCCAGCACCCCCCATCGCATGGGGTGGCTGTCCCGGACCGAGGCCTGGCTGGACAGCAAGGGGAAAGGCGCCTGGATCGCCACGATGGTCCTGGGCTTCATCTTCTTCTGGCCGGTTGGCCTGGCCCTTCTCTTTTACATGATCTGGAGCAAACAGATGTTTGGAAAAAAATGCCGCCGCGGCAATACCCACATGACCCGCCACGGGTTCCACGCCATGCGTTCTTCGGGCAATGCCGCCTTTGACGCCTACAAGGCCGAAACCCTGCGCCGCCTGGAAGAGGAACAAGAACAGTTCGAAAGCTTCCTTCAGCGCCTGCGCGAGGCAAAGGACAAGGCCGAATTCGACGACTTCATGGACGAGCGCGCCCGCAAGGCAAGCGACGCCCCCGCAGACGAGCGTACGGACGCCTAACCCCCCTGCATTGGCCCGGCACCCCACCGGGCCCTTGCCCCTCTTTTAGATCCTTTTTACCCCAATCATACAGGACCCAAACCCATGACCGCGTGGCACCTGCCCGATCCGCAAACCCAGCCTGAGTTTTATTCGGATGTCGCCTTTAAACGCCTGCTGGCCTTTGTGATCGACACCGTTCTGATCGTGCTGATCTGTCTGGCCATTCTGCCGTTCACCGCCTTTACGGGGCTGTTTTTCTTCCCTGCACTGATGGCTGTTGTCGGGTTTCTGTACCGGGTGATCACCATTGCCAATGGCTCGGCCACGCTGGGGATGCGTTTCCTGGCGATCGAGTTCCGCGCCGCCGATGGCCGCCGGTTCGATCTGGGGCAGGCGTTTTTGCACACCGTTGGCCTGACCGTCTCCTTTGCCGTGGCGCCGCTGCAATTGGTGTCCATCGTGCTGATGGCCACATCCCAGCGCGGCCAGGGGCTGACCGACATGGTGCTGGGCTCGGTCGCGATTAACCGCCGCGCCCGCTATTAAGCCTGCGTTGAAACAGGTACTTGGCGCGTCAGGGATTGGTTGCTATCGTTTACCGCAACCCGACAAGATATATCCCTGATGCGCCATACCCTACCCCTTGCCCCTCAGTTCTATGTGACCGCGCCGCAGCCCTGCCCCTACCTGTCGGGCCGGATGGAGCGCAAACTGTTCACGGCTTTGCAGGGCGAAAGCGCGGCGCGTCTGAATGATGAGCTGTCCAAGCAAGGGTTCCGCCGGTCGCAAAATGTGCTGTACCGCCCGTCCTGTACCGATTGCGCCGCCTGCATGTCCGCCCGCATCCGGGTGGCCGATTTCACCCCCTCGCGCAGTCAGCGCCGCGTGATCAAGCGCAACGCCCATATGGCCCGCCGCGCCACCTCGCCCTGGGCAACCGAGGAACAATACGATCTGTTCCGCCGCTATCTGGACAGCCGTCACGCCGATGGCGGCATGGCCGATATGGACATCTTCGAATTCGCCGCCATGGTCGAGGAAACCCCGATCCGCACCCGCGTGATCGAATATACCGATCGCGACAGCGGCGCGCTGCTGGCCACCTGCCTGACCGATATTCTGGATGACGGGGTCAGCATGGTCTATTCCTTCTATGACCCCGAAACCGAGCGGAACTCGACCGGGACGTATATCATTCTGGATCATATCCAGATCGCCCGCGAGGCCGGCCTGCCCTTTGTCTATCTGGGTTATTGGGTGCCGGGCAGTGCCAAGATGGGCTATAAGGCGAAGTTTTCCGGCGTCGAACTGTATCTGGGCGGCGCATGGCAGAAAATGCGCGCCGAGGATGATTATTCAGCCGAGCTGCACCCTCTGTCCACCGATCCGATTGCCGAACAGGTGGCCAATATCAGCCTGCCCGATCTGCGCGACCGCTAGGCCGTTCGCGTCACAGTCCCCACTCATGCAAAAGCCGCCCCGAAGGGCGGCTTCTTGTTTTCTACGCAGGTCCGTTTTCTTAGTTCGGGATCAGTGCGGGCACGATGGTCACGATCGAGGGGAAGAACCACAAGATCGCCAGCCCCACCACCTGGATCAACACGAACGGAATGATCCCGCGGTAGATATGGCCCGTCGTCACACTGGCCGGGGCAACCCCGCGCAAATAGAACAGCGCAAAGCCGAACGGCGGTGTCAGGAACGAGGTCTGCAAGTTCACCGCGATCATGATCGTCACCCATTTGGGATCGAAGGTGCCGCCATAGATGACGGGGCCCACAATCGGGATCACGATGTAGATGATTTCGAGGAAGTCCAGCACAAAGCCCAGGATGAACAGCACCAGCATCACGATCAGGAAGACCGTGAACTCGTTGTCAAAGGACTTGAGGAACTGCTGGATGTAATGCTCGCCCCCGAAAGAGATCACCACCAGGTTCAGCAATTGCGAGCCGATCAGAATGGTGAACACCATCGAGGTGACCTTGGCGGTTTCGCGCACGATGGGGCTGAGCACCCCGCCCGCGAACAGCACCCAGCCTGCATAGACCAGCCCAAAGGCCGAGAACAGGAAGGCCGCATAGGCCACAAAGAAGGCAACCCAGGTTTCGAAGCTGACGATCTCGTTGTTGATCCGCAAATCGAAGTTGGTGCCGACCAGCAGCATCAGGATCACGGCAAAAGTGGCCCAGATGATGACCTTACCGGATTTGCCCTGATCTTGCAGCTTGCGATAGGCGGCCAGCATGACAGCCCCGCCCGCCCCCAGCGCCGCGGCCGGTGTCGGGTTGGTGATGCCACCCAGAATCGAGCCCAGCACCGCAACGATCAGAACCAGCGGCGGGAACACCACGCGGATCAGCTCGTTTTTGGCACAGCGCGCGGCGGCCTCTTTCGCGCCATAGAGCGCCAAGGCCAGCGGCAACAGGATCAGCACAACCGTCACGCCCGGACTGGTCGTCGGTGCGATCAGCACCATGTCCACCGCAGCGATCAGCAAAAGCCCGATAGCCCCCAGGATCAGCGGCTTGGGATCCGCCGAAGGGGCAACCCCACGGCCAACAATCAGCACCAGCCCCAGGATCACGATCAGCGTTGCCAGCCCCGAGCCAATCGGCGCCGCATCGGCGATTTTCTGAACGCGCAGTTCCTCGATCTGTTCGGGGGTCAGGCGCTCGGCCTCGGCGACACCGCCAGCGGCGTCAATTGCCTCTTGCTCGGCCACGGCCGTGTCCCATTTGTCCTGGCCGTGCAGGTCGATCATCGCCGCCTTACAATCGTCCGAGACATTGGTCCGCAGGCTGGCCGTCTGACCCGCATCCGAGAACCCCGACACAGTGATGTCCTGGCTGCCCACAACACCGACCTGCCCCAGCAGCATGATGCCCGCGATCAAGCCAACCGGCAGACCGACGAACCAGGTAAAGCCCTCGCCCTTGCTGATCGGCTCGTCGCTGGTGGCCCCCAGTTCCACGGCGGGTGCCTTGGACGGGTTGAACATCGCATAGCCGAACGCATAGAGCGCATAGAGCAGCGCCAGCATGATCCCCGGCAGCATCGCCGCCTGGAACAGCGTCCCGACGGACACAACGGCCGGCTCGCCCAGATAGGTCAGCGCATCCGAACAGCCCGCCGCCACGGCGCGGCTTTCTTGGGCGGTGGAATACAGATCCCCCGCCAGCGTGCCCAGCAGAACGATCACGATCGAAGGCGGAATGATCTGCCCCAACGTGCCCGAAGCCGCGATGACCCCGGTGGACAGTTCCGGCGAATAGCCGTTGCGCAGCATGGTCGGCAGGCTCAGCAGGCCCATGGTGACCACGGTGGCCCCCACGATCCCGGTCGAGGCCGCCAGGAACGCCCCCACAACCACAACCGACACGGCCAGACCGCCCGGCAGCGGGCCAAAGACGCGCGCCATGGTGGTCAGCAGATCGTTCGCGATCTTTGACCGTTCCAGCGTGATGCCCATCAGGACGAACATCAGCACGGCCAGCAGGGTTTCAATGGATTGGCCGGCCAGCACCCGCTCGTTCATGCGGTTCACGATGAACGAAATGTTGCGATCCAGCGCGGTTTCCCAGCCCTGCGGGAAGACCGAGACGGCCTCGCGTGGCAAATCCGGGTATCGGAAAATCGAGATCGTATCAGATTTGACCCCCGCATTCACCAGATCGCGATACGCCTGCGAAGACGTATCAATCGCCTGGTGGATCAGCAGGCCCGCGCTGTCCAGCGCGGCAATGATCCCGAAGGAAATGACCCCGGCCCCACCGATGGCAAAGGCCACCGGGAAACCGGACAGGATGCCTCCGAAAAGGCAGAAGAAGACGATGAGCAGGCCGATTTCGACGCCATCAAGACCGAATAGCATGTTCTATGACCCTTTGATTAGTGCGTGCCTTCGTAGGCTTCTTCGCCCTCGCCAAGGGAATCCTTGTCAAGGTTCTTACCGATGCTTTCCTCGCCCTCGATGAATTCGAGCAAGGAACGGTAGAAGAAGGCTACGGCGTGAAGAAAGACCATTGCGGCGAATGCGATCAGCAGGATCTTGAACAGGAAATACCCGTTGAATCCGTTGGGCGAAAACCCGATCGTTTCCACATTCCACCGCAAGGCGCGGGATTTCATGACCAGACGTTCCACAGTGTCGCTGGCCGAGGGTTTCGGCACGATCAGATGCCGCCACATGAAGAACCAGCCATACATCCAGACCAGAACCGCCATCGGCATCATGAACAAAAGCGCGCCCACCATATCGACGACCCGCTTGGCCCGGTGCGAAATGCCCGAATAGATCAGATCCACCCGCACATGCCCGCCCTGCACAAAGGTGTAGGTGGCGCACAGGCAAACGACCATGGCGTTATACAGCTTCAGCTCTTCGGCGAACCAGCTGATGTCCATTTGCAGCGGAATACCGAAGCCGAACGACATGTCGGGCCGGGCGAAAACGCGCTGCATGAAGACGATCACGATCTGCTGAAACACCATCAGCAACCCGGCCCAGGCAAAGAACCGCCCCACCGTGTTGGCAAAGCCCTCCAGCCCGATCACCATGCCCCACATGAACCGGCGGAACACCAGCCCAAAGGCCGTCAGCACCAGAAAGAGCGTGAAAACCACAAAAAAGAACTCGACCGAGCCCCCGTAATAGACAAAGCGCATGATCGAGGCCTTGTCCGCCCAGTCCAGCCAAAGCTGCGGGTGGGTGGCTGCGTAGCCAAGATTATAGAAGGCAAGTCCGATGTTCTGAATGACCCACCAGAGCCCGTCAAACAGGGCCCCAATGGCCGATACGCCACTTTCTTCCTGCATGTATCCCCCGGATAGTTGCTTGCTGCTGGCCGGCGTTTGACGCCTGTGCTGTCAGCAAGTGAAAAACGGCCCCCCGCACGCGGCGGGGGACCAGATTGGTGCTAAGCGTGCGAATTAACCCAGAACGCGGTCGCGCTGTGCGGTATAGGCACCCGACGACATGTTCAGCCAGTTCGACGACGCCTTCATCGAGGCCATCGCGCTGTCGTGGATCTTCTTATACAGATCGTCGCCCAGGTTTTCGGCGTGCACTTCCATCGAGGCCTTGCCGAAGGCATCCCAGACGCTGTCGGGGAATTCCATGACCTTCACGCCGCCGGCTTGCAGACGCTGCAAGGCGGCACCGTTGTTGGCCAGGAACAGCGACAGGTTCCACTGGTGGGTTTCGGCGGCTGCGATCTCGATGATCTTCTGATGCGCGGGGCTCAGGCCTTCGAACACGTCACGGTTGGTGGCCAGCGACAGGGCTGCGCCCGGCTCGTGGAAACCAGCGGTGTAGTAGATCTTGGTGATTTCCTGGAAACCGGCCTTTTCATCCGCCCAGGGGCCGATCCACTCGGTGCCGTCAATCGCGCCCGAGGACAGGGCCTGGTACACTTCGGAGCCGGGAATGTTCTGCACCGAGGCGCCCAGTTTACCCAGGGCCTTGCCGCCCAGACCGGGCATACGGAATTTCAGACCGTTGAAATCTTCGGGGCCGTTGATCTCTTTCGAGAACCAGCCGCCCGCCTGCGCGCCGGTGTTGCCCGCGATAAAGGACTTCAGGCCAAAGATCTGGCCCAGCTCGTCATGCAGCTCCATACCGCCGTCGTGGTAGTACCAGTTCACCAGTTCCTGCGCGGTCATGCCGAAGGGCACAGCGGTGAAGAAGGCGTAACCGGGGTGCTGACCCACAAAGTAGTAGTCAGCGGCGTGGTACATGTCAGCCTGGCCCGACGACACGGCGTCGAACACTTCGAAGGCCCCCACCAGCTCGCCGGCGGCTTTGATTTCGACGGTCAGTTCGCCATCGGACATGGCGGTGATCATGTCGGCCGAACGCTGTGCGGCGTCAAACACACCCGCCAGGCCACGGCCCCACGAGGTAACCATGGTCAGCGTGCGCTTGCCCGACGCATAGGCCGGCGCGGCCAGTGCGGTGGTCGATGCGGCAGCGGCGCCACCCAGAGCAGAAGTTTTCAGAAAAGAACGACGATCCATCGGTATCCTCCCAGATAGTTTAACTGTCCGCCCCTTTGGGCAGACGGATCGTTTGAAGTGTGACGAAACTACCTGACCGCCTTCGTATTGGAATACCTACTACTACGTAGTCCGCCGCATTTTTTGTCACAAATTACCCCCGCAGCCCCGATTACGACCGATCCTTCCAAAGGCTGCGGCGCAGAAACAGAAAGCTCTTGGCGTTGCCCTTTGCGTTTTGGGCGAACTTCTCGTATCGATTCGGCTTATGTCGTGGTTTCGCAGCCTTTCCAGCCCCTCTTACGCGCAGAAGCTGTTTCTTCTGGCGACGATACCCCTTGTGGTGGCGGTGGCGGCGATTGCGATTCTGGTGGCGCATCAGTCGCGCGCCTTTGCCGAGCGCGAAATTCAGGCGCTGGAGGCCCAGATGCTGGCCGCCAAGAAAGAAGAGCTGCGCAATTACGTCACCCAGGCGCGCAACGGATTTTACTTTATCTACGGGCTTGCCTCGCCCGAGGATGAGGACGCCAAGCGCCAGGTCGCGCAGATTCTGGCGGCGATGATCTATGGCTCGGACGGGTTTTTCTTTGTCTATGACTATAACGGCACCAATCTGGTCAGCCCGCGCCAGACGGAATATATCGGCCGCAACTGGACCGGGCTGTCGGAGTCGAACGGCACCCCCATCGTGGACAAGTTCATCGATCTGGCGCGCGGCGGGGCGGGCTGGCACGAATTTCTGTGGGAAAAACCCTCGACCGGGCAAGAGGCCGAAATGGTCGCCTATGTTCTGGGGCTACAGGATTGGCAATGGGCGATCGGCACGGGCGTGTTCATCGACGACGTGAAGGCCAGCGTCGCCGCCGCCCGCGCCGATGTCGAGGACCGCGTGCGCCGCACATTTTATTATATCGGGGTGATCACCTTTGCCGCGCTGATGCTGGTGTTCATTTCCGGCATGGCGCTGAACATCCGCGAACGCCGGCTGGCCGATGCCAAGCTCAAACAGCTGACCCAGCGGGTGTTCGACGCCCAGGAAGAGGAACGCGGCCGCGTCGCGCGCGAATTGCATGACGGGATCAGTCAGAACCTGGTCGGGGTGCGCTATGCGCTGGACAGCGCCAGCCGGCGGCTCAGCCAGACCGACATGCGCGAGGATCGGGGCGTTGCCCTTCTGGACCGCGGAATCGAGCACCTGTCAGGCGCCATCCAAGAGGTCCGCCGCATCAGCCGCGATCTGCGCCCCGGTGTGCTGGACGATCTGGGCCTGGGCCCCGCCGTCAAATCCCTGACCGAGGATTTCAGCGCCCGCACCGGGATCACCGCCGATTTTTCGACCGTGGTGTTCCGCAACCGGCTGGATCAGGAATCCAAGATTGCGCTGTACCGGATCGCCCAGGAGGCGCTGACCAACATCGAGCGCCACTCGGGCGCGACGCGGGTTTCAGTGGATCTGCGCGGCCACCGGACTGGCGCGACCTTGCAGATTCAGGATAATGGGTCGGGGATTGCGCAATCTGTTCTGTCAGAACGCGGCAAAGGAGGGCTTGGATTGCGCAACATGCAAGAACGGATAGACCAGTTGGATGGGACTTTGACGATTTCCAGCACCCGCTCGGGCACGCTGATCGAGGCCCGCGTGCCCCTGTCGCACCTGCTGCCCCCCGAAGACGTCTCGGACACCAATAAGAAGGCCGCTGAATGAATACTCCGATCAAAGTCGTGATCGTGGACGATCACCCCATGGTGGCCGAAGGCATCCAGGCCGTGCTGGAATCCTATGACGATATCCAGGTGCTGTGCGCGCTGAAAACCGGCCGCGAGATCGTGGACCAGGCCGAGGCGCTGGCCGCGGATGTGATCCTGATGGACCTGAACATGCCCGAGATCGGCGGGCTGACCGCCACCGAGATGATCCTGGAGCAGCGCCCCGACACGCGTATCCTGATCCTGTCGATGCATGACAGCCCTGAATATATTTCCTCGGCGCTGAGCCACGGGGCCAAGGGATATGTGCTGAAAGACGTGCCAACCGAAGAGATCAAGACCGCCATCGACACGGTGATGCGCGGCGAGCGGTATCTGTGCACGGGTGCCAAGGGATCCTTGCAGCCCGAGGGCGATGGCGCGCGCGAGCAGCTGACCGGGCGCGAGCAGACGGTGCTGCTGCAACTGGCGCAGGGAAAATCCAACAAAGAGGTTGCGCTGGCGCTGGATATCTCGGTGCGGACGGTGGAGACGCATCGCAAGAATATCAAACGCAAGCTTGGGATATCCTCGACCGCGGGCCTGACACGCTATGCGCTGGAACACGGGGTGTTGCAGGGGACGGGTGTGAGCCTTTGATCCGAAGGGGCGCGCCCTGACGGGCGCGCGCTGGATATCTCGGCATTCGGCCTAGCGGCCTGCTGCCTCGGGAAAGGGGGCGCTGGCGCGCCCCCTGCCCTTGCTGATCGGTTAGCCGATCATTTCGCCATCTTTGCGCCAGACCGACACGACCGAGGAACGGGGTTTGCCGTTGCCATCGGGCCATTGGCCGCCCGGGTGCTGTACGCCGACAAAGGCCACTTTCTTGTCCGCCGACCAGCACAGGCCGGTGACTTCGGCGCCTTTGGGGACGGTCATGAAGCGGGCGATCTCACCGGTTTCGGGGTTGCCCACCAGCATCTGGTTATTGCCCATGCCGGCGAATTCGCCTTCGTTGCTGTCTTTGCCGTCGGTCTGGATCCACAGCATCCCGTCGGACGAGAACGCCATGCCATCGGGCGAGTTGAACATGTTGCCCGCGTTGATATTGTCCGAGCCCGCATAGGCGTTGTTATAGACGGTCGGGTTGCCCGCCATCACGTAAAGATCCCAGGTGAAGCTGTCTGCGGCGTGGTTTTCATCCGCCGGGGTCCAGCGCACGATCTGACCGTAGTTGTTGGTCTCACGCGGGTTGGGGCCGTTAACGGAGATGTCATCGCCGCCCTTGTTGGGCTTCTTGCCGCGGTTTTTGTTGTTGGTCAGGGCGCAGTATGCCTCGGGTTTCAGCGGGTTGGCGGCGACCCATTCGGGGCGGTCCATGGTGGTGCCTTTGACGGCCGAGGCGCCCATACGGGTGAAGGCCAGGATTTCAGCGGCGGACATGCCGGTGGTTTCCGGGGTCAGGGCCAGCCATTCGCCGGTCTGGTCGTCGTTGAACTTGGCCACATAGAGCGTGCCGTCGTCCAGCAGGCCTTCGGTGCTGCCACCGGGCGTGTAGGTGCCGGTCGAGACATAACGGTACAGATATTCGCCGCGTTCGTCATCGCCCAGATAGACCACGATACGGCCGTCCTTGGCGTGGACCATTTCGGCGTTTTCGTGCTTGAACCGGCCCAGAGCGGTGCGTTTCACCGGGGTGCTGGTGGGATCGGTGGGGTCAATCTCGGTGATGAAACCGTGGCGGTGGGGCTCGTTCGGTTCATTCGAGATGTCATAGCGCGGGTCGAACTTTTCATAGGCATAGCGGCCCTGCCCGCCGATACCATAGCGTTTGTAGCCCTCGCCCGCGGGCATGTCGCCCGTCGCGCCGAAATAGCCGTTAAAGTTTTCCTCGCAGGTCAGATAGGTGCCCCACAGCGTCTTACCCGAGCCGCAGTTGTTCATCGTGCCCAGAACGGTGCGGCCTTCGGGATCGGCCTTGGTTTTCACCAGATCGTGCCCCGCCAGAGGCCCCGCCAGAACCATCGGAGTTTCATGGGTGATGCGGCGATTATAAGGGCTGTCCAGCACAACCTGATAGCCATTGCCGCTGTCGGCCACTTCCATCACGGTGACACCTTGCAGGTTTTTCAGCAGGTTCACCTCATCGGCGCTGCGCGGGGTGCCCGCAGCCTCGGCCGGCAGGTTGATCTTGGGGTTCACATATTCCGAGTTCACCGCGATCAGCTGTTTGCCGTCTACCTCGAACAGCTCCATCCCGTCGGTGTTTTCGCCGAATACCTTGTCCGACATGTCCACCGAAACGCCGGTTTCGGGCGAATAGGCGCCCTCGGCCTCGGAAAACAGCGCATCGCCCCAGCGGGTCAGCACCTTCCAGTCATAGCCTTCGGGCACGTGGATGTCGTAATCGGTGGCAATGTCGATGGGCTGGAAGTTGAACCCGTTGGTCATCGCCGCCGCGCTGTCCAGCAGGCCCGCGCCAAACACAGCCGCACCCGAGCCAAAGGCCAGCGCCCCGCCCAGGAACCCACGGCGCGAGATCGCGCGGTCCACCACGGCATCAAAGCCGTTTTCCGCCGGGCGCGGATCGCGCATTTCGTCAAATTCATCCCAGGACAGATCGCTGCTGTCGTTTTGCATGGCTCGTCTCTCTTGCTATGTATGAGGTTCAAACTTGAAGGGCCCAGACTGCCCGGCCCCATCCTGACCGACAGGTCGCGCGTTTTCGTGACAAAGATGTAAAGCAAATATGAAGACTATCTAACAGAGCGCCGCCCCACGCGTAAATCCGCACACAGGCTGCCCCTGAGGCAAATCAGCAGGAAAAGCGTCAGAAACCCCGCCCATTTTTTCGCTTTGTTGCGCAAAAAATAATGAAATCGCAATTTTCGCAAAGATTTTACACCAGAAATGTTCGGCAAAGGTGTGTTTTCGCGGTTGACGCTCCTGTTCTGCGCTCCTAATGTCGCGCTCGCACGAAGGAGCCTTTGGATGAGCACGCTAGTCGTAATCGTAGGTAGATGGCGCATGGGCCGGTAACGGACACCATAACGGTACCCCATGCGCCCCCGACTGAACATCGGGGGCTTTTCTTTGGCAGATACAGTGACGTCGTAAACGGAGCAAACAAGATGACACGTCAAATGACCGGAGCGAAAATGGTAGTTCAAGCCCTCAAGGATCAGGGTGTGGACGTCGTATTCGGATACCCCGGTGGCGCTGTGCTACCGATTTACGATGAGATTTTTCAGCAAAATGACATCCGTCACATTCTGGTGCGCCACGAACAGGGCGCGGTGCACGCCGCCGAGGGCTATGCCCGCTCGACCGGGAAACCGGGCTGCGTTCTGGTGACCTCGGGGCCTGGGGCCACCAATGCGGTGACCGGGCTGACCGATGCGCTGCTGGACAGCATCCCGATTGTTGTGCTGACCGGCCAGGTGCCGACCTTCATGATCGGCTCGGACGCCTTCCAAGAGGCGGACACGGTGGGCATCACCCGCTCGTGCACGAAACATAACTGGCTGGTCAAGGAAACCGATCAGCTGGCCGCCACCCTGCACGAGGCCTTTCACGTTGCCACCTCGGGCCGCCCTGGCCCGGTGCTGATCGACATTCCCAAGGACGTGCAATTCGCCACCGGCGAATATACCGCCCCGCAGAAGGTCTCGACCAGCCGCTACAAACCGCAGGTCAAAGGCGACATGGAGGCCATCACCGAGCTGGTCGCCGCGATTGAGACCGCAAAGAAGCCGGTTTTCTATACCGGCGGCGGGGTGATCAACTCGGGCCCCGCGGCCAGCACCCTGCTGCGCGAACTGGTGGAACAGACCGGATTTCCAATCACCAGCACGCTGATGGGCCTGGGGGCCTACCCGGCCTCGGGCGATAAATGGCTGGGGATGCTGGGGATGCACGGCCTGTACGAGGCCAACATGGCGATGCACGACTGCGACCTGATGATCAACATCGGCGCGCGGTTCGATGACCGGATCACCGGCCGCATCGACGCGTTCAGCCCAGGCTCGGTCAAGGCGCATATCGACATTGACCCGTCCTCGATCAACAAGGTGATCCGCGTGGACATCCCGATTGTCGGCGATGTGGCCCATGTGCTGGAGGACATCCTGAAAGTCTGGAAAGCCCGTGGACGCCAGACCGACAAGGCCGCGCTGAGCGAATGGTGGAAACAGCTGGACGCGTGGAAATCGGTGAAATGCCTGACCTACAAGGGCTCGGACAAGATCATCAAACCGCAATACGCGCTGGAACGGCTGGAGGCCCTGACCAAGGACCACGACCGCTATATCTGCACCGAGGTCGGCCAGCACCAGATGTGGGCCGCGCAGTTCCTGGGCTTTGACGATCCCAACCGCTGGATGACCTCGGGCGGTCTGGGCACGATGGGCTATGGCACGCCGGCCTCGATCGGGGTGCAGATGGCGCATCGTGACAGCCTGGTGATCAACGTCGCGGGCGAGGCCAGCTGGCTGATGAACATGCAGGAAATGGGCACCGCCGTTCAGTTCCGCCTGCCGGTGAAACAGTTCATCCTGAACAACGAACGCCTGGGCATGGTCCGCCAGTGGCAGGAACTGCTGCATGGCGAGCGCTACTCGCATTCGTGGTCCGAGGCCCTGCCCGATTTCGTCAAGCTGGCCGAGGCCTTTGGCGCCAAGGGCATCTATTGCGACAACCCCGACGATCTGGATGACGCCATCCTGGAGATGATCAACTATGACGGGCCGGTGATCTTCGATTGCCTGGTGGAAAAGCACGAAAACTGCTTCCCGATGATCCCGTCGGGCGCGCCGCATAATGAAATGCTGATGGGCGATGCCAACACCCAGGACGCCATCGGCAAAACCGGCGCCGTTCTGGTGTGATGAGCCTCGGGGGGCCCAGCGTCCCCCGCCCCCAAAGGATAGAAAAGAAGAGAAACGACATGTCTGCTCTACAAATCAAAAAAGGCTCGTCCAAGCATTCCGCCTATAACCTGCGGCCCAATTTTTCCGATGTCAGCGAAAAGCACACTCTGGCCGTCATCGTGGATAACGAGGCCGGGGTTCTGGCCCGCGTCATCGGCCTGTTTGGCGCGCGCGGCTATAACATCGACAGCCTGACCGTGGCCGAGATCGACCACGCGGGCCATCGTTCCCGCATCACCATCGTCACCACCGGCACGCCGCAGGTGATCGAACAGATCAAGGCGCAGCTGGGCCGCATCGTGCCCGTGCACGAGGTCCATGACCTGACCGTCGAGGGCGACGCGGTGGAACGCGAGCTGGCGCTGATCAAGGTCCAGGGCGAAGGCGACAAACGGGTCGAGGCCCTGCGTCTGGCCGATATTTTCCGCGCCAATGCGGTGGACAGCACGCTGGGCAGCTTTGTCTTTGAAATCACCGGCACGCCCGAGAAAATCGACGCCTTTGCCGATCTGATGCGCCCTCTGGGCCTGGTCGAGGTGGCGCGCACCGGCGTGGCCGCCCTGTCGCGCGGGCTGTAATTCTTCCCGCTAAATTTGCCGCCCCCCGGAATGCCCGTTCCGGGGGGCGGTGTCGTTTTAGCTCTGCTGCGGCAGCAGGCCCGCCTCGACCATTGCGGCGGCCTCGGCGGCGTCCAGCAGACCATCGGCCGAGATGTCATAGCCGTTGAACACGTCCTGAGTAACGGCATCGGACACGGCCTGCACCTCTTGCAGGCTGTAGGCGCCATCCCCATCCGTATCAATGGCGGCGTCGATGCCTTCGGCCCACAGCGGAGTTGCCAGAGTGACAGCGGCAGCGGCGATCATGTATTTGGTCATTTTCAGGGTCCTTTCCGGTTTTAACGCAGCGCGTCTGTGCGCTGTACACAGACCATGCCCCCCACGCGCAGATGCCGGAACCTCGGGCGGTTTAGCCCCCGTTTTCCAGCGCACATTCGCGTGAATTGCCCCTGCGGCTCGGCAAGGAAAGGACCAGAAAAACCCCCGCGCGGCCGCTTGCCTGCTGCCCGGCCCCGAAACAGCAAAACGCCGCCCAGTTCGGCGGCATTTCCCTCATAAGCTGAATTTTGCCAGATCTGCTGCCCGATCAGGATTCGGATTCGGGCTGCGCCTCGGCAGCTTCGATCAGCAGATGATAGAGGTGCCAGGTTGCGTGCCCCAACAAGGGCAGCACCACATAGAGCCCCAAAAACCCCGGCAGCATCCCCAGAAACGTCACCACCGCGATGAACACGGCCCAGACCAGCATCGGCACGGGATTTTGCGCGACGGTCTGAAAGCTGGTGATCATGGCGGTGACGAAATCGACCTCGCGGTCCAGCAGCATCGGCAGGCTGATCACCGTGATCATATACAGCAGCAAGGCAAACAGCGCCCCCACAACCGTGCCCACCGCCAGCATCATCAGGCCATTCGCGGTCAGGTACACCTCGAATGACGAGGACACATTGGTCATCGTGCTCAGCCCCAGAAACAGCGCAAAAATCATATGAGCGATGAAAAACCAGAACAAAAACATAAAGATAACGATAGCGCAGATCGAAGGCAGCTGCCGTTTGGACTGCATCATCACCACGCCGAAAATCTGGTACAGGTCCATCGCGCGCCCCTGCTGGATGCGCCGGCTGACCTCGTACAGACCGACCGCCGCGAAGGGCCCGATCAGCGGGAATCCAACGGCCGCAAAGATCAGCCAATAGGATTTTCCGGTGGCGACCGTGATCCAGGCAAAGATCAGCCCCAGCCCCACATAGACCGACGAGAACACAAATCCGAACCCCGGCGCGCGCTTCATATCGGTCCAGGCGCGGCGCAGCGCCTCTTTGAGCATATCAAGATTGGCACGCCCGAATTCAGGCGCCCCGTGCTCCAGCACGTAGGGCATACACTCCTCCCAGAAATATATTCCTATTTCAGAGTATGGGAGCGGGTTTTGACGCATAAATCAAGCGCCAGGGCTGCCCGGTGACTGATAAAATGCCGCAAAACGCGTTTTCGCGCCGCAGGTACGTGGGGGTTAGTCCTCGGAATTGGCCTCGGCGCGGGATTTGCCAGAAACCTGCATCGCCAGCGTGGCCGCCATCAGCCCGTCCAGATCGCCATCCAGAACGCCCGCACTGTCCGAGGTCTCATAGCCCGTCCGCAGATCCTTTACCATCTGGTAAGGCTGAAGCACGTAGGATCGGATCTGACTGCCCCAGCCCGCGTCGCCCTTGGATTCATGCGCGGCGTTGATCGCCTCGTTGCGGCGGTCCAGTTCCATCTGGTACAGGCGCGATTTCAGCGCTTTCATGGCGATGTCGCGGTTCTGGTGCTGCGATTTTTCCGAAGACGTCACCACGATCCCGGTGGGCATGTGGGTGATCCGCACCGCCGAATCCGTGGTGTTGACGTGCTGGCCGCCCGCCCCCGAGGACCGATAGGTATCCACGCGAATATCGGCCGGGTTCACCTCGATTTCGATGTTGTCATCCACCACCGGATACACCCAGACCGAGCTGAACGAGGTATGCCGCCGCGCCGAGCTGTCATAGGGCGAGATCCGCACCAGACGGTGTACGCCCGATTCCGATTTCAGCCAGCCATAGGCGTTATGCCCGCTGATCTTATAGGCGGCGGATTTGATACCTGCCTCTTCGCCGTAGCTGATGGATTGCAGCTCGACCTCGTACCCCTTTTTCTCGGCCCAGCGGACATACATCCGCGCCAGCATCGAGGCCCAGTCGCAGCTTTCGGTGCCGCCCGCGCCCGAGTTGATTTCCAGGAAGGTATCGGAACTGTCGGCCTCGCCGTCCAGCAGGGCCTCCAGCTCTTTTTCGGCGGCTTTGACGGCCAGGGCCTTGATCGTGTCCTCAGCCTCTTTGACGACCTCGTCGTCCTCTTCCATCTCGCCCAGTTCGATCAGTTCGATACTGTCGTTCAGTTCGGTCTGGATATCATTGTGACCGGCCACCGCATCCAGCAGGGACTGGCGTTCGCGCATCAGCTTCTGCGCGCCTTCGGGATCGTCCCACAGGGTCGGATCCTCGACGCGGGCGTCGAATTCCTCAAGCCGGTATTTCACCGTGTCCCAGTTCATGCGCTGCCGCAACAGGGCCAGCGATTTCTCGATAGCTGCAACGGTGTTCTGAACTTCTGCGCGCATGGGAGGCCCCTGAATTTACGTGTCCGGATTGGGTGATAGCCCAGCCCGCAGGCCGGGGCAAGCGGGGCTGCGTTAATACAGCCCCCCCGAGGACACCGACCCGAACGAGGCCTTCGGCCCCACCACCGCGCGCTGCCCGGTCGAGGTGGTCACCTCTTTCGAGCGCTCCTGCACCTCATCGAACAGCGGCAGATTCGAGCCCATCGCGAAACCACCGTCATAGGTGATGCCGAAAATCGGCTCTTCACCGTCGCGGAAATATTCGGCCACCACATTTTCACCACGCGCATCATTGGCCAGGCGCGCGCCGGTGAAACGGTCGATCTTGATGAAATGCCCGCCCTCGGGGACGCGGAATTTGCCGCCGCCGTATTTCGCGGTCGCCTTTTTCATGAACTCCTGGAACCCCGGGCCGCACATGGTACCGCCATAGGCCCCCCGCCCCATCGGGCGCGGCGTGTCAAAGCCGATATAGCAGCCGGCCACGATATTGCTGGTGAACCCGACGAACCACACGTCCTTGGAATCGTTGGTGGTGCCGGTCTTGCCCGCGGTCGGCACGCCCAGACGCACAATGCCCGATGCCGTCCCGCGCTGCACCACGCCCTGCATCATCGAGGTCAGCTGATAGGCGGTGATCGCATCCATCACGCGCTCTCGGTTGGTGACGATATGCGGGGCCTGGCCGCTGGCCAGCATCGGGTCGTAGCAATCGGTGCAGCTGCGTTTGTCATGGCGGTAAATGGTCTGGCCGTACCGATCCTGCACGCGGTCCACCAGGGTGGGCTCGACCCGCTCGCCGCCATTGGCGAACATCGCATAGGCGGCGACCATCTTGAACAGGGTGGTTTCCTCGGCCCCCAAAGAGTTCGCCAGGAACTCGCCCATACTGTCATAGACGCCGAATTTTTCCGCATAGGCCGCGACGACATCCATGCCCACCTCTTGGGCCAGGCGGATCGTCATCAGGTTCCGGGACCGTTCGATCCCGGTGCGCAGCGGCGTCGGGCCGTAGAACTGGTTGGACGAGTTTTTCGGCCGCCACAGACCCTGCGGCGTGTTGATCTCGATCGGGGCGTCGATCACGATCGTGGCCGGGCTATAGCCGCTGTCCAGCGCCGAGGCATAGACGAAGGGCTTGAAACTGGAGCCGGGCTGCCGCTGCGCCTGTGTGGCGCGGTTGAACACCGAATGCTGATAGCTGAAACCGCCCTGCATGGCGATCACGCGGCCGGTGTTCACGTCCATCGCCATGAACCCGCCCTGCACCTCGGGCACCTGACGCAGGGTCCAGCGGATAAAGCTGCCATCGCTGTCCTTGGTCATGGCGCGGACCAGAACCACCTCGCCCACGCTCAGCAGATCGCCGGCGACGCGCGCCTTGCGGCCCAGTTTATCGTTTTCCAGACGTTTGCGCGCCCAGGTGACGTCCTTGGCGGGAATCCAGTGGCCATCCTCGTCATCGGGAATGCTTTCGATTCCGATGCGGGCGTCGTTTTTGCCGACCTCCAGCACCACGGCCGGATACCATTGACCATCCAGCGCAATATCACGCGGCACATCGGCAGCGGCCAGAGCCGCGCGCCAGGCGTCTTGCGATTTCAGCGCCTCGGGCGGCAGGCTGACGCCCGTGCCATTCCACACCCCGCGCGAGCGGTCGTATTTCTCCAGCCCCCGGCGCAGAGCCTGCGCCGCATCCACCTGCATTTCAGGGTCAATCGTGGCGCGCACGGACAGACCGCCGGTAAAGAACTCTCCCTCGCCGAATTCATCGGACAGCTGGCGGCGGATTTCATCGGTAAAATAATCGCGCGGCGGCAGCGCGGTCTTGAAGCTTTCGAAATCGCCATTCTGGACCGAGCGTAGCGGCATCGCCCTTTCGGATTCGTAAACCGCTTGGGTGATATAGCCGTTTTCGGCCATTTCCTTCAGAACGAAGTTCCGCCGCGCCAGCACCCGATCCTTATTGCGGACGGGGTGGAACTTGCCCGGCGCCTTGGGCATCGAGGCCAGCGTCGCCGCCTCGTGCGGGGCCAGCTCGCCCAGGGTCTTGTTGAAATAGGTCTGCGCGGCGGCGGCCACCCCATAGGAATTCTGACCCAGGAAAATCTCATTCATATAGAGTTCCAGGATCCGGTCCTTGGGCAGGGTTTCCTCCAGCCGGGTGGCCAGAATGATTTCCTTGATTTTCCGCTCGATCTTGCGTTCGCCGCCCAGCAGGAAGTTCTTCATCACCTGCTGCGTGATCGTCGAGGCCCCGCGCACGTTCTGCCCCCGCGATTTGACGGCATCCACCGCCGCCGAGACCATGCCCCGCGCGTCATAGCCCTTATGCGTATAGAAATTCTTATCCTCGGCGCTGATAAAAGCCTGCTTGACCATCTCGGGGATTTCATCGGCCGGGGCGAACAGGCGACGCTCTTTGGCGAATTCGTCGATGATCTGGCCCTCGCCCGAATAAATCCGGCTGATGGTGGGCGGCTTATACTGCGCCAGGCTTTCGTGGCTGGGCAAATCCTGCCCATAGATCCAGAACACCGCCCCGATGGACAGCGCCACCACGGCCAGCCCCAGCGTGACCATGGTAAAGATAGAGCCAAAGAAAGAGAGTATGAACCTCAGCACGGGTGCCCGCCTCTATTGGATTTGCAGCGTCTCTATACTGATCACAGCCCCAAGCGTCAAAACAAGAAGCGTTGATCACATGGCGAGTTTCCGCTGCGCCCCCGCCGCCATCAGGGGGAATTTTCACAGGTTTTCCCCCTAATGGCGCACCAGATCCTTCAGGGCGGCATCCTCGGTCAGCCATTGACGCAGCGCATCGCGCAAGGCCACCGCCGTCTGGAACCGCCAGTTCCGATCGGTCAGGTTCTTCATGTCACGGGCCGAGGACATGAATCCCACCTCGATCAGCACCGAGGGAATATCGGCCGATTTCAGCACCGAAAACGAGGCATGGCGAATGGGCCGCGAATTCACCGGCGTGCCCGCCTGTTTCAGCCCCCGCACCAGGGTCCGGGCCATCCGCTCGGCCCGCGGCTGCGTTTCCTGACGCGCCAGATCCATCAAGATACCGGCCACCACATCGTCCTGACCGCTCAGATCGACGCCGGACAGGATGTCGTCGCGGTTGTGGCGCTCGGCCAGTTGGCGGGTTGCCTCGTCACTGGCGCTGTCGCGCAGCAGATAAACCGTCGCACCATGCGCCTGCCCGTTGCCCTCAGCCAAAGCATCCGCGTGTAGCGACAGAAACATATGAGCGCCCGCCTCATGGGCAATGGCAATGCGCCGCTCAAGCGAAACAAAACTGTCATCCTCGCGCGTCAGCACCACCTTGAACCGCCCCGAACGCACCAGCACTTCCTTCAGCTGCCTGGCAAAGGCCAGCACCAGATCCTTTTCCCGAAAACCATCGCGCTCGGCCCCCGGATCAATCCCGCCATGGCCGGGGTCCAGAACCACCACATAGGGCCCCTCGCCCTGCGCCTGCTTTTTCGCCACTCGCGCCGGAGGGGGCAGATCCCAGCGCGGATCATACGGCGCCCCGGCCCCCGCAGCAAACGCCTCCTCCGAAACCTTGGCCAGCAGAACCCGCAACCGCGCCCTGCCGCTTTCTGCGTCAATCTTCATCTCCACGGTTTGCGGCGCCAACGGCTCGGCCAGATCCACCACCATCCGCGACCATCCGGGCCGAAACGCCCCGAACCGCACCCCCGAGGCCCGATCCGCATTCAGCAGCACATCCTTGCTCACCCCGGTCCAGTCGATCTCGCGAAAATCCAGAACCAGCCGACGCGGATCATCCAGCGTATATACACGATACGGCACCCCCTGAGACAAGGCCAGCTCCAGCGACAGCCCCCCGCCCCAGGCATCCTTGATCTGCGAATGGCCCACCTCGACTCGCGCCAGCGCGCTCAGCTCCTGGCCCTGCCCTGCCGCTGGCCACAACGCCAGCATCAGCGCCACTATTCGAAAAAATCCACTCATCCGCCCTGTTCCGGCTGCCTCACGCTCACCCTACACCAAGCCCGACTGACCTGCACAGCCCCCCGCTTCTTTCTGATCCAAATACTCAACATCCCGCCATCGCCTCAGGCACCGCGCTGCGCCATGAAACGCCGCAACCGCCGCAGCCCCTCCTCAATATCCGCCGTCGCGCGCGCATAGGAAAACCGCAACGTCCCCGCCCCGCGGGTCTTGTCGAAATCCAGCCCCGGCGTCACGGCCACCCCCGCCTGTTCCAAGATCTCAGCGGCAAAGACCCGGCTGTCCTGGGTCAGATGGCTGACATCCGCATAGATGAAAAACGCCCCATCGGGCGGCGCGATCCGGTCGAATCCGGCCTTGGGCAGCCCCGCCATCATCAGATCGCGGTTGCGGGCATAAATCGCCAGATTCGCCTGCAATTCCTCCTCGCAATCCATCGCGTGCAGGGCCACGACCTGACTGGCATGAGGCGGGCAGATGAACATGTTCTGCGCGATCCGCTCGATCCGGCGCACGTGATCGGCGGGCACCACCATCCAGCCCACGCGCCAGCCGGTCATGCTGAAATATTTTGAAAACGAGTTGATCACATAGCACTCATCCGTCACTTGCAGCGCGGTCACGGCCTTTTTGTCATATTCGATCCCGTGGTAGATCTCATCGCTGATGAAGGTCGTCCCTGCGGCGCGGCACGCCTCCACCAAGGCCTCCATCGCGGGCAGGTCCAGCATCGTGCCCGACGGGTTCGCAGGCGAGGCCACCATCAACCCGTCCAGCCCCAGCCCTTCGAAATCGGCGGGCACGGGTTGCAGGCGGTTTTCCGGGCGCGCTTGCAGGCCCACGGGCTCCAGATCCAGCGCGGACAGGATCTGCCGATACGACGGATAGCCAGGCTCGCCGATCCCCACCCGAGCGCCAGTATCGAACAGCGCGGTAAAGGCCAGGATGAACGCCGCCGAAGACCCCGAGGTCACCACCACCCGGTTCCAGTCCAGATCCACCCCGTACCAATCGGCATACATCTGCGCGATTCGTTTGCGCAGCGCGGGCAGGCCCAAAGCCACCGTATAGCCCAGGGCATCGGCCTCCATCGCGCGGGTCAGCGCCGCGCGGGCGGCGGCGGGGGCTGGCGTGCTGGGCTGGCCCACCTCCATGTGGATGATGTTGCGGCCGGCCTCTTCTGCGGCGCGCGCGGCCTCCATCACGTCCATCACAATAAAGGGATCGACCTCTCCGCGTCTTGAGTTTTGCATGTGTAGTTTCCTATGGTGCCGCAAGAGAGCCCAATTCATCGCGAAACGGACAGATCGTCAATGCGTTACCTCGGCCAAACGGTTGCAATCCTGCTGCTCTGTCTGAGCATGGCTGCGCCCGCCCGCGCGGTTACCCTGCTGCGCGACGCCGATATCGAACACGCGCTGAAACAACTGGCCCGCCCCATTCTGACAGCGGCGGGGCTGCCGGTGTCCTCGATCCGGGTGCTGGTGGTAAAAGAGAGCGATTACAATGCGTTCGTGGTAGACAGCCGGCATATTTTCATCACCTCTGGGCTGCTGATGAAACTGACCAGCGCGGCGCAGCTACAATCGGTGCTGGCGCATGAGGCGGCGCATATTTCGAACGGCCACCTGTCACGGCGCGTGCAGAATGCACGTGCGGCCAGCTCGATTGCGGGGCTGGGGCTGGCCCTGGCGGCGGCGGCGGCAGCGGCGGGCAGCGATCAGGCCGCCGTGGGGCTGGGGCTGGGCGTGTCCAGTTCCGCCCAACGGGTGTTTTTCGCCCATACCCGCGCCGAGGAAAGCGCCGCCGACGCCTCGGGGTTGCGGTATATGATCCGGGCCGGGGTCAATCCGATGGCTTTCCTTGAAGTGCTGGAGATTTTCCGCGGGCAGGAATATCTGGCCGAGCATCGCCAGGATCCTTACGCGCGCACCCATCCGCTCAGCCGGGACCGGCTGCGCGCCATTCAGGCACGGGCCGCCTCGGTCACGCCGCCGCGCCCGGACACGCAGGATGGCTACTGGTTCGCCCGCGCCAAGGGAAAGCTGGCCGCATGGGAGCGCGCGCCCAAATGGACGCTGCGCCGGGCACCGCAATCGCTGACCCCGGATATTCGGCTGCTGCGCGAGGCCTCGGCCTATCATCGCATCCCCGATGCCAAACGCGCCATTGCCGCCGCCGACCGGCTGATCGCGCTGCGCCCCAAGGATGCCTTTGCCCATGATCTGCGCGGGCAAATCCTGCTGGAAAACCGCCGGGTTCAGGCCGCCGTTGGGGCCTATCGTACCGCCTCGGCGCTGGCACCCAAGGATGCGCTGATCATGGCCGGCTATGGCCGCGCGCTGCTGGCGGCCAAGGACTATGGCTCTGCCCGCAAAGTGCTGGAGAAAGCCCGCCGCCTGGACGGGCGCGACGCGCGGATGCTGCGCGATCTGGCGCAGACTTATGCCGCGCTGAAACAGCCTGGGCTGGCCTCGGTCGTGACGGCCGAACGCTATGCGCTGATCGGGCGCCCAAAGGATGCCCTGCTACATGCGAAACGCGCCGGGGGGCTGTTGCCCCGCGGCTCTGCCTCTTGGCTTAGGGCGCAGGATGTGATCTCTGTGTCAGAAGCCGCCGTTAACAAAAGGAATTGATATGAAACGACTTCTTGCCTCTGCGGCGCTGTGTATTGCCGGGCTGGCCGCCCCGGCGCAGGCCTTTGACATCACCGCCATGTCCGACGATGAACGCACCGCTTTTCGTGCCGAAATCCGCGCCTATCTGCTGGACAACCCCGAGATCATCATCGAGGCCTACCAAGTCTACGAAGAGCGCGCCACCCAGGCCAAGGCCGAGGCCGAAAAACAGACCCCGGCCGCCTATTCCGCACAGATGTTCGAAGACCCCAATTCCTGGGTTGGCGGCAATCCCGAAGGCGACATCGTGCTGGTCGAATTCATGGATTACCGCTGCGGATACTGCCGCAAAGCCCATGAAGAGGTCATGCAACTGCTGGAACTGGACGGCAACATCCGCTTTATCGTCAAGGAGTTCCCCATTCTGGGCGAACAGTCCGTTCTGGCCTCGCGCTTTGCCATCGCCACCCGGATGGTGGCCGGGGATGACGCCTATGAAAAGGTCCATAATGAGCTGATGGTCTTCAAGGGCAACATCGCCGAAAAATCGCTGAAACGTCTGGCGGACAAGCTGGACCTGGACGCCGGAGCGATCATGGCGCAGATGAACGCCGCCGAAGTGGATAAGATCATCGGTGAAAACCACCGCCTGGCCAGCGCCTTTCAGATCAGCGGCACCCCCACCTTTGTTCTGGAGGACGAATTCCTGCGCGGATACGTGCCCCTGGCCGATATGATGGAACTGGTGGCAATCGCCCGTGAAGGCTAAGCTGTTGATCTGGCTCGGCTTGCTGGCCGGGCCGCTTCAGGCAGCCGAGACCGATTTTCAGCACCTGACTCAGGCCGAGCGATCGGTGCTGGGCCAGGAGCTGCGCCAGACTCTGCTGCATAATCCCGATATTGTCGCCCGTGCGCTGCGGCCTGCCCCCACGTTTCAGGACAATGTGCAGGCCGACCACGACAGGCTGACGCAGCTGGGCCCCAGCCTGTGGGCCAACCCGGTCGCCGGCCCCGCTGGCGCGCCCAAAGTTGCGATCCTGCTGGGCCCCGGATGTGCCGCCTGTGAGCAAATGACGCGTATCCTGACCGAATGGGCCAAGGACGGAGAATTGCAGCTGCACACCCTGCCATTGGAATCGGATGCGGCGCGTGCTCTGGGCCTGGATACCGCGCCCAGCTATGTGTTCGAAACCATGATCGTGCGCGGAGACGTGCCAGAGATCGCCCTGCGAAAATATCTCAGGCGCTAGACGTCCTCGTCCATGACCTCGACCGCGCCGTCCTCGATCTGGGCGGCGCGTTTTTCCACCTCTTCGACGATGTGATCGACCATCTGGTCGTTAGACATCTTATGGCTGGCCTTGCCCGCCAGATAGACCATCCCCGACCCGGCCCCACCGCCGGTGAAACCGACATCGGTCATCAGCGCCTCGCCCGGCCCGTTCACCACGCAGCCGATGATGCTGAGGCTCATGGGGGTCTTGATGTGTTCCAGCCGTTTTTCCAGCGTTTCCACCGTCTTGATCACGTCAAAGCCCTGCCGCGCACATGATGGGCAAGAAATGATATTGACCCCCCGGTGCCGCAGCCCCAGGGATTTGAGGATCTCATAGCCGACTTTCACCTCTTCCACCGGATCGGCGGACAGGCTGACGCGGATCGTGTCGCCGATCCCCATCCACAGCAGATTCCCCAGCCCGATCGAGGATTTGATCGTGCCGGACATCAGCCCCCCGGCCTCGGTGATGCCCAAATGGATCGGGGCGTCCGTCAGGTCGGCCAGTTGCTGATAGGCGGCGGTGGCCATGAACACATCGCTGGCCTTCACGCTGATCTTGAATTCGTGAAAATCGTGATCTTGCAGGATCTTGATATGATCCATGCCGCTTTCGACCATGGCATCCGGCGTTGGCTCGCCGTATTTGTCCAGCAGGTGTTTTTCCAGCGATCCCGCATTCACCCCGATCCGGATCGAGCACCCATGATCGCGCGCCGCCTGGATGACTTCCCTCACCCGATCCTCGGAGCCGATATTGCCCGGATTGATCCGCAGACAGGCGGCCCCGGCCTCGGCCGCCTCGATCCCGCGTTTGTAATGGAAATGGATGTCGGCCACGATGGGCACCGGGCTTTCGCGGACGATTTCCTTTAGCGCACGCGCGCTGTCCTGATCGGGCACCGAGACCCGGACAATATCCGCCCCCGCCTCGGCCGCGCGGATCACCTGATCCAGCGTGCCCTTTACATCGGTGGTCAGCGTGTTCGTCATCGTCTGCACCGAGATCGGCGCATCCCCCCCCACAGGCACAGAGCCAACATGGATTTTCCGGCTTTGGCGACGATAGATATTGCGCCACGGGCGAACATGGTTCAGCGACATGGGAGTCCCGTCCTCGGGTCTGTTGGCGTTGTGTTGGCTAGATAGCGCCCGAAGGCCCCCGCATCAATGGCTAGTCCACCTGCGTCAGGTTCTGCGCGACGGTACGCGCCAGTTCCTGATGCTGCTCCAGATCCGCGACGGTGTAGCTGGCGGTCAGGTTATCCACGCTCAGCGCCAGTTTGCTGGTGACAGTGCCGCGATTGCCGGCGGGGCCGTAGTGCTGGCCGTTCACCGCGAAATAGATCGCGCTGGATTCGCCCACGCGCAGGGTGGCGGGCTCTTCGGTCTGGGGGACGGTCCAGCGGTCGCCGGCCTCCATGATGCCTTCGAAGATCACCGTTCCATCGGCCGAGCGCACCCGCACCCAGGCCGGGCGCACAGCCACCATTTCAACCCCCGGCGCGGGTGTTTCCACCACTTGCGGGACGGAAACGGGCTCGCGCGGGCTGACCTGGGCCAGTTGCACGGGGTCTTGTTTGTGGAAACTGCCGACAGTATCGGGATTCAGCGTGGAAATCGGCGCATCGCGGGCCACCATCACCGGCACATCCAGCGCCTGCGGACGATAGAGCCGGTCCAGCGCTTCGGCCTGCGGGGTCACCAGACCGCCGCTGTTGTCCGCCATCTGCGGCGCGCCGCCCGGACGGTCCTGAAGCGGGTCCAGATCGGCCAGCACATCGGGGGTATTTTCCACCGGGGCCAAACGCACGCGCTGTACCTCGTTCAGCACGGTATAGCCGCCAAACCCGATCGAGCCGATCAGCAGCATCAGCACCATGGCCGAGCCAATCGCCCCCGGTTCGATCCGAGACAGCAGGCCCTCACCCTCGGGAGCGAAGGGGGTGTTATTGCTCATGAACGGATCGCGCACCGCCCCGCTGGTTTGCGCAGGCGTTTCAGGTTTGCGAATCGAGGACGCCTCGGCCGACATGCCATGCGCGGTGGAAAACCCGCTTTCGGTACAGAAATCGGCAAAGGCCTGATCGGGATCCATGTTCAGATAGCGCGCATAGGACCGCACATAGCCCGCGATGAATCCAGGCGTATCAAAGGCGCTGGGATCCGCGTTTTCGATGGCAGCAATATAAGAGGCTTTGATCCGCAGCTCGCGCTGTACGTCCAAAAGGGATTTGCCCATCGTGGCACGCTCGCCGCGCATCACGTCGCCCAGACGCATCTCAAATGCGTCAAAGCCCTTTGGCTCATCCTGTGGCTCTTCGTCGATCCGCCGAGTCCTGCGCCTGATCATCCCATCCTGCCCCTAAGCATGTCGCTTACCGAACCCCCACGATTCGAGACGCGACCTTTGTTTCGTGCAACCTATCACAACTCAAGGAGAAAAGCAGCCCGGCGGGGGTCAGGCGGACAATTCGGCACGATTTAGCTCACATCGGGACCACAGCGCATCCAAAGCCCGCACCAGATGATCCATTTCCTCGGCCCCATGCACCGGCGACGGGGTAAAGCGCAAACGCTCGGTTCCGCGCGGCACTGTGGGGAAATTGATCGGCTGGACATAGATGCCGAACTGCTCCAGCAGCATATCGGACAGCTGTTTGGTATGCACCGGATCGCCCACGATAACGGGCACGATATGGCTGCCGTGATCAATGATCGGCAGCCCCAGCCCCTTGAGCCGCAATTTCAGCTTGGCCGCCTGTTCCTGATGGGCCTGGCGGCGCGCCTGATCGGTTTTCATGTGGCGCACGCTGGCCGCGGCCCCGGCGGCCACGGCCGGCGGCAAGGAGGTGGTAAAGATGAACCCCGGCGCATAAGAACGGATCGCATCGCACATTTTCGCGCTGGTGGCGATATAGCCGCCCATCACGCCATAGGCCTTGGCTAGGGTGCCGTTGATAATGTCCAGCCGGTGCATCAGCCGGTCGCGCTCGGCCACGCCCGCGCCGCGCGGGCCATACATGCCCACCGCGTGGACCTCATCAATATAGGTCAGCGCGCCGAATTCATCGGCCAGATCGCAGATCGCCGCGATCGGGCCGAAATCCCCATCCATCGAGTAGATCGATTCAAAGGCAATCAGCTTGGGCGCGGCGGGGTCATCTGCGGCCAGAAGATCACGCAGATGGGCCACGTCATTGTGCCGGAAAATCCGTTTGGCCCCGCCATTGCGCCGCACGCCCTCGATCATCGAGGCATGGTTCAATTCATCCGAATAGATGATCAGCCCCGGAAACAGTTTCGGCAGGGTGCTTAGCGTTGCGTCATTGGCGATATAGGCGCTGGTGAACAGCAGCGCGGCCTCTTTGCCATGCAGATCGGCCAGTTCGGCCTCCAGCTGTTTGTGATAGACCGTGGTGCCGCTGATGTTGCGCGTCCCGCCCGAACCCGCGCCAGTGGCGTCCAGCGCCGCGTGCATGGCCGACAGAACCGCCGGATGCTGGCCCATGCCCAGATAGTCATTGCCGCACCACACCGTCACATCACGGGCCGAGCCATCCGCGCGCCGCCAGATCGCGTGCGGGAAATTGCCTTGCTGGCGCTCAATATCAATAAAGGTCCGATAGCGGCCTTCCTGGTGCAGCGTGTCAAGCGCCTGGGTGAGCTGGGCTGAATAATCCACGGGCCGAATCCTTTTCCGTCTGTTCGCTGGGGGACGTCTAAGGGGGCTGCGGTCAGCTTTCCTTGATTTCCCTCAATACCGGCGCTGGACAGCGGCGCGCGCGGTGCTAGGGTCGGCTGCACCGACTCAAAGGAGCCTGACATGAGCCTGGATCCCGTCCTGTCCCGCATCGACGCAGACCTGCCCCAAGCACTGGAGCGCCTGCTAGAATTGCTGCGCATTCCCTCGGTTTCGACCGATCCGGCCTATGCGGGCGATTGTCAGACCGCCGCCGACTGGCTGGTCTCTGATCTGCAAAGCATTGGAGTCGCAGCAGAAAAGCGCCAGACGCCCGGCCATCCGATGGTGGTGGGCCATGTCGAGGGCGACGGCCCGCATATCCTGTTTTACGGCCATTATGACGTGCAGCCCGTAGACCCGCTGGAGCTGTGGAACCGGGATCCCTTTGATCCGGCCATCGAAGAGGAAAACGGCAAACAGGTGATCCGCGGGCGCGGATCCTCGGATGACAAGGGCCAGCTGATGACCTTTGTCGAGGCCTGCCGCGCCTGGAAAGAGGTGCATGGCTCCCTGCCCTGCCGCATCACCTTCTTCTTTGAGGGCGAAGAGGAGTCGGGCTCGCCCTCGCTGGTGCCGTTCATGCAGGACAACGCGGACGAGCTGAAATCGGACATCGCGCTGATCTGTGACACCGGCCTGTTCGGCGAAAGCACCCCTGCCATCGTCACCATGCTGCGCGGGCTGCTGGGCGAGGATTTCACCATCACCGGGCCGGATCGTGATCTGCATTCGGGGATGTATGGCGGGATCGCGATGAACCCCATCCGCGTGCTGACCCGTATCCTGGCCGATCTGCATGACGAGACCGGCGCGATCACCCTGCCCGGTTTCTATGACGACGTGCCCGAGCTGCCCGACGCGGTGCGCGCGCAGTGGCAATCGCTGAATTTCGATCACGATGCCTTTCTGGGCGAGGTCGGGCTGAAAGCCCCGGCTGGCGAAATCGACCGCACTCCGCTGGAGATGATCTGGTCGCGTCCGACCTGTGATGTGAACGGGATCTGGGGCGGCTATACCGGCGCAGGGTTCAAAACGGTGTTGCCCAGCCAGGCCAGCGCCAAGGTGTCTTTCCGCCTGGTGGGGCAGCAAGACCCCGACAAGATCCGATCTGCGTTCCGCGAATATGTGGAAAGCCGCCTGCCCGAGGGGTTCTCGATCGAGTATCGGACCAACAAGGGGGCGCCGGCCTCGCAGATGTCGATCGACAATCCGATGTTCGACAAGGCGCGCGCGGCGCTGTCGGATGAATGGCCCAATGCGGCGGCCTATGTGGGCTGTGGGGGCTCGATCCCGATTGCGGGCTATTTCAAGGACATTCTGGGCACAGATGCCATGCTGATCGGATTCGGTAAGGACGATGACCAGATTCACAGCCCCAATGAAAAATACGATCTGTCCAGTTTCCACCACGGGATTCGCAGCTGGGCGCGGGTTTTGGAGGCTTTGACCCGATAAGCTGCGTGCCGCGCGGGAAAGCGCAGCGCAGTTGAGTATTTTAAGAGCAAAGAAGCGGGGCGGGCCCGGTTTTTAAATGACGCCGGTGAATCTGTCGGGCAGGCGGAATTGCAGGTCATAGTCGGGCCGGTCGAATTGGAAGAAGCCGGTCTCGCCGCGCGGTTTGAAGCTGCGGTGCATTTTTTTGCGGTAGGGGCGCATGTCAAAGCCGTCTTGAAGCGGGAGGGCTGCGAGATCATCGAAGAGAGCCTGATCCTGGCCGCGGGCCTGGGCGAACCAGTGGCGACCGATGGAGACGTCCTTGGGATCGCCCAGGGTTTGGGTGATCGTGTTGCGCCGGTCCATGGCGGATGTATATTCGCCAAAATCGCAGAATTTGAGGTGCAGCAGGTAGAGGCAATCTGGTGTAAAGAGCTGTTCGAATTGGGTAAAGTGGCCTCCGCGCGCGATTTTCGTGCCGGTTGAGAGGATACAGGGTTTCGAATAATGCGGGGCCAGGCGGACGTGGCGGCGCGGGCCTAGGATGTGGTCTTGGATCGGGTCCGGCTCGATGTCGGTGCGGTGGATCACTTCGAGCCCCAGCGGGGTGTAGACCCGATTTTTGCGGACCTGTTGCAGGAATTCAAGCAAGGTGCGGCCATCAGCGGGATCAATCACCACCAGCTCGTCCACGTCGCCGACGATCACATGGGTGTAATAGCTGCGCAGCCCCATCACCAGGTTGTTCAGCAGGCGCCAGCGTTTCATGTCGAAATTCTTATGCGGATCGCCGGGGATGCCGATGATATTGCAGCCGGCCGCCAGTCTGGCGACGTCCTCACCGCGGCCGTGATTGATGATATAGAGGTTCTCGCGTCCGAACAGCGCCCCGTAGTGCCGCAGCCAGAAATCCAGGAAAAACAGATCGTCCCGCACCATGGTGACGACCGCAACGGTAGATTGCATTTTACGCGCTTTGCCTCTGCTCAACTGCCTTTTGGCAAGACTAACCATTTTATGTGTATAAGAGAATCGATTTCTTAGTCCGGTCGGAGCGCGCCTGTGTCATTGCCCCCTGATTTCGCCGAAACCGGCCTGTTGATCCGTCCGGGTGCGCGGCCTCCGGCCCGGTTTCAGGTGATCGGAGAGCGCAGCAGCGGCACCAATTACGTCAAACGTCTGCTGGGCCGGAACACGCCACTGGAGCCGACGGAATTGCTGGGCTGGAAGCACGGTGGATTCCAGGCAATGGCGGTGCCGCGCGATCTGGTGGTGATCCTGTCGGTGCGCAATGCGCGCGATTGGGCGCGCTCGATGTTTGCTAAGCCATGGCACACGGGGACCGCCCTGCAAAGCCTGCCCTTTCATGCGTTTTTGCGCGCGCCCTGGGAAACCGTGATTGATCATCCCAAGTATTTTGCCAATGCCGGCCCGGCCATGCTGGGCCAGCCCTTGCAGCAGGATCGCGATCCGGTGACGGGCCGCCCCTATCCGAATCTTTTCGCCTTGCGCAGCGGGAAATTGCGGACGCATCTTAGCCTTCTGGGGCGCGATTGCGCCTTTGTTCTGTGCCGCCACGAAGAGCTGATCGCGAATCCCCAGGCGTTTTTGGCGCAGTTTCGCGCCGGGCTGGGGCTGCCCGTGTCAGAGGCCCCGCTGCGCCCTGTCGTCAAACGTCTGGGATCACGGTTTAATCCGGCGGTCGAACGCCCTGCCCCGCCTCGGGACTGGGCCGAGACCGATCTGGCATTCATGCGCGCGGCGTTGGATATGGGGCTCGAATCCCAGCTGGGGTATCGCTACTGACGGGTTTGCAGGCTGCGCACCGCCTTTAGCAAGGCCACGCCCCAGGGCAGCCCGTGAAACAGCAGATCGAACCAGTCCAGCGGGGCCACCAGCGTGCCCGCGGCCAGCATTTTCAGCTTTTCCCAGATATGCGGTTCGGGCACGAAGGGCGCCAGGCCCAGCGTCGCACAGATCAGCAGGACGGTCGTCCAGGATATCTGATCGATCCATTGCATGCGCCTACCCTTCGGAAGAAAATGGCGCGGTTGACGGGGCTCGAACCCGCGACCCCCGGCGTGACAGGCCGGTACTCTAACCAACTGAGCTACAACCGCGCTTTGCACGTCTGGTCCACTGGATCGGATAGCGATGGCGCGGTTGACGGGGCTCGAACCCGCGACCCCCGGCGTGACAGGCCGGTACTCTAACCAACTGAGCTACAACCGCTCGCTATCC
>PAPN01000056.1 GCA_002708925.1 Paracoccaceae bacterium
CTTGGCGCGCCTGCAATTCGGAAATGGTGGGGAAGTTCAGATCGGTCATTCTTCAAAGCTCCCGTACATGTGGTCAAAAATCTGGGCTTCGGTTGATTTGGGCGCGGGGGTCGGTGGTGGTGTGCGACCCCCGCGCTTGCCAGGGGGAGAGGAGACCCCTCGGCGGACGCTGCACCCCTCTTGAGTGGCGGCTTGCAGCGTTTCGATGACTTCTTTGAGTTGCTTGAGGGGGCAGGACATGCCGGCTACTCGGCGGCGATGGAGATGCCGCGATCCGCGCAAATAGCCTCAAGCTCGGCCTGCAATTCGTCGGTGATTTCGCGCGCTACCTCAAAAGCGTTGGTTTCAACATCGAACTCAAGAACGAAAGCTCGGGCGGGCTGCCCCTGCTCTACGCACTCGGCAAACTGATCATAGGCGTCGTCGCGATCCGTGCAGGCATCGCCGGCCGATCCGATCCCGACCTCGGCAAAGTTGGTGACGACAACGTAAATGGTGGGCAGTTTCAGCATGTTCTTTGTTCCTCTCATCTGCCCCGCGATTGGCTCCCTGTTGGCGCGCTGGCCGGGTTGGGATGGTGCCTCTTCGGCGGGGTGTGTGGGAATGGTTATACGTGATGGGAATATTCCCGTCAAGAATGAAAATGCCTGTAGGGAATTATTGCACTGACCAGCCCGACTCAATGTAGTACGCTCGCGTCGAGCGCCGGCACTGGCGCTGTGAGAAAGGAGATAGCTATGTGGTGGATTATTGGCGCTTTGGTGGTGGCGCAGGTCGTTCAGGTCGTGTGTATTTTCAGCCTGAAGTGTGACTTAGAGTCGGCCCACCGGAGTATCGGAAATATGATCCGGCTACTGCGGCGCACGAACAAGGATTTCGACGCGTGACCGTTTGCAGCAACATCCATCTCAATGGGGACGCGGTGCGCGGTCATGAAGGCGCACATGGTCAGATTGACACTGAAATCGAGTTCCGTTGGATCTTCCCATGGGGCAGTTTGCGTTCTGATGACATTCGGCTGAACGAAGCGGGCGCAGGACCAGAACGGAGCCTTGATGTATTCAAGGGTGATGGGGCGGCTTTCGCGGTTCTTAATGTCAATGGTGAGCGTGTACCAGAGGTCGTGACCTTCCACAGGCGTCATCTTCATGGCGATCTTCGGACGAATGCGCCTGCGGCCATCCTTGAGGCGCTGGTAAGACAGCCAGAACGCGCCACCGGCGAGTGTGGCGTTGATTAAATCAAAGATGCTGGGCGATTGCGACATTTCATGAGTATGGTCGCGCCAGCGACGTATCGTCAATGCCGATCAAATGCCGAGATACTACCTCTCTGCCCAGGCGGGGGAGGATGGCGACTATGGTTGAAACCAAAAAGCCCCGCGCGAGGCGGGGCGTCTACTTGGCTGCAATAGATGGGACGAACGGTCAGTCTTCGTCGTCGGTTTTCTTGCCGGATTTTCCGCTGGAAAGAAACTGGCCCAGCCAAGAGGTTTCTGACCATTCCCCCGTCAACACGACGCGTAGCAGGTGAGAGACAGCCAACAAGAACACGATCATCCCAATGGATTGAAAGAGTCCAAAGAGATATGCGATCGAGACAAACGCGGTTAGCATTAGAGTTGCTAAAAAGCCTGTCACGATTAAAGCGAGCTTGAAACTGCTATCCTCTCGCTGATGCCTACGATCTTCTTGATCGACCACCTTTTCCGCCAAGTCCGGGTTGGTTTCAGCTAGCCGTCTGAGTTCGGTCAGGCTGGTGGCATGGTAGTGAAGATCTTTTACGTAGAGCGCGCGGCCATTTGTGGACGAATTTGGATCCCTGCCAGGCTCTCCAGGCAGGTTATTTTTTGGGTCGTCTTGCAATATTTGTTCCAGCCTTGGCTTTATTGTTGTTATTGCTTGCTGTGGCGGAGTGGGTGATTGCGACTTTTGCTGCGCGTATGATCGGTCTTAACGTCAGAACTTCCTCGACGCCCCGATTGAAAGCGCGTTGATCCACCCGTACTGTGTTTGACATGGGTCTGCCTTTCGTTTGCACATTGCGATTCTGCTTCTGGCGGCAGTTAGTATCATCATGGTAGTTTAGATATTGCTACCTACACCAGACAAATATGCACTTTAATGGTGAAAGTCAAAGTTGCCCCTGCTGAATGGGCTGTTTGAGGCCGATTTCCGCTTCTGGGCAAAAGCCTCTCTGGCTTTGCCGTGGGCTGATCCGGTCCATTTTCTTCCTCGTTAATTCAGCGCCTTAAATGCGCGCTGTGGTTGGCTGCCTTGACCTGACTCGCGACCGGGCTGTAGTGTGAACGAATAGTGAACATTAGGGGGGTGAGGCATGAATGCGGATGAAGAATTCGAACTGATGGTCTTGGAAATGAGCGATCAGCAGCTTCATTCTCTCATTGATCTTCTTGCGCAAGATCTTGCGGCTGTTCAGAAAAAACAGCCCTTGCCATGTCCTGCCACCCCTTGCGGCGTAGATCAGGAAGACTTCGATACGCGTCAATAATTGCCCTCTCTGCGTCAGAGCGATCAGCAAAAAGGTCGGACACCCCAACTCCCAGAGCGTCAGCAACGGCCTTAATTGTTCTCAGTGTCACGCTCTCATTTCCTCGCTCCAGCTTGGAAATGGTTGGCTGCTCAACGCCCGCCATCTCGGCAAGGTCGGACTGGGAAAGCTTCTTGGCTTTTCGTATGGCGGCAACATTATTCATGCCCCCCAACTTACCATCATCCGCTCTTGCGCCAAATTCCACATGGGAATAAGTATACTTGACTGGAATATGCCGGTTGGGTATATCAGCCCTCATGAATGCACTCTCCAAATATCTCGAAGACCGCGAAATCAAGCAGTCTAGCTTTGCTAATCATATTGGCGTGAAGCAAGGAACGGTTTCGCGCCTTAGAAACGGCGTGATGCGCCCAAGCTTGGATTTGGCGCTCGCTATTGAGAGCGCGACTAATGGCGAGGTGCCCGTCTCTTCTTGGGTTTCCGCAGCCGAGGAGGGTTCGACATGAGCGCTTACCCGCCTTGCGCAAATCAGCCAGGAAGTTCGCCTTCGCTCCAAAAATTCGCCATCTGACGCCGCCTAAAAAAACAATCTGTCCCATGCGCCGAACATGGGCCGGACGCCTCACATCTCCAAGGAAAAGGGCTTTCCATGTCCAGCAAGTTATTCGCCCATATGTTCAAGGGCTTGGTCCAGCAGGTTGGCGGCGTCGAGGCTGCTGCTGCTGCGATTTCTGCCACTGTCGGACACCCGGTCAGTATCGGAACGGTTTCGAAAATCTCGAATGGTCGCGCTGAGGTTCCGATTGCCTGGGCCTATGCCCTTGAAGATGCGACGGGGAATTTCTGTTTCGACGCCTACCGCAATCGTGTGGTCGGAAAGCACGGGGCTGAAATGACGGTCGCCAGCCATTTGGACGTTCTGCGCGAAAGCACCGAGGCTGTTCAGGCCATCGCCCATGTGGAAAGCCAGCCCAGCACCGAGACAATTGTTCGAGCCCGCAAAGAAGTCGCTGACGTCTATGAGCAGCTGGCGGGGGCACTGGCAGCCTATGACGCCATGCTGAAAGAACGGGGGGCCGCAGAATGACCCACCAAATCGACATTCTTGGCCGCCCGCCCATCATGAAAGCCGTCACCCCGAAGCTGCCCGAGATCCGCCCCGCGCTGCGCTGTGAGGGCAGGGACGGGCGCGCGGTGGTTTATGTGCCGTATGCCGCGACCAGCGCGGGGACAATCACCGCACCGGTCACTATGCCGACACCCCCGTGGAGCGGCGAGAAATGAGCCGCCTTTCTGAACATGATCGCGATCAGCGGGATCTGCGAATCTTGGAGCTGTTGGACGAAGGGCTGACGCAAGCCGCCGCCGCCGATGCCACGGGTGTAACTCGGGGGCTGGTTGCCAAACTGGTGAGCCATATCCGGGAGGATATTGCAGCACAGCCTTATCCAGAGCGGGAGCGCGCCCAATGAGTGGGTCCATCCGGCGGGAGGGTGACTATCTCGTGATCCGCCTGCCGGTCAGAGAGGTTCACGGGCTTCGGGTTGCGCTCCAGCCGTGCAGCTGCCGTGCCGCCAAGTCGAAAGCCACCGCCGGGATCCGCGAGAAGTTGGATAAGGGCCTTGCGAAAGCCCTTTTCACCAAACCGACCACCAAAGCCGGGTAGCGCCCGGCGCAGGCCCGGCCGCGGGGATCAGCGGCATCAACCTGGAGAGAAACGATGAATGCTCATGCTGATATTGAACACGACATGGAGGGTGATGCGCCTGACATGAACCTTGAAACCCTGTTTGGCGATTGCCGCGATGCGATGTTGCTGCGGATCCAGACCATGAAAACCAGCTGGGCATTGTGCAACGAATCTGAGCAGAGCGAAATCATCAATGGTCTGGAGCTTGCCGCGAAAAGCATCGTCCGCGCTGCCGTGCGCGAAGTCACTCGGAACGAGTTTCCCCATGCCGTGGTCACCTTGGGCGAGGTCAAAATCAAAGGGGAAAAGGGAATTGAAGGCAAGATTGTCTGTTCCAACATCGAGCACAATCGCAATGTTCTGGGCGATCATGTCGGCTCTATGGTTCAGCTGGTCATGGTCGACAGCGAAGAATTCATGGGTGAGCGCAACCCGGCCGAGGCTGATCCCGATCAGGCTGATTGGTTGAATAGCCCCGATCAGGAAGAGGGCGAAGAGGAAGGGCCGAAAGGGCTGCCCAAGCCCGAGGACTTCGACTGATGACCTCGTTCACGATTCCGGGCAAGCCCTTCGCAAAGCAGCGCCCGAAGGCCGCGGTTAACCCCAATCGAAGGAGCGCCCCATGAACGCAATCAGCACCCCCAAACCAGCGGGCGAGGTCAAACCGCAGCTGGTCGAGCGCATGAAGGACTCGTTGCCGCCTTTGCGGGGACGATACCCGACGAGCCCTGAGCAAGCCAAAGCCGTCCTAAGCGCCGTCGAGCAGCTGGACACGCGGCCCGGCAAGGACTGGATTGCACAACGGATCGTAACACTTCTGACGCACTACTTCGTTGCTGATGTTCACCCGGCGGCCATGCGCGAAGTCGCGAAGGACTGGCAGGCCGAATTGGAGGGGTTGCCCGGTTGGGCGATCGAGGCCGCGTGTTCCTGGTGGCTGTCTCGGCACAACCCAAGCCGCCGCAAGAAACCGCTGCCCGGCGATATTTCCGAGCGGGCCCATCTAGAAGCCCGGATCATTACCGCAGGCCGAAAGCAGGTCGAGTGGTACGAAAAATATGTGGACGACCCGCCCGCCTTCATCGCCAACCTGACTAAGAGCGAGCAGTAAATTTCGGCCTTTCCTTGCGATCCGAACGCGAGAAAGGCCCGCAAGACAAGCGAGGAACCGCAGTGACGAAAGTTCAGACAACTGGCAAAGCCTACAGCAAGGGCGCAAAGCGCCGCGCCAAAAAGGCCAAAAAGGCCAAAAAGGCACCGGCAGGAATTCCGGAGATGGCAAGCGTTCAGCGTCGTCAGGCCAACGGCCAGAAGGCACGGCCAGCCTCTGAGCGGGGAGCCGACAAGGTGGCGCTCAAGGCGCGGTGCAATCAGCGCGGTGTGCCGGAGACGGCCAAGAACCAGCGCGACAGCCGCTCACCCTGGTGGGGCTGCAACGCCGGGCGGGCCATGGCCGATGCGGTCGAAGATCACTCTCAGCGGCTCAAGCTGTGGGACGCGATCCAGCACATGCGCCGGGTGATTGCGGCCTATGACGCCTCTATCGGGGCCCCGAAGCGCCATGCAGCATGTCTGCGTCTGCTCGTGCCGCTGGAGGCGCTGGAGGCGACCGCCGAGACGCCGCCCGTAGACGAGCGGACCCCGGAGGAGCGCAGCCGGGATGCGGTGTCTGGGTTGATGGCTCTAGAGGGCTGGCTGGGTTGGGCTGACAAGGTGGCGGCCAGTGAGGCCAAGCGGGTCGTGTGGGACGACGAGACGGTCAGAGACGCGGACGGGTTGGTGCTGGCCCTGCGGTGCGTGGTCGATGGAATGGAGGGGCGCGAGATGGTGTATCGGGGGCGAGATTTGCGACGGGGTTGACAGGAACCCGCCAAAATGGCACGTTTGGCAAAATCGCGCGGGGTTGTGGGGAAACCACACCTCGCGCTTTTTCGTTTCCAGCATCCACGGGTCATTTCCTTCGCCGGGGCAGCCAGCCACCGGACAGAGCCTCTGGTGCGCGCAAGTGTCAACGGCGCGACCCGTGTGTACCTAGCATGGCGTCGAACCAGAGGCGGCTGGCAATCGGGGGCGTTCATGGCAGATCGTGATCAGGCCGGGCGGTTCTTGCCAGGCAATCGGATTTGGGAATTGTCGCCACCGGGGCCGGGGCGGCCGCCGACCTTCAAGACGAAAAAAGCGTTGTGGGAGGCCGCGGTTGCATATTTCGAGTGGGTCGAGGGCAACCCGCTGCACGAGGCGAAAGCGTTTTCCTACGAGGGCAAAATCACCGTCGCAGAGCTGCCCAAGATGCGAGCAATGACGATCAATGGCCTTTGCCTGTCGCTGGGCGTCAGTACCGAGACCTGGCGTGGCTGGAAGACCGAGGGGCATGAGCTTTTCAGAGAGGATTTGCTGCCGATGATCGAACGGATCGAGGCGGTAATCTATGAGCAGAAATTCACAGGGGCCGCAGCCGAGCTGCTGAACCCGTCAATCATCGCTCGGGAGCTTGGGCTGGCTGACAAAAAGCAGTTGGGCAACGACCCTGAAAGCCCACTGCCGGAACCGCAGGTGACCTTTTTCGCCTTGCCGGACAATGGGCGGGACTAACACAATCCGGCCACAGGAGGGGCCGCAGATGGCGTTCTTGGGGACGCCTGCTGACATCGCGATCTACGGGGGCGGCGCTGGGGGCGGCAAGACCTGGGCGCTGCTGATGGAGCCTTTGCGCCACGTTGCAAACCCCGAGTTTGGCGCGGTGTTCTTCCGGCGGACAACTGTCCAGATCAGGAACGAGGGCGGCCTGTGGGATGAAAGCCAGAAGCTCTACCGGCACCTGAACGCCAAGCCGAAAGAGTTGAACCTCGAGTGGAAGTTTCCATCAGGCGCGACCGTCTCTATGGCGCACCTGGAGTACGACAAGACCGTCAACAACTGGCAAGGCTCCCAGATTGCGCTGGAGCTTTTCGACGAACTGACCCACTTCACCGAAAAGCAGTTTTTTTACATGCTAAGCCGGAACCGCTCGATGTGTGGTGTGCGGCCATATGTGCGCGCGAGCTGCAACCCGGACGCAGACAGCTGGGTAGCGCGCTTCATCGCCTGGTGGATCGACGAAAAGACAGGTTATCCGATACCTGAGCGAGCGGGCGTTCTTCGGTACTTTGTGCGGATCGGCGATGCAATTCATTGGGCCGATAACCCCGCCGATTTGGCCCAGTACACAATGAAAGACGAAGATGGGAACGAGGTTCCGATCCCGCCGAAGTCCGTGACATTCATCCCGGCAAAACTGACCGACAACAAGGCGCTGATGAACGCCGATCCGGGCTACATGGCGAACCTGATGGCGCTCTCGACGGTCGAACGAGAAAGGCTGCTGGGGGGCAACTGGAAGATCCGACCGGCAGGCGGTCTGCTTTTCAGGCGCGGATGGTGTGATGTCGTCGATGCAGTGCCCGCCGGTACAGTCTGGGCCCGAGGGTGGGACCTTGCAGCGACACCAAAAACCGACACCACGCCGGACCCAGACGCCACGGCGGGCGCAAAGATCGGGAAGACACCCGATGGCCGCTATATCGTTGGCGATTTCGTCGAGGACTGGCTTTCACCGAATGGGGTCCGGTCCCTGATCAAGAACACAGCCGCCCAAGACGGGCAGGGCACACAAATCAGCTTGCCGCAGGACCCAGGCCAAGCGGGCAAGGATCAAAAGCAGAATTTGGCCAAGATGCTGACCGGCTATGATGTTCGGTTCTCGCCCGAAAGCGGTGACAAGGTTACTCGCTTTTCCCCGTTTTCAGCTCAGGCAGAAGCCGGGAACGTCGTGGTCCTGCGCGGTCACTGGAATGAAGCGTGGTTCTCATCGCTGGAGGGCTTTCCCGAAGCTGCTCACGATGACGCCGCGGACAGCACGAGTCGCGCCTTCAACGCGCTGAACGAACCCAAAGCTCAGGTGGCCATGATGCTGACAAAGAGGCACCGACGCTAAGGCGCGAAAAGAACGGCCCAGGAGTGATGCAGCCGCTCTTCCGGACCCACCCCAGAAGCTAGGAGCCGCCAGATGACAAAAAAAATTCCATCACCCGAGTTGTTGCGTCAGCTTCTGCACTACGAGCCGGAGACGGGTAAGCTGTTCTGGCGAAATCGGCCTTTGGAAATGTTTCCAGATCGGCGGTCGGCGAACACCTGGAACGCGCGGTTCGCAGGATTGGAGGCTTTTACGGCAGTCGAGAGCAAAGGTTATCTATTCGGATCAATTTTCGGCGCCAAATATCGCGCTCACCGCGTGATCTGGGCGCTCGAAACAGGCAATTGGCCTGTGGAGCAGATCGACCACATAAACGGTGCGCGTGATGACAACCGCATCGTCAATCTGCGAGAAGTTTCGAGCGCCGAAAACGGGCGCAATCGCCGGCGGCCTGATGCCAATACTAGCGGTGTTGTCGGCGTATATTGGAACCGCGCGCGCGGAAAATGGTTGACGCGGATCATAATTGACGGGCGCCAGCACTACTTGGGCTTATTCGTCGATTTTGACGAAGCTGTGGCTGTTCGGAGGGCCGCTGAGGCCGCGCAAGGGTTTCACAAAAACCACGGGAGGGTTTCCGCATGACGAATATTGTGCTGCGGGACCTGCTTGAACTCAGATGAATGCTCTACAGTACATCGCCAATGCTGTGCGTCGTGTAGAAACGATGTTTCCGGGGTATTTCCCTGCGGCCAAGCACAACCACTACCGGGATTTTGGATGGCCTGATCAAGTCTCATTCTCCCAAGTTTACGCGATCTACCACCGCAATGGATTGGGTAAGGCCGCAGTTGAAAAGACGGTTTTGAAGACATGGCAGGACGATCCGGAAATCTGGGAAAGCGCCGAGGCAAAGGAAAGCGAAGGCGAGGCAGATCTTCGGCAGCGTTTCGAGGATCTGATGCTTTGGCAGGCCATGGCTGAGGCAGACCGGCGCTCGCTGGTTGGGGGCTATGCCGGGCTGATCTTTCGGTTCGCTGACAATAAGAGCTTTGATCAACCAGTAGACCGCGTGAATGGCGGGCTCGACGGATTGGTCGAGGTGATCCCGGCCTGGGGCGGCGAGGGCGCGCAGCTAGAGGTCGCCGAGTGGGTTACGGACCAAGAAGATCCGAATTATGGCAAGCCGAAACTGTTTCGTTTCACAGAATCCGCCGTGGGCGACACTCAAAACCAGGTCCGCCAGTTCATGGTTCACCCTGACCGGGTGCTAATCTGGTCGCGGGATGGGACGGTTCATTGCCGTTCCGAGCTGGAAGCCGGGTACAATGACCTGCTGGACGCCGAGAAGGTCAAAGGCGCTGGGGGCGAGGGGTTCTACAAGGCAGCGCGCGGCAATCCGGTTCTGGAAGCTGACAAAGACCTTGATTTGAACAATATGGCTCAGGCGATGGGGGTTCCGGTGACCGAAGTCGCCGACGCCATGAACGAGCAGGTCGAAGACTTCCAGAAGGGCTTTGATAAGCTTCTGATGGTGCAAGGGATGCAGGCTAAGACGCTGCAAATCACACTGCCGACCGGGGACACGTATTTCAATGCGGCGGTGAACTGCTTTGCGGCCTCCTTCATGATCCCGGTGAAAATTCTGCTGGGGTCACAGACTGGAGAGCGGGCCTCGACCGAGGACGCCAACGAATGGAATCTGGTCAACAACGCGCGCCGCGTGAAGCTGGCCAAACCGCGAATTCGCGCGATGCTGCTGCTGTTTCAGCGCGTCGGAATCCTTCCGGAACGGGACTGGACGATCAATTGGGCCGATCTGACTGAGGCCAGCCGGGACAAGAAGATCGAGCGGGCAATCAAGATGGCCGACATCAACCAAAAACAAGGCGACATGGAGCGCGTCTGGACGCCTGAAGAAATTCGGGTGGCTTCCGGCGACGAAGGGCTCGCGCCCGAAACCACAGAGGACGACGAATGAACCAAGTACGCGTCAATATCCGCACGGCGGTAAATAGTTCGAAAATCCGCCGCGAACGCCGCGACGGGCGCGATGTGATCGTTGTCCCCAGTGCGACACTTCCTGACGGGGTGGTCATGAATGGCGTCCGGTATCCCGCCGAGGAAATTTCAAAGAGCTTTGCCTCTCTGGACGGCACTCCGGCCCCCCTGGGGCACCCTACGCTTAACGGCAGCTTTGTCAGCGCCTCGGATCCGCGCGGCATGGTGCGCGGCTTTGTCGGGGCGTGGAACGAGAATGTTCGCCAGGAAGGCGGCCGGGTCCTCTTGGACAAGGTGATCGACGTCGATTACGCCAAGCAGCTGGAGGGCGGTCAGTCGGTGCTGAATGCAATCGAAAAAGGCGAGCCGGTGCATACCTCCACAGGTTTGCTGTGCAACCTCGAAAACTGCGACGGCGATCAGCCTGACGGCGCTGAGCGTGTCGCCCGGAATATCCATTTTGACCATGACGCCATTCTGATTGGCGAGGATGGGGCAGCGACACCGGACCAAGGTGTCGGGATGTTGGTGAATAAGGCCGTCGATAACGAAGGCCAAGAAATCGAGGTTATCAACTCGGCGATTGACGATGCTGAGCGGCACCTCGACTGGGCGGGCATGAGCCTGTTCCGAGCGCTCGAAGAGCGTGAACAAGCTTCCAAATGGGAGCGCTTTAAATCCGCGATTATGGAGGCCCTAGGCGCATCCGAGCGGGAACACTCTGCAAACACAGGAGACGCAGACATGGCTGACGAAAAACAGCTGAAAGAGCTTTCCGATCAGATGAACGCCATCACGGAAAGCCTGAACGGCCTTGGCGACAAGATCACCAACGCGATTGCCGATGGTATCAAGCCTCTGACCGACAACATGGAGGCGCTGCAAAACGCCCAGAAAGCCAAAGACGAGGCCGAAAAAAACGGCCTGGTCAACAAGGTGGTGAAAGCCAACCTGCTGACCGAAGACGTCGCCAAAGGCCTGAACCTGGACGCGCTGAAAGAACTGGCAAACAAGGCCGAGCCCGGCAAGGCAGCCGTCCTGAACGGCGGTGGCTTCGGCGGCGGCACCAGCGATGACTGGGCCGGTTACGACTTCAATGCCGCCATTGATGACAAGGGGGACAAATAATGTCTGGCAATGTCATCTATCGCGGCCCGATTGACCGGCAGCCGCGCACGATCAACAAGCCGGTGTCGGGGGCCTATCTGCCCGGCACCTTTGTCGAGGACACCGGGTCGGCCCTGACGCAGATCACCACGGCTCTGGCTAAGCGCCCGCTGTTGCTGAGCAACGCTGACTTTGTCGGGCAAACCATCGACACCGCCTATACCTCTGGCGACACCGGCGTGGCCTATGAACTGGAGCCCGGTCAAGTGTACCAAGCGGCCCTGGCGGCGGCGACCTACGCCAAAAACGATCCGCTGACCATCTCGGCCTCGGGTCGTCTGGCTGCAGCGGTTACCGGCGACAAGGTGGTCGCCTTTTTCGATGACACCCCCGGCGCATACACCGCAGGCCAGCTGGCCGATGTTGTGATCGCTGACGGCTACATCGTCCCGGCATAAGGAGAACCTGATATGCTTCGTTTCACGAAAGAGCAGCAGGAAATCCTGCTGAACAACCGCCGCGCTTTCAAAGCGCGGCAATCCGCAATGGCGAATGCCTTCGGCACGACCATGCTGGGCAATGCCCAGACCCTGCCGAAAGACGTCTGGGGGCAGTGGGACCGCGAGGCCGTTGAGTTGCAGCGCTCGGTTCTGGCCGTGTTCAACACCTTGGCGGCAACGCTGTCCAAGCCTGTGCCCATCGGCAAGCTGATCCACTACTTCCAGACCGTCAGCGACAGCGGGAAGGCAAATATCTCGCTGGATGGCCGCTCCAAAGGCCGGACCGATAAGCCGACCTTTGATTACCACGGCACTCCGCTGCCGATCATCAACGTCCCGTTTGGGTATGGATGGCGTGAAGTCGAAGCGGCGAAATCCGAGGGCTACAACCTGGATTCGGCGGGGCGCATGAACGCCATGCGCGAAGTGGCCGAGACCTTGGAAGCGGCTGCGCTGGAAGGCTACGCCACGATCACGGTTGATGGTCAGGCATCCTACGGCCTGCGGAACCACCCCAAGCGCAACACGCGCGCAACCGGGGTGGCGCTGAACGGCGCGACTGGCGCACAGTGGCTGGCCGAGGTCACCGCCACGCTGAAACTGCTGCACGGTGACAACTTCAAAGTTCCGGCGACCATCTTTGTGAACTGGGATGACTGGTTCTATGCGACCACGACCGAGTTCACTGCGGGCTATCCGAAAACCATTGCGCAGCGCGTGCTGGAAATCGGCGGCGTTCGCGAGATCGTGCCTGCCGACAGCGTGAGCGCCAACGAGCTGATTGGCGTGGTCAAAGATCGCCGGGTTGTCGAAATCCTGAACGGTATGCCGATGGCCACGCGCGCCCAGTTCCGTGCGGATCCCGAAGACGATTACGACTTCGTGACCATGGCAGCTGCAGCGGCCGAGATCAAATTCGACGCCGAGGACAACTGCGGGATCGCCCATTCGAGCTGATGAATTCCGGTGTGGGGCTGGGCAACTAGCCCCCATCCCGAATTCACCAAAGGAGAAACCTCATGAAATTCGAAATCACTCAAAAAGGCGTTTACGATAAGAGCGGCAAACGTGTTCCCGTTGGCAAGGTTCTGACCTTGAAGGGGGACGAGATTCCATCGAACCTGGTTGGAAAAGGCCGCTCTCTGACCCCCGTGGTCGCCGATGACGGCGAGGACAAACAGGCCGTGATCAATCCGGCGAAAAAGGACGCCTAACCCATGGCCTACGGCGATCTGACGGGGTTTCGCGAATACGCAAGCGCGCGTGGAAACGCAGCCCCGTCGTCCGCATCTGATGTGGACGCCTCGGCTGCCTTGCAGCGGGCAAACGACTACATCGCCTATTTCTATGTGGGCCACTTCGTCACCACGCCCGGTAACGACACCGTGGTTGCGGCAGTGTACGAGGCGGCGCAAGTGGAACTGGGCAAGCCTGGGTTTTTTAACAAGACCTACACCCCCGGTGAGGCCAAAGTTCTGACCGAGGTCAAAGGGATCCGCTGGACAGTCGTCGGTAACGCCGGGGCTGATGGCGCGATGACCCCAACAAGCACCATCATCGAGGCTATGCTTGGTAAATATGTGGCGCGCGGCCAGGGACTTGGGCTGAGGTCGGTCGGATGAGCGGGGCAGACATCGCCGCCGAGATCGCCGAGGCGCTATCCGAAGCGGGCGAGGCTGTGGGGCAGGGCGAGTATATCGCCACGCTTACCCGCAAAGGCACCGAGAGCGCATCTGACCCGAACGCGGGCACCCCCTGGGGAGACGCGGCGACCGGCAATGAGCCTGAGCCGGACACCTATGACGTCACGATCTTGGATGAAGGTAGCAAGACGCGCCACAACCGGGATGACAAAGGGGTTTTGGTGCCACGCACGGCGCGGGTTTTGACGATTGCGGCAACCGGCGAGGCCCCGCAGATGGGCGATGTGATCACATTGGCAGACGGCAAGCACGAGATTGCCAGTGTCAACCGCGTAGCCCCCGGCGGCGTGGCCTTGCTTTTTGAGGTCGAACTGAAACAATAGGCGCGTGTATCGCTCCTTTCATATTTGGCGTATTTGCCAGCATCTGAGCCAAGGCAATCTGCGGATGGCCGTGGATGCCTGGGCAACGCCGCATGATGAGTTTTCGCTTGTTGACGCGATGATCCTTGTCGCGTGGATCGAGGGAGTTCGAGCGGAGATTGCCAAGCGCGCAATGCCGCCTATCATCTGAGGGCCACCCCCCAATGCCACGAAACACCACCGCCGCACAGCGGGCCGCTCTGGCCGCGCTGCTGGACAAGTATGGGCCGATCATTCGAACAGCGTTCATGGATGCTGTCTATCAGGCACGCGCGCGTGTGGATGTTGGCGCGCTGATTGAAGCGCTCGACCGTGGGGCCTTGGGTGACGCTGCTGAAATGTTCCGAATGGAGCAGGGGGATTTTTCTGCGCTGCGCGAAGCCATCCGGCAGACATATTTTGCGGCGGGCGCTGATACTCGTTCATTGCTGCCAAGGCAGATTGCTGCCGCTTGGGGGTTTGACGGCTATAATCAGCGGGCACAGGCCTACCTGGAGGCCAACGGCGCGGCGCTTGTTCAGGGCATCGTTGAAGACACACAAGAGGCTGTCCGTCGGGCGCTGGTGGATGCAATCGAAAGTCCGCGGACCGGTGGGCTGCGCGCCGCTGCACTCGACATCACCGGCAGAATGAGCCGAGCAACAGGCCGCCGCGAGGGCGGGATAATTGGATTGACCGCCGAAATGACCGATTGGGTGATCAACGCGCGGACAGACCTGACGAATTTGGACCGCCGGTATTTCACCCGCAAGCTGCGGGACCGTCGGTTTGACCGGACCGTCGCGGCCGCGATCCTAGGCGGAAAACCGCTGACCCAAAAACAGATCGACCGCATCACAGGTCGATACAAGGACCGGATGCTGGCCTATCGCGGCAAGAAGATCGCAGAGGACCAGGCATTCCGCGCACAGGCCGAGAGCCGCGAAGAGGCGATGTTGCAGGTAATGGAGCGCCCAGACGTCGAGGACGTGACGCGAAAATGGCAGCTAGGTTTTCCCAAAGAGCATCGGGAAAATCATGTTGCCCTGGCTGGTAAGGTGATCAGCCTGAGCGAGCGATATGACCTTGGGAACGGGATCACCGCTCGTTGCCCGCATGATACCGACCTGCCGATCAGCGAAACCGCTGGGTGCCGTTGCTCTGCTGCCTATCGAGTGAAGCTAAAAAGGGGCGTGTGATGTCGAAAGTTGGCTGGGCCGGATACCTTGCTGCTGAGGTTGGCAACATCAAAGAAGACGTGCGCTACGTCCTCAATGAGGCCGTGCAGGACGTGATCGAGGGGGCGCAGACACCACAGGCCCCTGTGAGCCAAACAGGCGGCACCTTCGAGACCGGAAAAATCGCAGTTGATACCGCCGAACTGATCAACAGCCTGCATTTGGATGAACAACATATCGGCAAAAGCCCCGAAGTTGTCGGTTTGATCGAACCCGGCACCATTCAGACATTTGAATGGCAGGCACCACATGCGGCGGCGCATGAGTTCGGGTTTCGTATCGCAAGTGATGAGGACACAGACTACGGCGGCGATGTAGATGTTCCAGGGCGCTTCTTTGCGACGGAAAATGCCGCCAAGTTTGGCGAACGCATCGAATATCACGCAAAGGCGCTGAAAAAATGACCCCAGCGCAGATTTTGAACGCTCTCGGGCAGCACCTGCTGACCTTGCCGGACTGCCCGCCTGCCGGATGGCCAAACAAGAAGCTTTCGCCGCTGCCCGAGCCGCCATATCTGCTGTTGCAAATAGCCAGCCGCAAAACAATTGACCCCACGCTGACCGGAACATGTGAGACCAGTTCGGGGCGGGGTGTTGTGCTGGTCGTGCACAAAAAGAATGACTACAGCACGCAAGCCGACGATTTGGCCGAAGCCGTGAAGCAGCATTTTCGCAAGGGCCCATTGGGCGATCTGACGATCAAGCTTTCGCAGGTGCTTGGCGGATACCCAACGGATACCGACTGGCGTGTGCCGGTTGCCGTGGATTGGACCACCTGAATTTGCCCCGCGCTCGGGCTGGCGTACGCCGAACAGAGGGCACCCAAACATCAACCAAACGGGCCCCGCTATCGTGCGGGGCTTTTTGCTTTTGAAAGGGCAAAGCAATGGCACCTAAATCAAACATCGGAAAGAGCATTTTCTTTGCTCCTGCGCTGTCCGCGACGAATGACGCCGCCGGGTTCGAGGCACTGGCCTGGGTCAAGGTGGATCATCCGGTTCAGGCCCCGCAATTTGGCATCAGTCACAACAATATTGATGCGCCGGACCTGACCTCGGGATTCACCACCGGACTGAAAGGCGCGGCCTCGGGCCGGGACAGCCAATCTTCGTACCGGATTGATGGCGGCGCTTTGACCGCTGGCCAAGAGGACGTCAAAAATTCTGCAGAGGCTTTGGGGAGCGTTTGTTCTATCAAAGTCGTGCGCGGGTCTGGCTCCGATGCCGCCCCGGTCGCAGGTGACCCGGTCGAATACGCGCAGGGCTATGTTCACAGCTATGTCGAAAATCAGGCGACGGACAACAGCTATGAGGGCTTCTCGGTCAACTTCAAGCAAAACGCCGTTTCGGTCAAAGCAACCGAGCCCGCCTGATCTGGTTAGCACCTTCTCTGCTGACCGGACTGGCCGCGCCGCGATGGGGTTGGCGGCGCGGCCTCAAACCCCATGACCCCAAAATGACGGAGACCCCCAATGGATTTTCTGAAAGAATATGACGCCCGCGCGGCGGCCGAAAATCTGATCGAGTATGAATTGCGCGATCAAGCAACAGGCAAGGTGATCACCAACGGCAAAAAGCCTTGCGTCGTGCTGATACGCAGCACCATGTCCGAGGAGATCCTGTCGGCAGATCGCGCCGAAAAGAACGCCGCCATGACGGAAGCTTTCCGCCGGGCAAGGGCTGCAAAAAACGAAGGTGGCGAGGCCGAGGCGAGCGTCGATTTCGACTGGTCAAGGATTGAGGAGCAGATCAACAATCGCGCCATCAGATTGATCGCGGGATTTCGCAACATGCAGACCAAGGGTGACAGCGGCCCCCGAGAACTGACCGTGGAAGATGCGTCAGCCTTCGTGGCGCTGAACAGAATCAGCGAAGACCACCATTGGCGGCGGGTTATTCCGCTGGTCAAAAACGACGGGGAAAAGGAGAGAGATTTCGTCAAGCGCAAGGCCAAGGTCGAAAATGAATGGCTGCAAGCCTCTTTCGCCCAGCAGATCGTTGACGCAGCATCGGAGCATGCGGCCCTGCTGGGAAAGCGCGTGACGCACTGACGCTCTGGGCTGCGCAAATCGGGTTCTTGTGTGCGGTGATCGAAGGAGAGCAGAAAACCCGTTTGGAGCAAATCAGAGCGTCCGGTGACACCCCGGATTTGCCTGACTTGCTTCTGGCAGAACATCTCTGCGAGGCCATGTTCAAGCTTGGCCCTACGCGCAGCCTCGGCTTTGGTGCGGAGCCTACAGGCTGGTCCGAGATCGCGCCCTTCGCCCAGGCAACGGGCCGGGTGCGCAATAGCTGGGAGGCCGAAACGCTGTTCGAAATGTGCCGGTCTTTTCATGAAGAAAATCAAGCCGGGAAAAGCCCGTTCAGGATCTCGCCGATGGAAAGGGAGGGGTAGGGAGAGGGGCTACAGCAACCCAAGCTCTTTTGCTCTCTGGTAATTCGCTTTCTGGGATCAACTCTGCGTACCTTTCAAGCGATCAAGGTCGGAAGAAATCTCTTCGATTGATCTGGTCGGTTTGTCTGGAGCGCGCTCGGTGGAGGCTGAGAATCCATGCTGATGGTCATCAGCCTTAACGACCGCTCCACGAATATCACTCAGCAGGGAAATCACCTTCCCAAAGGCGAAGAACAGAACGCCAGAAATGGCAATTGAGATGGCAATGACGAAAAACTCAAACCCGCCATCGGTGAGCCCGATCAGCACCGAAACTGCTGCGAGCGCCCAAGCGGCGTAAGCGAGCCAGTAAAGAGCAGACATATTGAAAACCTCCTTCTTAGATAAAGTGGGAAGTTTTCTCGTTTTGAGGGGAAAGGCAAGAGATGAGTGCAAATGCAGGTAGTTTGACACTTCTGGTGGATTCTACGTCGGTTACCGACGGCGAGCGGGTCCTCAATTCGTTCGAGCGTACGGGCGCTAAGACCGAACGGAATGTCAAAGCCAATATGGCGCAGGTTGAGCAGGCAATGAAGCGCCTCGGCCAGCAAAGCAAAAGCACAGAAGAAACGGCCAGCATGTTGAGCCGAGGGTTTGAGAAGCTAGGGATAGAGGCTAGCGGAGCGCGCATGGGGATGCGAATGCTTCCGTATCAGCTGAACCAGATCGCGCAATCTGGCGCAGTGACGGGACGTTGGATGACGTCAATCACGACGCAGATCCCTGATATTCTTGCCGGTTTTGGAAGTATGCAGTTGGTTCTGGCCGGCGGTGCGGCGGCTATGGCGGCGGCATTTATTCCGGCATTGGTTGGCACATCATCTTCAATCGAAGATTTGGCGAAGAAGATCGAAGATGCAGAGGACGCTCTCGATCAATATAAATCCGCTGCGGAATTGGCCGCCATGACGACTACGCAGCTTGAGGAGCGATTTGGCTCGGCAGGAAAGTCTATGCGCTCGCTGCTTTCAGTTATCGAGGACTTGAAGCAACGAGAGGGCCAGCACGCCATAGATGCCCTTTCTGAATCGGTTTCAGAACTTCTTGCTGTGGCCGGGGACGGTGAAAAGCGCAGTGCGATTGCTGATTTCTTCGACGTTAACATCTTCTTGGCATTCACCGATAAGGCTCGCGATGCACGTAAGGTAGCGCGAGAACTAACAGGGGACTTTTTGGGGGCGCAGAGAGCGCTTGAGTACGCATCAACAATTGAAGACGGAACTAAAAGACTTGATGCTCAAATCGTAGCATCTGAAAGGCTTTTGAATGCGTCTATCGGTCTCGCGGAGGCTGATGGCAAGCGAACCAAAGAAGAAGACAAGTTCATTGCGAAGGTCGCGGATTCTCTGAAAAAAATGAGGCTTCTTAGGGGGGCAGTTGAGGATACTGAAAGAGCCGAGGAGAAAAAGTCCGAAGCCGCCGCCGAAATTGTTTCGAAGTACGAGCGTCAGGCAGAGATGGCTATCGCCATCGCAACTTTCGGAAAGGACAGCGCGCAGGTTGAGGCCCTGAAGCGGGCCGAGGCCATTCGAACAGCTCAAGCGATGGTTGATCAAGCGGGGCTGTCTGGCGATGTTGCGCAGAATGTCCTGAATGCTGCCAACGCCGCTTTTGACGCGGAGACAAACAGTGTGCGAGCGGCAGCAGCGCTGCGTGACGCTGAAGAAGCCGCGAGGGCTTTGGCATCAGCTGTGGCATCGGCGGCTGGGTTTTCTCTTAGCTTGGATAATGGCATTCGCGTCCTAGAAGCGGAGATAAGGGCGCTGGAACGCGGCGCAGATGGAGCAATTGCGTCAATCATCGAGACAAAACGCCTCAGAGCCGAGCAGGCGTATCAAGATCAGATCGCGGCGGGCCAAGATTGGGTCATTGCGAACGCTCGCAGGGCTACAGATTTGGCGCAGATCGCGCGTCAAGAGGAATTGCTCAAGCAGAAAAAGGGACTGACTAGCGCCACAAAGAAGGCAGCCAAAGCCGGGGCACGCGCCACCAAGGAAACCGAGCGCCAGCTTGACGCGATCCGCGCCAGCATCGACCCGTTTCACAGCTACAACAAGAAGATGAAAGAGCTTGTCGCCCTGAAAAAGCATCTTTCGGATGATGAAATGGCGATGGCGATCAAGAACCTAAACATGGAACTGGCCGATAGCCTTCCTTTGGTTGGGGAATTGAGCGATGCGATTGCGGGCGCTATCGTGGCCGGTGACAGCCTGAGTGATGCGTTTGCGAATGTGCTGCGGCAGATGGCCCAGGACGCGCTGAGTTCGGGCATCAAGGCAATTCTGACCGATCAGCTGACACCTGGCACCGGAGGCGGAGGGTTCTTCGGTACAATTTTGGGCGGCTTGCTGGGGAAGACCGGCGCAACGGAGGCCGAGGCCGTTACGCAGATGGCTGGCAGCACCAAAAAAACAGACTGGTTCAACCCGCCGCTTATCGCGAACAGCACGGATATTCCGAAGTCGTTCAAGCCGCAGACGGTCAACAACACAAGCTCGAACCAAACAGTTCTGACGGTTGTTGTCGATGTCACCGGGGCCAATGGCGATGAGGCGGTCAAGAAGATTGCTGAGGAAGCCACGCGGAAAGGCATCGAGCAGGCAGCGCCGAAGCTGATCGGGCAGTCGGTGGATGCAACATATGAACGCTCTGCCGAATATCCGCTTGGGAAGCGCCGCAAATGAACATCTACACCTTTCCGCCTGCGCCGATCACGGGCTGGCTGCCGAATGAAGAGCTGCCCACGCGCCGTAGCGAATACGCGATGGACGGCAAGCGGGCAGTGTCCACGGCTGGACCTGCGCGGCGCACGTTGCAGCTGACCTGCGGGGCGCTGGGGCGGGGGCACAATGGCGGTGCGGGCTATCTGGCGCAGCTTTGGCGCTATATCGACGGTGGCGTCGGGCTGGTGCGGCTGAACTTGCCGCCGACAAACTGGCATCTGGATCAGATCGGGCTGCGCCGCTCGATTGGCAACAGGGTCGTGCCCGGCGTCGATGGCGGGAATCCTGTCGTTCTGGTGAACGGGGTCACGCCCGTCACCGCATTCGGCAACACGCGCCGGACAGCCGCGCCTTTGGTGCTGGCGGGGTATCCTCATGCGGTGACCGTGACCGGCCTGCCGCCCAACATCATCGTAGCGCGGCCCGGAGACATCGTGCGCGTCTGGGATGCTGGCACCCCCAGCACGGCGCGGGTGCTGGATCTGACGCGCTCGGATGCGGATGGCGTGGCCGAGGTGCCTGTGTCGGCGGCGCTGCCTGCCGGGGTGATCGCCTTTGCGGATGAGGAAAGCGCAGTGTTCGAGGTGCTGGAATACAAACCCGGCGCGCAGGCGATTGGTCAGAACTGGTCGATCGGCCTGTCGCTGCGCGAGCAGCTGGACAGTGAAATCTCAGATCCCGTTGAGGTGAACCCGTGGCGCTGAATATTCCGGTTGAAATGCGTGACGCAATCCTGGCGGGCGGTTTCCATCCGGTGATGCTGGTTTATGTGGACTGGCCTGGCGGCGCAGTGCGTGTCCATTCGGGCGTGGGTGAGCTGACATGGGATGGGCATACCTGGACCGGGGTCCGCGGCTTTGGCTTTGTCAGCCTGCCGGTCGTGGCGCGCGGGATCGGGCAGGAAACGGGGCTGCTGCAATTTGGCGGGCTGGACGCGGTGATTGATCAGATGGTCGGGGCCGATAGCGCAGGCGCGCAGGTGCAGGCGTGGTTCGGCGTTCTGACGGAACGGACGCCCGCGCCGCTGCTGACCGATCCGGTTCGCATGTTCACCGGCACGATCGACGATGCAGGCGACACGATCAGCGCGGATGCCAGCTCACGTCAGGGGCAGCTTACAATCGTGTCTGGCCCCTCGCAGATGAGCGGGGGCAGCCCGACGCATACGTTCGAGGATCAACAGCTTGCCTCGGCGGGCGACACGGCGGGCCGCTGGGTGCGCACGTCCATCGCCTCGGCTACGGCGAATGTGCCGACATGGTGATGGCTCTGGTGGATCAGGTCTATCTGCGGCCCTTTGAGTGGGGGCACTCTGACTGCTGCACACGGGCCTGCGATGTGTTCCGGGCGCTGCATGGCGTGGACCCGATGGCACCGCTGCGCGGGCGCTATGACGGGCCTGTGGGGGCTGCGCGGCTGATCCGGTCCTATGGTGGCTGGCAGGCAATGTGCGCCACGCTGGCGGCGCGCGCGGGGTTGATCGATGGCGTGGCTGCGTCCGGCGCTGCCCTGGGGTTGGTGCAAAACGGCCCGCGCGATTTCGCGCTGGGGATTGCGGTGGCGGGCGGTTGGGCGCTGCCGGTGGATTGCGGCGTGGTGATCGCGCCGGACGTAGTAAATTCGTGGGGTCTGAATGGCTGAAGCAATTGCAGGCAAGCTGATCGCTTTGGGTGTCGGGGAAACCGTCGCGGCCACCATCGGATCAATCGCGTCGTCTATCCTGCTGTCCACGCTGGCCGCCCAACTGCAAAGGCAGTCAAGCAATACCGACCGCGAGCTTGCCTATCCGACCAGCCTGCCGGCCAAACGGTTCGTCTATGGCACGGATCAGATCGCAACCGGATCACCGGCACCGGCCTGGGTGGTGCAGGACGGGGTGCTGTACTGCTGCCATATCTTGAACAGCCGCCCGTCTGATGCCGTCTCGCAGGTCATTCTGGACAAGCGCTATTTGGATTTCATCGGCGATATTTACGACTTCACCGGCGCGGGCGCGGATCCGGTGCATGACAAGCTGTCAGGCTATGCCAACTTCTGGCTGGGGCTTGGCGATCAGTCGGGTCCGCCCGATCAGATCATGACCGAGGTGGGCGATGCGACCGCCACCGATCAGGAAAAATTCTGGCCTACGGATCGCTGGAGCGGCTGCACGGTTCTGTGGGGGCGGTACAAAAAGGGCCGGTCGCGCACCATGGCGGAACGCTGGCCCTCGGCCCCGCCCGAGGTGGGCGCGATTGGCAATTGGACCAAGGTCTGGGACCCGCGCGACGGCGCGCAGGACGCCTATGATCAGACCACCTGGACGGTGAAAAACAACGCCTGGCTGGCCGTTCTGGACGCGCTGCGGAACAACCCGCTGGCCCGCTGGTCGCTGAATCAGATCGACCTTGACAGTTTCATTGCAGCGGCCAATGACGCGGACGCCACGCGGCTGCGGCTGGACACCAGCACCGAGCCGCGATGGCGGATCGGCGGGACGGTGGGGTTTGGTGGCGGTTCGGTCCTGCTGGATGTGATCGCACCGATGGTGGCGGCCACGGGCGGCGATCTGCTGATTTCGGGCGATGGGATCACGGCCATTCCGGCGCAGGCGCAGACGCCCGTGACGACTGTGACCAACTGGCTGAAAGGGCGCGCGATGACGTTTCGGGCGCGGCAAAAGGGCAGGGATGTGCCCAAGGCGGTGCAGGCCACCTGGCCCCAGCCCGAGGCCAAATGGGAGTTGCAGACCCTGACGCCCGCTGTGGTGCCGGGGCAGACCTGGCTGGGCGGTGAGGATCGGGTCGAGCCGTTGGATTTAGGGCTGGTGCCATTCGCCGGTCAGGCGATGCACCTGCAACAGATCGCGGCCCGCAAGAAATCCATGGGCCGCGAATTGTCGTTCCTGGCAGGTCCAGAGATTTTTGCCAATGGCGCGCAGGCCGGTGATTGGCTGAGCGTCGATCTGGGCGCAGATTTTGCCAGCCGGAACGGGACATACGAAATTCAGCAATCCGCGCCCGGCGAATGGCTGGAGGCCGAGGATGGCGTGGCTTTCCAGCAGGGCGTGACGCTGCGCGAAACCGCGTCCAGCATTTTCGATTGGGATCCGGCCACCGATGAGCAAGAGGTCTATGTGCCGAATTCCGTCGCTGAAATCGACCTGTCGCTTGCCGCGCCTGCCTCGCTGACGCTGACCACGGATCTAACTTATGGTGTGACCGGCGAGCCGGTGATTGATCTGGCGATCACGCGGGCAGCGAATGACTACACCTCGGACGGGGCTACGTGGGAATGGCGTCCGCAGCCGGGCGCGCCGGACTGGCGGGCTGGGGGCACGATTGACGCGTTGCCGCGGCTGGATCCGGGCGACAATCAGGCGCTGCGCGCGCGTCTGACGGGGTTGGCCCCAGGCGAGACCTACGAGGTGCGCGCGCGCCTGACTGCGCCCAGCGGGGAATCGGCCTGGATCACAGCGTCTATCGTGGCCGCTAGTCCGTCGCTGGATCTGGACCCGCCAGAAAATGGCTTGGCCACCGGCGGCGCGGCACAGATCACCGTGCAGTTCACCACGCCGAACGCGGCCGATTTCCGCGCTATCGAGTTCTGGGGCAGTGATACGGACGATGCGCTGGCCGCGACCCTGCTGGCCACCACCTACAGCGGCCAAAATCAGGACCGCGCGCATACCGAAACAGGCCTCGGGGCTGGGGTGACGCGGTACTATTTCGCCCGGTCGCTGGGGCCGAATGGTGCGGTCAGCGCCTTCACCGCCAGCGTCAGCGCCACGACTGATCCGTAGCAGAACAGCACAGTTCAACAGACCCGCCCCGCCAACGTGCGGGGCTTTTTTTATAGGAGCAATCATATGCCCGCACCTCAAGTGCCTGTGACGAATGATGAATTCGATATCAACAAGGTCAACGAAGCCCTGGCTGAAAACTACGACAATATCGAGGATCATAAATCCGACGCCGCCAATCCTCATGGCGTCACAGCGGCGCAGATTGGCGCGGCACTGGATTCAGATGTTCAGGGTATTCTCGCGGTCGATGTGGTGCGACCTGGCGAAGACCCAACTTCGTTTTCCGCCGATCTGACCGGCGATCCGGCGCAGCGCGCGGTGATCTCGGACGGTGTGGTTGTCGTTGACGACGACCTTGGCGCGGTCTGGTCGCTGCCTGCCAGTGCTTCCATTGCGCCGCGCCGGGCCTATGCGATCGAGGCGGGGCGTATCTACCGGCTGCGGATCGTTTTGAATCGCCTGGTGGACGGCACGGACCCCAACAACGACGCCGTGGAAATCCGGTGGCAGAACCTGAGCAAGAGTAAGGCGGCCGTCAGCAATGTGGTGCTGCACCTTTACGACGATCTGCTGATCGCCTCGGGCGTTCAGGTCTACAGCGTCCTGATCAGTGCTGACGTATCTGGCGCAGACTATGTGCCCCCGGCCACGGCGCGCTATGGCCTGCCCGAGATCCGCACCTATGGCGGCGACGGAAAGCTTGGAGTTGCGGCTGTCGCCTGGGATGACGTGACCGAAGCCATTGCCCTACAAGCCGCGCTGGATGGCAAGGCCACGGCGGGGCAGGGCGCGAAGGCTGACACGGCACTGCAACAGGCCGATCTGGATGGCCACAGGGCTGAGGCTGACCAGCACCCGATCGGCGGCGTCACGGGGCTGCAAGATGAACTGGATAGCAAGGCGGCGGCGCCGGATCTTGAGGCGGAGGTTGCAGCCCGGATGGCGTTGATGGATGCACCAGCGGCTTTTCAGTCCGATGCGCTACTGGAAATCCAGGATGCCGCTGGAAAAATTCTGGCCCGCGTCGATAAAGACGCCATTTGGCACATGATCTTGGCGCAGCTCAAGCGCGGCGATGGTCTGGAGGTGGCCACGTTTGCGCAGAACGATGTGCCCGGTCTGGTCGTTGTTGGGCCAGCGGGCGAGGTCGTGTTTGACAGCCGCGCGCTGCCTGACACCCTGGCGACCAGTGACGGTATC
>PAPN01000057.1 GCA_002708925.1 Paracoccaceae bacterium
AAAGGGCTAACGCCCTCGGGCCGGGGGGCTGGTCCCCTTGCGCCCGGCCCCACCCCTTCACCCCGAAACCCCGCAGGATCAGACAGATGACCGCAATTGACCCCCAACCCCTGTCCGAGGCTGACAAGGCTGCTGAAAAAGAAGCCCGCCGCGCCCGGATGTTCACCCGCATCAACAAGATGGATGCCTGGTTCAAGGTACTGGGCCTTGCTTGGATCACGCCGATCCTGAAAGCCATCGCTGGCGATAACCCCCGCGCCCAGGGCAAGGAAATCTGGCAATTGCTGGGGGTTCCCCTGCTGGCCATCCTGGCCTTCTTGCTGCTGTGGGGCACGCTGGCCCCCAAGGTGCAGACCTCGCTGGGGGCAATCCCCGGCCCCGCCGCCGTGTGGGAACAGGTTGAAAACCTGCACGAGGACCACCTGCGCGAAAAAGACAAAGAGGCCGCTTTCTATGACCGTCAGGACGCGCGCAATGCCAAGCTGATCGCCGCCGGCAAAGAAGATAAGGTCAAAGAGCGCGCCTATACCGGCAAACCCACCTATTACCAGCAGATCTGGACCTCGATCAAAACCGTGTTCTTCGGGTTCCTGATCGCCACCATCGTGGCTGTTCCGGTCGGTATCGCCGCCGGTCTGTCCAAGACCGCCAATGCCGCCGTGAACCCGATTGTGCAGATCTTTAAACCCGTGTCGCCGCTGGCCTGGCTGCCGATCGTGACCATGGTTGTCTCGGCTGTGTATGCCACCAATGACGGGATGTTCTCAAAAAGCTTCCTGATCTCGGCCATCACCGTGACCCTGTGTTCGCTGTGGCCGACGCTGATCAACACCGCATTGGGGGTCAGCTCGATTGATAAGGATCTGGTCGCCGTGTCCAAGGTTCTGAAAATGAACACCTATACCAAGATCACCAAGCTGGTGCTGCCCTCGGCCCTGCCGCTGATCTTTACCGGCCTGCGCCTGTCGCTGGGGGTTGGCTGGATGGTGCTGATCGCCGCTGAAATGCTGGCGCAGAACCCCGGTCTGGGCAAATTCGTCTGGGATGAGTTCCAGAACGGCTCCAGCCAGTCGCTGGCGAAAATCATGGTGGCCGTGTTCACCATCGGGATCATCGGCTTCCTGCTGGACCGTGTGATGTTCGCCCTGCAATCGCTGTTCACCTTCTCGAATAATCGGTGATCCCCATGTCGATTAGTTTCAAAAACGTCCACAAAAGCTTTGGTGAGGGAACGAACGCTCACCATGTTCTGAAAAACATCAACCTTGAGGTAGAAGAAGGCGAGTTCCTGGTCATCCTGGGCTTTTCCGGCACCGGCAAAACCACCCTGATCAACCTGATGGCCGGTCTGGACACCCCCACCAAGGGCGAGGTCACCTATAAGGGCCAGCCCATCACGGGCCCCGGCCCCGAACGGGGGGTGATTTTCCAAAGTTACTCGCTGATGCCCTGGCTGACGGTGAACGGCAATGTGGGGCTGGCGGTGGACACGATCTTCCCCAATCTCAGCAAAAAAGAACGCGCTGAAAAAGTGGCCCATTACGTCAATATGGTGGGCCTGCCCCATGCGGCAACGCGCCGTCCGGCGGAATTGTCGGGCGGGATGCGCCAGCGTGTGAACGTGGCCCGCGCCCTGGCGATGAACCCCGAGATGCTGCTGCTGGACGAGCCCCTGTCGGCGCTGGACGCGCTGACCCGCGCCAACCTGGCCGATGAGATCGAACACATCTGGGAAGCGGACAAGAAAACCTGCGTTCTGATCACCAATGACGTGGACGAGGCGATCATCCTGGCCGACCGCATCATTCCGCTGAACCCGGACGGAACCCTGGGCGAGGCCTTTACCGTGGACATCCCCCGCCCCCGCGACCGGATGGAGATGAACCACCACGAGGGCTTCAAGAAACTGCGCTCGGAGGTGACGAAATACCTGATGGATGTCGGGATCGAGGCCAAGGCCGAAGGCACCCGCATCCTGCCCAATGTGGAACCGATCCACGCGGGCTCGGACGTGCCGGCCGCCGTGGCCGACGCGCAGAAGGGCATGATCGACCGCAACTTCCTGGACTTCAGCCAGTTGCACAAGATCTACCCCACCCCCAAGGGCCCGCTGACCGTGGTCGAGGATTTCAACCTGAAGCTCAACAAGGGCGAGTTCATCTCGCTGATCGGGCATTCGGGCTGCGGCAAATCCACCGTGCTGACCATGGCCGCCGGGCTGAACTCGATTTCCAAGGGCGCGATCAAACTGGACGGCCGCCATGTGGAAGGCGCCGATCCCGAACGCGCCGTGGTGTTCCAGTCGCCCAACCTGTTCCCCTGGCTGACAGCCCGCGAAAACTGCGCCATCGGCGTGGACAAGGTCTATCCCAAGGCCAGCCAGGCCGAGCGTCAGGACGTGGTGGAATACTATCTGGAACGTGTCGGCATGGCCGATGCGATGGACCGGCCCGCCCATTCCATGTCCAACGGGATGAAGCAACGTGTGGGCATCGCCCGCGCCTTTGCCCTGTCGCCGAAACTGCTGCTGCTGGATGAACCTTTCGGGATGCTGGACAGCCTGACCCGATGGGAGCTGCAAGAGGTTCTGATGGAGGTCTGGGAGCGCACCAAGGTGACCGCCATCTGCGTAACCCATGACGTGGACGAGGCGATCTTGCTGGCGGACCGCGTGGTCATGATGACCAACGGACCGCAGGCCACCATCGGGAAAATCGTCGATGTGGATCTACCGCGCCCGCGCTCGCGCAAGGCGCTGCTGGATCACCCCGACTACTACAACTTCCGCCAGGAAGTTCTTGATTTCCTTGAGGAATACGAGCACGGCGCCAAGCCGAAACCGAAAGCCAAAGCCATAGCCGCGGAGTAAGCCAATGGAAGACGCACAGATTCAGCTGGTTCAGGACAGTTTTGCCAAGGTTGTCCCGATCAAGGAAAAAGCCGCCGAGATTTTCTATGCACGCCTGTTTGAAACAGCCCCCGAGGTGAAACCCTATTTCAAGGGCAATATGGACGAGCAGGGCATGAAGCTGATGACCACGCTGGGGGTTGTCGTCAACGGGCTGCGCGATCTGGATAAAATCGTTCCCGTCGCGCAGCAGCTGGCCGTCAAACACGTGGACTATGGCGTGCAGGCCGAGGATTACGATAAGGTCGGCGCGGCGCTTCTTTATACGTTGGACGCGGGTCTGGGCGATGGGTTCACCGATGAGGTCCAGAACGCCTGGACCGTGGCCTATACCACCCTGGCCGGCGTCATGATCGGTGCCGCCTATCCGGAGGCGGCCGAATAATCATGCCGCAGAAGCTTGTTGTCATAGGTGCAGGGATGGCCTCGGGGCGGGTGCTGGATCACCTGCTGGCCGACGCGCCGGACGCCTATGACGTCACCCTCTTCAATGCTGAACCTCGCGGGAATTATAACCGGCTGATGCTGTCTCCGGTTCTGGCGGGGGAAAAGACCTATCCCGAAATCGTCACCCACGATGATGCCTGGTATGCGCAAAACGCTGTGACCTGCCGCTTTGGCGAGCGCGTCACCGGCATTGACCGCGACCGCAAGGTGGTGATGTCCGAGACGGGCGAAGTTCCCTATGACAAACTTGTGCTGGGCATGGGATCGACCCCCTTCATGATCCCCCTGCCCGGCCACGATCTGAAAGGCGTGATCGCCTATCGTGACCTCGAAGATACCGAGCGCATGATCGCCCTGGGTGCCAAACCCGGCGCGCGGGCGGTGGTGATCGGCGGCGGTCTGCTGGGGCTGGAGGCCGCAGCCGGAATGCAGGCGCGCGGCGTGGATGTGACCGTGGTGCATATCATGGGCCACCTGATGGAGCGTCAGCTGGATCCGGCCGCGGGCTTTTTGTTGCGCCAGGCGCTGACGGATCGCGGCATCAAGGTGATGTGCAGCGCCAATTCGCAGGAAATCGTCGGGCAGGATGGCCATGTCACCGCCCTGCGCCTGGAAGACGGCACCGAGCTACCCTGCGATCTGCTGGTTATGGCCGTCGGCATCCGCCCGGCCACGGCCCTGGGCATTCAGGCCGGGCTAGAGGTCAATCGCGGCATCGTGGTCAATGACCAGATGGTCACCTCGGACCCTGATATTCTGGCCGTGGGCGAATGCGTGGAACATGACGGGGCGCTTTTTGGCCTGGTCGCGCCGCTTTACGATCAGGCGCAGATCGTCGCCAAAACGCTGCAAGGCATCCCCGCACGGTTCGTGAACAAGGAAGTGTCCACCAAACTGAAGGTCACGGGCTGCGATCTGTTCAGCGCGGGCGATTTCGCCGAGGGCGAGGACCGGCAGGACATCATCCTGCGCGACCCCACCGGAAAATCCTATAAGCGCCTGATCCTGAAGGATAATAACATCATCGGGGCCGTCATGTATGGCGATACGGCCGATGGCGGCTGGTTCTATAACCTGATCCGAGAGGGCGCCGACATCACCGACATGCGCGAGACCCTGATCTTTGGTCCCGATTTCCAGGGAGGCCCCCCCGTGGACCCTATGGAGGCCGTTGCAGCCTAACCGGATAACGGATGGCTGCAACGGCGAAACAGGACAGTGAATTAACGTCCCCTCCGGGTGCCACACTCGGAGGAGACCCCGCCAAGGGAAACCAGAATGCAAGAACCACAGCGCCCGCCTCTTCCTTTTGCCAGCTGCAAAACCACCTGCCCCTATTGCGGCGTGGGCTGCGGTGTGATCGTCAAACCCGACGCGAAAGGCGGCGTGCAGGCCAAGCCCGACCCCGATCACCCGGCAAATCTGGGACGGCTGTGTTCCAAAGGAACGGCCCTGGGCGAAACCACCTGGCTTCAGGATCGCCTGCTGACACCCCAGATCAACGGCACCCCCGCCGATTGGGACAGCGCGCTGGATCTGGTCGCGCAGAAATTCAAGGACACCATCGCCGAACACGGGCCTGACAGCGTGGCCTTTTATGTCTCGGGTCAGTTGCTGACCGAGGATTACTATGTCGCCAACAAGCTGATGAAGGGCTTTATCGGTTCGGCCAATATCGACACGAATTCGCGCCTGTGCATGGCGTCCTCGGTGTCCGGGCATAAACGCGCCTTTGGCACCGATACCGTCCCCGGCCAGTATACCGATCTGGAAACCGCCGATCTGGTGGTGCTGACCGGATCGAACCTGGCGTGGTGCCACCCAGTGCTGTTCCAGCGTATCGTCGCGGCGAAAAAGGCCAACCCGAAGATGAAGGTCGTCAACATCGACCCGCGCCGCACGGCGACCTCGGATCTGGCCGATCTGCACCTGTCGATTGCACCCGGAGGCGACGCGGCCCTGTTCAACCGCCTGCTGGTGGAAATTCAGCAACAGGGCGCGGTGGACCCTGATTTCGTGGCGGCCCATGTCGAAGGGTTCGATGCGGCGATTGACGCGGCCTCTAGCTGCGACAGCGCGGTCACCGGCCTGTCCGAGACCGATATTCAGACCTTCTGCAACATGTGGATCGGCACGGAAAAGGTGGTCACGGTCTACAGCCAGGGCGTGAACCAGTCCACCGCCGGGGCCGATAAGGTGAACGCGATCCTGAACTGCCACCTGGCCACTGGCCGGATCGGCCAGCCTGGCATGGGGCCGTTCTCCGTGACCGGACAGCCCAACGCCATGGGCGGGCGCGAGGTGGGCGGGCTGGCCAATATGCTGGCCTGTCACCTGGATCTGGAAGTGCCCGAGCACCGCTCGGCTGTGAAAACCTTCTGGAACGCGCCGCAGATGCCCGAAGCCCCCGGTGCCAAGGCCGTGGACATGTTCAAGGCCGTAGGCGATGGCCGGATCAAGGCCCTGTGGGTGATCTGCACCAACCCCGCCGTCTCGATGCCCGATGCCGATACGGTAAAGGCCGCGATCGAGGGCTGCGATTTCGTCGTCGTCAGCGATCTGACCACCGATACCGACACCGCGCAACTGGCTCATGTCGTGCTGCCCGCCACCGGCTGGGGCGAAAAAGACGGCACCGTCACCAATTCCGAACGCTGTATCTCGCGTCAGCGCGGGTTCCTGCCCGCCCCCGGTCAGGCGCGTCACGATTGGGATATTCTGGCCGATGTGGGCCGCCGCATGGGCTGGCATGACATGTTCGATTTCCAATCCCCCGCCGAGGTTTTCCGCGAATACGCCGCCCTGTCCGGCATCGCCGGGCAGCTGGGCAAGGATTTCGACATCTCAGGGCTCAGCGCCCTGACAGACGAGGAATACGACACGCTGGAACCCGTCTACTGGCCCGTCACCGCCGTGCGCACAGGCGGGCGGTTCTTTGGTGACGGGCGGGTTTTTACCCCCTCGGGCAAGGCGCGTATGTTGCCGATCCACTATCGCGCACCGCAATCCACGCCCTCGGCAGAGTATCCGTTCCGTCTGAACACGGGCCGGGTGCGCGACCATTGGCACACCATGACCCGCACCGCCAAATCCGCGCGCCTGTCGCAGCACCTGGGCGAACCCTATCTGGAAATCCACCCCAGCGACGCCGCCGGGCTGGGGCTGGCGCCCGCCGACATCGTGCAGGTGCAAAACCCCTATGGCACGGCCCTGCTGCGGGCGCTGATCACCGATCGCGTGGCCCCCGGACAGGTCTTCGCGCCGATGCACTGGACCGCGCAATATGCCTCGGCCGGGCGGGTGGACGTGCTGGTGGCCCCCAATACCGATCCGGTTTCAGGCCAGCCTGAATCCAAGGCCTCGGTGGTGCAGGTACAGAAATTCCAGGCCAGCTGGTACGGGTTTGCCGTGTCCCTGCAAGAGCCCAATGCCGACACGGAATACTGGGCTCAGGCCCGCAGCGCCAAGGGCTGGCGGATCGAACTTGCCGCCTCGGGCCGTCCCCAGGATTGGGAGGCCTACGCCCGCACCCTGCTGAACGCGCCGAATGCCCAAGCCATGTCCGTGCTGGACCCGGCCAAGGGCAGTGCCCGCATCGCCCTGATCGAGGACGGGCGGCTGATCGGCGCGCTCTTTGCCTCGGCCGAGCCGGTCCAGGTGGCGCGCAACCATGTGGCCCATCTGCTGGGCGACGCTCCTCAGGGGGTGCTGGCAGGCCGTCCCGGTGCGGACCGCCCCGATCCCGGTGCCATCGTCTGCGCCTGTTTCGATGTCGGCGTGAACACCATTCTGGCCGCGATTGCCGAGCAGAAACTGCTCAGCGTCGAGGCCATCGGCGCAGCCCTGAATGCCGGTACGAACTGCGGATCCTGCCGCCCCGAGCTGGCGGCCCTGCTGGCCTCGGCCACGGTACAGGAAGCCGCTGAATAGCCCTCGCACCATTGTGAGCCCACCAGAGCGCCGCGCCGATGGTATTCCGCGCGGCGCGCGGTTACATTCGCGGAACCGAATAGCTCCAAGGGCCGCCCCATGCAGACGCACATCCCCCTGACCCGAGACCTCGTGCTGATTGGGGGCGGGCATACCCATGCGCTGGTGCTGCTGAAATGGGGAATGCGTCCGCTGCCCGGCGTGCGTGTCACGGTGATCAATCCGGGCCCCACCGCCCCCTATTCGGGGATGCTGCCGGGCCATATCGCGGGGCATTATACGCGCGACGAGCTGGAGATTGATCTGGTCCGGCTGGCCCGTTTTGCCGGGGCCCGCATCATCGTCGGGCGGGCCGAAAATCTGGATCCCAACGCCAAGACAATCACCCTGACTGGCGGGCGAGTGATCCCCTATGACGTGGCCTCGGTCGATATTGGGATCACCTCGGAACTGCCGCAAATTCCGGGATTTTCCGAATACGCTATCGGCGCGAAACCGCTGGATATCTATGCCGAAACCTGGGCGAATTTCCTGGCCGAAGCCAAAGCCAGCGGGCACGCCAAACCCGTTGCCGTCGTGGGTGCGGGCGTCGCGGGGGTGGAATTATCGATGGCGATGGCCCATGCCCTGCGCGCTGCAACCGGACATGCAGACGTGACCCTGATCGAGGCGGCGGACACAATCCTGCCCGCCGATCCCACACCGCGCGCCAGACTTCGCAAATCACTTGAGGAATGCAGCGTAAGTATCAGAACTAAAACATGTATATCTGAATTCACAGCGCAAGGCCCGCGATTGAAAGACGGCTCTATCCTGCCCGCTGGCCTGACAATCGGCGTCGCTGGCGCCCTGCCGCATCCCTGGCTGCAAAACACCGATCTTGCGCTGACCGACGGGTTCATAGACGTGAACTCTTATCTGCAAACCACTGACAATGAAGATCTTTTTGCAGCCGGAGATTGCGCTCATCTGACTCATGCTCCGCGCCCAAAGGCCGGAGTCTATGCGGTGCGCGCGGCTCCGGTGCTGTTCGATAACCTGCGGGCCCGCCTGATCGGGCAGGCCCTGCGTCCGTTTCATCCGCAAAAGGACTATCTGAAGCTGATCACGCTTGGCGAAAAATCCGCCCTGGCCGAAAAATGGGGGCGCGTCTGGTACGGGCCGTGGCTCTGGTGGGTGAAAAACCGGATTGATCAGAAATTCATGCGCATGTTCAAAGAGTTGCCGGACATGGCTCATGCAGAACTTCCCTCTGTCATGGCCCAGGATGTGGCGCATGAACTGGGGGATGGGCAACCGATTTGCGCAGGCTGCGGGGCCAAAGTCAGCGCAGGAACGCTTGGTCAGGCGCTGCTGAGCTTGCCCGCAGTGCACCGCCCCGATGTGCTGACCGGACGGGGCGATGATGCGGCGATTTTGCAGATCGGCGGGCAGAAACAGGTTCTGACGACGGACCACCTGAAGGCCTTTACCGAAGACCCCGCCCTGATGGCGCGGATCGCCGCCGTTCACGCGCTGGGGGATATCTGGGCGATGGGAGCGACCCCGCAGGCCGCGCTGGCCAGCATCATCCTGCCCCGCATGTCGGCGCGCCTGCAAAGCCGCACCCTGACCGAGATCATGTCCGCCGCCCAATCGGTGCTTGGCGCCGCCGGGGCCGAGATCGTCGGCGGCCACACCACCCAGGGCGCAGAAATGACCATCGGGTTTACCCTGACGGGTCTGGCCGAGCACCCGATTACCCATGCCGGCGCGCAGCCGGGGGATGTGCTGATCCTGACGCGGCCGATTGGCTCGGGCGTGTTGCTGGCCGCCGAAATGCAGACCAAAGCCAACGGGGCGCACATCGCGGCCATGCTACACGAGATGTCTCGGCCGCAAACCCAGGCCGCCCAGCTGCTGCGCGGCGCACATGCGATGACGGATGTGACGGGCTTCGGGCTGGCCGGGCATCTGCTGGCACTTTGCCGGGCCTCAGGCGTGGGGGCGCAGCTGGATATACAGGCGATCCCTCTCTATGCGGGGGCGGCAGAGCTGTCCGGGGCCGGTGTCCGATCAACTCTCTATGCGTCGAATTTGGCTCAGGCTCCGGTGCCTGAGGCGACGGGCCCTGCGGCGGCCCTGCTACATGACCCGCAGACGGCGGGCGGATTGCTGGCCGCGGTCGCGCCTCAACAGGCCCCCGAGATCCTGCGCGCCCTGTCGGCCCAGGGCCTGCGCGCGGCCGCGATTGGCCAGATGATCAAAGGCCCGGCCGAGATCCGCTGTCAGCAGGGCTAACCGCGCCGGCGATCCGCGCGGCGGCCTGCGCCAGGTCTTGCGGGCTTAACCCCGGCAATTCCACCACCATGCGCGGTGCCCCCGCCCGGCGCGAGGCGCGGCGATAACCGGGATCGTAATGCTGCCGGATCAGCGCCTCGGCCAACGGCTGGAACTGCGCGGCCCGCGCCATGGCCTGCCAGGCCTGAACCTGCGCGTGCCCGTGAAACTGAGCCAGAGCCTCCAGTTTCTCGATCAACAGCGCGGGATCGGCCAGCAGGTCAGAGTAATTCTCGACCAGATAGTCCGCCCGCGCGCGCAAGGGGGCCTGTATCCGCACATGTTCGGCCCGCAGCATCGCCTGCCACAGCATCGGCGGAATGATCCGGGCGCCGATCTTGTTGCTTTCGGCCTCAAGGAACACAGGGCGCGCGGCATCCATCCCCGCCAGCGCCATCGCGATCCGGGATTCGAACATTTTCTGCGCGGGCTGCCCGCCCGGCCGTCCCCCCAGCACAGAGCCGCGATGCTGCGCCATTGCCTCCAGGTCCAGCACCTGCTGCCCCTGCCCCTGCAAATGCTGCAACACAGCGGTCTTGGCGGTGCCGGTGCCGCCCTCCAGCAGGATCAGGCGCGGCGCGACCGGCGTTTCATACAGCGCGCGCACCACCAGCCGCCGGTAGGATTTATAGCCGCCCTCGACCAGCCCGCCCCGCCAGCCGATCTGCGCCAGGATCGAGGCAAACGACCCCGACCGCTGCCCCCCGCGCCAGCAATAGACCAGCGGACGCCACGCGCCGGGCCGGTCCGCCAGCACCCCCTGCAAGTGAGTCGCCGCGTTCCGCGCCACCAGCGCCGCGCCGATTTTGCGCGCCAAAAACGGATCCTGCTGCACATAAATCGTGCCAACCTCGGCGCGCTCGGCATCGGACAGAACGGGCAGCGAAATCGCGCCGGGGATATGATCCTGCGCGTATTCGGCCGGGGCGCGCACGTCGATCAGCTGATCAAATGGCAGTGTTTTCAGATCGTTAAGACATGTCAAAGCCTGTTTCATGCCCCCGTTCTACCCCAGCCGCGCAGCCCAGACCATCCCCCCGTGAGAGCGCCCGAAATTAACTTATTAAAAAACTCAGGTTGACCATCCTGATCTTTTTTGTCAGTTATTCCTCATGTCCAGCCAACCGCGCCTGCGGCCAGCCCGATCCAGAGATCAAATTGGGACGTCCGATATGAGAAACGCGCAAAGCCAAATGGCCGGACATCGCCCGCTTCCGAGCGGCACGGCCAACGAGAGAATGACTTTTCACACCATGCTGTCCGAGGCAGGCCTGAACGCCGGTCTGTGCCTGGAATGGCTGCTCGACCGTGTCGAAAACCCGGAGGCAAACACATGACCACCATGCGACTGAACCGCGATGGCGCCGTACAGGTGCCCGAAAACCTGCCCGTCCACCGCGCCGAGGATCTGACGGCCGGCGGCAGCCAGGCCCGTATCGTTCTGGGCGATCAGGTCTACAGCCTGCGCATCACCCGCGCCGGCAAGCTGATCCTTACGAAATAACCTTCTGCATAACACCTTCTGACAAAGGACAACTTCCATGAAACGCATCTTCCTGACCTCCACAGCCCTGGCGCTGGGTTTTGCGGCCACCGCGGCCACCGCCAAAGCCCCCGCCGCCAAAGAGGTCCTGGACACCTATGCCGATATCGCTCAGGCCAAATACGAAGACAGCCTGATCACGGCCAAAGCCCTGCAAGCCGCTGTCGAGGCGCTGATCGCCAACCCGACCGAACAGACGCTGCAAGCGGCGCGCGATGCCTGGCTGGCCTCGCGCAATCCCTACCAGCAGACCGAGGTCTACCGTTTCGGCAACGCCATCGTCGATGACTGGGAAGGCAAGGTAAACGCCTGGCCGCTGGACGAAGGGCTGATCGACTATGTGGATGCGTCCTATGGCGGGCCGACCGATGAAAACGCCTATGCCGCGCTGAACGTGGTGGCGAATGCCAAGTTCTCGCTTGGGGGGGCGGATATTGACGCCACCACCATCACCCCCGCCCTGCTGGAAGAAACCCTGCAAGAGGCCGACGGAATCGAGGCCAACGTGGCCACCGGCTATCACGCGATCGAGTTTCTGCTGTGGGGGCAGGATCTGCACGGCACCAACGCGGGCGCGGGCGAACGTCCGGCCACCGATTATGCCGCGGATGCGACCTGCACGAACGGCAACTGCGATCGCCGCGGCCAGTATCTGAAAGCGGCCACTGACCTGCTGGTCAGCGATCTGGAATGGATGACGGCGCAATGGAGCGAGGGCGGCGAAGCACGCGCCACCTTGATGGCTGACGAAGCTGCCGGCCTGACCGCCATCCTGACCGGAATGGGCAGCCTGTCCTACGGCGAACAGGCCGGCGAGCGGATGCGCCTGGGGCTGATGCTGAACGATCCCGAAGAAGAGCACGATTGCTTCTCGGACAACACGCATAACAGCCACTACTATGACGGCAAAGGCATTCAGAACGTGTATCTGGGCCATTACACCCGCGTGGACGGCACCGTTGTCAGCGGCCCGGCCCTGACCGATCTGGTTGCGGCCAAGGACGCCGGTCTGGACACCGAAATGAAGACCCGCCTGAATGAAACCATGGCCGCCCTCGGTGCGCTCAAATCGGCTGCGGACAATGGTTTCGCCTATGACCAGATGCTGGAGCGCGGCAACGCAAAGGGCGAGGCCCTGATCATGGGCGGCGTCAACGGGCTGGTCACGCAAACCAAATCCATTGAACGTGTTGTCTCGGCCCTGGGGCTGGACACGCTCGAAATCGAAGGGTCGGACAGCCTGGATAACCCCGGCGCCGTCTTCGAATAAAGCGCCTTACCATGCGCCCCTGTCACCCCCGGTAGCCCTGTGTCTGTTTGCCAACCGGGGGTGATACCACCCCGCCAGCCCGAGGCCCGCTCATGATTATCTGCCACTGCCAGAATATCTCGGATCGCGACATTCATGCCGCTGTCGATTGGATGCGTGCCTCGGATCCAGAGACATTGATCACCCCCGGCAAGATCTACCACGCGCTTGGCAAAGCCGCCGATTGTGGCGGTTGCATGCCGCTTTTCCTTTCAACCATGCGAAAAAACGATAACCTGCACGTACCTATGCACCTGCGTGGCCTGCGCCGCGCACCAACAAAGGAGCACCTGCATGAAGGGCGACGCTAAAGTTATCGAATATCTGAATAAATCCCTGCGTCACGAATTGACCGCCGTCAGCCAGTATTGGCTGCATTACCGGCTGCAAGACGATTGGGGCCTGGGCCACATGGCCAAGAAAAGCCGCGAGGAAAGCATCGAAGAAATGCAGCACGCGGACGATCTGATCGTGCGAATCCTGCAATTGGGCGGCCATCCCAACCTGCAAAAACTGGATCCGTTGCAGATCGGCCAGACCGCCCGCGAAACGCTGGAGGCCGACCTGGCGGCAGAGTATTCGGCCGCCGCGCTGTACAAAGAGGCGCGCGCCTATTGCAACGAAGCGGGGGACTTTGTTTCGATGAAATTGTTCGAACAGCTTCTGGCGGATGAAGAGGGTCATATCGACTTTCTGGAAACGCAGCTGGATCTGTTCGACCGGATCGGTGCAGAGAAATATGAGCAGCTCAACGCAAGCAAAATGGACGAAGCCGAGTAAAGCCCTGCTATGCTTGGTGTTTTTGGGGGTCGGCCCTGTGATGGCCGATCCCGACACGCCCCCCCGCACCCCGCAGGAAAGCGCCCGCATCGCAGCGGCGATGCGCCTGCTGCCCGGCCAGCCGAACCCGTTCGAAAGCAACCCCGGTGGTAAGGGCACGCTGCACGGCGCGGCGCCCGATCGGGTTTTCTCGGCCCCGCTGACGGGGATAGAGCCCGAGGCACGGATGAACTTTGTCCTGGGCCAGGCCATGTTCGAGAAATTCTGGGTGCAGTCGCCCTCATCCACCAAGGCTTCGGATGGGCTGGGCCCTTATTATAACGCGCGCTCATGCGCCATGTGCCATCCGGGCAATGGGCGCGGCGCGGCCCCCGATGGCGATGCCCCCCTGCCCATGACGCTGATGCTGCGCCTGTCGGTGCAGGGCGGTGACACCCACGGCATCCAAGAGTATCTGGCCACCCTGCCCGACCCGCACCTGGGCGGGCAATTACAGACCGACGCCATTTCCGGGCTGGACCCCGAGGGCGCTCCGACGGTCCGTTACCAGCATATCAAGGTCGAACTGCCCGGCGAAACCGTGACCCTGCGCCGGCCTCTCTATGATGCTGGCGCCCCGCTAAGCGCCCAGACGATGATCAGCCCGCGCCTGGCCCCGCCCCTGCATGGGATGGGCCTGATTGATGCGATTCGCGACGCCGACATCCTGGCCAATGCCGACCCGCAGGATCGCGATGGCGATGGGATCTCGGGGCGGGCGAACTGGGGGCTGTCGCGCGATACCGGGCAGGTCAGCCTGGGGCGCTATGGATGGAAGGCAGGCAATGCCACGCTGCGCGAACAGGTGGCGGATGCGTTTTCCAACGACATCGGGATTTCCTCTCCGATATTCGAGGCCGGATGGGGGGATTGCACGCCCACGCAGACCGCCTGCCGTGCGGCTCCGCATGGCGATGGCGACGTGCGCGGAACCGAGCTGGATCAGCAGGGGCTGGACCTGACCACGCTCTATGTGGGCCATCTGGCGGTTCCCGCCCGCCCGGCTGCGCACAGCGCCCTGCCCGGTCGCGATCTGTTCGTGGATCTGGGCTGCGCCGCCTGCCACCGGCCCGCCTATGTGACAGAGCGGCGCGAAAACGACCCGCTGCGCGGTTTTCAGATGATCTGGCCCTATTCGGATTTCCTGCTGCATGACATGGGCGAGGGCCTGGCCGATCACCGCCCCGAACATCGCGCAACAGGTCGTGAATGGCGCACGCCGCCGCTTTGGGGTATTGGACGGACGAAACAAGTCTTGGATTCGGAATATTATCTGCACGATGGCCGCGCGCGCACGCTGACCGAGGCGATCCTGTGGCACGCAGGCGAGGCCCAGCCGGCCCGAGACCGCTTTAGCCTTTTGGCACCTCCCGACCGGGATGCCCTGATCAAATTCTTGGAAAGTTTGTGATGCTCAAACCTCTGCTGACCGCCGCCCTGATGGCCCCGTTGATGGCTCGGCCCGTATCTTTGGCCATATCTTTGGCCATATCCCTGCCTGCGCTGGCAGAGGCCGACCCCGCCCCGCCCGAGGCCGAACGCGCCGTGCAAGAGCATATCCTGCCCGGTTTCTCGGCTCTGGCGGATTCGACGGCGCGGCTGTCGGATATGGCGGCGCAGAACTGCGATCCGGCCGAGCCGGCGCTGCGGTCCGCCTGGGGCGCGGCCTTCGATGACTGGATCGAGGTCAGCCACCTGCGCTTTGGCCCTACCGAGACCGAAAACCGCGCCTTTGCCATGGGATTCTGGCCCGATGGCCGCTCGAAGACGCCCAAGTCTCTGACCCGGCTGATCGCCGATCAGGATCCGATCATCACCACCCCCGAGGGCATTGCCTCGCTCTCGATTGCGGCGCGGGGGTTTTATGCGCTGGAATACCTGCTCTATGATGCGCGCTATCAGGAAAATACCGGCTATGCCTGCGCGCTGACTCAGGCGCTAAGCGCGGATCTGGCGGCAACTGCGGGGGCGATGGCGCGGGACTGGGCGAACAGCTATGCGCAATTGATGCTGACGCCGGGCAGCGAATACAGCCCCTATCAATCCGCCGATGAGGTGCGCCAGGAGCTGTTCAAAGCGCTGGCCACGGGGCTGCAATTCACCTCGGATACGCGGCTGGGGCGTCCTTTGGGCACATTCGACAAACCGCGCCCCAAACGGGCCGAGGCCTGGCGGTCGGGGCGCGCGCTGCATCATGTGATCGTGTCGCTGCAAACCCTGCGCGCGCTGGCGCTGATCCTGTCCGAGAACGACGACCGGCTTAGCGCGGATGTGGCTCGGGCGTTTGATCAGGCCCTTGCGCAGGCCCTGGCATTAGAGGATCCGGTCTTTGCCGGGGTCGATGATCCCGCGCAGCGGCTGAAAATCGAGATCCTGAAACAGACGATCGACACGATCCGCGAACAGCAGTTGGCCAATATCGGAGCCAAGCTGGGCGTCGCGGCAGGATTCAACGCGCTGGATGGCGATTAAACGGGGGCCAAGATGACCACAAGACGCGGATTTTTGGCCGGGCTACTGGCCAGCGGTCTGGCCTCGGGGGCCAGTTGGGCCGATGTCGGCGGGCCTCGGTTTCTGTCAGCGGCCAGGACGGGCGCGGGGCATCGCCTGATCGGCCTGTCAGCAACCCTGGAGCCACTGTTCTCCGTGCCCATGCCTGGGCGCGGCCATGCCGCCGCGGCCCATCCAGAAGCCGCCGAGATCGTCGCCTTTGCCCGCCGCCCCGGCACATTTGCGCAGGTCATAGATTGCGCGAATGGCGCGATCAAAGCCGAGCTGCACAGCCCCGAGGGCCGGCATTTCTATGGGCATGGCGTGTTTTCGGCCGATGGGCGAATGCTGTTCACTCCGGAAAACGATTATGAAAACGGCGCGGGCCGCGTGGCCGTCTGGGATCGGACGCGCGGATACCGGCGAGTGGGGGATTTCAGCTCGGGCGGGGTGGGCCCGCATGACATGCTGCGCCTGCCGGGAACCGATCGGTTCGTCATCGCCAATGGCGGGATCGACACGCATCCCGAAAGCGGGCGCACACCGCTGAATCTGGCCTCGATGCGGGCAAATCTGGCGCTGATCGGCCCCGACGGCAAGATTTCCGAGATCACCCAGCTGGACCCTGCGCTGCGGCTGAACTCGATCCGCCATATGGCTGTCCGGGCCGATGGGACAGTGGGCTTTGCGATGCAGTGGCAGGGCAATGCAACCGATCCCCCGCCGCTGGTGGGCCTGTACCGTCCGGGCCGCAAGGAAACGCCCGTCCTGGGCCGCGCCCCGGCCCCGCTGCACGCCCGGATGCGCGGCTATGCTGGCTCGATCGCCTTTTCCGGGGACGGGACGCAGGTGGCGATCTCCAGCCCGCGCGGCGGTATGATTCATGTTTTCGACGCCGAAACCGGCGATTTTCTCTGGCATGTACAAGAAGAGGATGTCTGCGGGCTGAACGTGCTGGGGGCCGGGTTTATCGCCACGGCGGGCACGGGCCGGGTGATCCGGTTCTCCGGACCTCAGGCGCAGATTATCGACCAGCAGGAGCTGGCCTGGGACAACCACCTGATTTACGTGTGAACGGGCCCGGCCGCACGGCCGGACCCTCTGCGTTTACGCCAGTCCGGGCAGATAGAGCACAATCGCAGGAAAGGCGATCAGCAGCGCAATCGTCACCGCATCGGCCACAAAGAACGGGGTCACGCCGCGGAACACGTCTTGGACGCTTAGATCATCGCGCACCCCGGCCACCACGAAACAGTTCAGCCCGATGGGCGGGGTGATCAGGCAGAACTCGGCCATTTTCACCACCAGAATCCCGAACCAGATCGCACACATCGGCCCCGACATGCCGAAGGCGCTGTCAGCGGCCGAGACCATCTCGCCTCCGTTCAGGGCCATGACGGCCGGATAGACCACCGGCAAAGTCAGCAGCAGCATCCCGATCGCATCCATGAACATCCCCAGCACCGCATAGGCCAGCAGGATATAGATCAGCGTCAGCATCGGCGACTGATCCAGGCTGGTGATCCAGTCGGAAAACGCACTGGGCAGATCGGCAAACCCCAAGAAGCGCACATAGATCAGCACGCCCCAGATGATGGTAAAGATCATCGCGCTGAGTTTCGCCGTTTCCAGCAGAGCGTCCTTGAGCTGGGTCCAGCGCATCCCGCGATACACCGCCATCAGGAACACCACAAAGGCCCCCAGCGCGCCGCCCTCGGTCGGGGTGCCCCAGGCATCGCCTCCAAACGGGTTGTAGATAAAGAAGATGATGATCAGCACCACGAAAAAGATCGGGAAGGCCGGCGGGATCGAGGCCAGCCTCTGCCCCCATGTGAACCCGCGCACGGGCGGGCCGAAATTGGGGACAATCAGCGCCATGCCCACGATCAGCGCGCCATAAACGATGGCGGAAAACGCGCCGGGGATGAAGCCCGCCAGCAGCAGCTTGCCCACGTCCTGTTCCACGATGATCGCGTAAATCACCAGAATAGCCGAGGGCGGGATCAGGCTGGCCAGCGTGCCCCCCGCCGCCACAACGCCCGCGGCAAAGCGCTTGTCATAGCCGATTTTCAGCATCTCGGGGATGGCGATACGGGCAAACACCGCCGCCGTCGCCACCGAGGCCCCGGACACCGCCGCAAACCCCGCCGTCGCAAACACCGTGGACACCGCCAGCCCGCCCGGCAGCCAGCCGACCCAGCGTTTGGCGGCCTCGAACAGGGCCTTGGTCAGCCCCGCGTAATAGGCCAGGTATCCGATCAGGATGAAGGTGGGAATGAGGCTAAGCGCCTGGGACGAGACCTTGGAATGCGGCACCTGCCCGGCGGTTTTCACCGCAATCGTCGCCGCCTTCATGAACCGGGACGGATCATAGCCGAACTTGTTCCAGAAAATCCACGTCAGCCCCACCAGCCCGGCGATGCCCGCCGCAAAGGCCACGCGCATTCCCAGGACCACCATCAGCAGCAAAAACCCCGAGACCCACAGGCCAATATCAATCGGTTCCATCAGCGGGCCTCCTCATCGTCAAAACCGCCCACATGCTGCGCCTCTTCGGCGGCCTGCGCGGCGGCGGACAGCACCAGAGGCACCGCAACAGGTTCAACCAGCCCCAGCACGAAAGCCCGCCCATAGCCCCACAGCTGGAGCACAACCCGCACGCACAGCACAGAAAACGCCACGGGGGCCAGCAATTTGGCCGGCCAGATCGGAATGCCGATGTCGATCGAGCTGTCACGGCTCCACATCGGCGCGGCGAAATCGAAACTGCGCTGGAAATGCTCCCAGCTGCCCCAGACCAGCAGCGCCATCAGGATCAGCGTGGCCAGTGCGGTGATGAATTCAGCCGCCCACAGCGCCCGGCCCTTCAGCCGCCCCACCAGAATGTCCATGCGGATATGCCCGCCGTCGCGCTGCGTATAGGCCACGCCCATGAAGGCGATCAGCGGCATGATCTGCTCGATCCAGTCCACATAGCCGGGCAAGGGCGCGTTCATCGTGTTGCGCCCGCCCACGGAAATGACCGCCAGCACCATCAGCGAAAACACCGCCAACCCGCTGATCAGGGCCAGAATTTTTTCGATCCGATGCAAGGATCGGTCCAGGCGGCTCAGGGTCGAGCCGTCCTCAAGCACAGCGGATGAGCCAGCCATGCGTCCCCCTCTCTGGATGCCCTTTGCGGGCCTATTGCCGTATCTGAAACGGAAACCGCCCGAGGGCCAAAGCCGTCGGGCGGTATGATCTTATTTACGGGTTTCGGCCAGGGTGGTCATGACAGTGTCATACAGCCCCTGCGCGTCGATGCCCTGTTTGGTCATGTCCGCCAGCCATTTTTCCCGGATCGGATCGGCGGCCGCGGCGCGGAACTTGTCCAGCTCGGCCTCGGAGATCATGACCTTGGTCACGTTCTTTTCGGCCAGCACGGTGTCCCATTTCTCTAGCAGCGCGCCATAGTTGGCCAGGTAGTGATCCAGCGCCTCGTCGATCGAGCCATCCAGCGCGGCGCGTTCGGACTCCGACAGCGCGTCATAGGCATCGGTGTTCACCACCACCGGGCAATTCACCGTGCCGGGGTTCAGGTTGGCCGTCCACCAGGTGGCCTGATCAATGGTGCGGAACGCAAAATGCGCGTGCTGCGCAAAGGCCACCGTGTCCACCACGCCGCTTTCCATGGCGTTATAGGCCTCGGTTGCGGTCACGGATGTGGGCACAGCGCCGATGGTCTTGAAGGCCTGACCGATACCGCCCGTCGCGCGCACGCGCATCCCGTTCATCTTGTCCAGCGTATCCCGAGGCTCGCCGGTGCCAACCAGGTTATATTGCGGCATCGGCGAGGGCATGAACAGTTTCGCGTTCCAGCGCGCCAGATCCTTTTGCGCGGCCGGATGGGCATAGACCGCGCGGGCCACGGCCACCTCTTCGGCAAGGGTATTCACGCCCAGAAAGGGCAGTTCCAGCACGGTGATGGTGGGATTCTTATCGCGGTGATAGCCCGCACAGAACTGCGCCATTTCAAACGCGCCGATGGAAATCCCGTCCAGGTTTTCCTTGTTCTTGGACAGGCCGCCATAGCTGATGTTCAGGGTAAATTCGCCGCCGGTTTTTTCGCTGACCAGCTCGGCCAGTTTTTCGATATGTTCGGTAAAGGCCCGGCGTTTGCCCCAGACGGACACGTTCCATTCGGTTGCCATGGCCTCGGTTGCAAAGCCAAAGGCAAGCGCCGCAACAGCGGCCTTGGTCATCAGGTTCTTCATTGTTTTCCTCCCGTACGCGGCACGTTCACCACCGCAGACAGAAGGAAGCTAGTACAGCCCTTTCTGAGTGCCAAGCCTTTCTTGCAGAAAGACATTCTGCATACCGGAAAGTGGGTAGGAACCCCGTGAATCCACGGTATCGCACGGGCCCATATCCGGGCCCAGCCCTAGCGTTTCGCGCTGCTTCGCCTGCTGTCCGGCGGTTCCAGAATCGCAAAGATCAACCGCTTGCCGCCAGCAGCTGCGCATTGCCGCCCGCGGCCGTGGTGTCGATACAGATGTGACGCTCCAGCCGGCAGCGCGCGGCCAGATCCTGCCCGGTGCTCAGCCCAACCAGCGCCCCCTGGCGCGCGGCCAGAGCCTGCCGGGCCTGCGCGACATCCTCGTCCTCAGACCATAGCGCCACCAGCGCCAGCCCCGGCAGATGCGCCAGCAGCGCGCGCGGCAGCACCCCGTTCAGCCCCATCGCGGCAGGCACGCCGGGGGCAATCGCCAGCGCCGGGCAGCCGTTTTCGCGCGCGATCCGCACTTGCTGGGCCGCGTCATCCGCCGAGGGCCCCAGGCACAGCACCAGCCCGCGCCCAAAAACCGACAGCCGGTTGGATTCCCCTGTGGGGCCGGGCAGATCCTGCGCGCTTAGCCGGACCGGAGCCTCCTCTGCCAGCCCGCTTAGCGCAGCGTTCACGCGATCTTGCGTCAGGGACGCCCCGGCCACCAGAGGATGAGCCACACGCACAGGCCGGGTGAACCGGGGCAGATAGGCCGGACCGCCCGCCTTGGGGCCGGTGCCGGACAGCCCCTCGCCGCCGAAAGGCTGAGAGCCGACGATCGCACCGATCTGGTTTCGGTTCACATAGAGATTGCCCACCCGGATTCTGGCGCAGACCTGCTCGACCCGGCTGTCGATCCGCGTATGCAGACCAAAAGTCAGCCCATATCCGGTGGCATTCACCGCATCCACCACCGCGTCAATCTGGCTGGCCTTGAACGTGGCCACATGCAGCACGGGGCCGAAAATCTCGCGCTCCAGCGCGGCGATTCCGTCCACGCGGATCACGGTGGGGGCGATGAAATGGCCAGCCGTCGGGGCGTCCAGCTGTTTCAGAACGTCTCCGCGGGCGCGGGCCTGGGCGATATAATCGGTAAAATCCGCCTGCGCGCGCGCGTCGATCACCGGGCCGACATCGGTTGCCAGATCCCACGGATTGCCCATCGCCAGCTCGTCCATCGCGCCAAACAGCATCGGCAGCAGCGTGCCTGCGATGTCCTCTTGGATATACAGGCAGCGCAGGGCCGAGCACCGCTGCCCCGCCGACTGAAACGCCGAGGCCACGATGTCGCGCACCGCCTGTTCGGGCAGCGCGGTGCTGTCCACGATCATCGCGTTCAGCCCGCCGGTTTCCGCAATCAGCACCGCCTCCGAGGGCGTGCCGCTGGCCATGGCACGCTGAATCCGCTGCGCCGTAGCCGTCGAGCCGGTAAAGCACACGCCATTCACCCGCGCGCTGCCGGTCAGCACCGGGCCCAGCTCTGCGCCCTGCCCTGGCAGCAGTTGCAGCGCCGTCAGTGGCACTCCTGCCTGATGCAGCAGTTGCGTGGCGCGATGGGCAATCAGGCTGGTGGCCTCGGCCGGTTTGGCCAGCACCGCATTGCCCGCCGCCAACGCGGCCGCAATCTGCCCGGTGAAAATCGCCAGCGGGAAATTCCACGGCGAAATACAGGTGAACACCCCACAGGCCGGAGCCTCCAGCCCGGCGGCCTGAGCCGCATAATAGCGCAGGAAATCCACCGCCTCGCGCAGTTCGGAAATCGCGTCATTGGGGGTTTTGCCGGCCTCGCGCGCCAATAGGGCGAACAGCTCGCCGAAATGCGCCTCATATAGATCCGCCGCCGTGTTCAGGATACCGGCGCGGCGCGCAACGGGCGCGTCCCATGGGGCAGCATCGGCCAGAGCCTGCGCGGCCTCGGCCGGGGTGGCCTCGCGCAGCTGACCGACGGTATCTTGCGGCAGCGCCGGGTTGATCACCGCCCGCGCTGCCCCCGTTTCCGAGGGCGAGACCATCAGCGCCCCGCCCTGCCAATGATAAGTAGCAAACCGCGCACGCGCTGCCTGAACCCGCTCCAGATCGAGGGCATCATGCAGATCCCAGCCGCAAGCATTGCGGCGCTCGGGCGCGAACAGATCACCGGGGGCCAGAACCCCCGGCCCCGGCTGGCCGCCCAGCGCCTGCAACGCCTCGAACGGGTCGGCCACCACCTCTGCGGGCGCCACATCTTCGTCCACGATCTGATTCACAAAGGACGAGTTCGCCCCGTTTTCCAACAGCCGCCGCACCAGATAGGCCAGCAAATCGCGATGCGCCCCCACCGGCGCATAGATGCGGCAGCGCGTGCCCGCATCCTGTTTCACGATGTCATGCAGCCCCTCGCCCATGCCATGCAGGCGCTGGAATTCAAACGGCTGCCCATTGGCCATTTGCAGGATCGTGGCCACCGAATGCGCGTTATGCGTGGCAAATTGCGGATAGATCCTGTCTGTCATCCTCAGCAGCTTGGCCGCGCAGCACAGATAGGCCACATCCGTCGCCTGTTTGCGCGTGTAGACGGGAAAGACCTCCAGCCCCTCTACCTGAGCGCGCTTGATTTCCGAATCCCAATAGGCGCCCTTGACCAGCCGCACCATGATTTTGCGATCCAGCCGCTGCGCCAGGGCATAGAGCCAGTCCAGCGCATAGGGCGCGCGTTTGCCATAGGCCTGCACCACCACGCCAAAACCGTCCCAGCCCGCCAGACGCGGATCGGACAGAACCGCCTGAATGACATCCAGCGACAGGTCCAGCCGGTCGGCCTCTTCCGCGTCGATGTTCAGACCCATATTGGCCTGTTTGGCCGCCAGAGCCAGCTCCAGCGTTGCGGCGGTCAGTTCTGTCATCACCCGGTCGTGCTGCCCCAGCTCATAGCGCGGATGCAGGGCCGACAGCTTGATCGAGATACCGGGATTGTCGCGAATATCCTGTGCGCGGGCTTCCTTGCCCAGGCGTTTGATCGCAGCCAGATAGGCCGCGTGATACTTGGCCGCGTCACGGGCGGTCAGCGCGGCCTCGCCCAGCATGTCATAGGAGAAAGTATAGCCCTGCTTGGCCCGCGCCCTGCCGCGTTTGATCGCTTCGTCAATGTCCTGGCCCAGCACGAATTGCTGGCCCAGTTCCTTCATCGCGCGCGCCACGGCGGACCGGATCACCGGCTCGCCCAGGCGTTTGATCGCGCCGTGCAGCGTGGCAGCAATCCCCGGCGTTTCGTCCTCTTTCAGCACCTTGCCCGTCAGCATCAGCGCCCAAGTCGAGGCATTCACCAACGAGGACGAGGATTTCCCCAGATGCGCCCCCCATTCCGAGGGGGCGATCTTATCCTCGATCAGCTCATCAATGGTTTCGCGGTCCGGCACGCGCAGCAGCGCCTCGGCCAGACACATCAGGGCGATACCCTCTTTGGTGGACAGCCCGTATTCGGACAAGAAGACCTCCATCAGCCCCACCTCATTGCCCGAGCGAATGCGGCGGACGAAATCCACGGCGCGGGCAAACCCGCTTTGACGCATCGAGGCCGCCGGCGCGCATTCCGCCGTCAAATCGGCCAGAACCTCGGCCTCGGGGCGGTGATGGGCCGCGCGCAGGGCGCTGCGCAAAACGGTCAGATCAGAAGTGTGGTTCGGGGGCAAATCGGCCATGGTGCGCTCTTTCTCTGGACTGCGGCCAGAATAGCAGATGCGCGCAGGTCGGTTTTCCTGTATATCCGAAATCAAAGGCCATACTTCCCGAAAAACCACAAATATACGGACCTATGATAAAGAAATGACCGATTATACCGACGATCTGGACCGCATAGACCGGCGCATTCTACAAGTCCTGTCCACGCAGGGGCGCATTCCGGTGACGGAATTGGCGCGGCAGGTGGGCCTGTCCAAAAGCCCCTGCCAGGTACGATTGAAACGGCTTCAGGATGAGCGTTACATTCAGGGGTTTCGCGCCGTTCTGAACGCCGAGAAACTGGGGCTGGAACATGTCGCCTTTGCAGAGGTCAAGCTGACCGACACCACGGAAAAAGCTCTCGGTGCCTTTAACACCGCCGTTCTGAACGTCCCCGAAATCGAGCAATGCCACATGATCGCGGGCTCGTTCGATTACCTGCTGAAAATCCGCACGAAAGACATCCAGAGCTACCGGCGCGTGCTGGGCGAGGTGATTTCAGCCCTGCCTCATGTGGGCGCCACCTCGACCCATGTGTCGATGCAATCGGTCAAAGATAACGCGTTCTGAACCTACTCTACGTCGCCGATCGTGCGTTTATGCGCGTCTACCTCGGCTTCGAAGGCCTGCTGCGCCTCCAGGGTTTCGCGCACCGCCGCGCCCGGTCTGCGGGCAGTCACGTCATCCAGCACCAGTTGGTTGATCGCGCACCACATCGGATAGCTGACCCAGCCGTGGTGATCCTTGATCGCGGTATCCAGCGCGCGCACATTCCAGAACGGGCTGCGGGACGAGGCCACGGAAATCCGGTTCTTCTGATACGGCAGCCATAGCGAGTGCCGCCACTGAACCGAGGCCGGATTGCGCCCGGCCGCCACGTTGGGGATCGCCTTGAATCGTTCATCCAGGCCGTAATCCCAATAGCCATCCTGACTGCGCGTGCCGGACTGCAAGTGCTTGTCCACCTGGTATTGCCGCGCCTGGGTCAGCCAGCCGCTGGCGTCGGTGCACCAGGACGCATCGGGGATCATGCTGTCCGCATAGGACGGGTGCCGCCCGATCCCCTGATTGACGCTGAATTCATGCGACGCCCCCACCGGAGGCCCGGCCAGACGTTCACGCGGATAGACGCCCTCGGCATCCGTTTCCTTCTGCGTGCGGGTATAGAGCGGGTTCAGATGGCCGATGGTGCGGTATTGTTCGCGCCCCTCAAAGCCAGCGCCCCGCCGCGCCAGAGGAAACAGCGTGCCCGTCGCAAAATCGCTACGCGGCCGGCGCCCGCGGGTTTCGATCCCGTGCCATTTGGGCGTCGAGGTCATCGAGATATAGATCGGCCGCTGATCGCTGGGATACATGTTCTGCCATTTGGCCAGCTTGCGCTGAAAATCGCGGTCCTGATTGTAATACCCCGCGACCACCTGATGCTGATCGTCGCTCAGCCCCGCGTGGCGGCGTTCTTGCCGCTGGATCGCGGTCCAGTTCTGGGCCTGCGTGGCCGGATTCAGCAACACCACCAGATCCCCGATCAACGGATCCATCCGCGCGCCGTTCCTGCGCATCGGGTGATTATCAATGGCCTGCTCTGCATAGCCGCGCATCAGGTTGGCCATCATGTTGCCGCCAAAGGAATGGGCAAAGACCAGCATCTTATCGGCCTTGGCATTGCCCGGCATCAAATGCAGCGGCCCCTGCACGCCCCGCAACACCCAATCCAGGGCCGAGCCCGCCCCCTGCCCCAGCCGCGTGCTGGCGTCCTTGCGGTCCCAGACCGTTGGAATAGCCCCGATGGCAAAGGGATTCATGCCGCCCTCAATCGACAGGACCGGCTCGTTGAAGGACCGGCCGCGCCAGCCCACGAACACCCCCGTCAAAGAGGCATTGCAGTAATCCCCCCGCTCGATACAGCGCGAATTCAGCGCGGCGCGGGTATAGCCCAGCACCATCCGCAGCTTCAGCACATCCGCGTCCCGCACTGCCGCATCGTGCCGCCAGCCGTGCACATAAGTCACCACCACATTCTGCAAGCCCGCGCGCCCCTTGGCCTTTAGCTGCGCGCGCAGGGCCTGCATCTGCCCGGTGGTGACCTCGTGCTGCCCGGCGGCCAGTTCGACAAAGGCCAGATCGTAGCGGTCCGGCTCGGTCAGAGAGCGGCTGGCCTCGTTGGCCAGATCGGTCCAGCCTTTGGGCGCATCCCTGGGATCGGGCGCGGGCAGAACATGCCCCTGATAGCTGCACCGCACCCGCGCGCGCAGATCGGCGCGCCCTTCTTTGTTGCGTTTACCCAGATCAATGTCGCCCTGCTGGCAGGCCTGGTCCTGCGGCGCTCCGGTACGATGGACTTTCCCCGCCTGGGTGCAACCAACCGTTCCGAATGCGGCCAAAACCGCCAATACGCGCAAAATCCCCATAGCGACCCTCAAGAAACACGAAATTGAAAAATATCTTCGCCGTAAGCTAGCGTATCCGGGGCGCCTCACCAAGGATTAACCGCCGCTTTGCCATCTTGGAAACGCGCCGCGCCCAGCCTATAAGAGCCGCGACAGACTTGGAGAGCGACATGCGCACAGCCACGATCACCCGCAAAACCGCCGAGACAGACATCCGTGTCACGGTGAATCTGGATGGCACCGGAGCCTATGACAACCAGACCGGCGTGGGCTTTTTTGACCACATGCTGGACCAGCTGGCGCGCCACTCGCTGATTGATTTCACCATCCGCGCGCAGGGCGATTACCACATCGACGATCACCACACGGTCGAGGATACCGGCATTGCCCTGGGGCAGGCCCTGGCGCAGGCTTTGGGCGATAAAAAGGGCATCCGGCGCTATGGCGAATGTCACCTGCCGATGGATGACGCTCAGGTGCGCTGCGCGCTGGATCTGTCGGCGCGGCCCTATCTGATCTGGAACGTGGACTTTACCGCCCCCAAGATCGGCACGTTTGACACCGAATTGGTGCGCGAATTCTTTCAGGCTTTCAGCACCCATGGCGGGATCACCCTGCATGTGGATCAGTTGCACGGGTTCAATGCCCACCACGTGGCCGAGGCGGCGTTCAAATCCGTGGCCCGCGCCCTGCGTCTGGCCGTGGAAACCGACCCGCGCAAGGCCGATGCCATTCCTTCCACCAAGGGGGCGCTGTAAATGACCACGGTCATTGTGGATTACGAGAGCGGGAACCTGCACTCGGCCGAGAAGGCATTCCAACGCATGGCAAATGAGACCGGCGCGGGCGAGGTGATCGTCACCTCGGACCCCGAGCTGATCCGCCGCGCCGATCGCATCGTGCTGCCCGGTGACGGGGCGTTTCCTGCGTGCCGCGCCGCCCTGTTCGATCATCGCGGTGTGTTCGAGGCAATGGAAGAGGTGGTGATCCGTCAGGGCAAGCCCTTCCTGGGGATTTGCATCGGGATGCAGATGCTGGCCACCCGCGGGCTGGAATATACCGAAACGCCTGGGTTTGACTGGATCGGCGGGGACGTGGACAAGATCACACCCTCTGATGACAGCCTGAAAGTGCCCCATATGGGCTGGAACGATCTGGTGATCGACACGGACCATCCGGTGTTCGACGGGATCGAGACAGGCAATCACGCCTATTTCGTGCATTCCTATCACTTCAAGGTGGCCAATCCCGCGCATCTGCTGGCGCATGTGGACTATGCCGGGCAGATCACCGCCATCGTCGGGCGCGACAATCTGGTGGGGATGCAGTTCCACCCAGAGAAAAGCCAGAAAACCGGCCTGCACATGATCGCGAACTTCCTGAACTGGGCGCCTTAATCCACCACTCGCGTCCAGGTCTGGTTCTGGCAGATCGGCCCGATGCAACCGCTGACGGTCAGGGTGTTCTGCGCCAGCCGCAACCTGGCCTTGAACGTCAGATCGCGCAGCGGCAGCCATCCCGTCCCCGCATATGACCCATCCGGCTGCGGGCGCACATCCCAGAAGATTCGCCGCCCCACATTGGGGGTAACCACCGGCGCGCCGCTGCGATCGAAGGCCCGGATGATCGTGCCGCACAGCGCTCCGGCGCAGGGTTCGGCCCTGACATGCGCCACCTGCCCCTTGGCGTCGGGCTTTGTCAGCCACAGCCCCTCCAGAGGATCGGCCCGCAGCGTTCCCGCCAGCCCCATAAGCAAAACCGCATAAAAAAGACGCCGCATGACCCAAGATACCCTTTGAACTGTCCTACGGCGCCCATCCTAACACATCGACTGTAACGGCCAGCTATCACAAAGCCGTTTCCCCCGGCGCAGGGGCGCTGATGCCTTTATTTCACGCGGCTCCAGGTCTGTTTCTTGCAAATCGGGCCGATGCAGCCCTTCACCTTCAGCGCATTTCCGGACATGTCCATCTTTGAGCTATAGACCTTATCCTTGGACGGCTGCCAGATCTTGCCGTCGCGATAGGCCCCGCCGCCCTTGGGCTGCATGTCCCAGACCAGCTTTTTCCCGATATTGGGCGAGCTGTATTCCCCGCTGGCATTGAACGTCCGCGAGATCACGCCGCAGATCGCCGCGCCGCATTTAGAGATGGTCACATGGGCATAGGCGCCATCATCCACCTGAGTTTTCCAGATCCCCTCGACCGGATCGGCCAGCGCCGCCCCCGCCATCAGAACCGAGGCCACAGCGGCCAGAACAAGCGTTTTCATCAGATTACCTCCCTGAATGTGCCCCGATCCTGACCCGCCCAAGCGATTCCGATCAAGCCTGACATGACGGAAGCCCCCAACCGGCGGCAGAAAGTTGCAATTCCCCGCCACCCGTGCAAAACCGCGCGCAGCATAGTCACAGAAAGGCCCGGACCATGATCCTCTATCCCGCGATTGACCTGAAGGACGGCAATGCCGTGCGCCTGTACAAAGGCGAGATGGAGCAGGCCACCGTTTTCAACGAAAACCCCGCCGCCCAGGCGCTGGAGTTCGTGAACGCGGGCTGCGAATGGTTGCATCTGGTCGATCTGAACGGCGCTTTTGCCGGTGAACCCGTGAATGCGCAACCCGTCGAGGAAATCCTGGCCCAGACCAAAGTGCCCGCGCAGCTAGGCGGCGGCATCCGCGACATGGCCACGATCGAGCGCTGGCTGTCCAAGGGGCTGCAACGCGTCATTCTGGGCACCGTTGCCGTGGAAAACCCCGATCTGGTGCGCCAGGCCTGCCGCGAATTCCCCGGTCACGTCGCCGTGGGCATTGACGCACGCGGCGGCATGGTCGCCACCAAGGGCTGGGCCGAGGACACCAACGTCACCGCCACCGATCTGGCCAAATCCTTCGAGGACGCGGGCGTGGCCGCCATCATCTACACTGACATCAACCGCGACGGCGCGATGCAGGGTCCCAACGTGGCCGAGACCGCAGCCCTGGCCAATGCCGTGTCGATCCCGGTGATTGCCTCGGGCGGGGTGTCCTCGCTGGAGGATCTGCGCGCCCTCAAATCCTGCGGCGCGCCGCTGAACGGTGCCATTTCGGGCCGCGCCCTATACGATGGCGCGATTGATCTGGCCGAGGCGCTGGCCCTGCTCAAAGCCTGATCCCCCCAGAGACCCGCCAGACAGCTTCGGTATCCAGCCTATGGTCTCGCTCTGAAAAGCGAACTGACATGACCGATCTGCCCCCCACCCTGGCCCAATATGAAACGCGGGCCGAACAGGCCCTGCCCCCCGCCATCGCCGCCTATTTCCTGCGCGGCGCGGGGGCCGGGCACACGATGCAGCGCAACCGGGATGATCTGAACGCGGTCCAGATTGTGCCCTCGGTGCTGCGCGATCTGCGCGGCGGCCATACGCGGGTGCAGCTGCTGGGCCGCACGCTGGCGCATCCCATTCTGGTGGCTCCGATGGCCTATCAGACGCTTCTGCATCCTCAGGGCGAGGCCGGAACCGCCGCCGCCGCCACCGCCCAAGAGGCCGGCATGGTGCTTAGCGCGCAGGCCGCGCAGCCCATGGCCGAGGTCCGTGCAGCCGGTGATGCCTGTCGCTGGTTTCAGCTGTATTGGATGGGCAGCCGCGCGGCGACGCTGACGCTGGCCTCTCGCGCTGCGCAGGCCGGTTTCGAGGCGCTGGTGCTGACCGTGGACGCGCCCGTCAGCGGCATTCGGGACGCCGAAATCGAAACCCGGTTCCAGCTGCCCGACGGTCTGAGCGCGGTCAATCTGCACGATCTGCCCTCCCCTTCCTTTGCCCCCCTTACCGAGACGGAATCGGCCCTGTTTGACCGTGTCGCCCATGTGCTGCCCCGCTGGGAGGACATCGCCTGGCTGTGCGAAAACGCCCCGCTGCCGGTGCTGCTTAAGGGGATTTTGACACCGCAGGACGCCCGGAATGCCATTCAGGCAGGCGCGGCGGGCGTCATCGTTTCCAACCACGGCGGGCGCGTTCTGGATGGCGCGCCCTCTGCCATTTCCGCCCTGCCCTCAGTGGTGCGCGCCGCCGGCGGGCATCCGGTGCTGATGGATGGCGGGCTGCGCCGCGGCGCCGATGTGTTCCGCGCGCTGGCCCTGGGCGCAAGCGCCGTTCTGGTGGGCCGCCCCGTTGCGCATGGTCTGGCCGTGGCCGGGGCTCAGGGCGTCAGCCACGTGCTGCGCCTGCTGCGCGACGAGCTGGAGATCACCATGGCCCTGACCGGCTGTGCGCGCCTCGATCAGATCACCGCACAGACGGTCCGCGCGCCCTTCATGTCTTCTTGATCGAGTAGTTCAGCGGGATCATCAGCGTGAACTCGTCCCCGCTCAGATGCTGCGGCGGGGTGGGCAGTTTCTCCAGCTGGTCGAACACGCTCAGCGCCGCCTGATCCAGCACCCGATTGCCCGAGCTTTGCTGAATCTCGCGCGCCAGGATTGCGCCGTATCGGTCAATCGTAAAGCGCACGCGCACCTCGCCTTCGATGCCTTTTTTACGGGCCTGGCTGGGGTATTTCTTGGCTTTTGCGATGCGCAGCACCACCGATTTCTGCCATTCGGAAATCTCTTGCAGCTCGTCCGCCGTCAGGCCCTCGCTGCTGGCCTGAGCCTTATCCGCCTGCGCCTGCACGTCCACGCCCGACACCGACGCCTGCGAAGCATCCGCCGCCGTCGCCCCCAGCGCGGATGGCTGATCGACCTGTTCCTCGACAAATTCCGAGGCTGTCTCATGCGCCTCGTCCTGCGTTTCCTCGGCCGGGTCCGGGCTGGCGATCCCGAATTTCAGCTCGTCATCGGTGACGTCATAGGGGGTCTGATTCAGGATCGGCTCGTCCGCGGCCTTGGCCGGGTCCACGGCCTCGGGGCTTTCGGTGACGGTAGGTGCCTCGTCCGAGGCGGCCATTTCAACGCTGTCCTCGCCGGCTTCGGAGGGGGCGGCGATGATGTCGGACAGATCGAACATGATCGCGCCCTGAATGCCCGATTCCACCGGGCGCGTTTCCGGCTGCGCCTGCGGCGCGCGGGCCATCCAGGCGGCAGGCAGCCCGACATGCGCCCCCGCGCTGAGCACCACCGACAGCGCCGCGATCGGCCACAGCCCGGCACCTTCGCGATAGGCCAGGCTCATTGCTGCGGCTCCGGCGCGGGGTTGGCTTCGGGGCTGGCTTCGGGGGCCGCGGCGGCCTCGTCCAGCCCCACCAGCCCGACCTTCAGATAGCCTTCGGCGCGCAGCACGTTCATCACGGCGATCAGCTCGCCATAGGGGACGGATTTGTCCGCGCGAATATACAGGCGTTCCTCGCGGTTCAGCTGGGTGGCGATCCCGACCTCCAAAATCAGCCCGCTCAGATCGGTTTGCGCCTCTCCGACAGAAAGCGTCAGATCCTCGGCCAGGGTGATGAACACCGGCTCTGAGGGCCGCTGCGGCGCCTCGGCCACGGCCACGGGCAATTCCACCGGAATATCCACCGTCGATAGCGGCGCGGCCACCATAAAGATGATCAGCAGCACCAGCATGACGTCAATGAAAGGGGTGATGTTGATCTCGGCGTTTTCCGCCAGATCGTCCCCGCTGTCCGAACCCAGTCGCGCTCCCATCGGATCACTCCGCCGCCGCTGCAAGAGGCAGCGGGTCGCTTTCGGAGGCGTCGGCCGGGCTGCCCTGATCCGCGTTTTCCCGATCCAGATCGCGCGACAATGTGCGCTGCACCAGCGCGGCGGCATCCGTCAGCATGATCCGATAGCCGCCGATCCCCCGCACCAGCAGGTTATAGAAGATCACCGCCGGAATCGCCGCCACCAGCCCGATGGCCGTGGCCAGCAGCGCCTCGGCGATCCCAGGGGCCACGACAGCCAGGTTCGTGGTGTTGGTTTCCGCAATCGAGATAAAGCTGTTCATGATCCCCCAGACCGTGCCGAACAGGCCGACAAAGGGCGCGGTGGACCCGGTGATCGCCAGCAACGCCGTGCCGCGCCCGGCACTGCGCGCCGCGCCGGCCTCGATCCGCGACAGGGCGCTTTCGCTGCGTTCCTTGATCCCTGCGGCATGGCTCTGGCCCGAGCGTTCACGCTCGGCCAGCGCGGCGCGCACCATGGCGCCGACCACCCCGCGCCGTTTGGCGAACAGCCCCTGCCCCGCCTCCAGCGAGCCAGCCCTGTCCAGACGTTTGTAATTGCGCCGGACCCGGCGCTTGGCCGCGCTTAGCGAGACCAGCTTGGCGATGAACACCGCCCAGACCAGAACCGAGGCAACAGCCAGCGAGATCATCACGGCCTTCACCACGATATCGGCGGCCAGGTACATCCCGACGGGCGACATGTGATCGTGCCCGGCCTCGGCCAGCCATGCGCCCACGGTGGCCTGACTGTCGGAAATCAGCGCGCTGGCCTGATCGGTCAGGCTGACATCCTGCGCCATAGCGGGGGCTGCCAGAAAAATTGCAAGTGCGGTCATAGCGTTACGCATCATCATACCTCGGTCCATTGGCGGATCATGTTGTGGTAAATGCCGGTCAGGCGGACGACTTCGTCATCCTCGGCGCCAAAGCGCGTGGCCAGCGTCTGGATGGTCTGGTCCAGCTCGAACAGGATGGTGCGCTGCTCGTTCGAGCGCACCATGCTTTGCAGCCAGAAAAACGAGGACACCCGCGCCCCGCGCGTCACTGGCACCACCTCGTGCAGCGAGGTCGAGGGATAGAGCACCATGTCCCCTGCGGGCAGTTTCACCTCTTGGGTGCCATAGTGGTCCTCGACCAGCAGCGCGCCGCCGTCATATTCATCGGGCTCTGAGAAAAAGACCGTCATCGACAGATCGGTGCGGATGTATTCGCCGTTGAACGGATTGGTGCGAATGGCATTGTCCACATGGATGCCAAAGGTCTCGCCGTCCTCGTAGCGGTTGAACATCGGCGGCAAAATCCGCAGCGGCAAGGCGGCCGACAGGAACAGCGGGTTTTGCGACAGACGTTGCAGGATCAGTTGCCCCAGCTCCTGCGCATCCTGGCCCGTGGCGGGCAGCTGACGGTTGCGTTTGACTTGCAGGGACTGGGCGCCGGCGGTGTTTTTGCCGTCCTCCCAATCGGCCGCGTCCAGACGGGTGCGAATGGATTTGACCTCGTCCTTGCTGAACAGTTCGGGGATGGTGATGAGCATGCTGCGCTCCTGATCTGAGAAGTGGCCGGGGGCGGCGCGCATGATTGCCGCCCCCAACCGAGGGAAAGTGCAAACCGGGGCTTAGAACTTCATGTCCAGCGAGGCCCAGATTTCACGACCCGGCCCCACATAGGTGAACGGCTCACCCGAGCGGTAGGCGGTGTCGTAGTAGGTCTTGTCGGTGATGTTATCGATGCCGAACCGGACCGACGTGGCCTTGTTGATCGCGTAGGATCCGACCAGATCGAAGGTCCAGTGCGAGGGCAGAACATTGCCGTTCGGCACGGTCGAGCCCAGATCACGTTTCCCAACAAAATTCGTCTGCAGACCCAGCATCAGATCGTCACTGACATCATAGGTGACCAGCAGGTTGAACTGCTTATGCGTGATGGTGGGCAGCGATTCCCCGATATAATCGGCGGTCGCGCTGTCCAGGATCTCACTGTCCGAGAACACGGCCCCACCAAACAGGCCCACACGGTCATTCACCTTACCGGCGACGCCCAGCTCGATCCCGCGCACACGGTATTTCAGCGTGTCCGAGGTCACGGCGTCGGCACCACGGCCCACATCCTCGCGGGCGTTGTCCTTGGTGGTCTGGAACAGTGCGGCGGTCAGCAGCAGGTGGTTGTTCAGCTCGTACTTGGCGCCCAGTTCCAGCGACAGGTTCTGCTCGGGCTTGAGCCCTTCACCATTGGTGTCCAGACCGCCGTAGTAGCCGCCGCCCGAGGCGATCTCCTGCCCCATCGGGTTGGTCGAGGTCGCCGCAGCACCGTAAATCCGCAGCTTGTCCGAGGGTTTGTAGGTCACAGACAGGCTGCCGTTCAGCATGGTGTCACTGCGCGACAACGCATAGGCATCCCCCGCACGGTCGGTGCCGGTGCGCTCGATGTCATAGTGATCAATCCGCAGACCGCCCGCGACCGTCCATTGCCGGGACAGCTCGACCGTATCCAGCGCGTAGATGGATTTGGTATCCACGCGGGTTTCGGTCCAGCTGTCATTCAGCGTGGGCGTGGTGCCGGCCCAGCAGGCAGAGGGATCGGGGTTCACCGCCGTCACGGTGCACGGATCGGGGCGCCCGCCATCCTCGGGCAGGTAATCCTCGGAAATCAGGTTATCGTAGCCGGTGTATTTCACGTCCTCGCGCGACAGGCTGACCCCGACAATCCAGGTATGCTTGGCCCCGGCCCAGTGCGACACGCCGGTCAGTTCCAGATCGTTCGACAGCACGTCGGTTTCCTGGTAGCGGCTCTTGAAGCTCAGATCGACGGTCCAGTCATCGGGATTCGTCGAGCCATTGTCGGCAATCTGGCTGGGCGCGGTCAGGATGTAATCATTGATCGAATGCGAGCCGCGCAGCGTGTTGGTCAGCTTCATCGTGGGCGAGATTTCCCAGATCAGGCGGCCCGTCGCCACATGCTGCTCGACGCTTTGGAAATCGCGATCCGCGATGCCGTAAAACGTATCGCGATCCACGCCATAATCGGTGACCGGACCGGCGAGACCTGCGTCTTCATAGACGATGAAGGGCACGCCCCAGTCGGGGGTCTGCTCGATCTTGGTGTAGGTGTAGTCGCCCTCCAGCGTGACATTCGGGGACAGCTTATAGCGCACCGAACCGGCCACGCCCGCGCGGTCGTCCTTCAGGTCTTCGCGGCCGGCGATTTCACCGTCCTGCAACATCCCGTTCAGACGGAACTGCACCTTTTCATTTTCACCCCAGTTGAAATCAAAGCTCTGGCGTGCGGTGCCCGCGCTGGTGATCTTGGTCGAGGTTTCGAAGAAATCCACATCCTGGGGCTTCTTGGACGCGATGTTCAGCGCGCCGCCGGTGGTGCCACGCCCGCCCACGGTGCCGGCCGGGCCCTTGATCACTTCGACCTGCTCGGTGGCAAAGGTTTCGTGGATCGAAATCCCCGGATCGCGCACACCATCGACATAGACGTCGTTATTGGCCTTGAAGCCGCGGATATAGATGTTGTCGCCGTAAGAGTTCCCACCCTCACCAAAGCCCAGCGAGATGCCGGGCGTGTTGCGCGCCAGCTGCCGGATCGAGGTGGTGCCCTTGGTTTCAATCGTTTCCTGCGTGATCGCGGTCACGGTCCGGGGGGTGTCCAGCACCTTGCCCGGCAGTTTCGAGTTGGTCAGACGATCGGCCTTGAACGGCGCGTTCGGGTCCGCGTTGGGGTTGGTCCCGGCACGAGCCTGAGCCTCGGCCTCGGCGGCGGCGCGTTCGGCGGCCTCCTGTTCGGCGCAAACCGGCGTTCCGGCCAGCTCGGGCGTACAGACCTGCGGAGCAGCCGCAGCCCGGCCAGTGTTGTTCGACACCCGGCGCGGCGCGACCGGTGCAGGGGCCTGAACCTCGGTGGTTTCCACTTCGACGGTGGGCAATTCGATAACGCCGGCGTCCTGACCATAGGCCTGACCGGCAAAACAGGCCGCCGTCAGCGACGCCCCGAACAATGTAGATTTTCGGACAGACCGTCCGTTCGTGGCCGTAAAGGGCCCCGTTCCAAGAGTGCGCATTTCCGTTCCCTCATTCTTTGACTTTACGCAGACCGCGCGAATGCGTGATCCATCGAGGCGCTTTGGCTGTCTTGAATGAGAGATTCTGAATGGCGAGTCGCGACGTGGCGTCTGGGTAGTTGAGTCATTTAGTATAGTAAAGCCCTGAAAGCCCTGACGCGCCTCGGCCCGCTCATTTTTCGTTGTTTTGTTAACGTCCTGCCAAGAACCCACCGGATATGCCTCGGATCGGGGCATGTGCGGGCTGCGGCAACCTGCCCCTTGCTCAAAACTGAACTGCATCGTTTAGTTCAGACACCCGTAAGCCTTCCTAACTCCAACCCCAAGAACCCCAACGGCCTGCCAATGACCCATGTCCGCAAAACCCGCCTGCCCGCCCACGCCCATCTGTGGCAGCATTTCCAAACCGGAGACTTCATCGACTGCTACAGCTGCACCAGCCCGCTGGATGTCCACACTGCCGCGCAGGTGGCAATGACAATGCCCCGATGGTCTCAGACGCTGCTGGAACTGCGCAACCGGATCGTCGCGCCCCTGGGCCTGAAAACCGAGCTGAGCGACGGTCAGGACCACATGTTCCCGCTGACCTTTGAAACCGAAGACGAGCTGAACTTCGGCCTGGACGACTCGCATCTGAATTTCCGGATTGCGGTGATGCGCGCGCAGGGGCAGATTCATATGGCCACCTGGGTGCACCGCAATAATCTGCTGGGCCGGGCCTATCTGCTGGCGGTGATGCCCTTTCATGTCCTGCTGTCGCGCCAGGCCGTCGGCCGGATCGCACAGGCTGCCCCCGCCCCTGCCTAAGCTGCGTTGCACACAGGGCCGATCTGGCCTAAACCGCTGGCACGTAGTCGCAAGAGGCCCCGATGCTGAAAACCCGTATCATCCCTTGCCTGGACGTCGCCGATGGGCGCGTCGTGAAGGGCGTGAATTTCGTCGATCTGGTGGATGCCGGCGACCCGGTGGAATCGGCCAAGGCCTATGACGCCGCCGGTGCGGATGAAATCTGTTTTCTGGACATCCACGCCACCCATGAAAACCGCGGCACCATGTTCGATGTGGTCCAGCGCACGGCCGAGCAATGCTACGTCCCCCTGACCGTGGGCGGCGGCGTCCGCACCGTGCAGGACGTGCGCAACCTGCTGCTGGCGGGGGCCGATAAGGTCAGCTTCAACTCCGCCGCCGTCGCCAACCCCGATGTCGTGGCCCAGGCCGCCGATCAGTTCGGCAGCCAGTGTATCGTGGTCGCCATCGACGCCAAAACCGTGGAAACCGACGCAGACGGCAACGGCACCCGATGGGAGATTTTCACCCACGGCGGCCGCAAACCCACCGGCATCGACGCCGTGGAATTCGCCATTCTGGTCGCTGAAAAAGGCGCCGGGGAAATCCTGCTGACCTCGATGGATCGCGACGGCACCCGCGCCGGGTTCAACCTGCCGCTGACCCGCGCCATTTCCGATGCGGTGGACATCCCCGTGATCGCCTCGGGCGGGGTCGGCACCCTGGATCACCTGGTCGAGGGCGTCACCAAGGGCGGCGCCAGCGCCGTGCTGGCCGCCTCGATCTTCCATTTCGGCGACTACACCATCCGCGAAGCCAAAGACCACATGGCCGCCGCGGGCATCCCCATGAGGATCGAATGACACTCGACGACCTGGCCCAAACCATCGCCGCCCGCGCCGCGGCCGACCCAGATACCAGCTGGACCGCCAAACTGCTGGCCAAAGGCCCCGAAAAATGCGCCGAGAAATTCGGCGAAGAAGCCATCGAAGCCATCATCGAGGCCACCAAAGGCGACAAAACCCGCCTCACCTCCGAGGCCGCCGACGTGCTCTTTCACCTGCTGGTGATGCTGCAATCGCGCGATGTGCCCCTGTCGGACGTGATGGCCGAACTGGCCCGCCGCCAGGGCACCTCGGGCCTCGCAGAAAAAGCCGCCCGCACATGATCCGCCACGTGGTGTTCTTCTCGGCCCGCGATCCCAAAGACCGCGAAACGGTCTATGACGGGCTCTCGCTGCTCTCGGGCATCCCCCACGCATCCCACTTTGAAATCGGCCGCAATCTGAACACCGATCCAATCCCCGGCCCGCAGGTGGATTTCATCGTCTACGCCGAATTCAAGGACGAAACCGCCCTGGCCGCCTTCAAGGCCCACCCGCTCTACGAACGCTCCATCCAGATCGTCCGCCCCCTTCGGGATCTGCGCATCTCCGCCGATTTCCTCACCTGAGCCCGCCGCTTCTTTTTGACAAAAATACTCCGGGGGAGCCGTTGAAGATCGCAGAGCTTCAACGGCGGGGGCTGGCCCCCTCCTCACAGCTTCGACGAAATCACCCCGGTCGCGAACCCGCCCATACGCAGTTCACCGAACAGACGCTGATACTCGATCTTCGGGCAGCGGTTCATGATCACATCCACCCCGCGCGCGCGGGCTTTAGCGGCGGCCTCGGGGTGCTCTACCCCGATCTGCATCCAGATCGTCTGTAGCTCGGGAAAGGCCTCCAGCGCCTCGTCCACGATGGGCGGCACCGCCTCCGAGCGGCGAAAAATATCCACCATATCCACCCCGCCCTCAATGTCGGACAGGCTGGCGCGCACGGTCTGACCGAACAGCGTTTTACCCGCATGGCCGGGATTGACCGGAATAACCGTATAGCCCTTCAGCCCCAGATAGCGCGCCACGTAATAAGACGGGCGCACCGCGTTCATCGACACGCCCACAACGGCCACCCGCCGCGTGCGCTTCAGAATCGTTTTCAGATGATCATCGGTATACTGTTCGCTCATGCCTTAGCGTTAGCCTGCCGCGGGCCTTCTGCCTAGCCATCGGCGCATAAAAAAGCACCTCGGGGTCAGCCCGAGGTGCCAGTCGCGGAACGAGGGACAGTGAATGAAGCGCGAGGGTTCCGTCCCCGCGGCTCTGATACTCATGTAGGATCGCATGATCGCTATGGAAGAGTGTGTAAAGAACCTGTGAACAACGCGTTAACAGCGCCCCGATTCCCTAGCCCCGCGCCGCATAAAGCGCGACTGCCGCCGCGTTCGACACATTGAGCGAGCCAAACCCCCCCGCGAAATCAATCCGCACCAGCGCATCGCAGGTCTCGCGGGTTTTCTGGCGCAGCCCCGGCCCCTCGGCCCCCAGCACCAGCGCGACGGGGCGGTCGGTCTTGCCCTCCAGCGCGGTCTCGATCGTCTGCTCGGCCTCGCCGGCCAGGCCCAGCACGATATAGCCCATCTGCTGCAACGCCTCGATCCCATCGGCCAGATTGCGAATCCGCAGATAGGGCTGACGCTCCAGCGCGCCGCTGGCGGTTTTCGCCAAAGCCCCGGTTTCGGGCGCCGAATGATGCCGCGTGCCGATCACCGCACAGGCGCCGAACACCTCGGCCGAGCGCAGAATCGCGCCCACGTTATGCGGGTCGGTCACCCGGTCCAGCAGCACCACACGCGGTGCCAGCCCCGGTTTGCCCACGCAGACATCCTGCAAGCGCCCCCAATCCAGCGGCTTGACCTCCAGCGCGGCCCCCTGATGCACCGAATTGGAATCAATCGGCACGTTGAATTTGCGCGGATCCACCACTTCGGGCGTCATCCCGCTGGCGGTAATCGCCTCGGCCAGCTTGTCCTGCGCGTTTTTTGTGACCACCAGGCGCAATTTCTGCCGGTTCGGGTTCATCAGCGCATCGCGCACCGCGTGCAGGCCGAACATCCACACGGTTTCCGCCGCCGAGGCCTTCTTTGCCTGCTCTTTTTCGACGACCCATTTGGGCTTTTTCATCGCGCTGATCCCCATGAATTGCGTTGCGCGCGTTAATGCGCCTCCTAACCGGCATCTGCAAGGAATTTTCCTGTTGACGCCCCTGCGCGACGCTTGTAATCACCCCCCCACGTTCTGAGGCAATGCCGCAGACACGGGCGACGGGCTGCAAGGTGCGGCAGCGGACTGTAACTCCGCCGAGGAGACTCATGCCTGGTTCGATTCCAGGGTCGCCCACCATTCTTCCTTTTCTACATCAAAGCTCGCTAAGCACCTGAAGGATCAGGTCAAATCATCCGCTCGTATCGTTCCGTCGCGCGTACCCTATGGCTGACGTTTTCCCCGTTGTACTGTCCTGCCCGTGCCGCAGGGCTATGACGCCGGGCAGAGCGGCTGGGCCAGCGACGGGCTGCATCCTGCCGCCAAAGGCTACAACGCGCTTTCACAGCAACTGATCGGACATTTGAGCCCGCTTCGCCCCGCCGGCTAAGCCCGAGGCAGTCAGGGGATCAACACCTGATTGCGCTGATAGCTAGCGAAATCGACGCTGGTGTCATCCAAGAACACCTCGACATCCACGGTCTGCACGGATTTGGGCGGCAACCCCATGATCGGCATCGCCTCGTTGCCCAGCAGGGCGTTGGGCGCGGCCATATCCATGTGGCAGGGCGGCATCGGATAGGGCTGCATCGGGCCTCCGTTCACCGAGTAACGAATGCCGCTCAGCCCGCAGCGCCAGGACAGGAGCTGCGTAAAGTAAATAATGTCCTGACCGTCATATTCCCGCACAGCAATCCATTGCGATTTGGTGGCGGCCAGGATCGGTTTGACCTCGGTCGCGGTGGTGAATTTGCCGGTCGGGGTCTGATCCTCGGCCACCGGCGCAGCCTGCGCAGGCTCCGAGACCGTTGCCGAGGCCGTTTCCGGGGCGCCCCCCGTTACGACAGCCTGTACCTTCGGCGCCGAAATCGCCGCCCTTTCCGAACCGCTGCTCTGCATTCCTCCGGTCGCCGCCGCGATCACGAACAAAATCATGTCCAGCATTTGACAATTCCTTTTCTTTCAAATCAGGTTCTTATGCCCCATACTGCCCCAAAACGGGGCCACATAAATGGCGGGCAGGTTCGAGTATGACCTCTGAGACGGCAAAAAGCCAAGCATTCAATATCGTGATCATCGGCCAGGCCAACCGCCTGCAATACGAGGCCGTCCTGTTCGCCGCCTCATTGCGGCTGACCAACCCCGATTTCGCCGGCCGCCTGATCGTGGCCACACCGCAGGACGGCCCGCTCTGGTCCAGCGCCCCTACCCTGCGCAACAAGGCCGTGATCGCCCTGCTTCAGGAACTGGGGGCCGAAATCATCCCCTTTGCCACCCCCGAATTCGGCGAAGGCTACCCCAACGCCAACAAAATCCAGGCCCTGCTGGCCATGCCCGAAGGCGAACCCTTCGTCTTTTTCGACACCGACACGCTGGTGCTGGACGATCTGGCCCGCGTGCCCTTCGATTTCAACCGCCCCACCGCCTCTCAGCAGGTCGAAGGCACCTGGCCCAAAATCGAGCTTTACGGCCCCGGCTACACCGACACCTGGAAATCGCTCTACGATAAGTTCGGCCTGGATTTCGAAAGCTCGCTGGACCTCAGCCAGCCCGATGAATACTGGCGCCGCTATCTCTATTTCAACGCGGGCTGGTTCTTCTACAAATGCCCCCGCGCATTCGGCGAACGCTACCTGGATTACGCCACACAGATCCGCGATAACGCCCCGCCCGAACTGGTCTGCCAGCCGCTCTGGCCCTGGCTCGATCAGATCGCCCTGCCCCTGGTGATCCACAGCTTCGGCGGCGGGCGCAACACCCTGCCCACCGGCCTGCTGGATGACCAGATCACCTGCCACTACCGGCTCTTCCCCCTGCTCTACGCCCGCGAAAACGACCGCGTGATCCAGATCCTCGAACAGGCCGCCGCCCCTCACCACATCAAAAAGGTGCTCAAACAATACGACCCGATCAAATTCATGGTCTACCACGGCCGCGGCGCCAAAACCCGCGCGCTCTTTGACCAGGAAAACCTGCCCCGCCGCGAACAGGGCATCCGCAAAATCATCAAAGCCAACGGCTTCTGGATGCGCTGACCCGCCCGCTTCTTTGCTCTTTAAATACTCACTTCCACCGCTCGCCACGCCGCCCGGCGCTCAGGGCGCAAACACCCCGTCCCAGTCGCCCCCCCCTCGAACCGAAGGCGGGATCCCGAACTCCACCCAGGTTTTGGCGCTGCGCCCCTCGGTTGCGCCCAGCAGCGCAGCATGAAATTCCCGTGCCCTTGCAGGTTCCGGACGTTGACTGCCCGATGAAAGGCCGAGCGCATCAAATCCCCCTCGCCGTCGCTTTGCGATTGTCGCTTATTCTGAGATGCCCTATCCAAGTCGGCAATAGTGCAACAAACGAATTGCTTTTCAGGAGGAGACCCCATGACAGACGCCCCCAGCTACGGTTTTGACACGCTGTCCATCCACGCAGGCGCCCGGCCCGATCCGGCCACCGGCGCGCGTCAGACCCCGATTTACCAGACCACGGCCTATGTGTTTCGCGACGCCGATCACGCCGCCGCGCTGTTTAACCTCCAAGAGGTCGGCTATATCTATTCGCGCCTGACCAACCCCACCGTGGCCGTCCTGCAAGAACGCATCGCCACGCTTGAGGGCGGCGTGGGCGCGGTGTGCTGCTCGTCCGGCCATGCGGCGCAGATCATGGCTCTGTTCCCGCTGATGGCTCCGGGGCGCAATGTGGTGGTGTCCACGCGTCTCTATGGCGGCTCGATCACGCAATTCAGCCAGACCATCAAGCGCTTCGGCTGGTCCGCCAAGTTCGTCGATTTCGAGGACATGGAGGCCGTCGCCGCCGCCATCGACGAAGACACCCGCGCCGTGTTCTGCGAATCCGTCGCCAACCCCGGCGGCTATGTCACCGATCTGCCCGCCGCCGCGCAGGTGGCCAGCGACGCTGGCCTGCCGCTGATCGTCGATAACACCAGCGCCACGCCGTACCTGTGTAATCCGATCGCCCATGGCGCCACGCTGGTCGTCCATTCCATGACGAAATACCTGACGGGCAACGGCACCGTGACGGGCGGCGTTGTGGTGGACAGCGGCCGGTTCGACTGGTCCGCCAGCGATAAATTCCCCTCGCTGTCGCAGCCCGAGCCCGCCTATCACGGCCTGAAATTCCACGAGACCTTCGGCCCGCTGGCCTTTACCTTCCACGGGATTGCCATTGGTCTGCGCGATCTGGGCATGACGCTGAACCCGCAGGCGGCCCATTACACGCTGATGGGCATCGAAACCCTGTCCCTGCGGATGGAGCGCCACTGCGAAAACGCGCTGAAAATCGCGCAATGGCTGGAAAACGACGACCGGATCGAGGCGGTGACCTACGCCGGTCTGGAAAGCTCGCCCTATTATGACCGTGCCAAGGCGTTGTTCCCCAAAGGCACCGGCGGTCTGTTCACTGTTGCGCTCAAGGGCGGCTATGACGCCTGTGTCGAACTGGTCGGCAAGCTAGAGCTGTTCAGCCATGTGGCCAACCCGGGCGATACGCGCTCGTTGATCATCCACCCGGCCTCGACCACGCACCGCCAGCTGACCGAGCAGCAGCAGATCGCCGCAGGCGCTGGCCCCAATGTGGTGCGGATTTCCATCGGGATCGAAAACGCCGAGGATCTGATCCGCGATCTGGACGCCGCACTGCCGCGCTAAGTCATTGAAACTGAACGGCGCGAGGCCACCCCCGCGCCGTTCACAGGTTACTTCAGCTCAATCACCAGGGTCACGGACTGGCTGATGTTAAGCTCGCCTTCGGCGATTGGGACGGACTCGGCCATATCCGCCGCCATCCGCATTTTGGGCGCGCTATACCCCCCGTTCTCCGAGATTTGCAGCACATCGCCCAGGCTGGCCCCGGCGGCCTGGGCATAAAGCCCCGCCTTGCGCAGCGCATCCGCCACCGCGTCTTTGCGCGCGGCATCCTGGGCCTCTTGTGGCTGTGACAGCGCGAATTGCAGCCCCGAGAACTGGTTCGCCCCATCCTGCACCACCGCCCCCAGAACCGCGCCCAGTTTCGGCAAATCACGCACCCGCACGGACATCGACAGCCCCGCGCGGAAGCCCTCGATCTCCATCGGTCCGGCATCCTTGCGCCGGGTGTAGATCGGCGACAGGGTCACGCTGCTGGTCTGCACATCGCGCGCCGCAATGCCCATCGTGGACAGCCGCTCCAGCACATCCGCCGCCGCCCCCGAGGCCCGCGCCATCGCCCGCGCCGCGTCCTTATCCTGATGCGTCACCCCCAGCGAAATCACCGCCATATCCGGCGCCATCTGCACCGTGCCCTCTCCGGTAACGGTGATCTGACGCTGTATTTCGTCGGCCATGGCCGGCAGCGCGGCCCCCATTAAGGCAATCATCAAAGCAATGCGTTTCATCGAAAACTCCTTTTCGTTACCGTTCCAGAATGGCGGAAATTCCCCCTGCGACAACAATCACATATTTGTTTTCCTTCCACTCGGCGGGAAGCTGCTATAACCTGCGCGCCAAACGGTGCGGGACTCCCGCAGGGCCGCACGGAATGGTATTGCAAATCGTATGAAACCCAATTTCGCCCTGACCTTTTCCTCCGAAGGCCTCCGGCTGCTGCAACGCGCGCCGTCGGGCTGGCTGTTGGTGGGGGCTGTCGGGTTCGATTCTCAGGATCTGGCGGCGCAGATGGCCGATTTGCGCGCCGCAGCGCAGCGTATTGACCCGGCCCCGCTGCGCACCAAACTGGTGATCCCGAACGATCAGATCAGGTTCATGACGGTCCCCTCGGCCGCCAGAACCGAAGCCGAAGCCGAAGACGAGGCCGCCCGCGCCCTGGACGGTGCCACGCCCTATGCGGTTTCCGAGCTGCGGTTCGACTGGGCGATGGATGACGGGCAATTGTACCTGGCTGCCGTCGCGCGCGACACTCTGGCCGAGGCCGAGGCCTTCGCCAACGAGCACGGTTTTGCCCCGGTCAGCTTCGTCGCGCAGCCCGAACCAGCCACCTTTGCCGGCGAGCCGTTTTTCGGGGTGACGAAATCGGCCAAGAGCCTGCTGGACAACACCGCGAATGTGACGCGCGATTTGCAGCCGATTCATGTGATCGGCCAGGCAGACATTCCCGCGCCCGCGCCTGCCCCGCCTCCAGAGCCCCTGATTCTGGCGAATGAAGAGCCCCCTGCGCCGCCCGAAACAAAAAGCACCGTCCTGCCGCCCGAGCCGGGCCCGGACGCCCCCCCCGTCACCTTTGCCAGTGTGCGGGCCCATCGCGCGCCTACATCAGCGCAGCCCGGCGCCCCCCAGACAAAACCTCTGGGCACGGGCCCAGCTGCCGGAAAATCCGACGATCAGCCTGCGGCAAAGCCACCTGCCCGCAAGCTGAATCTGGCTGCCCCAATCGCCGCGCCCCAAACAGCACCGCTTAAGCCCGCAGCCGCCGACACTCCGAAGCCCGCCCCCCAAAAAAGCGCCCGTGCGCCTTTGGGGAAATCGCAGAAAAAGCCCCTCAGAGAACCCATTGTGATCGGCGGCAAGCCCAAGCATCTGGGTTTAATTCTGACCGCTATCCTGTTGCTTTTCCTTGCTATTATGGCGGCAACTGCGTCTTTGATCAGTCCGGATGGGCTGGCGGGTCTGCTGGGCCGAGACACAGAACAGGTGATCGCGCAGCAACCCGCGCCCACCAACGAGGCAACCGCCGAAGAGCTGGCCGAGGCAGCCGATGTCGAACCCGCCGGTGACGTCTCCGAAGGGGAAAACGCAGTTGCCCAAACCGATCCGGTTTTGCTGCCCGACACGCCCGCCCCCCTGTCCCCGAAGGCCGCCGAGCAGCACTATATCACCACCGGAATCTGGCAGATCGCGCCCGCCCAGCCCGCAGCCCCCGCAGCGCAAGCCGATGCAGACCTGTATCTGGCCTCGGTCGATCCGACAGTCAGCACGGTGGATGCGATTGCCCTGCCCGATATCGGTGTCCAGCACGATCATCCTCCGAACGAGCGCCTGAACCCGGTGGCCGCCGGCACCAGCTATGACTTTGACGCGCGCGGCCTGGTCCGCGCCACGCCAGAGGGCGCAATCAGCCCCGATGGAGTGCTAATTTTCGCGGGCAAACCGCCGCTTTTGCCACCGCAAACCCCAACGCGTTTTGACAACACGCCCGGCACCCAGGAAATTACCCGGCTGGCAGAACGGCGCCCACGCGTCAGACCCGGCAACCTGCAAGAAAACGTCGAGCGCGAGCAACTTGGCGGGCGAACCCGATCCGAGCTGGCAGCCCTGCGTCCCAAATTGCGCCCTCAAACCGACAAGCAGAAGGCCGAGGAAGACGAAACCCCGACCGCACAGGCTGTCGCGCTCTCACTGAAACCCAGGCCCCGCCCCTCTGGCTTCAGCAAGATCGTAAAGAACACCGATCGCACGCAGGTCGAAACCCGCACGGCGGCTGTGGCCCCGTCTATCCCTTCCTCTGCGTCGGTGGCCCGGCAGGCCACGGTCAAGAACGCGCTGAACCTGCGCCAGGTGAATTTGATTGGCGTTTATGGCAAACCCTCGGATCGGCGCGCTTTGGTACGTCTATCCACCGGACGTTATAAAAAGGTTAAAATCGGAGACCGCATTGACGGCGGCAAAGTGGCCGCAATCAGCGATACCGAACTGCGCTACGTCAAAAACGGGCGCAATGTGGTGCTGAAAATGCCGCGCGGCTGAATGAATGGGCATTGAGGGTTTGTTAACCCCTCCGTGCCAATCTGCCCCGCATGTTCCTATTCTTGTTTCTTCTGCTCAGTCTCAGCTATGTGATCTGGTCCCCTGTGCACCAGGCCGCTGACTGTCGCGTTACGCCTAAAACAGGGCGGCCAAGGCCCAGGCCCCTGCCGCCCTAGCGATCTGCTGCGATCACTCTGCGGCGATCTCTCCGTTTTCGATCTGTTCGCGCTCGATGGATTCGAACAGGGCCTTGAAATTGCCCTCGCCGAAGCCGTCGTCGCCTTTGCGCTGGATGAACTCAAAGAAGATCGGCCCGATCACAGTTTTCGAGAAAATCTGTAGCAAAATCCGGGTTTCACCACCATCGACAACACCCTCGCCATCAATCAGAATGCCGTGTTTCTGCATTCGATCCAGCGGTTCATCATGACCTTGGACGCGGGTTTTAGACAGTTCGTAATAGGCTGCATTCGGGCCTGGCATGAAGTGAATGCCACGTTCAGCTATTGCATCCGTCGCACTGTAGATGTCTTCAGAGCCCACGGCGATATGCTGTATTCCCTCGCCGCGATATTTCTTCAGATAGGCAACAATCTGGCCGGTTTCCCCGCGATCCTCGTTGATCGGAATGCGGATACGCCCACAGGGCGAGGTCAGCGCGCGGCTGAACAACCCGGTATATTTGCCTTCGATGTCAAAGAAGCGGATTTCCTTGAAATTGAAGGTATCGGCATAGAAGCGATACCATGTGTCCATATTGCCGCGAATGACGTTATGGGTCAGGTGGTCAAGATAGTAGAAGCCAAAGCCTTCGGGGCTTGGGTCCACTTCGCCCAGTTTTCTCCAAATTCAACCTTCGTTGTAACTGCGTCAAAAGACAAAACCGCAAAGATTTGGAATGG
>PAPN01000058.1 GCA_002708925.1 Paracoccaceae bacterium
CGCGGTCGCGGGTCTTATCCGAGCCCACGGTACCGTGGCCGCCATATTCACAGCCAGCCAAAACGCCAACCATGGCCAGGGCAGTAGCGATCTTGATCAGTTTCATCTTATCGGTCTCCCTGTGGCGGTCACTTGACGCAAATGATTTCAACGCGGCGGTTCTGCTGCATATTCGCCGCCGAGGTGTTGGGCACTTTCGGCATCCGCTCGCCATAGCCGCGCACATCAATGATGTTGGCCCCAACCCCCGAGGCAACCCGCGCAACCGAATTCGCCCGGTTATAGCTAAGCCGCATGTTATATTCATCCGAGGCCCGGCTGTCGGTGTGACCGGCGATGATATACGCGCGGGCATTGGACTGGCCGAAGAATTGCTTCAGCTTGGCGCGGCCCGATGCGCTGATGCGATAGCTGTCCGTTGCGAACAGTTGATCCGAGTTCATAACCCCGCAGACATTGACGGGATGGCAGACCGGCACGCCCTGACGGTTGGTGTGGGGGCTCATATAGCCCTCGGCCCCGTCATCCATCACCCAGTGTTCGCATCCGTCCGGGTCAATCCAGATGGTGGGAACATAGCGTTCCCCGTTTACGGTACGGCTCTGTGCCTGCGCCATTGGCGCGGAGGCCAACGCCAGCCCCGAAACCAATGCACCCGCAACAGCCGCACGAAGCGCGTTTGAAAACATTTTCGCCACAGCCCCTGTCATTTACCTATTCCCCCTAAGGAACCCGAATACCCTTTGACCAAACGGCACGGAAAACCGGCTCCGACAACATAAGAATACCAGTAGTTTAGCAGAGAAGTTCGCTATGTGAAGTTTATTTCACCAGATATTGTGGGTATTCCCCCAACAATACACATGAAGACACGGGTATTGTGCACAGCCTCGGCCAAATTCATGTTTCTTAAACGGTTTTTCCCAGGGCAGGCGCGGCTCAGATCAATTCCCCGGCCAAAGAGTTGGGCCCGCTTTCGACGATTCTGACGCGTCCGATGTCGCCGCGCTGCACCGGGGCACCGGCCACATGAACCGCGTGCAGATATTCGGATTTGCCCACCATCTGCCCCTCTAGACGGCCCGGTTTTTCGAACAGAACCTGCACCTCGCGGCCGACCATACTGTCCTGCACGGCGCGCTGCTGATCGGTGATCAGCGCCTGCAAGCGTTTCAGCCGGTCGCTGGCCTCGGCCTCGTCCACCTGGGCGCGTTCGGCGGCCGGCGTGCCCGGACGGGTCGAGTATTTGAAGCTGAAGGCCTGGCCGTAATTCACCTGCCGGATCAGTTCCATCGTGTCCTGGAAATCGGCCTCGGTTTCCTCGGGGAAGCCGACGATGAAATCGCCCGACATCAGAATATCGGGGCGCGCTTCGCGGATACGCTCGATCAGTTTCAGATAGCTTTCGGCGGTGTGGCTGCGGTTCATCCGTTTGAGGATCTTATCACTGCCCGATTGCACCGGCAGATGCAGATAGGGCATCAGTTTTTCGCATTCCCCATGCGCCGCGATCAGATCGTCCGTCATGTCATTGGGGTGGCTGGTGGTAAAGCGGATGCGCTCTAGCCCGTCGATGTCATTGAGCGCCCAGATCAGTTTCGCCAGGGACCAGTCGCCATCCGGCCCCGCGCCGTGATAGGCATTCACGTTCTGACCCAGCATGGTGATCTCGCGCACGCCGCGCTCGACCAGATCGCGCGCTTCGGTCAGGATGCGGTCAACGGGTCGGCTGACCTCGGCGCCGCGGGTATAGGGCACCACGCAGAAGGCGCAGAATTTATCGCAGCCTTCCTGAACGGTTAAAAACGCGGTCGGGCCGCGCTGCGCCTTGGGGCGGCCTTTGAGCTTCTCGAACTTGTCTTCCTCGGGGAAATCCGTGTCCAGCGCCTTTTCACCGGCATCGACCTTGGCCTCCATCGCGGGCAGCCGGTGATAGGACTGCGGGCCCACCACCAGATCCACCATCGGCTGACGCAGCATGATTTCCTCGCCCTCGGCCTGGGCCACACAGCCAGCCACACCGATTTTCAGATCGGGCTTGGCCGTTTTCAGAGGCTTGAAACGCCCCAGTTCCGAATACACTTTCTCAGCCGCTTTTTCACGGATGTGGCAGGTGTTCAGCAGGATCATGTCCGCATCTTCGGGCGTTTTGGTTTCCACATAGCCCTGCCCGCCCATGACCTCGGCCATGCGTTCGCTGTCATAGACGTTCATCTGACAGCCATAGGTCTTGATATAGAGTTTCTTGACGTCGCTCATTGGCCGGATTCCTGTGCACGCTTTTTCAAGGGCTGGGCTATACCACACTCAGCACGCCTTGCAATGCGGGGGGTTTTGGCGGATTCTGCATTTCAAACGAGACAGGCAGAAAAATGACAACCTATTCGGGGCTAGAAGAATTTGTAAAACAGGGCAAGGCGGCGCTGGCCAAGGGGTCCGTCGCCCTGATTTTCTGCGAGGATGAGGTCGAGATCGATTCCACTCTGCGCCACCATCTGGATTGCGGATTTGACGCCGTGGTGTGTTTCATGCCCGACAGTTTCCAGATGGCCGAGGACGTGGCCGAACGTGTGCACCGGGTGGCTTATGACACGCTAAGCGCGGACGATCTGACCCGCGCCATCAACCGGGTCATCGCGGCGGCGCCGGGGGTCTGGATCTATTACTGTTTCAACTCGGAATACCTGTTTTTTCCCTTCTGCGAGCACCGCAGCATCGGGGAAATGCTGACCTTTCACACCGAGGAACGCCGCGATGCGATGCTGACCTATGTGATTGATCTGTATGCGCCGGATCTGTGGCAATATCCCAATGCCGTGTCACTGGAAAACGCCTATCTGGACAAAACCGGCTATTATGCATTGGCCCGCCGCGACGCACAGACAGGCCACCCCAAGGAACGCCAGCTGGATTTCTATGGCGGTCTGCGCTGGCGGTTCGAAGAGCATATCCCTCAGGCGCGGCGCAAGATCGACCGGATCGGGCTGTTCAAGGCCAAACCCGGACTGACCCTGCGCGCGGATCACACGTTCAATGACGACGAATACAACACCTATTCCTGCGAATGGCACCATAGTCTGACGGCGGCGATCTGTTCGTTCCGCACAGCCAAGGCGCTGAAACGCAACCCCGGATCGACCTTCGATATCGAGAGCTATCGGTGGCACAACTCGGTCCCGTTCGAGTGGCATTCCGGGCAATTGCTGGATCTGGGCCTGATGGAGCCCGGTCAGTGGTTCTGATCCGTGTTCCCGAGGGATGCTGAAGGGATTAGAGGACGGGACTGGAGTGAAGGGACTGGAGTGAAGGGACTTGGGGCGCTGCCCCAAACCCCGGAGTATTGTCCGAGCAAAGAAAGGCGCGCGAGGTTAGAGGTGCTCGGGTTGGGGCATTCCCAGAACGTGAAAGCCGCCATCGACATGGATGATTTCGCCAGTTGTGCAGGCACCGGCCTCCGAGGCGAGATAGACGGCGGTTCCGCCGACGGCCTCGAGCGTGGCATTGGCGCGCATGGGGGCGTTCTGATCGGTGTGTTTGAAGGTTTTACGTGCGCCGCCGATGGCTGCGCCGGCCAGGGTTTTCATCGGGCCGGGGCTGATGGCGTTCACCCGGATGCCATCGGGGCCCAGGTCATTGGCCAGATAGCGGGTGGCCGATTCCAGCGCCGCCTTGGCCACGCCCATCACGTTATAGTTCGGCGTCACCCGGTTCGAGCCGCCATAGGTCAGCGTCAGGATGGTGCCGCCTGCGGGTTTCATCATCGGGTAGGCGCGGCGGGCGACCTCGATCAGTGAGTAGCAGGAAATATCGAGCGAGTTCTTGAAGTTTTCGCGCGAGGTGTTGATGAAGCGACCGGTCAGCTCGGTTTTGTCGGAATAGGCGATGGCGTGGACCAGGAAATCCAGGCTGTCCCAGCGCGATTGCAGCCCCTCGAAGGCGGTATCCAGCGAGGCATCGTCGGTGACATCCACATCCACCATGAAATCCGACCCGACCGAGGCGGCCAGCGGTTCGAGCCGTTTGCCGAATGCCTCGCCCTGATATGTGAAGGCCAGTTCGGCGCCGGCTTCGGCCATGGCTTTGGCGATGCCCCAGGCGATCGAGCGTTCGTTGGCCACGCCCATGATCAGGCCGCGTTTTCCGCTAAGTGCTGACATGTTCATTCCTTTCGCTGCTTCCGCCGGCTTAGCCGTTGTATTTCGACAGCAGCATCGAGCCGTTCGTGCCACCGAAGCCGAAGCTGTTGGTCATCACCGTGTCCAGCCCTGCGTTTTCCACCAGGGCGGTTGCGATCTCACCTTCGTTGATGCCCGGATCCAGGGTTTCCACGTTGATCGAGGGGATGATGAAATCGTGCTTCAGCGCCAGCAGGCAATAGACGGCTTCCTGGGCCCCCGTTGCGCCCTGGCTGTGGCCGGTCATGGATTTGGTGGAGCTGATCACCGGGGTCTGGCCTTCGCCAAAGACGCGGCGGACGGCCTCGACCTCGCCGACATCGCCCACCGGGGTCGAGGTGCCATGCGCGTTGATATAGCCCACCTTGCGGCCAGGCTCCAGCGATTGCAGGGCCAGTCGCATGGCGCGTTCGCCGCCCTCGCCCGAGGGGGCCACCATATCATGGCCATCCGAGGTGGCCGCATAGCCGGTGACCTCGGCGTAGATTTTGGCGCCGCGCGCTTTGGCGTGCTCCAGTTCCTCAAGCACCAGGATTGCGCCACCGCCGCCGATGACGAACCCGTCGCGATTGGCGTCAAAGGCGCGGCTCGCACGTTCTGGCGTGTCATTGTATTTGCTGGACATCGCGCCCATCGCGTCAAACAGGCAGGACAGGGTCCAGTCCAGCTCTTCGCCGCCGCCGGCGAACATGACGTCCTGTTTACCCAGCATGATTTGCTCGGCCGCGTTGCCAATGCAATGCAGCGAGGTGGAACAGGCCGAGGTGATCGAATAGTTGATGCCCTTGATCTTATAGGCCGTCGACAGGTTGGCCGAGATGGTCGAGCTCATGCATTTGGGGACGGCGAAAGGCCCGATCCGCTTGGTTGCGCCGGATTTCAGCGCCGTCTGATGCGCGGCGAACATCGCACTGGTCGACGGCCCGCCCGAGCCCGCCACCAGACCGGTGCGTGGGTTCACGATATCGGCCTCCTCCAGACCGGCATCGGCAATCGCCTGCCCCATCGCAATATAGGCATAGGCCGCGCCCGGCCCCATGAAGCGCAACGTGCGCTTGTCCACATGCTCGGTCACGTCCAGTTTCACGTCACCGGCGATCTGGCTGCGGAACCCGTGTTCCTGCATGGCCGCATTGGCGGTGATGCCGGATTTCCCGGCTTTCAACGAGGCCAGAACCTCTTCGGCATTGTTCCCGATGGACGACACGACGCCCAGCCCGGTGACCACTACTCGGCGCATACGAGCACTCCCTTATTAGCTACTGCCTTACTAGGGGTTGGTGCGGACGGGTGCAAGGTGGTTGGGTTGGGGTGGGGTCGCTGAAACCGCGGGGGCTGCGATAGCCTCTGTCGGTACTGCGGACAAAGCCGCCATTCAAAACTTGCTGACTTAACTGATTACACTCACTAGGCTGGTCGCATGAATATTATCATCTTGCCCGGTTTGGACGGAACGGGGTTGCTTGCTCCAAAATTGCGGCACGCGCTGGAAGGCAATCATTCCGTCACGACGCTTGCGTACCCACCTCACCTTTGTCGGTATGAGGACATTCTTGAATGGACTAAGTCACAACTCCCCAACGACGATTTCATTCTTGTGGCAGAGTCATTTTCGGGGCCTGTCGCAGTACTTCTTGGCGCTGAAGCTCCACCAAAGCTTAAGGGCATAGCATTCGTTGCCACGTTTGCGCGAAGGCCTGTAAACCTACCTGTTTTTCTCGCCTATCTTATTGAAATCATGCCGCTTCGGTCTTGGTTAATAGCCAAATTGGCGCAGCCTTTTTTGATGGGAAAATGGGAAAATCGCGCATTCACAGATCAATTCCGGCAGGTGTTGTATAAAGTCCCGGCTTCTATTTTATCCAAACGTCTCGCCGATGTCTTAAAGGTCGATGTTGTTGATGCGCTGAAAAGGATAGATGTTCCTATTCTCTATCTGCGAGCAACAAAAGATCGACTAATTCCGGCGAAAATGGCACAAGACTTCGCGGCCGTTTCAGGGAGAGTGCAAGACATCGAAGGGCCACATTTCCTGCTACAAGCTAGGGCTGACCTAGCCCCAGCGCAAATTGGACATTTTGCAGACAATCTCGAATGAAAATCGTTATTCGCGTTTAGTAGGTTTGGGCTCAATCCAGATATACCCCCAAAACAAAAAGGGCCCCTCGCAGGGCCCCTTTCCCATCTAATAATCACATCGCTCAGCTTTCGCTCAGCGCGACTTTCATGTCTTTGACTTCGTAGATGACTTCTCCGTCGGCCTCGACGATACCGTCGGCCACGCCCATGGTCAGGCGGCGGGTCTGGATGGCCTTGGTGAAGTCGATCTTATAGGTCAGCATCTTGCGGTCAGGGCGCACCATGCCCTTCAGTTTGACCTCACCGACGCCCAGGGCGTACCCGCGCCCCTGCCAGCCGCGCCAGCCCAGGTTAAAGCCGGTCAGCTGCCACAGGCCGTCCAGGCCCAGACAGCCGGGCATGATCGGGTTGCCGGGGAAATGGCACTCAAAGAACCACAGATCCGGGGTAATATCGAATTCAGCCAGAACGTGACCCTTGCCATGCGCCCCGCCATCGCCCGAAATATCGGTGATCCGGTCCATCATCAGCATCGGCGGAGCAGGCAGCTGCGCATTGCCTTCGCCAAACAGTTCGCCACGGGCGCATTTCAGTAGATCTTCGCGGTCAAAACTGCTCGGATATTGGGACATTCAGGCCGACCCCCTTTGATGTGTCTTATCGGTTTCCTCCCCCCTCTATCACTGCGCCCGACCTGCGTGCAAGACTGCGCGGGCGTCGCACCGGGCCAGTTGCGATCTATTTTCAATTGAAATTCCCTGATCAAATCCCCTATATTAACAGGTGAACAATAGGGTACGCACCATGATCGTGACACAACAGGCAAAACAACGCGGCGCGGATTGGCTGTCAGAGGCCGGCGTCCGACCGACCCGCCAGCGCAGCACCCTGGCGGCGCTGCTGGTGGGGGACGGGCAGCACCGCCATGTCACCGCCGAAAGCCTATATTCGGCCGCCATGGAAAACGGCGAGAGCGTCTCTCTGGCGACGGTCTACAACACTCTGCGCGCCTTCTGCGAGGCCGGGCTGATGCAAGAGGTGACGGTGGACGGTGCGCGCAGCTATTTTGACACCAACACGCACGAACATCCGCATTTCTTCTGGGAAGATTCCGGGCAACTGACCGACGCCCCCAGCGAGCAATTGCAGATCGCCCGCGTCCCCGATGCCCCCCAGGGCGCCGAAGTGGTCAGCGTGGATGTGGTGATCCGCCTGCGCCGCAAGTAACTCTGGGCTGCGCACTATACTTCTGCATACTATCTAGGCGTGTTTTCATTCTGATCCCTGCGCGTTAACTTCTCGGCGTTGAGTAACGAGGAGAGCCAGAATGCGCGCCATCACCTACCGTGAGCTGGGGCCAGCAGGCCATGTTCTACGGGTTGAAAACGTCCCCAAACCCGCACCCCAGAAGGGCGAAGTGCTGGTCCGTGTCCATTTCTCGGGCGTGAATCCGTCCGATGTTAAGCTGCGGGCGGGATTGCGGCCGGGGATCAGCCAGCCGCCCTTTCCGCTGATGATTCCGCATTCGGATGGCGCGGGCGTGATCGAAGCCGTGGGGCCCGATGTGCCTCCGGACCGCGTGGGCGAGAAAGTCTGGCTGTGGAATGCCGGGTGGCAGCGCCCCCATGGCAGCGCCGCCGACTATGTCGCCCTGCCGCAGGCGCAGGCCGTCCCACTGCCCGATGATACCTCTTTGGAAACCGGAGCGGTGCTGGGCATTCCGGGGCTGACCGCCGCGCATTGCGTCTTTGCCGATGGCAGCGTGCGGGGGAAAACCCTGTTGATCTCGGGCGGGTCGGGCACGGTGGGGCGTATTGCCGTGCAGCTGGCCAAATGGGGCGGCGCGCGCGTCATCGCCACCTGCGCCCCCACGCAAAGAGAACGCGTGCTGTCCGGCGGGGCCGATGCCGCGCTGGATTATGCCGCACCCGATCTGGCCGCGCAGATTCTGCTGTGCAATGCCGGCCGCCCGGTGGATCGCGTGATCGAAGTCGAAGCGGGCCAGAACATAGATGTCATCGCCCAGGTGATTGCCGAAAGCGGCACGATCGTCGCCTATGGCTCGGCCCAGAGCCCCACGTTCCAGCTGCCGTTCTATCCGCTGATGTTCAAGAACGTCACGCTGCGGATGGCGCTGATCTATCTGCTCAGCATGACAGAACGGGTGCAGGCGATCATGCGGCTGCACGACGCCCTGTCCGAGGGCGCGCTCTGTCCGGACATCGCCGCGATCTTTCCCATCGAGGCCTGCGCGCTGGCGCATGAAACCGTCGAGGCCGGGCGGCGTAAGGGCGCGGTGCTGATCTCATTCGTCTGAGGCCGCAGCACCGGGCGGCTGATCCGCAAGATCCTTCAGCTTCCTGCGCGAGGCGGCAACCCCGGCGTCATATCCGGCCCCATCTCCATATTCCAGAAAATCCGCATAGTGCCCATGCCGTCCGTCCACACGGGCGGCATGTTTGATCGGGCACCAGTAGGCCTCGGTCCGGCCGGCGACTTCCCGCACATAGGCCAGCAACCCGTTGCAATAGCCGCAATAAACGCAGTTCAGTTTCTGGATGCCATTCAGATAGGCCAGATGGTGGCGATCAATGCGGATGTGATCCGACCGGCGGACCTTGGGGATGCCATACACCGGAAAACAGATCGCGTGATACACGGTGACGAACAGATCCAGCAGCACGAAGGGAATGATCAGCGCATAAATCACCGGCGCCGTAATCACCGTCAGCGGGCGCGTACGCCGCAGAAAGGCCAGCCAGCGAACCCGCAGGGCGCGGTGTTGGCGTCGGGCCTCTTCCTCCCAGACGACACGGCCATTTTCCAGATGATAGCGAAAGGCCGCGCGACGTTTGGCAAGCTCGTGCTCGAACTCGTCCTGAAGCTCTCGGATGCGTTGAAGCAGGGTTTCGGCAGTGTTGGGCATGGTATCCTCCGGGTCTGCCGCCCCAGGATAGCAAGGCTTGCCCCATGCAAAAAGCCCCGCACGATGGCGGGGCTCTTACGTCATGCGGACCCGATCAGTTGACCGAGACGATTTCGAACGCAAAAGTCAGCGCCTTGCCGGCCAGCGGGTGGTTGGCGTCCAGCGTGACCTCTTCTTCGGTGATTTCCACCACGGTGACCGGCACAACCTGCCCCGAGGGCGACTGCATTTGCAGCTGCAAGCCCACCTCCAGCGGGATTTCCGCCGGCACGTTGGAACGCGGGATCGCCTGGATCGCGTCAGGGTGAGTTTCGCCATAGGCCTCGGCGGGTTCGATCTCGACGGTCTTTTTCTCGCCCACGGTCATGCCGGGCAGCGCCTTGTCCAGACCGGGGATAATCTGGCCGGAACCGACGGTGAATTCCAGCGGATCACGCCCTTCCGAGCTGTCGAACGTGGTGCCGTCAGCCAGCGTGCCGGTGTAATGAATACGGACGGTATCGCCCGATTTGACTTCGGTCATAAGGTTTCCTGTCATGTCTGGAAATGAATGAAGAGGCCACCCCATCGGGCGGGTTCTCTGGCGGGTTGCGCGCAGCCTATCTGCCCAGGGCGGGGATTGCAAATCGGGGGATTTGTGGCTTTCGCGGAAGGCGGCCCCATGTCACTGTCTGAACATCAGGGGAGGAGCCGCCATGACCATCACAACCTGCATCTTCGATGCTTACGGAACCTTATTCGACGTCACCGCCGCCGCACGCGAAGCCGCAGCCGAGCCCGGCCGCGCGGCGCTGGCCCGCACCTGGCCCGAACTGGCCGAGCACTGGCGCCAGAAACAGCTGCAATACAGCTGGCTGCGCGCCGTGATGGGGCAGCACTGCGATTTCTGGCAGGTCACGCAGGACGGGCTGGACTGGGCGCTTCAGGCTCTGGGGCTGGACGAGGATACCGATCTGCGCGCCCGTCTGCTGCAACTTTATTGGGAACTGTCCGCCTACCCCGAAGTCCCCGCCATGCTGGCTGCGCTGAAACAGGCCGGGCTGTCCACCGCGATCCTGTCCAACGGATCGCCCGATATGCTGGCCGGAGCGGTGCGCTCGGCCGGGGTGGCCCATGTGCTGGATGACTGCCTGTCTGTGGAATCCGTTGGCGTTTTCAAGCCCGACGCGCGGGTCTATGACTTGGTGGGGCAACGCTTTGGTTGCACACCCGCGCAGGTTCTGTTTGTCTCGTCTAACGGATGGGATGCGGCGGCGGCGGCAGGCTATGGCTTTCAGACCGCCTGGGTCAATCGCAAGGCTGAGCCCGTGGACAGGCTCCCGTCCGAACCGCAGCATATCCTGACAGATTTGACCGGGATTCCAGAAATAGCAGGGGCGTGATTTGGCCTATTTCACCACTTCGGACGGCATTGAAATCTACTATGAGGACGCGGGGACCGGCCTGCCGGTTCTGTGCCTGGCCGGGCTGACGCGGAACGCGCGCGATTTCGATTTCGTCGCCCCGCACCTGCCCGGATGCCGCCTGATCCGGATGGATTATCGCGGGCGGGGGCGCTCGGGCTGGGCCGAGGATTACACCACCTATTCCATCCAGCGCGAGGCCCTGGACGTGCTGGAATTGCTGGCCCATCTGCACCTGCCCAAGGTCGCCATCCTGGGCACCTCGCGCGGGGGGCTGATCGCGATGGTGCTGGCTGCAACGGCCAAGGACGGGCTGCTGGGGGTGGCCCTGAATGACGTCGGCCCCGAGCTGAACATGGACGGGCTGACCGCCATCATGGGCTATCTGGGCAAGAACCCGCAGGCCAAAACGCTGGACGCATTTGCCCGCCAGCGCGCCGCCCTGCCCGGATTTGCCAATGTCCCGCTGACCCGCTGGCAGCAAGAGGCCAGCCACACTCATGTGGAAACCCCGACCGGCGTGCTGATCAACTATGACCCAAAACTGCGCGATGCCGTGCTTGAGGGGCTGGCCCAGGGCGAGGCCCCCGATCTGTGGCCGCTCTTTGCTGCGATCGCCCCCCTGCCCTGCGCCGTGATCCATGGGGAAAACTCGGACCTGCTGACCCAAGATGCAGTCCAAAAAATGGCCGAATTCATGCCCGGCCTGATCACCGCCCATGTGCCTGATCGCGCTCATGTGCCATTTCTGGATGAACCTCAGGCGCTGGAAGCGCTGCACACATGGCTGGAGCAAATGCAATGAATATCCAGATGATCGACGCCGCCCAGACCCGCCTGAAGGGGCATGTGCGCAAAACGCCTTTGCTCAGCTCTCCCTTTTTGGATGAGATCGCCGGGCGCCGGCTGTATGTCAAACCCGAATGCCTGCAACACACCGGCAGTTTCAAGTTTCGCGGCGCCTGGGCGGCCCTGTCCGCGCTGACGCCCGAAACGCGCAAACGCGGGGTGATCGCCTTTTCCAGCGGCAATCACGCGCAGGGTGTGGCCTATGCGGCGCAGCAGCACGGGGTGCCGGCTGTGATCATCATGCCCTCGAACGCGCCGCAACTGAAGATTGACAACACCCGCGCACTGGGGGCCGAGGTGGTGCTGTATGACCGCGAAACCGAAAACCGAGAAGAGATCGGCGATACCCTGGCGCAGGAACGCGGGCTGACCCTGATCAGACCCTATGACGAGCCGCAGGTCATCGCGGGCCAGGGCACGGTGGGGCTTGAGATCGCCGCGCAGGCAGCCCGGCAGGGCCTTGAAACGGCCGATGTTCTGGTCTGCTGCGGTGGCGGCGGGCTGACCTCGGGGATTGCGCTGGCGCTAGAGGCCCGCGCACCGGGGCTGCGGACCCGCCCGGCAGAACCCGAAGGCTTCGACGATGTACGCCGCGCACTGGAAACCGGCCGCATTCAGCCTAATCCGACGTCTTTGGGCTCTGTCTGCGATGCGATCCTGACCCCGGCACCGGGGAAGATTACCTTTCCGATCATGCAGCGCCTGTGTGGGCCGGGTGTTGTCGTGACGGATGCGGAATGCCTTCATGCCATGGCGCTGGCCTTTTTGCGGCTGAAAATCGTGATCGAACCCGGAGGAGCCGCGGCCCTGGCCGGAGCGCTGTTCCATGGCGACCAGCTCCAGGGCGATGCGGTGATCGCCGTGGCGACGGGCGGGAATGTCGATCCGCAGATGTTTCAGGATGCGCTGACCGCATTCCTGTGATTCGACAGACCGGGCGGCGGGCTGGATATCCGAGGGGATTCTAAGGGATTCTGGCGCATCCAGCCCCCTGCCTGCATACCGGCCGCCCCGCTGCCCCCTGCCCTGCACCGAAAGAGCGCGCGTAATCGCCTTGTTTTCCAAACAATTTTACAGCGTTAATTACCTCGCGCAAAATTAATTGACACTGCACACTAAATTTGCAACCTTCCCGACAACAAACAGGGAGGAAATCCATGCGTACTCAAGTAGCCATCATCGGTGGTGGCCCGTCCGGGCTGCTTTTGTCTCAGCTTCTGCACAAGGCGGGGATTGAAACTGTCGTGCTGGAACGGCAAACCCGCGAATACGTGCTGGGCCGCATCCGTGCGGGCGTTCTGGAAACCGGCTTTGTGAACCTGATGCGCGAGGCCGGCGTGGCCAGCCGCATGGACGCCGAGGGCTTTGTCCATGACGGCACGCTGATCGCCTATGACAATCAGCAGTTCCGCATTGATTTCACCGAACACACCGGCGATCACGTTGTGGTTTACGGCCAGACCGAGGTCACCCGCGATCTGTATGACGCGCGCGATGCGATGGGCGGCACCGTCCTCCATGGGGTCAGCGATGTCGAGCTGAACGATCTGACCGGCAAACCCTATGTCACCTACACGCTGGACGGTCAGGCGCAGCGTCTGGATTGCGATTTCATCGCTGGGTGCGACGGGTTCCACGGCCCTTCGCGCCAGGCAATCCCGCTGGATGTGCGCCGCGAATACGAGAAGGTCTACCCCTTCGGCTGGCTGGGCATCCTTTCCGAAACGCCCCCCGTCGATGACGAGCTGATCTATGCCAATTCCGAACGCGGATTTGCGCTGTGCTCGATGCGGAACGCCAATCTCAGCCGCTACTACATCCAGTGCTCGCTCTCTGACAGCCCCGACGACTGGACCGACGCCGCCTTCTGGGAAGAGCTGAAACGCCGCATCCCCGAAGAGGCCGCCGAACGTCTGGTCACCGGCCCCTCGATCGAGAAATCCATCGCCCCGCTGCGCTCGTTCGTGACCGAGCCCATGCGCTATGGCGCGCTGTTCCTGTGTGGCGATGCGGCCCATATCGTGCCGCCCACCGGCGCCAAAGGCCTGAACACCGCTGCCTCGGACATTCATTACCTCTATAACGGTCTGAAGCAGCACTATCTGGATCAGGACTCGCACGGGCTGGACAGCTACAGCCAGAAGGCCCTGTCCCGCATCTGGAAAGCCGAGCGTTTCAGCTGGTGGATGACCAACCTGCTGCACCGTTTCCCCGATCAATCCGAGTTTGACATCAAGATGCAACGCGCAGACCTTGAGTTTCTACGCGACAACGATGCCGCACAAAAAGTGCTGGCCGAAAACTATGTGGGATTGCCTTACTGATGAAAATTGCAGACCTCGGAGATGTAAAGCTCCATTACCGCGAGGATGGAGCCCCGACAGGTGCGCCTGTCGTCTTTGCCAATTCGCTGGGCACCGATCTGCGGCTGTGGGATCAGGTGATCCCGCTGCTGCCCCAGGGCCTGCGCCTGATCCGCTATGACAAACGCGGGCATGGGCTGTCGGAATGCACGCCGGGGCCGTACTCGATGGGTACATTGGTGCGCGATATCGAGCGTCTGCTGGATCATCTTCAGGTCAAGGATTGCCTGTTCGTCGGGCTTAGCATCGGCGGCATGATCGCCCAGGGGCTGGCGGGCAAACGTCTGGATCTGGTGCGTGCCGTGGTGCTGTCGAACACCGCCGCCAAGATCGGCCAGCCCGACATGTGGGCCGACCGCATTCAGGCCGTCAAGGACGGCGGTATCGAGGCCCTGGAAGGCCCAATTCTGGAGCGCTGGTTCTCGAAACCCTTCCAGAAAACCGCCCAGTTCCAGGCCTGGCGCAACATGCTGGTGCGTCAGCCGGTCCAAGGCTACGTGGGCTGCTGCGCCGCGATTGCGGGCACCGATTTCTACACGCCAACCAGCGGATTGCGCCTGCCCCTGCTGGGGATTGCCGGGTCTGACGATGGCTCGACCCCGCCGGATCTGGTGCGCGAAACCGTCGATCTGGTGCCGGGCAGCAAATTTCATCTGATCCGCAAGGCGGGCCATCTGCCTTGTGTCGAACAACCTGCTGAATACGCAGAGGTTTTAACGAATTTCCTGAAGGAGACAGGACATGTCTGATCGCTATGAAAAGGGGATGCAGGTGCGCCGTTCGGTGTTGGGCGATGCCCATGTGGACCGTGCCGAGGCCGCCAAGACCCCCTTTGACGAAGCCTTCCAGACCCTCATTACCGAGGGCGCCTGGGGCACTGTCTGGGCCTCCGATGGAATATCCGCGCGCGAACGGTCCATGATCACTCTGGCTCTTTTGGCGGCCACCGGGAACTTTGAGGAAATCGCCATGCACATCCGGGCCACCGCCCGGACCGGAGCCAGCAAACAAGACGTGTTGGAAGCCTTCCAGCACGTTGCGATCTACGCGGGGGTTCCCCGTGCAAATCACGCATTGAAAATCGCCAAGGCAACCTATGCCGAAATGGAGGAGACCCAGGAATGAGCGATCCGATCATCCCCACGGATCTGGGGCCACTGATCCCCAGAAACCGGGCCGTGCACCCGCCCGCCTATGACATTGACTACAAAACCAGCGTGCCGCGTTCGCCCAAATGGCCGCTTTTGTCGATGGAAACCACCCTGTCCGAGGAAACCGGCCCGCGCTTTGGCCATTCTTTGCTGGGACCGCTGGACAATAACCTGATCATCAATTTTTCAAAGGATGCCAGCAAACCCGCCGTGGGCGAGCGCATCTTGATGCACGGACGCGTGCTGGACGAAAACGGCCGCCCCGTGCCGAACACTCTGGTCGAGATCTGGCAGGCCAATGCCGGCGGCCGCTATCGCCACATCAAGGACACGTATTTCGCCCCGCTGGATCCGAATTTTGGCGGCTGCGGGCGCACCATCACCGATGAGAACGGCTATTACGAATTCCTGACCATCCGCCCCGGCGCCTATCCCTGGCCCAACCGCGCGAATGACTGGCGCCCGATGCATATCCATATCTCGGTCTTCGGTCACAGCTTTGCGCAGCGCCTGATCACCCAGATGTATTTCGAGGGCGACCCGCTGATCAACCACTGCCCCATCGCGGCCACCATCAAGCAGCGCAGCCAACTGGACCGGCTGGTCGCGCCGCTGGATTTCTCGAAATCACGGCCGCTGGATTTCCTGGCCTATAAGTTCGACATCGTGCTGCGCGGCCGTCGCCAGACCATGTTCGAAAACAAACTGGAAGGGATGTAAGAGAATGGTACAGCAACTCGATACCCTGATCGAAACCCCCTCGCAGACCGCCGGGCCCTACGTGCATATCGGGGCGATCCCCTCGTTCGCGGGCAATCCCGGCATCTACCCCGAGGATCTGGGCCTGCGCGCCATCGAAAACGGGGCCGCAGGCGAGCAGATCACCATCACGGGCTCCGTCTATGACGGCACCGGCTGGGCGCTGCGCGACGCGATGATCGAAAGCTGGCAGGCCGATGCCGCCGGCAAATTCCCCGGTCAGGACGGCGCAGACCCCAAGGTCAACGGGTTTTGCCGCTTTGCCGCGGACAAGGACTCGGGCGAGTTCACCCTGACCACCGTCAAGCCCGGCAAAACCCCGATGCGCGGCGGCGGCTTCCAGGCCCCGCATATCGCGCTGTGGATCGTCGCCCGCGGCATCAACATCGGCCTGCAAACCCGCATCTACTTCGAGGACGAGGACAACAGCGCCGACCCCCTGCTGATGCGGATCGAACAGCGCAACCGTGTGGACACTCTGATCGCCAGAAAAACCGGCGCGGGCCAGTATCGGTTCGATATCCGCCTACAGGGCGATGCGGAAACCGTGTTTCTGGACATGTAACACCGGACGGGGCACCTGCGTGGGTGCCCCTTCTGCCTGCCTCTTCCGGTGGGTCTTTGTTCGCGGGCCCGCGCGTGCTACATGCCAGAGCAACCACCCCTGAAAGGCCCAGACCCTCCTGATATGGCGAATTTCCTGTTGATCCACGGCGCATTGAACGGAGCCTGGTGCTGGCGCGATCTGATCCCCGCGCTGCGGCAGCTGGGGCACGATGCGCGCGCCATTGATCTGCCCGGCCACGGCGCGGATACGACACCCTATCAGCAGGTCACGCTGGATCTTTATGCCGATGCGATTTTGCAGGCGCTGGACAGCCCCGCAATCGTGGTGGCTCATTCGATGGGCGGCTTTCCCGCCACCCTGGCGGCCGAGCGCGCCCCCCACCAGTTTCAGCGCCTGATCTACCTGTGCGCCTATGTGCCCCAGCCCGGCAAATCGCTGGTCGATCTGCGCAAAGAAGGCCCCGCGCAGCCTCTGCGCCCGGCCATCCGCATGACGGACGACAAACTGGGCTGGACAGTCGATCCCGCCCGCGCCAGGGACATCTTTTTCCACGATTGCCCCAAGGGGACCACCGATTTCGCGCTGCAACATCTTTGTATTCAGGCCACGCAACCCAGCGCGGTTGCGGTGCGGACGGGCAGCAATATCGCCAGCCTGCAACGCGATTATATCCGCTGCCTGGATGACCGCACCATTCCGCCCCCGTTGCAGCAGGACATGACCCGCGACTGGCCCGCCAGCCGCGTGCACAGCTTCGACAGCGGGCATTCGCCCTTCTTCTCTCATCCGGCACGGCTGGCGCAGCTGCTGGCGGATATTGCGACTTCATGACAAAGGATTCCCATGGCAGCCTCGGTTTTTTCCTCTGAACTTTACAGCCGTTTGTTCCCCGCCGGTGACGCGGGCAAGCTTTTCTCGGACAGTGCAGAGGTGCGCGCCATGCTGCTGGTCGAAGGCACGCTGGCCAAGGTCCAGGGTGAGATGGGCCTGATCCCCGAGGTCTCGGCCGCGTTCATCCACCGCGCCTCGATGGAGATCCCGCTGGATCCGGGCGGGCTGGCTGCGGCGACGGGCACCAATGGCGTGACGGTCCCCGGACTGGTCGCCGCCTTCCGCAAGGCGCTGGAGGCCCCCGAGCACAGCCAATACGTCCATTGGGGCGCGACCTCGCAGGATATTGCCGAAACCGGGCAGATGCTGCGGCTGCGTCAATATCTGAACATTGTGGAAACCGCGCTGACTGAAATGGCACAAAGCCTGGGCAAACTGGCGGGCGAATACGCCGATCTGCCCATGCCCGGCCGCACCTATGGCCAGCACGCCACGCCGATCAGCTTTGGCGCGACGGCGGCCCATTGGGGCGCGCCGCTGCTGGATCTGCTGGCCGAGCTGCCTGCCCTGCGCGAACGCGTGTTGTGGGTGTCGCTGTCGGGCGCGGCGGGCACGGGCGCCGCCTTTGGCCCCCAGGCCGCCGAGCTGCGCGCCGCCTTCGCCAAAGCGTTGAACCTGAAAGACCCGCAGCGCAGCTGGCACGCGGATCGCGGCCCCATCCTGTCCCTGTGCGGCTGGCTGACCCGGCTGGCCACGGCGCTGGGTAAAATGGGCGAGGATCTGATCCTGCTGACCCAGACCGGCATCGCCGAGGTCCGCCTGGGCGCGTCGGGGGGCTCTTCGACCATGCCGCAGAAACAGAACCCGGTGCAGCCCTCGGCGATGGTGGCGCTGTCACGGCAGATCATCGGGCTGAACGCGATCATGCAGGGCGCGGGCCTGCACCGTCAGGATCGCGACGGGGCCGCGTGGTTCACCGAATGGCTGACCCTGCCGCAGCTGTGTCTGGCGACGGCCTCGGCGCTGGAACATGGGCGGGCACTGGCGGGCAGCATTGCGCCCAACGCACCCGCGATGCAATCCGCACTGAACAGCACCCTGGATCTGATCCACGCCGAGGCCCTGTCCTTTCGGCTGGCCCAGCACATGCCCCGGCCCGAGGCTCAGGCAGCCATCAAAACCCTGTGCAAACAGGCGCTTGCCGAGGACACACCGCTGTCAGCCCTGGCCCGCGCGGCCTATCCTGATCTGGCGCTGGACGATGTGTTCGATCCCGCCAGACAGACCGGACAGGCCCCGGCCGAGGCTCGCGCCTTTGCCGCCGCGGTACGTGCGCTTTAGGCTGAAACCCGCAAAACGGGGGGACATTGCCCCCCTTTTCCCCTTCTCAGGCCGAAACCGAGCGCCTATCTTCCTCGCATTGTCTTTGAATACCTTTGCGAGTAGCCCCGGATGAAACCCCGCCTTCCCATTCTGTTCATACTGATCACCGTGATGATTGATGCGATGGGCATCGGTCTGATCATGCCCGTGATGCCCGAACTGATCCAAGAGGTATCAGGCGGGACGATCGCCAGCGCGGCGATCTGGGGCGGGGTGCTGACGACCTCGTTCGCGGCAATGCAGTTTCTGTTCGGGCCGATGATTGGTCGGCTGTCCGATGCCTATGGGCGCCGTCCGGTGCTGCTGGTGTCGCTGCTGGTGATGGCGGCGGACTATGCGGTGATGGCGCTGGCCGGGTCGATCTGGATTCTGCTGGCCGGGCGGATTGTGGGGGGCATCACAGCCGCAACGCATTCCACCGCGAATGCCTATATGGCCGATATTTCCTCGCCAAAAGAGAAAGCCGCGAATTTTGGCCTGGTCGGCGCGGGCTTTGGCGTGGGCTTTGTGCTGGGGCCGATGCTGGGCGGGCTGCTGGCCGAATACGGCACCCGCGCGCCATTCTGGGCCGCCGGAGCCCTGGCCCTGAGCAATGCTCTGTTTGGCTTTCTGGTCCTGCGCGAAACAGTGACCCCGGCCACCCGCCGGGTCTTTCGTCTGGCCGGGGCCAACCCGTTCTCGGCGTTTCGTGCGCTGGGTCAGCTGGGCCGTGTGACGCCTCTGTTATGGGTGATCTTCGTCTATCATCTGGCCAATGTCGTTTATCCCGCGATCTGGGCCTATTTCAGCACCGAAAGGTTCGGCTGGTCGCCCGGAATGATCGGCGTTTCGCTGGCCGTATATGGCGTGTCTTTAGCCGTTGTGCAGGGCGGGCTGATCCGCGTGGCGATCCGTTTTCTGGGGGACCGCGCCACCGTGCTGGCCGGTCTGGGCATCGAGGTGATCGCCCTGTTGCTGGTTGCCTTTGTACCAAGCGGCTGGGTGGTGATGATGCTGATCCCGATCTCGGCGCTGGGGGCCATTGCGCTGCCCGCGTTGCAGGGCATTCTGTCTCGGATCGCGCCGGATGATGCGCAGGGGGAATTGCAGGGGGTGCTTAGCTCTTTGGCTTCGGTGGCGATGATCATCGGGCCGCTGCTGATGACGCAGGTCTTTGCACTGTTCACGGCGGGGGATGCGCCTTTCCACCTGCCCGGAGCGCCCTTCGTGCTGGCTGCGGCGCTGATGTCGATCGGCGTGCTGCTGTTTGCCGGACGCTATCGCCCGCAAGAGAATTTTGCGTAACGGAACAAAATTTCGCACTTGCGGAATTTGGGCCCCAAAGGCACCCTCGGCCCAATCGAGGAGGAGGGACCAACATGCCGAAAATCAAGGCCGCCGTCAGCTATGCGCATAACGCCCCCATGGTGATCGAGGAAATCGAGCTGCGCGCGCCGGAAATGAACGAGGTAGAGGTGCGCATTCAGGCCGTCGCCGTCTGCCATTCCGATATTTCGCTGTGGCAGGGGGGCTTTGGCGGGGCGCTGCCCGCCGTTTACGGTCACGAGGCCGCCGGGACGGTGACAGCCGTTGGCGGCGCAGTCAAAGGGATCAAGCCCGGCGACGCCGTGGCCGTGACCCTGATCCGATCCTGCGGGGCCTGTCCCAGCTGTAGCGCGGGCCATCAGGTGGTGTGCGAGGATCCGGGCAGCTGGAAAGACGGCCCGCTGCGCGCAGCCGACGGCACGCAGCTGTATCAGGGGCTGTTCACCGGCGCTTTCGCTGAGAAAGTGGTCGTGGACCACAGCCAGGTCGTGGTGATCCCCGATGACATGCCCAAGGACGCGGCGGCGCTGATCTCTTGCGGGGTGATCACCGGCGTTGGCGCGGCGATCAACACGGCCAATATCCGGCCCGGTCAGGATGTGGTGGTGATCGGCGCGGGCGGCGTGGGGCTGAACGCGATACAGGGCGCGCGGATCGCTGGCGCGCGCCGGATCGTCGCCGTGGACATGAACCCCGATAAGCTGGACGTGGCCCGCGAATTCGGTGCCACCCACGGCATCACCGGCGAGGGCAAACCCTGGGCCAAAGTCAAAGAGATCCTGGGCGGGCGCGGCGCGGATGCCGTTCTGGTGACGGTGGGCGTGGCGCCGGTCTATGATCAGGCCCCGCGCTATCTGGCCAATGGCGGCGTCGTGGTGATGGTGGGGCTGCCGCATTTCGGTTCGAACGCCAGCTACTCGCCGCTGCTGATGGCGGATGTCGGCCAGTCCATTCTGGGCTCGAAAATGGGCGACGTGGCGATCAAGCGCGACATCCCCTGGATGGTGGACCTGTACCAACAGGGCCGCCTGAAACTGGACGAGCTGATTTCCGGCCGCTGGTCACTGGATCAGATCAACGAGGCCTTTGCCGACACCATGTCCGGTGCCGCGCGGCGCAACGTGATCATGCTGGAGGACTAACCCAGCCCGCAAATCTGCCCAGCCGGGCAGCACGGAACACCTTCAATCCCGCGAATGTGAACATATCGGCCGGTAAACGGCTTCCATTTGCGGGATAAACCGCGCTAATCTTGCGGACATTCCAAAATCGCACGGGCCATACATCTTTGGGATCCGGGCCTGTGGTCTTGGGAAAACTCGATGGTCTCGCCCTTTCTGTGCGGGCGTGCTAGAGAAGGTGAAACAGCGCAGGACCGACAGACGTGAATATGCAAGCGCCCCCCGCACCCCCCTCGGAAATGGCCCGCAGCGCCGCCAGCGCCGCCGCCTATCTGAAAACTCTGGCCCACGAAGGCCGGCTGATGATCCTGTGCCATCTGGGATCGGGCGAAAAGTCAGTGGGCGAGCTTGAGGCCCTGCTGGACATCCGGCAGGCCGCCGTCAGCCAGATGCTGGCCCGGCTGCGCGAAGAGGGGCTGGTCACCACCCGGCGCGATGGCAAAACCATCTATTATTCGCTGGCCGATCAGAACACCTATGAGGTGATCCAGCTGCTGTATCGCCTGTTCTGCGGCCCCGCCGATGCCGAAAGCGCCAGCTGCTGATCCTGCCGGGCCCCGGCTGCGCATCCGTCTGGTGTTTGATGACGGCCTGAAAATCGGGCCGGGCAAGGCCGAGCTTCTGGAACAGATTGACCGGACGGGCTCGATTTCAGCCGCCGGGCGCGCGATGGGCATGAGCTACCGGCGTGCCTGGGCCCTGGTCGAAGAGATGAACCGCGCTTTTCGCGCGCCTCTGGTTCTGTCCAGCCGCGGCGGCACCAAGGGCGGCGGCGCCAGGCTGACCGGCGACGGGCGCACCGTTCTGCAGGCCTTTCGCACGCTGGAACAGAAGATGGAACAGGCCGGGGCCACGGAAATCGCCGACATCACGCGCCTTTTGTCTGTCCCCGCCCCACCAAAATAGAGCTTGCACCGGAGGGGATCGCCAGGCGATATGTTTCGGCAAACATATTGAGGCCCCATGCGTCTGATCCTTGCCTTTCTTTTGTGTTTCCTGCCCTCGGCGCTGTGGGCCGGGTCGGTGACGGTCTTTGCCGCTGCCAGCCTGAAAACCGTGCTGGAGCAGGTGGCCCAGGATTGGCAGGCGCACACAGGCCATTCCGTCACGCTGTCCTTTGCCGGCAGCTCGGCTCTGGCGCGTCAGATCGCAGCCGGAGCCCCCGCCGACATCTATATCTCGGCCAATCCGGGCTGGATGGATCATCTGGCGGCCAATGGCCTGATCCGAAACGACAGCCGCATTGATCTGCTGGGCAACCGGCTGGTGCTGATCGGCCACGACATCGCCCCCCTGCCCGGCCTGTCCGCCGCCACCGATCTGCGCGGTCTTCTGTCCGGTGGGCCTCTGGCCATGGCGCTGGTCCAGGCCGTCCCTGCCGGTATCTACGGGAAATCCGCGCTTGCCTCACTGGGGTTGTGGGCCGGCATCGAAGGCCAGGTGGCGCAAACCGATAACGTGCGCGCCGCGCTGGCGCTGGTGGCCCTGGGCGAGGCCCCTCTGGGCATCACCTATCTGACCGACGCGCTGGCCGATCCGCGGGTTCAGATCGTCGCCTCTTTTCCTGCGCATAGCCATCCGCCGATCATCTATCCGGCCGCGCTGACTGCGGACAGCACCGCGCCTGAGGCGCAGGCCCTGCTGGATTATCTGCAAGGCCCCGCCGCGCAGGCGCGTTTCCGGCAGGCAGGATTTACCCTGCCCGACGCCCCATGACCGAATGGCTCAGCCCCGCTGAATGGGCCGCTGTGGCCCTGTCGCTCAGGGTTGCTTTCTGGGCCGTTCTGGGCAGCCTGCCGCTGGCGATCCTGACGGCTCTGGCGCTGGCGCGCGGGCAGTTTCCCGGCAAGCAGCTGCTGAACGGGCTGGTTCATCTGCCCCTGATCCTGCCACCCGTGGTGACGGGCTATCTGTTGCTGATCACCTTTGGCAAACGCGCGCCCGTGGGGGCATTCCTGTATGAAACGCTGGGGATCACGCTGGCGTTTCGCTGGACAGGGGCCGCGCTGGCCGCCGCGATCATGGCCTTTCCGCTGATGGTACGCGCGATCCGGCTGGCAATCGAATCCGTTGACCCGAAACTGGAACAGGCCGCCGCCACGCTGGGGGCCTCGCGGCTGGCGGTGTTTGTCACGATCACCCTGCCGCTGATCCTGCCCGGCATCATCGCCGGAGCCGTGCTGGCCTTTGCCAAGGCGATGGGGGAATTCGGCGCCACGATCACCTTTGTGTCGAATATTCCGGGGCAGACGCAGACCCTGCCCTCGGCCATCTATGCGTTCCTGCAAATCCCCGGAGCCGAGGGCTCGGCGCTTCGTCTGGTGGGGATTTCGGTGGTTCTGGCCATGGGCGCGCTGCTGCTGTCCGAGGCCCTGGCCCAGCGTGTCAAACGGAGAACGCAATGAGCATATCCGTCCGTATCCAGCACGATCTGGGGGAATTCCGTCTGGACGCCCGGTTTCAAACCGAGACCGGAGTCACCGCGATTTTCGGCCGGTCCGGATCGGGCAAAACCACTCTGATCAATGCCATTGCGGGGCTGCTGCGCCCGGATCGCGGCGAAATCAACCTGCAAGGCCGCCCCGTTTTCGACAGCGCCCGCCGCGTGAACCTGCCCGCACACAAACGCCGGGTCGGCTATGTTTTTCAAGACGCACGGCTGTTTCCGCACCTGAATGTCCGGCAAAACCTGCGGTACGGGCAACGGTTTCAGCGCCGCACCGGCCTGCCGGAACAGGACGTCATCGAGATGCTGGGGATCGGCCCTCTGCTGCATCGCCACCCCGGTGCGCTGTCCGGCGGTGAAAAACAGCGTGTCGCCATTGGCCGCGCCTTGCTGTCCGCGCCCGACATTCTGCTGATGGATGAACCCCTGGCCGCGCTGGATGCCGCCCGCAAAGAGGAAATCCTGCCCTATCTGGAACGGTTGCGCGATCGCGCCGGGCTGCCCATTCTTTATGTCAGCCACGCCATGTCGGAAATCGCGCGTCTGGCCAATACTCTGGTGCTGATCGAGAACGGCAAGACCCGCCACTACGGGCCGCTGTCTCAGATGCTGTCAGACCCGCATATCGCCCCGCTGATCGGCCTGCGCGAGGCCGGAGCCGTGCTGAAGGCGCGTGTTCAGGCGCATCATGACGACGGGCTGACGCAGCTGCAAACGGCGGGCGGCGCGCTTCTTCTGCCGCATGTCCGGGCCGGGCTGGGCACGGAATTGCGCATCCGCATCCACGCCCACGAGGTCATGCTATCCCTTGAACGTCCGCGGGACATCTCGGCGCTGAACGTGCTGCCCGCCACGGTGCAAACCCTGCGGCAGGGGGATGGCCCCGGTGCCCTGGTGCGCCTGCAATGCGGCCCGGATACTGTGCTGGCGCGGATCACCAGACGGTCGGCCAAGGCCCTACAGCTTAGGCCCGGCACCGCCTGCTATGCGATCATCAAATCGGTCTCCGTCGCGCAGGCGGATGTCGGCGGGGGCCAGACCCTGCGCTAATCAATCGCATAGAGCGAAATCACAACCTGCCCCGCACGCCGCGCCCCAACCCCCGTGAACAGCGTCCGGTTCACCCAGTCATAGCGCGCATCCCCGGTTTCCAGCTGCGCCATGGTGCGCATGTAATACGCGCCCGGATCGACATCCTCGCCGCGCGCCACGGCGCGCAGCACCTCGGCCGGACCGTGGCGGTAACCGTAATTGCGGATCTCGATCAGCGCGCCGTCATTGGTTTCAAAGGCATAGCGCGTGTCCAGCTCGGCCACGCCGTTCTCCCAGAGGGTTTGCCAATCGGCCCCCAGCGACAGAATACGCCCCGAGAACGCCGGCCCTTCGACATGTCCGCCAACAATCGGAACGATCCGGCGCTGCCCCGCCCGCCCCGGCCCCATCTCGCGGATCGGGTCCAGCGCGACATAAAGATCGCAGACATGGCTCAGGCTGGGGGCGGGCAATTGTGGTGGTGTCTTCATGAAGTCCTCGGCAATATGATCCGGATCGGGGCTGGCCTGCGGGCAATCGAAACCGCGCGGCCGCTTCGACCTTGCCTTTTTAGCGTATTTCCCGTGAAATTGCCCGACGAAATCGCCAGACGGATTTGCCAATGCCCCAACGCCAACTCAGCTCTTCGGATGCGCTTGCCCGCGATATTGTGCGGGGCCTTTACGAGGGGCGCTTCTCAGCGGGTCAAAGGCTGGTCGAACCCGATCTGATGGCCCGCTATGCGGTCAGCCGCTCAACCGTGCGCGAGGCGATCAAGAAACTGACGGCCCAGGGCATCGCCGAATCGCATCTGAACCGCGGGGCCCGCATCCGCGAACTGACCCGCACCGACGCCGAGAATATCCTGCTGATCATCGAGCAACTGATCGGACTGGCCGCGCGCCAGGCCGCCGAACACATTGATGCCCCAGGCAATCGCGCCCTGTTCCAAGAGGTATATACCCCGCTTCTGGCGCCCCCCCAGGATCTTGGGCGATTCGAATATGCCCGGCTGCGCAACCGTTTCCACCGCACCATGGCCCGGATCGGCGGCAATCGCGAACTTGCGGACATCCTGTCCAGCATGAATGCGCATATGCTTGGCCATAAACTGGACGTGCCACGCGCAGAACGCCAAGCCTCGTATCAGAGAATCATCACCGCGATCCTGAATAAAGACAGCGAAACCGCCGAAACCCAAGCGCGCGCACATGTGCGGCGCTCCAAAGACATGCTGGACAGCATTTTCCCCAAGTCTTGATCCAATGGAACGCGCTTTCGCGCGTGCTGGATGTCTCGTGAAATTTCCTACGGAAATTTCCCTCGGGCAGACTGCCTGCGGCAGTCTGAGGCGCGACGCCAAACCCGAGGAGGAAGCCAAAGGCTGACGACGAGATATAAAGCGCGCGCGATAGCGCGCTCAATCGGATCACGCCTTTTCAATGTTTCGCAACGGAAAACTTGCGCGAGCGGGGTGTCCTCGGACAAGCTTGGACCGCAAGCGCGGGGTCTGCCCCAGATTTCGCCCTGCATGGGAGGAGACATCGTTGAACACACCCTGGAACCCCGCCGTTTTGGTGATCGGGCGAGATCGGCTGTTCTATTCCGGCCTTGCCGGGAACTCAAAAAAGCCGCGCAAGCTTGGCAATTTCAAGCTCTATTTCGCCACCGATACCCCATTCGAAATTGATGCTGGTCAGGGCTGGCAGGATGCCCAGGCCGCTCTGGTCCGTCCCTATCAGACCCATCGTTTACTGGCCCCTTCCGGGCACATTCACGAGATCGGGCTGGAACCGGAAAGCCTGTCTGATACCGCACAGGCGCAGCTGACCGCATTGTTTGCCACGCCTCAGGGATGTGCAACACTGGCAAAACGCGTTCGGGAACGGCACCGTCGCCTGCCGCATCTGTTGCCGCAAAACGGGTTATCGACCGCCGCCTTCGATCGCCTGTTTCTGGGGCAAGAGCTTGCCCCCCGGCCCATGGACGAACGTATCCGGCAAGTGCTGCAACTGATGTGCGATGAGGTCGAGGACAGCACCGTCGCCGCAGAAGATTACGCCAGCGAGATCGGCCTGTCCCCGTCTCGGTTTCTGTATCTTTTCAAGCTGAACACCGGGGTGCCCTTCCGGTCAATGCGGATGTGGAAACGTGCGCGGCGGTTTCTGGACCATGCCAACAGCCAGCGTTCCCTGACTGATGTCGCTTTGGAATTGGGCTATCCTGACAGCAGCCATTTCAGCCACTCGATCCGGCGCACCTTTGGGCTGAAGCCGCGGTCGATCCGGCAGGGCTCGAAACATCTGAAGGTCTATCCGGGGGCAAACTATACGCTTGCCCCGCAGATCTGGGCGGGCTGAGATCACGGCCCGTCGCGCAGCATCCTTTGCAGCTTGGCCATGCCGCCCAGCCAGCGGTCGTAATCGGCCAGTTTGTGCTGCATATAGCCCGCAACCTGTTCATGCGGCAGGATCAGAAAGCGTTCGGCCGCGACACCGTCCAGCGTGACCTCTGCCACCTGTTCGGGGCTCAGCACGCCATCCAATCCGGCCGAGCCTGCGCCCTCGATCCCCGAGATCATGTCGGTCTGCACGGCCTGCGGGCACAGAACCGACACCCCGATGCCCGCATCGCGATGGGTAAAGGCCAGGTTCTCGGCGAACCCGATTGCGGCGTGTTTCGTGGTGCCGTAGACCGCGCTGCCGATCTGGTTCAGAACCCCCGCCGCGCTGACCGTGTGCAGAAAATATCCGCCGCCGCGCGCCTCCATCAGCGGCACCAGGTGACGCGCGGCATGAACATGAGCCATCACGTTGATTTCCCAGGACATCTGCCAATCGCGGTCAGAGGCCACAACCGAGGACTTCAGCCCCCGATCCAGCCCCATCAACACGCCCGCATTCGAACAGAAAAGACCGATCGGCCCCTCCTCGGCCTCGATTGTCCGGATCATCTGGCCAATCGCATCCGCGTCCCGCACGTCCAGCGCAAAGGCCCGGCCACCGATTTCCGCGGCCACGTTTTCAGCCCCTTCGGCATCCAGATCCGCAACAATCACCCGAGCAGCCCCGCGGGCCTTCAGCGCTCGGGCCAGGGCCGCACCGATCCCGTTGCCGCCCCCCGTCACGACAGCCACAATCCCCTCAAACTGCATGATACTCCTCCCCTGCTCATACGTCCGGGCATGTTTCCCCGGCTGCGCCCCACACACAAGCCCCGCCCGATCTGACCGCACGTCACACCCGCCCGAACCACCGCGCCGCCAGCGCGGAACTATATCGCAGAGCGCAGGTTTTGCCGTTTCGCCTCAAGGCTTTGGCGCTTCACAGCGGCCTGAAATCCGGCACGGGCACACAGCGCGTCATGCCACTGCCGACACGCCCGAGGCAGCTCGTCTCGCATCCCGATCCGCGCCGCAAGATACAGCGCATAATGCACTGCAATATCCGCCATAGTGAATTGACCGCCCACCAGAAACGCACGCCCGTCCTGCAAGCGCGCCTCCAGCAGTTTCAGGCGCACCAGAAACCAGCGCCGATAATCGGCCGCAACCGAGGGCATTTTCCGCTCGTCCGGCTCGAACACCCCATAGCGCAGGTAAATCGTCTGCGGAAAGGTCAGCGTCGCCTCGGCATGGTGCAGCCAGTTCAGATAAGCGCCATATTCGGGGTGCTCCGCCCCCAGCGTAAACCGCCCCTGCCCGTGAACCATCCCCAGATAATGCGGAATGGCGGCGCTTTCGGTCATCCGCGTGTCCCCGTCCACCAGTAACGGGATCGTCCCCAGCGGGTTTTGCTCCAGAAACGCGGGCTGCTGAAACCGGGGCGGAAAAGGCAGCATATTCAGCGCATAATCCAGCCCCAGCTCCTCAAGCGCCCACAATGGCCTGAAAGAACGCGCATTTTCGCAATGCCACAATGTCAGCACGGGAATCTCCTGTTTTCAGCCCCTCACGCTAACCTGCGCCGTAAAACGGCGCTTGTGCGCAGCCCGCGCAGGCGGCCCGTCGGTGTTAACTTGATTTTCCACCTTCTGTCGGTATGTAGTGGGCCAGTTCTCGAATGGGCCCACGTGATGATTCAATACACGCTGAAATGTGATCAGGATCACCGCTTCGACAGCTGGTTTCAATCCGGCGAGGCGTTTGACAAGCTCAAGGCCGCCGGCATGGTGGCCTGCGCGGTCTGTGGCTCGGCCAATGTGGATAAGGCCATCATGGCCCCGCGCGTCCGCCCCGCCCGAACCGCCAGCGCCGCCTCCCCCGAAACGCCCCCCTCCGCCCCCACGCTCGGCACCCCGGCCAACGACACCGAACGCGCCATTTCCGAACTCAAACGCAAGATCGAGGAAAACTCGGAATATGTCGGCCAGAATTTCGCCCAGGAAGCCCGCGCCATGCACGAGGGCGACAGCCCAGAACGCGCCATCCATGGCGAGGCCAAACCCGAAGAGGCCAAAAAACTCATCGAGGAAGGCGTGCCAGTCCTGCCCCTGCCCTTCCTAAGCGGCCGCAAAACGAACTGACCCCATCACAGCCGCCCACCGCCGCATCGGCCGCAGCCGCCACACCATATCCGAATAGACGCGCCGCACCCCGGCCTTCCCCAGGCGGCCAACACACCGCCAACATGAAACCCGATATATCGCCGCCCCGCCCCTGGCTTCTTTTTGATCCAAATACTCACTGCCAGCCCCCTCCACAGGTCCGGCGCGGATACCCGCCACACCGATTGCGGCAAAATCCCTCTGATCCGCGATGCAATCTTGCTCTTGGCGGCGCAAACCGTTAATCCCCGCGGGACCAAGGAACAAGGACTGACCATGCCCGTTCTCGTGATGAAATTCGGCGGCACTTCCGTCGCCACGCTGGACCGGATCAAACGCGCCGCCAAACGCGTCGGACTGGAAGTGGCCAAAGGCTATGACGTGATCGTCATCGTCTCGGCCATGTCGGGTGAAACCAACAAGCTGGTGGGCTTCGTCAATGAAACCTCGCCGCTCTATGACGCGCGCGAATACGATGCCGTCGTCAGCTCGGGCGAAAACGTCACCGCCGGGCTGATGGCGCTGACTTTGCAGGAAATGGACGTGCCCGCGCGCAGCTGGCAGGGCTGGCAGGTGCCGGTGAAAACCACCAACGCGCACAGCTCGGCCCGGATCGAGGAAATCCCCACCGACAACATCACCGCCAAATTCGGCGAAGGGATGCGCGTGGCCGTCGTGGCGGGCTTCCAGGGGATTTCCCCCGAGGGCCGGATCACCACGCTGGGCCGGGGCGGCAGCGACACCACCGCCGTGGCCTTTGCCGCTGCCTTTGGCGCGGAACGCTGCGACATCTACACCGATGTGGATGGCGTCTACACCACCGACCCGCGGATCAGCCAGAAGGCCCGCAAACTGGATAAGATCTCGTTCGAGGAAATGCTCGAACTGGCCTCGCTGGGCGCCAAAGTCCTGCAAACCCGCTCGGTCGAGCTGGCCATGCGCTATAAGGTGAAACTGCGCGTGCTCAGCTCGTTCGAAGAACCGTCTGATGAAGCCGGCACGCTTGTCTGTGCCGAGGAGGAAGTCATGGAAAACCGCCCTGTATCCGGCATCGCCTATTCGCGTGACGAGGCCAAGATGACCCTCGTTTCCGTTGCTGATCGTCCCGGCATCGCCGCCGCCATTTTCGGCCCCCTGTCCGAGGCCGGCGTCAACGTGGATATGATCATCCAGAACATCGCCGAGGGCGGTCGGACCGACATGACCTTCTCGTGCCCCACCGATCAGGTGCTGCGCGCGCAAAAGGCCCTGGACGAGGCCAAGGCCTCTGGTGACATCAACTTTGCCGAACTGATCGCCGACACCGAGGTGTGCAAAGTCTCGGCCGTGGGCATCGGGATGCGCAGCCAGTCGGGCGTGGCCGCCAAAATGTTCGAAACCCTGTCAAACGAGGGCATCAACATCAAGGTCATCGCCACCTCGGAAATCAAAATCTCGGTTCTGATCGACCGCAAATACATGGAGCTGGCCGTCCAGTCGCTGCATGATGCCTTCGAACTGGAGAAAACCACCTAAGCCACGCCCAAGCGCAGCTGTGATTTCAGGCCGGTCAGGGTTTCCTGGCCGGCTTATTCTTTTCCCGCGCACCCTTTACGCTGGGTCAGTTTACGGGTTGCGCCCAGGACTCAAAACACGCATAGCACGAATATTAACCATAAAAAGACACCCGCCCCATGCTGCATATGCAAAAGGTTTTTCGGCAAGTGCACAATATAACCCCCGAGACACGCAACATAATTCTGATTTTTCACCTTTTCGCGCAAATTTCATACCGCGCCATACGATATTCATTTTCCTCAACCCCGACTTGTGATCTATACGCCTCTGGATCGGATGAAATAGGACAGCCGTCAGGATGACCGAGACAACGGAAACCGAAAGCCGCAAGTTGCTGGGCCGTCTGCGCACCGCGATGGCCAAGGACAATGCCGGCCAGGCCCGCCTGGACGAGATCACGCATCTTATTGCCGATTCCATGGGCACCGAGGTGTGCTCGATCTATCTGTTCCGCGATCCCGAAACCCTGGAACTCTGCGCCACCGAAGGGCTGAAGCCCGAGGCCGTCCACCAGACCCGGATGAAAATGGGCGAAGGCCTGGTTGGCCGCGTGGCGCGCACCGGCACCATCGTGAACGAGGCCGACGCGCCCAGCGCCAAGGGCTTTCGCTATATGCCCGAAACCGGCGAAGAGATTTACTCCTCTTTCCTGGGGGTGCCGATCCGCCGTCTGGGCGAAACCCTGGGCGTGCTGGTGGTGCAGTCCAAACAGGCGCGGCAATTTTCCTCGGATGAGCTGTACGCGCTGGAAGTGGTCGCCATGGTTCTGGCCGAAATGACCGAGCTGGGCGCCTTTACCGCCGACAATGCCGCCATGACCGCGCGCCACAAACAGGCCGTTCTGATCCGCGGCGGCACCGGCCAAGAGGGCGCGACCGAGGGCCATGTCTGGCTGCATGAACCGCGTGTCGTCGTCACCAATCCGATCGCCGATGATCCTCATAAGGAACTCGAACGGCTGCGCGAAGCGGTTGAAACCCTGCGTGTCGGCGTTGACCAGATGCTGGCGGGGGCCTCGGGCGGGGACACCGAGCAGATGCAGGTACTAGAGGCCTACCGGATGTTCGCCAACTCCAAAGGCTGGATGCGCCGGATGGAGGAAGACATCAGCCGGGGCCTTTCGGCCGAGGCCGCCGTGGAAAAAGAACAATCCACCGCCCGCGCCCGGCTGAGCCAGGTGAATGACGCGTACTTGCGCGACCGGCTGCACGACCTGGATGACCTGTCGAACCGTCTGCTGCGCATTCTGACCGGACAGGGCACCGAAACCGGCGCGGATATGCCCGCCGATCCGATCCTGATCGCCCGCAATATCGGCCCGGCCGAACTGCTGGATTATGGCCGCTCGCTGAAGGGGATCGTGCTAGAGGAAGGCTCGGTCGGGTCGCACGCCGCGATTGTTGCGCGCGCGCTGGCCATCCCATTGATTATTAACGCAAACCGGATCACCACCGAGGCGCTGAACGGCGATCACATCATGCTGGACGGCGATCAGGGCGTGGTGCATCTGCGCCCCGACGACACCGTCGTCACGGCCTTCCGCGACAAGATCGCGATGCAGGCGCAGGCGCAGGAACGCTATGCCTCGATCCGGGACGAGCCGGCGACCACCCAATGCGGCACCACGATCAGCCTGCAAATGAACGCCGGTCTGATGGCCGACCTGCCCAGTCTGGAAAGCTCGGGGGCCGAAGGGGTGGGCCTGTTCCGCACCGAATTGCAATTCCTGGTCCGGAATCAGATGCCCAAACGATCCGAACTGTCGGCGCTTTATGCCCGCGTGCTGGATGCCGCCAACGGCAAGCGCGTGGTGTTCCGCACGCTGGATATCGGCTCGGACAAGGTGCTGCCCTACATGAAGCCCCAGGAAGAACCGAACCCCGCCCTGGGCTGGCGCGCAATCCGCGTGGGGCTGGACAAACCCGGCGTGATGCGGATGCAATTGCAGGCGCTGATCCGTGCCGCCAACGGGCGCCCTCTGTCGATCATGTTCCCCTTTGTCGCCCAGTACGAGGAATACAAAGCCGCCAAGGCCGAAATGGATAAGGCCATGGAGCGCGAGCGGATTTTGGGGCATGAGGTGCCCGGCGATCTGGAAATCGGCGCGATGCTGGAAACCCCGTCTTTGGCCTTCGCGCCGGACCGATTTTACGATGAGGTCGATTTCCTGTCGATTGGCGGGAACGATCTGAAGCAGTTCTTCTTTGCCGCCGACCGTGAAAACGAACGCGTGCGCCGCCGATATGACACGCTGAACGTCAGTTTCCTGACCTTTCTGGAGCAGATCGTGCGCCGCTGCGAGGCCTCGCAGACCTCGCTGAGTTTCTGTGGCGAGGACGCCGGACGCCCGATCGAGGCCGCCTGTTTCGCTGCCATGGGCTTTCGGATGCTGTCGATGCGCCCGGCCTCGATCGGGCCGGTCAAACACATGCTGCGCCGGCTGAATCTGGTCGAACTGCGCGCCGTGATCGAAGAGGCCCGCGCCCAGGGGCATCAATCGGTGCGCCCCGCCGTGATGGCCTATCTGCGCAACAACAGCTAAGCTTGGGCCCGCCCATCCGAGGGGGCGTTCGGGGGGTATTCACGGCAGCGCGACACGTTCCTGCAAGGCCCGGCGCAGGTCTGCCTCGGGGCGGTCTGCCTCGATTGCCAGTTTGCGCAGCCCGAAATGCACATGGGCGATTTCCTGATAATAGCTGGTATAGGCATAGTTTGTCGCGGCTCCGGCCACGGCACCCATCACCGGCACCGCCTGCGCCGCCAGTTTCTGCCCCAACACAGCCGCCAGACGCGGGGCAACGCGCGCAATCAGCGTATTGAGCGCCGCGCCTTGCAGGCTCATCCGGGCCGACAGAAACGCCAGATCCGCCCCATCGTCCCCGGCCAGAGGCCCCGCAGCGCTGAACACCTGGATGCAGTCGAACTGTACATTCTCGGCCGCCGGATCGAACCCGTGCTCTACCGCCACGCCCTGAATCGCACGCAGCAGCACCGTGGTGGTGACCGGCAGTTCGGCCATCGCGGCGGGCAGCCCGCCAAAGCCACCGGCCGCGCCCATCGCGGTACTGACGGCGGTGTTCAGCCACATCGGCTGATCCCCCAGCACTCCGCGCGAACCATGCGCCGCCTTCATCGCGATTTTCAGAGCGCTTTCTGTGCCGCTTTGCAATTGACCGCGTACCATGGGGGGCAGCCGATCCAGCAGCCCTTCGGCCTGGCCGCCCAGCAGGTTCAGCAGCTGGATGCCGACGCCTCCGGCACCGCGATAGCGGTTGGCCAGTGTGTCTAGTTCGGTTTCCAGATCATGTATATCCTGGGGCATGCGGGGGCCTTTCTGCGGGGCTGTCTATCAGATTGGCCCGGACCCCGCTGGTTTCAAGAACCCATGCGCGTGACATCGCCCCGGACACCCTGCCAGGCCCCCGGTTGCAGATCCTGCCCCAGAACCCGATCCGGATTTGTCGGAGGCGGCATGATCACCCCCGGCAAAGGGGTGAATCCGAACCGCCGATAATAGGGCGCATCCCCCACCAGCATCACCCGTTCCCAGCCCAGATCCCTGGCGCGTTGCAGACTGTCGGAAATCAGTAACGCGCCCAGCCCCTCGCCCTGCCGGGTGGGGTGAACGGCCACGGGGCCCAGCAGCAGCGCACGCACACCGCCCACTAGAACGGGCCAGTACCGGATGGCACCGCCCACAATCCCCGCAGCGTCGCGCGCGACGATCGACAGGCCCTCGACAGGGGGGACGTTCTCGCGCAGGCGGTAAGACGACAAAGCCGTCCGCCCCGGCGCGAAACACAGGTCATAGAGCGCCTCGACCTCCCACCAATCATTGGGTGTTTCCTGCGTCAGCGTGAACATTTGCGCGACTGTGATTCCATAAAGCTGAATTTCCGGTGGAAACGGCCCTAACACGGCGCTAGGTCTGAGACAAACCGCAAAGATAACAGGACAGAGGGCAGATGTTCTACGAACCCAAAGACGGCCACGATCTGCCGCATAACCCGTTCAACGCAATCGTGACGCCCCGGCCTATTGGATGGGTGTCCACGCGCGGCGCCAATGGCGTGGACAATCTGGCGCCCTATTCCTTTTTCAATGCGGTGGCTTATACCCCGCCTCAGGTGATGTTTGCCTCGACCGGGGTAAAGCCCGATCAGGTAGACGCCAAGGACAGCGTGGCCAATATCCGCGACACCGGGGTTTTCGCAATGAATGTGGTGTCCTATGCGCTGCGCGATGCGATGAACGCCAGCTCGCAATCGCTGCCCGCCGATCAGGATGAATTCACCCATGCGGGCCTGGAAAAGGCCCAGTGCCGCACGATTGATTGCCCCTATGTGGCCGCCGCCCCCGCCGTTCTGGAATGCAAGCTTAGCCAGATCGTGCCGCTGCGGGGGGACACCAACACCATGATCATCGGCGAGGTCACAGGCATCCATATGCGCGACGACTGTATCAAGGACGGCATTTTCGACGTCAGCAGCTTCAGCCCTCTGTCGCGTCTGGGCTATCGCGATTACGCAGCCATAACCGAGCTGTTCGCGCTCTCGCGCCCTGACGACACCCGCTAAGCCCTTGCGCCTTTGCCGGCGCTGGGACACCATCATTTGCAATAGGTTTTCAGATAAAGGCACAGCACATGCAGACCACTATCGGCATTATCGGCGGATCGGGCATCTATGACATCGACGGGCTGGAGGACGCCAAATGGGTCAGCGTGGACACGCCCTGGGGCGCGCCCTCGGATCAGATCCTGACGGGGATGCTGGACGGGGTGAAAATGTGCTTTCTGCCGCGTCACGGGCGGGGGCACGTGCATTCGCCCAGCTCGGTGCCGTATCGCGCCAATATCGACGCGCTCAAACGGCTGGGGGTGACGGATGCGGTGGCCGTATCCGCCTGCGGATCCTTCCGCGAGCAAATGGCGCCCGGGGATTTCGTGATCGTCGATCAGTTCATTGACCGGACATTCGCGCGGGAAAAATCCTTCTTCGGGACGGGCTGCGTGGCGCATGTGTCCGTCGCCCACCCCACCTGTCCGCGCCTGTCCGAGGCCTGTTATACCGCAGCCAAGGACGCCGGGATCAATGTTCATATGGGCGGCACCTATCTGGCGATGGAAGGCCCGCAATTCAGCACCCTGGCCGAATCGAAAATGTACCGCGAAAGCTGGGGCTGCGATGTGATCGGCATGACCAACATGCCCGAGGCCAAATTGGCCCGCGAGGCCGAGCTGTGCTATGCCTCGGTTGCGATGGTCACCGATTACGACAGCTGGCACCCGGATCATGGCGAGGTCGATATTTCCGACATCATCGCCACGCTGACCGGCAACGCCGACAAGGGCCGCAACATGGTGCGCCGCCTGCCTGCCCTGCTGGGCGCGGACCGACAGGATTGCCCGCATGGCTGCGATAAGGCGCTGGAGTTCGCCCTCCTGACCGCCCCCGAAAAACGAGACCCCGCCTTGGTGGCGAAACTGGACGCGGTGGCCGGCCGGGTTCTGGGCTAAGCGCATGGACCTGAATGTCTGGTTGTCCTTCGTGGCTGCGTCCGTGGCGCTGCTGATCATCCCCGGCCCGACGGTTTTGCTGGTGCTAAGCTATGCCATCAGCCAGGGGCGCCGCGTTGCGCTTGCCACTGTGGCCGGAGTCGCGCTGGGGGATCTGGTGGCGATGACGGCCTCTTTGCTGGGGCTGGGCGCGATCATCATGACCTCGGCGCTGGCGTTTAGCGTTTTGAAATGGGTCGGCGCGGCCTATCTGATCTGGCTGGGCCTGAAAATGCTGCGCAGCGCCAAACACGCCCGGCTAGAGGATATGCCAGACCCCGCCCCAGGCAATGGCCGCCGCGTGATGGGCCATGCGGCGCTTGTCACCGCGTTAAACCCCAAGGGAATCGGGTTTTTCATCGCCTTTGTGCCGCAATTCGTGAATCCCAATGCGCAGCTGGCCCCGCAATTTGCCGTGATAATCGCCACCTTCATTGGCCTGTCGATCCTGGTTGCGCTGGTCTACACGCTTCTGGCGGACAGGCTGCGCGCACGGATACGCCGCCCCTCGGTGCAGCAATGGCTGACCCGAACCGGCGGGATGACATTGATCGGAATGGGGCTGTTCACGGCCACTTTGCGCCGGGCCAGCTGATCGCGCCCCGGTGGGGGCCCGCCTAATCGCTGTTCTGTTTCATAAAAGACCGGATAAACCCGCGAATTTCGCGGGCCGCGCTGGTGTCCATGTCTTTGCACAGCTCGACAAAGGCGTCGCGCTCTTCCTTGTCCAGACGCAGCACCAGCTGGCTGTCTTTCTTGCCCGATTTCTTCGAGTCTTTCTTTCCCAAGGCGGTAATCCCCAATCCGGCTTGACATTTCGCACAGCATTTGTATATACATTATATATCCAAATGCTGCACATGTTTTGCGGCATCGGCAAGAAAAAGGAAAGAGAAAATGACGCTACAGGCAGCAAAATCCATGCTGGTGCGCGATCGGATGGATTGGCGCAAACCGCATGTTCCCTGGATTTCCATGCGGTTCTATCGGTTCTTTTCGAACGACCGCTAAACAATTCCTGAAAAGCCGCCCCCAAGGGCGGTTTTTCCGTTCTGACGCCACGCGCCCCTTGCCCCGCCCTGCCCCATCCGCCAAACCTGTGCCGGGCACAGCAACGAGGGCACCATGGCACCGCAAAAATCCGTCGCAGATTACATCCGCACCATTGTCGATTTCCCGCACGAGGGCATCCTGTTTCGGGACGTGACCACTCTGTTCGCCGATCCGCGCGGGTTCCGGATGTGCGTGGACCAGCTGCTGCACCCCTATGCCGGTCAGCGAATCGACAAGGTTGTGGGGCTAGAGGCACGCGGCTTTATCCTGGGCGGGGCTGTCGCGCATCAGCTGGGCACCGGGTTCGTGCCGATCCGCAAGAAGGGTAAGCTGCCGCACACCACCATCAGCGAAGAATACCAGCTGGAATATGGCGAAGCGATCGTCGAGATTCACGACGACGCGATCCAGCCGGGCGAAACCGTTCTGGTTGTCGATGATCTGCTGGCCACCGGCGGCACCGCCGAGGCCGGGATCAAACTGGTAGAGCGCCTGGGCGGCCAGATCGTGGGCTGCGCCTTTGTCGTCGATCTGCCCGATCTGGGCGGGCGCAAACGGCTGGAGACTTTGGGCATGGAGGTCCATGCGCTCTGTGCTTTCGAGGGGCTATGAGCGCGCCCTCAGCACCGCCCCCGGATTCATGATGCCATTGGGATCGAACAGATCCTTCAGCCCGCGCATCAATTGCAGCTTCACCGGGTCCGCATAGCGCTCCAGATCTGCGGTTTTCAGCCGCCCGACCCCGTGCTCGGCGCTGAAAGAGCCCTCCAGCGCGTGGACCAGCTCGTGCACGACACCCGAGATCGCGGCCTTCTGCGCGGCATATTCGGCACGGCTGCGGCCCTTGGCGGGGAACACGTTGTAATGCAGGTTCCCGTCCCCCAGATGCCCAAAGCAATTGATCCGATAATCCCCCATTTTTTCCAGCGCCGCGCCAGCGCGGGTGATGAAGTCTGGAATCAGCCCCAGTGGCACCGAAATATCGTGCGAACAGATCGAGCCCACCATCCGGTTCGCCTCGGGGATGCGTTCGCGCACCTCCCAGAAGGCCGCACGCTGTGCCTCGGACTGGGCGATCAGCCCGTCCTGCACCAGACCGCGCTCAAAGGCATCGGCAAACAGGGTCTCCAGCGCCTCGGCCGGGTCGATCCCGCGCATTAGCCCGACGTCGATCAGCACGAACCATTCGGGCGGCGTGTCAAAGGGCTGCCGGACATCCGCAAGATGCTCGGCCAGGAAATCCAGCCCGGTGCGGTTGATCAGTTCAAAGGCGGAAATTCCCTCGGCCAGATGATCGCGCGCCAGCGCCAGCAGATCCAGCGCATCCGAAGGGCTGGAGACCACCATCAGCGCCGTGCCCTCGGCTGCCGGACGGGGGCTTAGCCGCAGCGTGGCGGCGGTGATCACACCCAAAGTGCCCTCGGCTCCGATGAACAGATCGCGCAGGTCATAGCCAGTGTTATCCTTGCGCAAACGGCTGAGATTATTCAGGATTCGTCCGTCTGGCAGGACGGCCTCCAACCCCAGGCACAGCTCTCGCGTATTGCCATAACGCAGCACGTTCACCCCGCCAGCATTGGTGGACAGGCTGCCGCCAATCCGGGCCGAGCCCTTGGCCCCAAAGGACAGCGGAAACAGGCGATCAACGCCCCGAGCCGCCCCGTGCAAGTCCTGCAAAATGGCGCCGGCTTCGGCAATCATCAGGTTTTCCAAAGGGTAAAGCGCGCGCACCGCCGTCATCCGCTCTAGTGACAGAAGGATGGGTTTGGGGCCGTCCGGCATCACCTGGCCGCCCACCAGCCCGGTGCCGCCGCCATAAGGCACCACGCCCACACGGGCCGCATTGGCCAGCCGCAGCACCTGCGCCACCTGCTGCGCGGTTTGCGGGGCCACAACAGCGGCTGCCTGCCCCTGCCAGGTGCCGCGCGGCTCTTCCACATAGGCGGGCGTCACGGGGCGCAGGGCCTTGGGCGGCAGCGCGTTTTCCAGCGAGGACAGAAAATCACAGGTCGCGTCGGTCAGGGTCATGTTCTGCTCCTTAGCATGGCGGGTCCGGTGCACAAACCACGCTCCATCACGCCTGGCCCACCTCGGTCCGGCCCCGCCGGTCCATCCGCAGGCAGGCATACAGAACATGCGTGCGCCACCGCCCGTCGATCTGCAAATAGGACTGGGCCACGCCCTCGTATTTGAACCCTGCCTTTTCCAGAACCCCACGCGAAGCGGCATTCTCAGGCAGGCAGGCGGCCTCGACCCGGCTCAGATCCAGCTTATGAAAGGCATAGTGCACGACGGACTGAATGGTTTCACGCATATAGCCCTGGCGGGCATAGGGTTCGCCGATCCAATAGCCCAGCGTGCCGGCCTGCGCGGGGCCGCGGCGGATGTTATCCAGCGTGATGGCCCCCAGCAGCGCCTGATCGGCGCGCCGGATCAGGAACAGCGGTAGGGCCGAGCCATTACCGATGGACCGCTGCGCCCAGTAGACACGATTGGTAAAGGCCTTGCGCGCCAGATGATCGGTGGCCCAGGTGGGTTCCCACGGTTGCAGGAACTCGCGGCTGTGCAGGCGCAAGGATGTCCAGTCGCGATAGTCGGAATGCAGCGGAGGGCGCAGCGTCATGCGCTCGGTTTCGATCCGAACCTTCCGCTTGCCCAGGATCATCAGGCCGCACGCCTTTGCTGCAAATCCTCCAGGCTGGGGGCCTGCGCGACCGGGCCATAAAGCGCCAGCGCGGCGGGGGCCTGCACGGCCATGACCTCGGCAAAGTTTTTCACATCCTGCGTGCTGACCGCGTCGATTTTCTGCACGACCTCATCCAATTCGGGCACGCGGCCCCAGATCTGGATCATCCGCGCCAGACGTTCCGCCCGGTTCGAGGGGCTTTCCAGCCCCATCAGCAGCCCGGCCTTCATCTGGGCGCGGGCGCGGGCGACCTCGGCATCGCTCATGTCCTCGGCTGCGCGTTTCATCTCATCCAGGGTGACCAGCGACAGTTCGGCCAGTTGCTCGGCCGAGGTGCCGGCATAGACCGTCATCATCCCGGTGTCCGAATAGGCGCCAGCCTGGGCAAAGATCGTATAGCACAGCCCGCGCTTTTCGCGGATTTCCTGAAACAGGCGGCTGGACATGCCCCCGCCCAGAGCATTCGCATAAATCTGCGCGGCGTGGATCGTGGCATCGCCATAGTTGGGGCTTTCGAACCCGATGGCGAAATGAGCCTGCTCCAGCGCTTTCTCGGTCCGGGTTTCGCCGCCATGGAACCGCGCCTGAACGGGCGCGACATTGATCAGGGGCGACAGATGGCCGAACAGCTTTTCCGCTTCGCGCACCAGCGCATCGTGATCCACCGCGCCCGCCGCGGACAAGATCATCTGACCCGGCCCATATTGTTCCGCCACGAAACCGGCCAGATCCTGACGCGAGAAGGCGCTGACACGCTCGACCGGGCCCAGAATGGTGCGGCCCAGCGGCTGATCGGGATAGGCTTTTTCCTGCAACCAATCGAAAATGATGTCGTCGGGCGTGTCCATCGACTGCCCGATTTCCTGCAAGATCACACCGCGTTCGATTTCAATCTCGCGCGGGTCAAAGACCGGGTTCAGCACGATGTCTGCGATCACGTCCAGCGCCAGCGGCACATCCGCCTGCAAGACACGGGCGTAATAGGCCGTCACCTCACGCGAGGTATAGGCGTTCATATAGCCGCCCACATCCTCGATCTCTTCGGCGATTTGCAGCGCGCTGCGCCGTTTCGTGCCCTTGAACGCCATGTGTTCCAGAAAATGCGCAATGCCGTTCTGTTCCACCCGTTCGTGGCGCCCGCCCGCCAGAACCCACAGCCCGATCGAGGCCGATTGCAGCCCCGGCATGTGTTCAGTGACAATACGAAAACCGTTGGACAGGGTGTGCAGTTGGACCGTCAATTCTGGATACGCTCGCGGATCAGGGATTCCAGGGCGGCCAGATCGTTGCCGATCTCGGTTACCCGTTCGGCACGCTCATACAGGTCGCCCATGCGCGCTGGCAAGTCCGGATGCACGCCTGTGGCCTGTTTCACCGCTGCGGGGAATTTCGCCGGGTGGGCGGTGGACAGGGTGATCATCGGCACATCGGCCTGGCGCTGTTCATTCGCCACCTTGACGGCGACGGCGGTGTGCGGGCACATCAGCTGGCCCGTGGTGGCGAACATGTCGGTGATCGTGGCGCTGGTTTCTGCTTCCGAGCAGTTGCCGGAATCGAACAGTTCCTGAAGCGCCTGCAAAGCGCCCTGGCTGACGGTGAAGCCGCCATTTTTCAGCTCGTCCATCAGTTGGCTGACCGCAGCGCCATCCTGCCCGTAGGCATAGAACAACGCGCGTTCGAAATTCGAGGACACCTGAATATCCATCGACGGGCTGATCGAGGGGATCACGCCATCGGGACGATATTCGCCGGTGCTCAGGCAGCGGTGCAGGATGTCGTTCTGGTTCGTCGCAATCACCAGGCGGTCGATGGGCAGGCCCATGCGTTTGGCGATGTAGCCCGCGAAAATGTCACCGAAGTTGCCGGTGGGCACGGTGAAGCTGACCTTGCGATCCGGCGCGCCCAGGGCCACGGCGGAATAGAAATAGTAGACAACCTGCGCCAGCACGCGCGCCCAGTTGATCGAGTTCACGCCCGCCAATTTCACCCCATCGCGGAAGTCGAAGTCGTTGAACATGTCCTTCACGCGGGCCTGACAATCGTCGAAATGGCCCTCGACCGCCAGCGCATGCACGTTGGCCTCGGCCGGGGTGGTCATCTGACGGCGCTGCACCTCGGAGACACGACCATTGGGGAACAGGATGAACACATCGACGGCGTCCAGACCTTTGAACGCCTCGATCGCGGCCGAGCCGGTATCGCCCGAGGTCGCGCCAACGATGGTCACCCGGCTGCCGTTGCGTTTCAGCGCGGCCTGGAACAGCTGACCGATCAGCTGCATCGCGAAATCCTTGAAGGCCAGCGTGGGGCCGTGGAACAGCTCCAGCAGGAAATGGTTGGTGTCCAGCTGCACCATCGGCGCACGCGCGGTGTGGCCGAAACCGGCATAGGCCTTGGCAATGATCTCTTTGAACTCGGCATCCGTGAACGTGTCGCCGATATAGGGGCGCATGATGCGGAAGGCGGTTTCTTCGTAGGACAGGCCGGATAGAGCCGCAATCTCGTCCTTCGTCATCGTGGGGATGGTTTCGGGGACATACAGACCGCCATCGCGGGCCAGCCCGGTCAGCATCGCCTCTTCGAAATTCAGGACGGGGGCTTGACCCCGTGTCGATACGTATTTCACTGTTCTTTCCCTTTCGCGGGTTTCCTCTGGCGCCACAGGAACAGCGCCAGCATCGCCGTCCAGACGGCGGCCAAGCCGAACCATTGCACGGCATATCCAAAATGGTTGTTCGGGATGCCCTCGGTCCCGACCGGCAGGGGCGAGACGGGGCTGTCATCGAAAGATGTCTGCCGAGCGACCAGCAACACAGGCTGCGTGCCCAGGGCCTGCGCCAGCACATCCACATCGCGGGCAAACCAGATATTGGCGGCGCGGTCGTCTTCCGGGGTAAAGAAGTCCCGCTCATCCGGCCAATGCAGATTGCCGGTGACGGTGACATTCTGGAAGGGCGGCTGGCGCGGCTCGGCCTCCAGCCGGACAAAGCCGCGATCCACCAGAATGCTGCGCCCGTCCAGCTCCATCGCGTTGATCAGACGATAGCCGGCGCCCTCGGATTTCTGGCTGACCAGCACGCGGATCGTGGGGGCCAGGATCGTGCCCGTCGCGGTGACGGGACGGAACAGGTCGTCCTGGGGGCTCGGCTGATCGGGGACGGCGACGGGGGCGTCATTGATCCGGGCCTCGATCTGGGCCAGAACGCCCTCTTTCCAGACCATACGGTCCAGCTGCCAGAACCCCAGCCACAGCAGGATCCCAGCGCCGATCAGGCCAAAGATCAAAGGCAGAAGGATGCGGCGCATCGCGTGTCCCTTAGAAAACGAAAACGCACGAGGGGTTCCCCGTGCGCTTTGCTTTTTGCTGTTTATGAGCGGTTTTTCAACCACAAAGGCCCGTTAGCCACCCCAGATGTAGACGGCAGCGAAGAGGAACAGCCACACAACGTCCACAAAGTGCCAGTACCAGGCCGCGGCCTCAAAGCCGACGTGGGATTCGGGGGTGAAATGCCCCTTCAGGCCGCGCAGCATACATACGAACAGGAAGATGGTGCCAACGATCACGTGGAACCCGTGGAAACCCGTCGCCATGAAGAAGTTGGCGCCGTAGATGTTGCCCGAGAAGCCAAAGGCCGCGTGGGTGTATTCATAGGCCTGGAACACGGTAAAGATCAGACCCAGAGCCACAGCCAGAGCCAGACCGTTGATCATGTCCTTGCGGTTGTTTTCATGCGCGATTGCGTGGTGCGCCCAGGTGGCCGCCGCGCCCGAGCACAGCAGGATCAGGGTGTTGATCAGCGGCAGGTGCCAGGGATCGAAGGTCTCGATGCCGGCGGGGGGCCAGACGCCATCGACGCGCGGGCTGTTTTCGCCCATCGGGTACATGGCGTGTTTGAAGAAGCTCCAGAACCAGGCGGCAAAGAACATCGCCTCGGACATGATGAACAGGATAAAGCCATACCGCAGGCCGATTTTCACCACCGGGGTGTGATCGCCGGTTTCACCTTCGTGCACGACCTCGGCCCACCAGCCGAACATGACATAAAGAACGCCGACAAAGCCGATCAGCAGCATCCAGGGCGATTCAGTGTGGAAATAGATCACCGCGCCGAACAGCATGATGAAACCCGCCAGCGACCCCAACAGGGGCCACAGGCTGGGGGGCAGAATGTGATAATCGTGGTTTTTTTCGTGCGCCATCGCGTTTCCCTCGTTGGAAGGCTTTTAGTTTAGGTTGCTCGGTTTGCCCGCGTCCAGCGCTGCGTGCTGTTCGGGCAGGTCGATTTCGTAGAATGTATAGGACAGGGTGATGTTGGACAGGTACTTGCCCTCGCGATCCTGAACGATTTCAGGATCCACATAGAAGCTGACGGGCATCATCACGCGCTCGCCAGGTTGCAGCACCTGCTCGGTAAAGCAGAAGCAGTCTATCTTGGTGAAAAACGGCCCCGCCGCATAGGGGGCAACATTATAGGACGCCTGCCCGGCCACGGGTTTATCGGTGGGGTTATAGGCCTCGTAGAAGGCCAGGCCGGTCTCGCCGATGCGAATCTCCATTTCACGCTGGACGGGTTTGAACTCCCACGGCATTCCGCGGGCCTTGGAGGCATCAAAGCGGACCTTGATGGTTTGCTCCAGGATCGTGTCCGAGCCCGCATCGGCCGTCTGCGTCACCCCGCCAAAGCCGGTGACACGGCAGAACCAGTCATAAAACGGCACCGAGGCCCAGGCCAGCGCGCCCATGGTCAGC
>PAPN01000059.1 GCA_002708925.1 Paracoccaceae bacterium
GGATCAGGCGGCGCATGTCTGGCGTCAGGCGGGGACGGCGCAAAAGCACATGGAACCCGGCGCGTTTCGCGGCGATCCAGACCAGCGCCAGTTGCGCCAGCCCGGCCAGCGGAATGGTCCAGATCAGGGCGCGAGCGATGTCACCTCCGATCAGGGCGGTTGTCACCAGAACAGACACCAGCATCACATTCAGCAGCACCGGCGCGGCGGCGGCGGCGGCAAACCGGCCCATCGCGTTCAGAACCCCCGACAGCAGCGCCGCAAGCGAGATGAACAGGATATAGGGAAAGGCAATTCGGCCGAATTCCACCGACAGATCGAACTGTTCCTGCCCCGCAAAGCCCGAGGCCAGCCCGTAGATCAGCCAGGGCATCGCCAGCTGCGCGATCAGCGTCAGCGCAATCAGGATCGAGGCCAACCCGCCAAAGGCCTGCGCGGCAAATCCCTCGGCATCCTCACCGGCCTCCAGCTTCTTTGAGAAGATGGGGATGAACGCCATGTTGAACGCGCCCTCGGCAAAGAAGCGGCGGAACATGTTGGGCAGGCGAAAGGCCACGACATAGGCCTCGTATGCGGGGCCGGTGCCCAAGTAGGCCAGAATGATCGCATCGCGCACAAAGCCCAAAATCCGGCTGGCCAGCGTCCACACGCCGACCGTCAGGAACCCGGATATAAGGCGGATCGGCCTCACGAAATGGCCCTTTCGACGCCCTTGTCGATTGCCTCGCGCAGTTTGCGTTCCAGCGATTTCTGTTTGGCGGCCGAGTGGAATTTCAGCCCGAACATGTCCTTCACATAGAAGGTATCGACGACTTGCTCGCCATAGGTCGCGATAACGGCGCTGGCGATGTAGACGTTATTGTTTGCCAGGGTGCGGGTCAGATCGAACAGCAGGCCGGGGCGATCGCGGGTATCGACCTCGATGATCGTGTAGATTTCCGAGCCCTCATTATCGAAGGTGATCGAGGTGGGCACACGGAAGGCGCGTTCGCGTTTCTTGATCTTGTCGCGCGATTTCATTGCCTCGGTGGCGATGACCTCGCCCTTCAGGGTTTTCTGAATCATCTGGCGCAGACGCGGCAGGCGGGCCTGTTCATAGGGGTGGCCATCGGCGTCCTGAATCCAGAATACCGCCGTGGCATAGCCGTCCTTCGAAGTATAGGTGCGCGCGTCCACGACATTGGCCCCGACCAGCGCCAGCGCCCCCGACAGACGCGAGAAAATGCCCGGATGGTCAATCATTGCGAAACAGGCGCGGGTGGCGTCGCGGTCCTCGTCCAGGTGCAGGTCGATGCGAACCTCGTCATCGGGGATGTCACGCAGCTGATTGGCAAAGATCACATGGGTTTTCAGATCCAGCCCCTGCCAATAGGGCGGATAATGCCGCGAGGTTTCCTGCCGCAGCAGGGCCGGATCCCAGCCATCCAGGGATTCGCGCAGCTGCCGCCGGGCCTCGGCCCCGCGATTTTCGCGGTTCAGATCCTCAAGCCCGTGTTCCAGCGCCTGCGAGGTTTCCTTGTGCAACTGGCGCAGCAGCATGGCTTTCCAGTTGTTCCAGGTGCCGGGACCGACGCCGCGGATGTCGCAGACGGTCAGAACCGCCAGCAGGTCCAGACGTTTGCGGGTTTTCACGGCCTTGGCGAAATCACGCAGGGTGCGCGGGTCCGACAGGTCTCGTTTCTGGGCCATGTCGGACATCAGCAGGTGATAGCGCACCAGCCATTCCACCGTTTCGCATTCGGATTTGTTCAGCCCCAGACGCGGGGCGACTTTGCGCGCGATCTGCGCGCCCAGGACCGAGTGATCCTCGTCCCGGCCCTTGCCGATGTCATGCAGCAGCAGCGCCACATACAGCACACGCCGGTTCACGCCGCGTTTCAGGATGCCGCTGGCCACGGGCAGTTCCTCGATCAGGTCGCCGTGCTCGATCTCGCTCAGCACCTTGATACATTGGATCGTGTGTTCGTCCACCGTGTAATGGTGGTACATGTTGAACTGCATCATCGCCACGATGGGCTGAAATTCAGGAAGAAAGGCGGCCAGAACGCCCAGCTCGTTCATCCGGCGCAGGGCGCGCTCGGGATTGCCGTGTTTCAGCAGCAGATCCAGAAACAGGCGCTGCGCCTCGCGGTCATTGCGGAACGTATCGTCAATCAGATGCAGATTGGCCGTGACCAGGCGCATTGCGTCCGGGTGGATCAGCATCCCGGTGCGCAGCCCCTCTTCGAACAGGCGCAAGAGATTCAGCTTATTGGCCAGGAACTTCTTTTCATTGTCGATACCCAGCCGGTTGTGAATGACCTTGTAACCGGGTTTGACCTTGGGCTTGCGGCGGAAAATACGTTCCAGCAGGGGCTCGCTTTTGACATGCATGGCCTCCAGCTTGGTCAGGAAGATCCGGGTCAGATCGCCGGTGGCCGTGGCATGGCGGAAATAGTCCTGCATGAAATGTTCGACCGCGCGGCGTCCGCCCTTGTCCTGATAGCCCATGCGCTCGGCCACTTCGACCTGCAAGTCGAAGGTCAGCTGATCCGAGGCCCGCCGGGTGACAAGATGCAGATGGCAGCGCACCGCCCACAGGAAATCCTCGGCGCGGGTGAAGGTTTTGTACTCTTCCGCCCCAAAGACCCCCAGCGCAACCAGATCGGCGGTGTCCTGCACCTGGTGAACGTATTTGGCGATCCAGAACAGAGATTGCAGATCGCGCAGCCCGCCTTTGCCTTCTTTCACATTGGGTTCGACCACATAGCGCTGCCCGCCCTGACGGGTGTGACGCGCATCGCGCTCGGCCAGCTTGGCCTCGATGAATTCGCGGGCGGTGCCGTTGAACAGATCGCTGCGCAGTTTGGCGCTCAGCTCGGTGGCCAGGGCCCGGTCGCCAGCCAGAACGCGCAATTCCAGCAGGCTGGTGCGGATCGTGAAATCCTCTTTGCCCAGCTTCACACAATCGCGCACCGTCCGCGAGGCATGACCCACCTTCAGCCGCAGATCCCACAGGATATACAGCATGGATTCGATCACGGCCTCGGCCCAGGGGGTGATTGTCTGCTGCGTCAGGAACAGCAGGTCCACATCCGAGAACGTCGCCATTTCCCCGCGTCCGTACCCGCCCACGGCGATCAGGGCCAGCCGTTCCGATTTGTCCTGCGTCGGGTTCATCAGCCGCACCGAAATATCCATCGCAGCGACCACGATACAATCCGTCAGCCAGGTATAGGCGCGGGTTGTCGGACGGGCCGAGAAGGGATCTTCGGCAAAGGCCTGGGCGATGGCCTCCATGCCGTCTTTGCGCGCTTGCATCAGAACCGGAACCACAGCGGCCCGCAGGTCTGCCTGATCGGTTTTCCCTTTGGTTGCGGCGGCCAGTTTGGCCTCGATTTCGGGCGTGTTGAAAATACGCTCTGCCGGACAGATCAGGCTGTCCGGCGCGTCAGGCATGTCTTTCATTCTTCGTTCTTTTTATTCAGGAGCCCCCGCCCGCAAAGGCGCGTGGTGCCTGGTCAATGATGACGACTTTCTTGTTTTGGATCTGGGCCACGGCCAGCCCGCGTTCATTGGTTCCGTCGCCGCGCAGGCGGAAGATACCGTTGACGCCTTGGAACCCGGCACCCTGGGTCAGGGCCGCTCCGGTCAGAGCATCCCGATTCCCCGCCTGCACCAGCGCACCGATCGCGGCAATCCCGTCATAGGCCAGCCCCCCGATCGAGTGCGGCTGCCCGCCAAACGCCTGGGCATAGCGGCTGCTGAAGCGCTGTGTCATGGTCGGGTCAGGCATGGCGAACCAGGCCCCCTGCACACCGGGCAGTTCCAGCGTCTGGGGAGGGACATCCCAGCGGGTCAGGCCGATATACTGGACATTCTGCGGGCTGACGCCGGCTTCGGTCAGCAGTTGCGTCACCAGAGGCAAGGCCCCATCGGTATTCGCGGTCAGGAACAGAGTGTTTGCCGCGCCGCTCTGGACGGCCTGTCTGATCTGCGGAATGGCCGCAACGACCCCCTGCTGCGAGAATTCATAGCCCACCGCAGCCGTCATCGCGGCCCCGCCCGTCCGGCCTACAGCCGTCTGAATGGCGTTTTTGCCCAGCTGCCCGGCCAGGTTGGTGTCATGCGCGACAACGATGTTGCCCTTGCCTTGCGTCGCGGCAAAACGCACCAGACGATTGGCGGTGTTTTCGAATGTCGGGCCCAGGATGAACAGGTTCCCACCCGCAATCGTCGAGTTATTCGAGAAGGACAGCACGTTCACGCCCTTGGGCGCAACGCCCACGGCAACGGCATTGGCCTCGGCGCTGTAGACCGGGCCCAGGATGATCTTGGCCCCGTCATTCACCGCCTTGATTGCCTGCGATTGTGCGGTGCCGGGATCGCCCGCCGTGGCATAGACACGCAGATCAACCTTGACGCCCTCCAGATCGGCAATCGCCAGTTTGGCCGAGTTTTCAAGACTTTGCGCCAGAATGTCATCTCCGGCATTGCCGCTGCCGCGCGGCACCAGCAGAGCAACAGGCACAGGCGCCTGCGTGTTGATCAGCGGCCCGCCGCCCCCAACAGAGATCGGCTCACACGCGGCCAGCACAATCAGGCTCAGCAGAGCAAAGAGGCGGGCAATCAGCTTGCGGGGGGTGGAAAAAACAGCGAACATAAACGGATCTACTCCCTGGGGATGGGCGCTTTGCGGCCCGGGGTTTGTTGCGCCCAATAATAGACACCGTGCAGAAGGGGTCCAGTGTTGAATCCGCAAATCGCTTCATTGGCTCCGGGCCTGTATCTGATTGCCACACCGATCGGAACCGCGCGCGATATTACGCTGCGCGCGCTGGACATTCTGGCCTCGGCGGATGTGCTGGTGGCCGAGGACACGCGTTCGTTGCGCCGCCTGATGGACATACACGGGATCGCGCCGGGGGATCGGCCGATGCTCAGCTATCACGATCACAACGGCGGCAAGATGCGGCCACGGATCATGGCCTTGCTGGCCGAGGGTAAATCCGTGGCCTACGGATCCGAGGCCGGAACCCCGATGGTGGCCGATCCGGGGTTCGATCTGGCGCGCGCCACCATCGAAGAGGGGCATGATGTGGTCTCGGCCCCTGGCCCCTCGGCGGTGATCACGGCCCTGACACTGGGGGGGCTGCCGATGGATCGGTTTTTCTTTAACGGGTTTCTGCCGAACAGTTCCGGCCAGCGGAAAACCGCTCTTTTGGGGCTCAGAGACGTGCCCGGCACCCTGGTGTTCTACGAATCGCCCAAGCGCGTGGCCGCCATGCTGCGCGATGCCGCAACCGTTCTGGGGCCCACGCGCCAGGCCGCGGTTTGCCGGGAACTGACCAAAAAATTCCAAGAGATCATCCGCGCCCCGCTGGCCGAACTGGCCGAAATCTGTGCTGAAAAACCCCCGAAAGGCGAAATCGTCGTCTTGATCGACCGTCCGGGTGAACCAAACATTAAGGACTTTGACCTAGAGTCCCTGCTATCGGCGGCAATGGCCCAAAGCAGCCTGCGCGACGCCGTGGATGAGGTGACTGCGCACACCGGCTTGCCGCGCAGAAAGGTGTATCAACTGGCCTTGAAAATGGAACGTGAAGAATGACGGTTGCCTTGCAACGCCGCGCGCGCGGCAAACAGGCCTATTTGTCCGGATCGGTCGCAGAAGACCGGGTTGTTGCACAATATGCGGTTCTGGGCGTGCCCGTTGTTGCACGGCGTTGGCGTGGGGCAGGGGCCGAGGTAGACCTGATCCTGCGCGATGGAGAGACCCTGGTTTTTACCGAAGTGAAGGCGGCCCGGACACATGATCAGGCGATTGCCCGGTTGCAGCAGGCGCAGATGCGCCGGATCTACAACGCGGCTGAGCTGTATCTTGCGAACGAGCCTTTGGGCCAACTGACCGAAGTTCGGTTTGATGTTGCGCTTTATGATCGTCACGGGACCGTGCAGATTGTTGAAAACGCGTTTGGGCATTTCTGATTTGCCTCTGTTGTGTGCTTGCGCCATGTAATGGACGAGCAACAACGGGGATGGCCATGAAAATCGCCTTTCAGATGGACCCGATCGGGCCGATTGACATTAACGCCGACAGCACGTTCCGCATTGCGCTGGAGGCGCAGGCGCGGGGGCACGAGCTGTTCTATTACACGCCGGACAAGCTGGCCTATGAAGAAGGGCGCGTGACTGCACGCGGCTGGCCTCTGACTGTGCAGAGAATCGTTGGGGATCACTACTCCCTGGGCGCGGAACAGAGTGTTGATCTGTCGGAGGTTGATGTTGTCTGGCTGCGGCAGGATCCGCCCTTTGACATGTTCTATATCACGACGACCCATCTGTTGGAGCGAATCCACCCTGACACACTGGTTGTGAATGATCCTTTCTGGGTGCGGAACTATCCGGAAAAGCTGATGATACTGGATTTCCCGCAGTTGATGCCTCCGACCACGATCGCACGGGATCTTGCGACGATTCGGGCGTTCAAGGACAAACACGGCGATGTGATTCTAAAGCCACTTTACGGCAATGGCGGGGCTGGCGTGTTCCGGTTGACCGAAAGCGATAGAAACCTCAGCTCTTTGCATGAACTGTTCACCGGGTTCTCGCGTGAGCCGCTGATCGTGCAGAAATATCTGCCCGCCGTTGCGAATGGGGACAAACGTGTCATCCTGGTGGACGGCGCGCCGGTAGGGGCCATCAATCGCGTACCGCAGGCGGGGGAAACCCGGTCGAACATGCATGTGGGCGGGCGGCCTGAAAAAATTGGCCTGACCGAGCGCGATCTGGAAATCTGCGCCACGATTGGCCCGCGCCTGAAAGAAAAAGGTCAGGTTTTCGTCGGAATCGACGTAATCGGCGATTATCTGACTGAAATTAACGTGACCTCGCCCACTGGCATTCAGGAACTGGAACGGTTCGACGGAACGAACACGGCCGCTCTGATTTGGGACGCGATCGAGGCGAAACGGGCCTAACCTCCGCGCGGGGCGCTGAGGCGGTAAGAGACTGCCTCGGCCACGTGATCGCGCTGGACGCAGTCGGCGCCATCCAGATCGGCAATCGTCCGCGCGACCCGCAAAATCCGATGATAGCCGCGCGCGGACAGGCCAAAGTGCTGGGCGGCTTTGTTCAGCAGCTCTTTGCCAGCGGCATCTGGCGTTGCGACATGTTCCAGCGTTTCCCCTTCGATATCGGAGTTCAACTGCGTAGAGCCTTTATTTTCATAGCGCTCTGCCTGTCGGGCGCGTGCCTCTTGGACGCGGGCGGCGATGGTGGCTGAACTGTCCCCGCTGGGCGGCAAATCCAGATCCGCAAAAGAGACAGGCGGCACATCCACCCGCAAATCGAACCGATCCATCAAGGGGCCGCTGATTCTGCTCAGGTAGTCCTCGCCGCAGATGGGCGCGCGCGAACAGGCGCGAGCGGGATCGGATAAAAATCCGCATTTACAGGGGTTTGCCGCAGCCACCAGCATGAATTTGCACGGGTATTTCACATGGGCATTGGCGCGCGAGACCATGATCTGCCCGGTTTCAATCGGTTGGCGCAGGGTTTCCAGAACGGCGCGGGGGAATTCGGGGAATTCGTCCATGAACAGCACGCCATTATGGGCCAGACTGACTTCGCCGGGTTTGGCCCCGCGCCCGCCGCCGACAATTGCCGCCATCGAGGCCGTGTGGTGCGGCTCGCGGAATGGGCGGGTGCGGGAAATACCGCCCTCGTCCAGAAGCCCGGCCAGCGAATGGATCATCGAGGTTTCCAGCGCCTCGCCGGCGGTCAGCGGCGGCATGATGCTGGGCAGGCGCGCGGCCAGCATGGATTTCCCCGATCCGGGCGTGCCGATCATCATCAGGTGATGTCGCCCGGCGGCGGCAATTTCCAGCGCGCGTTTGGCCCGTTCCTGGCCTTTGACATCGCGCAGGCAGCGGCCTTGGGGGTCTTCGAAAATCTCTCCGGGTTGGGCGGGGGGCAGGGGGGATTGGCCGGTGTAATGGCGTACCACATCGGCCAGGCCGGGGGCGGCGATGACCTGACAGGCTCCGACCCAGGCGGCCTCGGCCCCCGAGCCTTTGGGGCACAGCAATTGGCGCTCATCCTCGGCGGCGGACATGGCGGCGGGCAGGGCGCCAATGACCGGCACCAGAGAGCCGTCAAGCGAAAGTTCCCCCAGCGCGGTTGTGCCCTCGGCGGCATCGTTGGGGATGATGTCCAGCGCCGCCAGCAGGGCTATGGCGATCGGCAGATCGAAATGGCTGCCCTCTTTGGGTAAATCGGCCGGGGACAGGTTGATCGTGATCCGCTTCGAGGGCAGCGCGATCGCCAGCGCCGCCAAAGCGGTGCGCACGCGGTCGCGCGCCTCGGATACGGCTTTGTCCGGCAGGCCCACGATGGAAAAGGCGGGCATACCGGGGGTGACGGCGCATTGCACCTCGACAGGGCGGGCGCTGACGCCCTCGAACGCGACGGTATAGGCCCGAGAAACCATGATCTTCCCTCTCCACCAAGGTTAACAAAGCGTAGCGCGGGGAAGATTGAAGAATGGTTAACCGCTCAGAGAAGCGCTGCGAATTTTGGCCAGGCCATGGGATCGTTCACCGTTTTGTCTCGGCAGAACGCATTGCAGAAGCCAAAGATACGCCCGCCGAAATCTGCCATATGCGTGATCGCGCCACCGGAATAGGGGCAGGAGGCATTCTCGGGCGTGCCCGTTTCCACGGGCTGTGCAGGCAGTCCCTGCGGGCCGGGCCAGGCGCGTGTGGGCAGGTCCATCGCGTAGGGCACCGGATCATAGGTTTTCGTCAGCCCCATGGCGCGCCAGCGGCGAAAGGCCGGATCGGACAGGGTGGTTTCGACATATTGCTGCATCAAAGGGCGGACGGGCAGGCCGTACCCCGCGATCCGGGCCGCAACGGGGGCATAGAACGCATCCGCCAACGAGTATTTGCCGAACAGCCAGGGCCCGGTATTGCCGTATTTCGTGCGCGCCAGAGCCCACAGCTCGGCCAGGCGGGACAGGTCTTTTTTCACCGCATCGCTGGGCGACATGTCATATTGGTGCAGCAGTTGCATCGGGCATTCATTGCGCAGCGCACTGAATCCTGCGTGCATTTCTGCGGCCAGCCAGCGCGCCAAGGCGCGGGCCGCCGGATCCGCAGGCCACATCTGCGCTTCAGGGTGACGCTCGGCCAGGGTTTCGGCCATGGCCAGGGTCTCTCCGATGACGATGCCATCGGGGGTTCGCATCGCAGGGACCAGACGGGCGGGGGCCAGCTCGGATAGATCCTCGGCCAGGGTGCCGTCATACAGGCCGACCATATGGGAATTCACCGGAATGCCGAATTTTTCAAACATCAGCCAGCCTCGCAGCGACCAGCTGGAAAAAGTTCTGTCCCCAAGAAATAAATCGTAGCTCATCTATGTCCCTTTCGCCTATGATTGGGGGCAGGATAGACCAGAGCGTTTCATCAGGAGTAGTGAAATATTGTTGGTGAATTCATCACGGATTGTGATTAATTGTTTTGGCCGTCCAGTGCCCTTCGTGTTTGTGAATCTCGGTGACGGACAGGTTGTCGATCTTGTGCGAGAATGTCTCATACGCTGAGATGCCCAGGGCGCGCTGGACCTGTGTCAGGATCACACCGAAATGCGCGACGACGATGATATCGCGGCCGGGATGCGCTGCGGTCAGCCGATCCACGGCCCGGTGAACGCGGGCTGAAATGTCATTCCAGCTTTCGCCCTCCGGCGGTCGGGTATCCCCTGGCGTTTCCCAGTAGGCGCGGGCCAGGGCCTGGTCCTCGATTTCGGTGAAACGCTGCATTTCCCAGGCGCCAAAGTTAATCTCGCGCAGGGCAGGGTCATGCGGCAAACGCTGGCGCTGTCCGGCAATGGCGCTGGCGGTGTCTGCGGCGCGCGACAGATCCGAGGACACCAGCACAGCCTGCTGCGGCAGATGGGCATCCAGCCGCGCGATTTGGGCCGTGTCGGACAGATCGGCGGGCAAATCCGTCCAGCCGACCATGGCCTGCGCGTGGGTTGGGCCATGGCGGACCCAGAAAAAACGGCTCATGGCAGGGTTCCTTTCAGGGGCAGGGGCAATCCTGCCATGACGGTGACGACCAGCCCAGCCTGGGCGGCCAGTTTCTGGTTCAGCGCGCCCTGCGCATCGCGAAACCGGCGGGCCAGCGCGTTTTCTGGGACAACCGACATGCCCACCTCGTTCGAGACAACGACGACCGGCGCTTGGCACGCCTCAAGTGCGGCCAGAAACTGCGCTTCTTCGGTGGCCAGGTCCGAGTTTTCCAGCAGGTGATTGGACAGCCACATCGTTGCACAATCCAGCAGTACCACCTGATCGGGGCGGGCCTGCATCAGCGCAGGTCCGATGTGCATCGGTGCTTCGATCGTGGTCCAGCCGGGGCCGCGCTGGGCAATGTGCCTGTCTACTTTCAGGCGCATTTCATCGTCCCAAACCCTTGCCGTCGCAAGATAAACCCGGTCTTGCGCGGCCTGTCGCACCAGCGTTTCGGCCCATAGGGACTTGCCCGACCCGGTCCCGCCCAACACGAGGGTCAGCTTATCAAGCATTTTCTCTACACCTTTTTGTGAACCAATCCGCCTTGCTGTGCGTAACATTCCAGTCCCTAATGAGAAAGGGGTCTGACTTTCGTTCCAAGTCTGGGGTGGTTACCATGGCACTTGATCTACCAAATGAAATGTCCCTGTCCCGCGTTGCCATGAAGGCAGAGCTGCTGGACGCGGAAACCGAACTGAAGCTTGCCTATGCCTGGCGGGACGAACGAGACGAGGCCGCGCTGCATCGTCTGATCACGGCCTACATGCGTTTGGCCATCTCGATGGCATCGAAATACAAACGCTACGGCGCCTCCCGCAATGACCTGATCCAAGAGGCGGGCCTGGGCCTGATGAAGGCCGCAGACAAGTTTGACCCGGATCGCGGCGTGCGGTTTTCCACCTATGCTGTCTGGTGGATCAAGGCTAGCATCCAGGACTATGTGATGCGCAACTGGTCGATGGTGCGGACGGGCTCTACCTCGTCGCAGAAATCTCTGTTCTTCAACCTGCGCCGCGTGCAGGCCCGGCTGGAGCGCGAAGCCCAGGCCAGTGGCGAAGAGCTGGACCGGCACCAGTTGCGGCAGAAGGTGTCCTCGGAAATCGGGGTGCCGCTGCGCGATGTCGAGATGATGGAGGGCCGCCTGTCGGGCTCGGATTTCTCGCTGAATGCGACGCAATCCACCGAGGACGAGGGCCGCGAATGGATCGACACGCTGGAAGATGACGGAGCGCAATCCTCGGAAATTGTCGAAGCGGAACACGATCGCGAGGCCCTGCGTGAATGGTTGATCGAGGCGATCTCGGCGTTGAACGAGCGCGAACAGTTCATCATCCGCGAACGCAAATTGCGCGAACCGGGGCGGACGCTGGAATCGCTGGGCAAAGAACTGAACCTGTCCAAGGAACGCGTGCGCCAGCTAGAGGCCGCAGCCTTTGCCAAAATGCGCAAACAGCTTGAAGAGAAATCCCAAGAGGTGCATGACCTGCTGTCATGAAACATCTACTACTGATCGCCGCGCTGTTGGGGGCGGGGCCTTTGTGCGCGCAGGATGGGCCCGTTCCGGAGGCGGCTCTGCAGGCGCAAATCGTGCTGCTGGGCGAGATCCACGATAACCCGCACCACCATGCGCGGCAAGCGGCCTATGTGGCGCGGCTGTCCCCGCGTGCCGTCGTGTTTGAAATGCTGACCTCTGCGCAGGCCGGGCTGATCACCGATGAGAATCGCCATGATCGTCAGGGGCTGGCCGAGGCGTTGAACTGGGCGCAGTCCGGCTGGCCGGATTTTGCCATGTATCACCCGATTATCGCGGCCTCGGGGGGGGCGATCTATGGCGGGGCGGTTCCGCGTGACGCCGCGCGCAGTGCGATGAAAGAGGGGATCGCCAGTTGGTTCGGCCCCGACGCGCCGCGTTTCGGGCTGGCCGATCCGCTGCCCGCAGACCAGCAGCAGACCCGCGAAACCTTGCAGATGGAGGCGCATTGTAACGCTCTGCCCGACAGTCTGCTGCCCGCAATGGTGGGGCTGCAACGCCTGCGCGATGCCAATCTGGCGCGCGCAACGCTGCGTGCGCTGCGGGAAACGGGCGGGCCGGTTGCCGTCATTCTGGGCAATGGCCACGCGCGCAAGGATTGGGGCGTCCCCGCCTTTCTGCGCCATGTGTCCCCGCAGACGCCGGTCTTTGTGATTGGCCAGACCGAAGAAGACACCCACCCCGATCCCAATTACGACCTGACCCTGTCTTCGCAGACAGTTCCGCGCGAAGATCCCTGCAAAGCATTCCGTTAGCGCCCTTTCGTGCTCTTGTCAGCCCAGCCGCTGCGCCCTAGTGTCTGCCGGGTCTATCCAAGGGGGCAGAAATGCTGGCAAACAAGCGGATTTTGTTGATCATCGGGGGCGGAATCGCAGCCTATAAAACGCCCGAGCTGATCCGGCGCCTGCGTGAGCGCGGGGCGGCCGTGACGCCCGTTCTGACCCGCGCGGCCAAACAGTTCGTGACCCCGCTCAGCCTGTCTGCCGTGGCCGGAGAGAAAGTCCATGACGATCTGTTCGATCTGACGGATGAGGCTGAAATGGGTCATATCCAGCTGTCTCGTAGTGCCGATCTGATCGTGGTCGCGCCTGCCACGGCCGATCTGATGGCCAAAATGGCGGGGGGGCACGCGGATGACATGGGCTCGACCCTGCTGATGGCGACGGATACGCCTGTGATGATTGCTCCGGCGATGAATGTGCGTATGTGGAAGCACCCCGCGACCCAGCGCAATCTGGCGCTTTTGCAGGCTGATGGTATCGGCCTGATCGGCCCGGATAAGGGGGATATGGCCTGCGGCGAATATGGCCCCGGACGCATGTCCGAGCCGCTGGAAATTGTTGCCGCCGCCGAGGCCGCCCTGTCGGATGGGCCGTTGAAGGGCAAACGGGTTATCGTGACCTCGGGGCCGACGCAGGAGCCGATTGACCCGGTGCGGTATATCTCGAACCGTTCGTCGGGGGCGCAGGGCACGGCGATTGCCCGCGCGCTGGCTGCCATGGGCGCCGAGGTGGTGTTCGTGACCGGCCCCGCCGATGTGCCTGCGCCAGAGGGCGTGCAGGTGGTGCGGATCGAGACCGCCCGGCAGATGCTGGAGGCCGTTCAGGCGGCCTTGCCTGCGGATGTGGCCATCTTTGCTGCCGCTGTGGCCGATTGGCGGGTGGTGGACGCGGCCAACTCGAAAATGAAAAAGCAAAATGGGGAAATCCCAACGCTGAGCTTTGCTGAAAACCCCGATATTCTGGCGACGATCAGCCAGATGACGCAGGGCAGGCCCGGTCTGGTTGTGGGATTCGCCGCCGAGACCGATGACGTGATCGAAAACGCGACCGCCAAGCGGGCGCGCAAGGGCTGCGACTGGATTGTGGCCAACGATGTCGCGCCCGGCACCGGCACTTTTGGCGGGGCGCAGAACACGGTGCATATTATCAGCGAAACAGGCGTTGAGGATTGGCCGAGAATGGCCAAAGAGGCGGTGGCACAACGGCTGGCGGCGCGGATTGCCGATGCCTTGGATTGAGTATTTGCAGAGCAAAGAAGGGGATGGGCCCAAATGGTAACCGTTGCACTGACCTGGACGGACGAGGCAGACAGGACGCTGGCGCTGCCCAGTTATGAGAGCGCGGGGGCGGCGGGGGCCGATTTGCGGGCGAATTTCGGTTTGGATTTGCGGGATGTGGGCGTGTTTCTGGCACCGGGGGCGCGGGCATTGATTCCGACGGGGCTGCGGCTTGAGATTCCGGGGGGGTATGAGGTGCAGTTGCGGCCTCGGTCTGGGTTGGCGCTGAAGCATGGGATTACGCTGCCCAATAGTCCCGGTACGATTGACAGCGATTATCGGGGGCCTTTGGGGGTGATTGTGATGAATGCTGGAGAGGCCGCGTTTCAGGTGCAGCACGGGGACCGGATTGCGCAGATGATTGTGGCCCCCGTGGTGCAGGCGCGCTTTGAGATGGTGGGGGATTTGTCGCGGACGGTGCGCGGCGCGGGCGGGTTTGGCTCGACCGGGCGCGGCTGATGGCGCTGGTTCTGACACTGGCCGCGGTCCTTTGGGGGATCGGTGTGGTGATGGGGGCGCCTATACGGGTGCGCATGGTCATGCTGGCGGTGCTATGGGCGGCTGTTGTTGCCTTGCATCTGGTGTTTCCGGACGGACATGCGCTGCGTCTGGCGACGGGGGGGCAGGCGGCACCCTGGCTGATTTTCGGCGGGGGGAGCGGGTTGGTTCTGCTGTACCGTGCGGGGCTTAGGTGGCTGCGGGGCCGGGCCGCCCGGATGGGGGGGGCTCAGTGCCGTCACCCCAAAGAGCGAGGCGCGTTTTCCGAGACGGAATTGAACCGTTATGCCCGTCATATCGTGCTGCGTGAGATCGGCGGAAAGGGGCAGAAACGCCTGAAAAACGCCAAGGTTCTGGTGATCGGAGCGGGAGGGCTGGGCTCGCCCGTGTTGCTGTATCTGGCGGCGGCCGGGGTGGGGGTGATCGGGGTGATTGACGATGATGAGGTCGATAATTCCAATCTGCAACGGCAGGTGATTCACCCCGATGCGGCGATCGGAATGCCTAAGGTGTTCTCGGCGCAGAAGGCGATGGAGGCGCAAAATCCCTTTGTTCAGGTGCGGCCTTATCATCGTCGTCTGACGGCGGAATTGGCGCGCGATCTGTTTGCCGAATATGACCTGATCCTTGACGGGACGGATAATTTTGCGACCCGATATTTGGCGAATGAGGCCGCGGTGCACGCAGGTAAGCCCTTGATATCCGGTGCTTTGTCGCAATGGGAGGGACAGCTGAGCGTGTTCGATCCGGCGCAGGCTGGCCCCTGCTATCAATGCGTTTTTCCTCAGGCACCAGCGCCCGGACTGGCACCTTCTTGTGCCGAGGCGGGCGTGATCGGGCCCTTGCCGGGGGTCATCGGGACCATGATGGCGGTCGAAGCCGTGAAGCTGATCACCGGCGCGGGGGCGCTTTTGCGCGGAGAGATGCTGATCTATGATGCGCTGTGGGGCGAAACCCGTAAAATTACCCTTAAAAAACGCACCGATTGCCCGGTTTGTGGCGAAACGGGTTAGGCGATATGGACGCGTGGCCCGCGCATGATTACCTGTGATCCCAAAGGAGACCGTGTATGACCAACCCGCTTTTGTCCGCCTGGGAAACCCCGTTTGAAATTGCCCCGTTCAATGCCATCGGGGACGCGGATTTTGCCCCGGCTTTTGCTCAGGCTTTGGAAACCCATCAGGCCGAGATTGCCGCCATTGCGGAGACTCCCGAAGCGCCGACATTCGCCAACACAATCGAAGCAATGGAGGCCGCGGGCTCGGATCTGGATAAGGTTCTTTCGGTGTTTTTCACCGTCGCAGGGGCCGACAGCAACCCCGAGCGTGAGGAACTGCAAGTCGCTTTCTCGCCCAAACTGGCGGCGCATTTTGCGGCGATTTCGTCCAATAAGGCGTTGTTCGCGCGGATCGCGGATCTGTGGGCGCGTCATGAGGATTTGAACCTGACTGACGAGCAGCAGCGGGTGCTGATGCTGACGCATCGCGGCTTTGTTCGCGCAGGCGCGGCGCTGAACGGCGCCGAGGACACTCGCATGGCTCAGATCAAGGGCAAGCTGGCCAGTCTGGGCACGGCCTTTACGCAGAATCTGCTGGCGGATGAACGAGGCTGGTTCATGGAACTGACCGAGACCGATCTGGAGGGCCTGCCCGGTTTCGTTATCAATGCGATGCGGGCCGCTGGGCGGGAAAAGGGCACGGATGGGCCGGTGGTGACGTTGTCGCGCTCGATTATTACTCCGTTTTTGCAATTCTCGCCGCGCCGCGATCTGCGGCAGCGCGCCTATGCCGCCTTTGTGGCGCGCGGGGCCAATGGCGGTAAGACGGACAACCGCCAGATCGCCGCTGAAATCCTGTCGCTGCGCGAAGAACGCGCCGCGCTGCTGGGCTATGACAGTTTCGCCGATTACAAGCTGGAAACCGAAATGGCCAAGACGCCCGCGCGTGTCGAGGAATTGCTGCTGGCCGTGTGGGAACCGGCCAAGGCGCGCGCCGAAGCGGACGCCAAAGTGTTGCAAGAGATGATGCACGCCGATGGCATCAATGGCGATCTTGAGCCCTGGGACTGGCACTATTACGCTGCGCGCCGCCGCAAGGCCGAACACGACCTGGACGAGGCCGCGCTGAAGCCATACCTGCAATTGGACCGGATGATTGAGGCATCCTTTGCCTGCGCTAACAGGTTGTTTGGGCTAGAGTTTTCGCCTCTGGATGTGCCTTTGTACCACCCCGATTGCCGCGCATGGGAGGTGACCCGGAACGGCAAGCATGTGGCCGTATTCATCGGGGATTATTTTGCGCGCGGCTCGAAACGGTCGGGGGCGTGGTGTTCGGCCATGCGCGCGCAGGCGAAGTTTCCCAAGGTGCAGACGCCCGTGGTGATCAACGTGTGCAACTTTGCCAAAGGCGATCCGGCGCTGCTGTCCTATGACGACGCGCGCACGTTGTTCCATGAATTCGGTCATGCGCTGCACCAGATGCTGTCGGATGTGACCTATGAGAGTGTCTCGGGGACGTCGGTGGCGCGGGACTTTGTAGAGTTGCCCAGCCAGCTTTACGAACACTGGCTGGAAGTGCCCGAGGTTCTGGCCGAGTTCGCAACCCATGCAGACACAGGCGCGCCGATGCCCGCCGAAATGCTGGAGAAGGTGCTGGGCGCGGCGAATTTCGACCAGGGCTTCGCAACGGTGGAATATGTGGCCTCGGCGCTGGTGGATCTGGCGTTCCATCGCGGCGCGGCCCCGGCGGATGTGATGGCTAGGCAGGCGCAGGTGCTGGATGCGTTGGAAATGCCCAGGCAGATCGCCATGCGCCACGCGACGCCGCATTTCGCGCATGTGTTTGCGGGGGATGGGTATAGTTCGGGGTACTACAGTTACATGTGGTCCGAGGTCATGGATGCCGATGCTTTTGCAGCGTTTGAAGATGCGGGAGATGCGTTTGACACGGCGACCGCCCAGGCATTGGAGGCGCATATCCTGTCGCGGGGGGGATCGGTGGATGCAGAGGCGCTGTATACCGCGTTTCGGGGGCGGATGCCGGGGGTTGAGGCATTGCTGAAGGGGCGGGGGCTGGCTGTTTAGGGGGCGTTGCCCCCTCTGGCCTGCGGCCATTCACCCCCAGAGTATTTTCGAGAGCAAAGAAAGAGGCCCGGCGGGGAGTGCCGGGCCTTTGTTTTTAGATTTTCTGGTCGTATTCGCCGACGCCGGGTTCTGTCTGGATCACCGTGTCGAGTTCGGCGAAGATGGCGCGCATTTCGTCTTCGCTGGTGCTGCTTTCGCAGACCACCACCAGATTGGGGGTGTTCGAGGAGGCGCGGACCAGGCCCCAGGAGCCGTTTTCCAGGATCACGCGGGCGCCATTTACGGTGACGACCTCTTTGATGGGCTGGCCGGCGAAGGTTTCGCCTGCATCTGCCTTGGCCACCAGTTTTTGTACGATACGGTCAAGGATGTCGTATTTTTCCTCGTCCGCGGCATAGGGGGACATGGTTGGCGTGGACCAGGTTTTGGGCAGGGCTTTGCGCAGGTCGGACATGGACATGTCGGGGTTGCGATCCATCAGTTTGCAGATCTCAACAGCGACGCGCATCCCGTCATCGTAGCCGCGGCCAATCGGTTCGGCCAGGAAGTAGTGCCCGGATTTTTCAAAGCCCGCCAGAGCGCCAAGCGCGTGCACGCGGCGTTTCATATGGCTGTGGCCGGTTTTCCAGTAGTCGGCCTTGATATCGTGTTTTTGCAGTTCGGGATCCGAGGCAAACAGGCCGGTGGATTTCACATCCGCGACGAAGGTCGAGCCGGGGTAGAGCTTGGCCAGATCGCGGGCCATGATGACGCCGACCTTATCGGCGAAAATTTCTTCGCCCTCGTCGTCCACAACGCCGCAGCGGTCGCCGTCACCGTCGAAACCCAGGGCGAAATCGGCACCCGATGCCTTTACGCTGTCGGCCATGTCATGCAGCATTTCCATGGCTTCTGGGTTCGGGTTGTAATTCGGGAAAGTGTAGTCCAGCGTGTTGTGGCTATCCACCATCTCGACGCCCAGGCGTTCGAACAGGGCGGGGCCAAAGGCGGCGGCGGTGCCGTTGCCGGTGGCGCAGACGACCTTGAGCTTGCGGGACATTTTGAAGTCGCCCACCAGGTCATCCATATAGGCATCCCAGACGCCATCGACGAATTCGTACTTGCCGCCGGGGGCCGGTTCGCCTTTGCCGTTCAGCACGATGTCTTTCAGCTCGGCCATTTCATCGGGGCCGTGGGTCAGCGGGCGCTGGAAGCCCATTTTCACGCCGGTCCAGCCGTTCGGGTTGTGGCTGGCGGTGACCATGGCCACGGCGGGCGCATCCAGGTGGAACTGGCTGAAATAGGCCATGGGCGTGATGCAGGGGCCGATGTCCTTGGCCTGAATGCCGGCTTGCATCAGGCCGATCACCAGCGCATTTTTAATCGCCAGCGAATAGTCGCGATAATCGTTGCCGACGGCGATCACGGGCTCCAGCCCATGTTTGCGCATCTGCGTGCCGATCCCCAGGCCCAGGGCGGTCATGCCGGGCAGGTTGATCTCATCGGGGAATTTCCAGCGCGCGTCATATTCGCGAAACCCTGTGGGCTTGATCATCGGAGATTTCAGGAATTCCCACGTATTCGGGGTGACGTCATAAATTGGTTTGGTCACTTTGATCTCACTTTTTGAAATCTGAAAATTTGTTGAACTGGAGTCCGGTATGCCCCCCATAAAGGGGAATTACAACATTCCTGCAATGCGGAACTGCGCGGTTTTTGGGCCTTTGGCGAAAAACCGAGCACTCCTGTCAGGTCGAGACTTGCTCGCGCAGGATTGACGCGGTCAGCGACACCATCAGATAGATCCCCGAGAAGATCAGAAACGCCAGCAGCGTGTTCTCGAACGCGCGCGGATAGGTCGGATCATCCGGCGCAACGGGGCGCACGCTGGTGGTCAGGTAACGGACCTGGCGGTTGGCCTCTTGCGCGGTCTGCTTTTCATTTTGCAGGGCGGATTGCAGGAACAGATCGGCGGTTGCCAGATCCGCCTGAGCGATCTGGATTTGCGCGGCTTTGGCCGCCAGAGAGGATTCGCCAGCGGAGGCCTGTGTCAGGCGCGCGCTTTGCTTGGCCAGTTCGTCCTTGAGCAGCCGGATTTCGGTTCGCAGCGCGTCAACACGGGGTTTCGAGGGGCGCGCATTGTTCAGCAGCGTCTGGAGTTGCAGCTCTTTTTCCTGCAATTGCAGTTCGACATTATTCATCAGGGCCCGAATGCTGGCGATCTCGCCTTCTGGATCCAGCAAAGTGCCCTCTTGCAGTTTCACAAGCCGGATCTGCGCCTCGCGTCGTTCGCGTTTGGCCTCGTCCAGGCTGGCGCGGGCCTCTTTCATCTGGTCCTCGCGCTTGCGCCGCGACAGGTCGTCCACCCGTTCCTCGGCATAGGAAATCAGATGTTCGGAAAACTCTGTGCTGACTGCGGGGTCGGCGGCGGCGACTTCCATGCGGATGACGCCTTCGGTTGGATCATAGCCGATTTTCACGTTGTTTTTGAAGATCGAGTAGGCCGCCTCATCCGAGGCACCGGGTTCAAGCCGCTGGATCGGGTCAATCCAGTCTTGTGAAAAATGCGCTTTGAAACCAATGTCTTGCTCTAGTCTCAGCATGGCGTCGCGCGATTGCAGATAGCTCTGGACGGCGATCGCGTCCTGGTTGGTGGCGAATTGTGTGCCGCTGAGCAGCCCGCCCAGGGCCGAGCCACCCACAGCGTCCGCCTCAAGGATCAGAAACTCGGATTTGGTGGCATACATGGGCGTCGCAACGCGAAAGAAATACCAGCCCATCAATAGGGTCGGCAGCAACACAAAGAACGCCAGGCGCGATAGCAGCAGCATGGATTTGCGCCGGCGTCGGCGGGCAATATCGCGCTGAATGTCACTGATTTCCTGCACGCGCCGTTCGGCGGGGCTCAGCTCGGTCGAGGGCAACTGCGGCTTTTCCACAGGCACGGTCTGCGGTAGCTGAATCTGTGGCTGCGCGACGGTGGCGGGCGATTGTTCTTGTGGCGCGACCAGCTCCAGCATGTTCGAGCGCTGGAACGGATCAATCCCCTTGGCGCGCAGCAGGCGCACGGCATCGAAATCCGAGGTCGGCGCCAGCCCGTGTTTCTGCGCCACCCGCCGCGCCATGCGCAATTGGCGCCCGGTCAGCCCTTCGCGGCGAATCCCGTCGATGGAATTTTCGGCCTTTGTTTGCTGGGGTGAAGCGATGTCTGTCGGGTTTTTCGCCGTTTCGGGGGCGGTTTCCAAGGCGGGCGGCTGCGCCGTTTCTTGCGCGCGCGCGGCGTTTGCTTCGTTCCGAACGGCACTTAGATGGCTGCGCACGCTGTTGCCTGCGGCGGGGGGCTCTTGCACGGGCTCTGGTGCGGGCTCAGCTGCCGGGAACGGCGTGGCCAGCGCTTCGGAGGCCGCACTGGGATGGCCGCCCATGGCGAGCGGCTGACTGCGGCGGACGCGGAATTTCTTAGCCTTGGGTTTCGTAGTCATACAGCCTTTTCGCCTCTTCCAAGGTGTCGAACATATGCAGCTTACCGTTCATCAGAACGCCGGCAGAACGCGCGAATTTTTCCAGCGTTTTGGGCTGGTGCGAGACAATGATCACCGTCGTCGTCCGCAGCCGTTCGCGCAGAATATCCCCGGCTTTCTTATTGAATTCGACATCTGTCGAACTGGGCATACCTTCGTCAATCAGATATATATCGAAATCCAGCGCCAGCATAAGGGCAAAGGAAAAACGCGCGCGCATTCCGGAACTGTAGGTGCCCAGAGGCTGGTCGAAATATTCGCCCAGACCGCACAGCCAGCGGCAGAACGCCTCGATATAATCGGGGTCCAGGCCGTAAAGGCGCGCGATATAGCGGCTGTTTTCCATGGCGGAATGCTTGCCGACGACGCCGCCCATGAACCCCAGCGGAAAGCTGACATTACAGGTGCGTCGGATGACGCCCTCGTCGGGTTTTTCCAGCCCGGCCATCATGTTGATTAGAGTCGTCTTGCCCGTGCCGTTGGGCGCCAGAATGCCCATCGACTCGCCGATTTCCACACGGAAAGACACACGCTCAAGGATGACCTTGCGCTGCGTTCCCGTCCAGAAGGACTTGCTGACATTTTCGAACTCCAGCATGACTGGCTCCGGTGCTGCTCTGCCGTTCTCAATACCGGGTGTGTCTTACGACGAGATTAACCTTATTCATGGCCGATGTTGGAACAGAGACACATATTACAATTTTTCTAGGCAAAATTAAGGCTCAGTAAAGCGGAAACCGGCCCCAATTCGAAGCCGGTTTCGCAAAAAGTTGAAGGTTTGTCAGGGAATCAGAGCTGTCGTTTCTGCACGCGGCACAGCATTCCCGCCAGGATCGAGACCCCGGCCGCACCAAAGCTGAACAGTGCGCCCATCTTGGCGGCGTCCTGAACCGGGCCACCCGGGAAGGCAACCGAGGCCACAAACAGCGACACGGTAAAGCCGATCGCGGCAACGCAGCCGATCACGAACAGGTCAATTGTGCGCATCCCCTCGGGCAGGCCAAAGCGCAGGATGTGCGCGCCGATGATCCCCATGATCAGAACGCCGATGGGCTTGCCGATCAGCAGACCGGCCAGCACCAGCCAGGTCGGCTCGGAAATGGCCGAGAATTCCACGCCCGCGTTCAGAAGGCCGAAGAAGAACAGCACAATCTCGACGGGGTGTTTCAGCGCGTGCTCGATATAGTTCAGAAGGTCGGTCAGGTATTGCTCGGCCTCGCTGAAGATCCCAAAGGCACGGTCGGCGTGGGGAATCGTGGGAACGATCGGCAGCAGGCCAAGGGCAGGGTGAATCCCCGCGCGCATAAAGCCATACCAGCTGATGCAGCCCGCAATCAGATAGGGCCAGAAGCTGATTTTCTGACGCACCCAGGTCGAATTCGGACGATCCTGGTTGCCGCGATCCAGATGCCGGGGCAGCCAGTTGAACAGCGCAAACACGGCCACAGCCGCCGCCAGAGAGACCAGCAGCCATTCCGGCGCCAGCTCGCCCGAGGGGTAGAAGATCGCCAGAATGATCAGGCCCGCCGCATCATCCGCGATGGCCAGCTGCAGCAGGAAACGCACGGCGGGGTGCCCTGCGCCGAACACCAGACGGCCCACCAGATAGGAAAAGGCAATGTCGGTGGCCGTGGGGATGGCCCAGCCGTTTTTCACCGCCTCATAGGTATCCGAGCCCAAAAACAGCGCCAGACCCAGATAAACCGCGATGGGGCCGAACATGCCGCCGGCCGTCGCGATCAGCGGCGTGGCCGCCTTTTTCCCGCGCAGCGAGCCGTTTTTCAGGATCACGGCCTCCCAGACTTCTTTGGCGGCGATGGCAAAGAAAAACGCCATCAGCACATCGTTCACCAGATAATGCAGCGTCAGCGTGCGGTGCCCATCATGCAGATGCCCGATGGGGGCGTGATCCCAGATGGGGAACTCGACGAAATGGTGATAGCTTTCGGGGTTTGTGTTTGCCCAGACCAGTGCGATCAGCGCACCAAAGATCAAAAGCAGCGAGTAGTTCGTGATAAAGTTCCAAACGCGATACATTCGGGGGCCCTGTCGTCTTCGTTATTCGGATCGAGGCGAGACCTAGGATATTTGGCCCATGTCAGCAACCGAAAGCCGGAAAATGTGGACGGAAAATACCGATTTCCGCGTAATTGTGACTGAATTCCCTGGCGCGGCGGGGTTACAGAGCGGCGGCAGGTCTCTATACCGCTGTGCATGTCCGATCTGACCGAGGAAATTCAGCGCTGCCGCCTGTGCCGGGATCGTTTCGCCGCGACCCACACACGGCACGCGCCGAATCCGGTGGTGTGGTTCCGCCCCCAGGCGCGGGTGCTGATTGCGGGGCAGGCTCCGGGGTTGCGGGTGCATGAAACCGGGATGCCGTTCAACGATGCCTCGGGGGATCGGCTGCGCGATTGGCTGGGTCTGGACAAGGACGCCTTCTATGACAAATCCCGCGTGGGCTTTGTGCCGATGGCGTTTTGTTTCCCCGGCTATGACGCGCGCAAGGCCGATCTGCCGCCGCCGAAACTGTGTGGGCAGACATGGCACGGCAGAATTCTGGACAGTTTCACCAACATCCGGCTGACCGTTCTGATCGGAGCCCATGCTCAGCAGTTTCATCTGGGCGGGCGGGTTTCCGTGACCGAGCGGGTTAAATCCTGGCGCGACCACGCGCCGGGCGTTTTCCCCTTGCCTCATCCGTCCTGGCGCAATACCGCTTGGCTGCGCCGCAATCCGTGGTTTGAAACCGATCTGCTGCCCCAGCTGCGCACACAAATTCAAAGGGTTATGAATGACTGAGCAAACGCCCCTGGACATCGCCCATGCCGCCATGGCCGAAAATGACGCCGATGATGCGGCGCGCCTGAGGTTTTACGAACGTCTGGCCGATAGCGAATTATTCCTGCTGCTGACCGAGGAACCAACGGATGAGAATGTCTCGCCCGAGGTGTTCGAGCTGGACGGTCAGAGCTTTGTTTTGGTGTTCGACCGCGAAGAGCGTCTGGCGGAATTCGTTGGCAAAACCGCGGCCTATGCGGCGCTGTCGGGGCGGATCATTGCGGGGCTTTTGGCGCAGCAGAACATGGGGCTGGGCCTGAACCTTGAGGTCGCGCCGTCCTCGATCCTGATCCCGCCCGATGCGATCCAATGGCTGAACGAGACGCTGGGCAATGCCCCCGATGAGGCCGAGGCCAAAATCCAAGAGGTCACGCCGCCGGTCGGGATGCCCGAATCCCTGCTCAGCGGGCTGGATGCGAAACTGGCCACGGCCACCGGGCTGGCCCATAGCGCCTATCTGGTCGGGGTTCTGTACGAAACCGGCGTGCGCACGCATCTGCTGGCCTTTGTCGATGCGGTTCCCGGCGCCGAGGGCGCGCTGGCCAAGGCCGTCTCTGAGGCGCTGACATTCTCGGGGATTGAGGCCGGCGCGCTGGATGTGGGATTTTTCCGGGCGTCCGAGGAAATGGCCGGCACCTTGGCCAAGTGGGGCCTGCATTTTGAACTGCCCCAGCCCGAAGAAGCCGCCGAGCTACAGCGCCCGGCCCCCGGTTCCGACCCCGACAAACCGCCGATTTTGCACTAAGCTCTGGACGGTCTTTGCGGGCCTAATAGCCCAGCGAACGGTCCACCAGATACAGCAGCGGCAGGCCGCTTTCGCCGCGCCGGATGTTTTCTGCGATCACCTCGGATGCGGTTTCCGGCCGCGTTTCCGAGGCAATATGCGGGGTCACCGTCACCTGCGGATGCGCCCAATAGGGGTGATCGGCGGGCAGGGGCTCGGTTCGGAAGACATCCAGCGTGGCATGGCCCACCTGACCGTCGGCCAGCGCCTTTAGCAGGGCCTCGTCGTCGATCAGTGGCCCGCGTCCGGGGTTCAGAATGGCCGCGCCGCGCCCCAGCAGCGCCAGAGTCTCGCCGTTCAGGATATTCTGCGTCGCGGGCGTGTTGGGCAGCAGCAGAACCACGATTTCGGCCCCGCTCAGGGCCTGAGTCAGCCCGTCAGCGCCATGCAGGCAGCGCAGGCCGGGGATCGCTTTGGCCGAGCGGCTCCAGCCGGTGACGTCAAACCCCAGCCCGGCCAGCGCCGTGGTCGCAGCCGCGCCCAGCTCGCCCAGGCCCAGCACCGTCACCTTACGATCCCGCGACAGGGGCGGCACCTTGGGCAGCCAGTCGCCGGACTGACGCGCCAGGAAATAATCAATGTCCAGATGATGGCGCAGCACATGCCCCAGCACCCATTCCGTCATGCCCTGTTTCAGCCCGAAATCCACCATCCGCGCCAAAGGCTGGGTGAGCGTCTGATTTCCCACGATCGCCTCGACCCCGGCCCACAGGTTCAGCACGGCCTTGCAGCGGGTGTAGGGCGTGAAATCCTGCAAGGGCGAATTGGGCGCGTAGATGATATAGTCCACCTCGGCGGGGGGGATGTCCGTGCGCAGCTGCGTCTTTAGCCCGAATTTGGCAAAGGCCGTGCGCAGGGGCTGTTCATAAAGCGGCCAGCGTGACGGATGCGCGGCAAAAACTACGTTGATCATGGGCTTACCTGGGTCTGTGAATATGAGCGCTTTGTACCAGTCCAAAGGCGGCCAGCAGCACCAGCATCGCCGAGCCGCCATAGCTGACCAGCGGCAGCGGCACACCCACCACCGGCGCCAGCCCCATCACCATGGACATGTTCACCGCAAAGAACAAAAAGAAGGTCGTCGCAATCCCCAGCGTCAGAAGCGAGGAAAACCGATCCTTATTCGCCATCGCCGCAGCAACGCAGAAAATGATGATCAGCGCATAGAGCATCAGCAGGGAAAACCCGCCCAGAAATCCGAATTCCTCGGCCAGGGTGGTAAAGATGAAATCCGTGTGCTTTTCCGGCAGGAAATTCAGGCGCGACTGGGTGCCCTGCATAAAGCCTCGGCCCGCCCAGCCGCCCGACCCCAGCGCGATTTTCGACTGGGTGATATGATACCCCGCGCCCAGAGGATCGCTGGAGGGATCCAGAAACGTATCAATCCGGCGGTACTGGTAATCCTTCAGCAATTGCCAGCCGGTGCCGCGCGATTGGAACACGGCCGTGATCAGGCCGATGCCTGCGGCAATCACCGCCGCGAAATAGCCCCAGTGCACCCCGGCAAAGAACATCATCGCTCCGCCCGCGATGACCAGCAGCAAAGAGGTGCCCAGATCCGGCTGGCTGAGCACCAGCGCCGTCGGGATCAGGATCAGCGCCACTGGGATCGCCACCCACACCGGATGCGAGACCTTCTTGACCGGCAGCCAGTCGTAATAGGCGGCCAGCAGCATGACCATGGTGATTTTTGTCAGCTCTGAGGGCTGCAACCGCATGAATCCCAGATCAATCCAGCGCTGTGCGCCCATGCCCACGGTGCCGAAAAATTCGACCGCCAGCAGCAAAACCAACGAGCCCAGATACCCCACGCCCGCAATATTCCGCCAGAACCAGATCGGAATCATGCCGACGACCACCATGACGGCCATACCCAGGGCGAAACGCTTCATCTGAGGCTCGGCCCAGGGCTGGAAGGATCCCCCGGCCACCGAATACAGCATCAAAAACCCCATACTGGCGACCGAGGTCAGCAGCAGCGCCAGCGGCCAGTTCAGAAACAGAAGCTTGCGTATGCCAGTGGGGACGGATTTGACGGAATATTCAAGATAGCTCATGTGCGCGCCTTCCCGGTGGCGCCGAAATCCGGGCGTTCGCGGCGCAGGCGGTCTTGTAGCGCTCTGATCCGGTCCCGATCCGCAACCGGGTAGGCCTCAAGCGGGGGATCGCCATCGTAAAGCGCCTGCAAGGTGATGTCGCGCGCAATCGGCGCCGCGGCCTTCGAGCCGCCCCCGCCATGTTCCACCACCACGGCCACCGCATAGCGCGGATTGTCGAAGGGGGCGAAATTCACGAACAAGGCATGGTCGCGCCGTTCCCAGGGCAGATCCTCGTTTCGGGTCACGCCGCGCGCGCGTTCGGCGGCGGTGATGTTGCGCACCTGGCTGGTGCCGGTTTTGCCGGCCATGCGCAGATCCTCGGCGATGATCCGGCTGCGATAGGCCGTGCCCCGTCGGTTATTGGACACTTCGAACATTGCGCGGCGAATCTGGCGCAGGTGGTTTTCGTTCAGCCCCATATCCGCGCCCCGGCCCGAGGGCTGCTCTATCCCGTCCACCGATTTCAGCAGCCGCGGGGTGACGGAGCGGCCAGTGGCCAGGCGCGCGCTCATGACGGCCAGTTGCAGCGGCGAGGACAGCACATAGCCCTGCCCGATCGAGGCATTCACCGTGTCGCCGATCACCCAGTCCTGCCCGTAATTCGACAGTTTCCACTCCTTGGTGGGGGCGCGGCCACGGGCGACGGCAGACATCGGGATGTCATAGCGCTCGCCCAGCCCCAGACGGTGCGCCATGGCGCTGATCTTCTCGATTCCGACCCGCAGGGCGACGTCGTAATAGTAGACATCGCAGCTTTCGCGTAACGAGCTGCGCAGGTCCACATGCCCGTGCCCGGCGCGTTTCCAGCAGTGGAACCGGCGGTTGGCGACTTCGACATAGCCGGGGCACCAGACGGTTTCCTCGGGGGCGATAACGCCCTCCTCCAGCGCGGCCAGGGCCGTGACCATTTTGAACGTGGACCCCGGCGGATACAGCCCCTGCACCGATTTCGAGGCCAGCGGGCGGTATTTGTTCTCGGTCAGGTTTTTATAGTCGCTGACAGAGATTCCCCGCACAAACAGGTTTGGATCGAAACTGGGGGCCGAGCCAATGGCCAGAATATCTCCGTTTTCGCAATCCATGATCACGGCGGCGGCGCTTTCGTTGCCCAGCCGGGCCTGAACGTAGTTTTGCAGCCGGTGGTCAATCGTCATCTGCACGTTCGCGCCGGGCTGGCCCTCGATTCGGTCCAGCTCGCGCATGACGCGGCCGACGGCGTTTACCTCAACCCGTTTGGTGCCGGCCTTGCCGCGCAGGTTGTCCTCCATCTTGGCCTCAAGCCCGACCTTGCCGATCTGGAACCGGGGGATGCGCAGCAGCTGGTCCGGATCCTCGATTTTCGAGAGGTCATAATCGGACACGGGGCCCACATAGCCGATCACATTGGCATAATCGACACCCAGAGGATAATCGCGCGAAAGCCCCACCTCGGGGGTGACGCCGGGCAGGGCGGGGGCATTCACGGCAACGCGGCTGATGTCCTCCCAGCTGACCCGATCCGCGATGGTGACGGGCAAAAAGGGCGCGCTGCGTTTCATTTCCGTCAGGGCGCGGTTCAGGTCTTCGTCATCCAGCTCGACCAGTTGCGACAGGCGCGCGATCACCGCATCCACATCGCCGGCATCCTCGCGCACCATGGTCAGCCGGTACGAGGGCTCGTTCTTGGCCAGAGCCATCCCGTGACGGTCGAAAATCTCGCCTCGGGCGGGGGGAATCAGGCGCACGTTGATGCGGTTTTCTTCGGCCAGCAGGCGGAACTGATCGGCCTGTTCGACCTGCATATACCGCATCCGTGCGGCCAGCATCGCGGCAAAGCCCAGTTGCAGCCCGCCCACAACCAGCCCGCGCCGCGAAATGATCCGTGTGCTTTCGGCACTGTCTTTGGAGGGACGTTTCATGCTTTGCCTCCGATCACATCGGCGTCACCGGGCTGCAATTTCTGCACGCCAAAGGCATAGGCCGTAAGCGCCGCCACCAACGGGTAGGTCAGCACCGTCATGGCCGTCTGTATCAAGGTCAGCCCCATCGGTGCCTGCGGGATCAGCAGCACCGCCAGGATCAGCCGATTGCCCAGCATCACAAACAGCGCCGCCAGCGAGACCACCAGCCACTCTACCGCAAAGGTCTGGTCGCGCAGCCCCGGAGCGCGCCGTTTCAGCGCCTGGGTTGTCAGAACGATCAGCACCGCCAGCAGGCCGGGCGGGCGCTGAAGCAGCAGGTCGGTCATCAGCATCAGCCCGGCCACCAGTAGGGCGGGCACATAATCGGGACGGCGCACAGCCCAGGCAAAGGTAAAGGCAATCATCAGGTCCGGCCCGGTGAACCGGCGCGGCAGGGTTTCCAGCGGCAGCAGCTGGAAAAAGATGACCATCAGCCCCAGCGCCACATATCCGGCGCGCATCAGCCAAAGCCGGGCAGGGGTGTTTTCAGTCATTGATTGCCTCCAGCGCGTCCTGGGGCAGGTCCGGCTCCGTGGTCTCTCCCTCTGCCGGCGCGATCAGCGCACCATGATCGGTGATGGCCTGAGTGCCGGGGTTGCGCAGCACGCGCAGGTATTCCAGGCGCTCGTAATCGGCGGCCAGACGCACGCGCAGACGGCCTCCGGGGTCTTGGGCAACCTGGCCGATCAGCAGTCCGGCGGGAAACACCCCGCCATCCCCCGAGGACACAACGCGATCCCCCGGCCGCACTTTTTCAGGGCTTTCCAGAAAGGATACCAGCGGCGCGGCGGTATTGTCGCCCATCACAATCGCCGTCTGCCCCGAGCGCGGGATAATCGCCGGAATGCGCGAGGACGTGTCGGTCAGCAGAATGACCCGCGCCGTATTGCGCCCCACGCCCGAAATCCGCCCCACCAGGCCGATCCCGTCCATCGTGGCCCAGCCATCGACGATCCCGTCGCGATGCCCCACATTCAGCAGCACCGATTGCCGGAACGGAGACCCGCTGTCCGCCATCACCACCCCGGTGACATAGGTCAGGCGCGGGTCCAGACGGACGTTGTTCAGGTCCAGCAGGCGAGCGTTTTCCTGCTCCAGTTGCAGGGCGGCCTCTTTCCAGGCCTTCATCTGCTGCAATTCGCGGCGCAATTCCTGGTTTTGTTCGACAATCCGGCGGTAGGACTGAAAATCGCGCACCAGATTCACCGCCCCCGTAACCGGCGCCATGGCCCAGTCGAAACTGGGCACCACGGTATCAATCACCTGCGCGCGGAACCGTTCCACGCGGGGGCTGTCAATCCGCCACAGAATGAAGATGCCGATCAGACACAGGATCACAACCCCTGTCAGCAGCCGCTTCAGAGGGGCAATGAAATCCTCGTCTTGTGTCTTGTCCTTGGCCAAGCGTCCCCCTTTCAGGGAAAGTTGGGCATGTTAGCTGTCGTAGTCAATCGCGTGGCGCAGCTGTTTTTCATATTCCAGCGCCTTGCCCGTGCCCAGGGCCACGCAGTTCAGGCTTTCGTCCGCGATGGAAACGGCCAGGCCGGTCTGTTCGCGCAGGGCCAGATCCAGCTCGCCCAGCAGCGCGCCGCCGCCCGTCAGCATCACGCCGCGGTCCACAATATCGGCAGCCAGATCGGGCGGGGTTGCCTCTAGCGCGGTCATCACCGCCTCGCAGATTTGCTGGACGGGTTCGGCCAGCGCCTCGGCCACCTGAGCCTGGCTGATCTCGGTTTCCTTGGGCACGCCGTTCAGCAGGTCACGCCCCCGGATCTGCATCGAGGCCCCGCGCCCATCGTCGGGCATCCGGGCGGTGCCGATGCTGGTTTTGATCCGTTCGGCGGTGGCTTCGCCCACCAGCAGGTTCTGCTGGCGGCGCAGGTAGTTGATGATCGCCTCGTCCATGCGGTCCCCGCCGACGCGGACGGATCGCGCATACACGATGTCGCCCAGCGACAGAACCGCCACCTCGGTGGTGCCGCCACCGATGTCCACGACCATGTTGCCGGTCGGGTCGGTGATCGGCATCCCCGCGCCAATGGCCGCCGCGATGGGTTCCGCAATCAGGCCGGCACGGCGCGCACCCGCAGACAGAACCGACTGACGGATCGCGCGTTTTTCAACAGGCGTTGCGCCATGCGGCACACAGACGATGATTTTCGGCTTCGAGAAGGTCGAGCGTTTGTGCACCTTGCGGATGAAATGTTTGATCATTTCCTCGGCCACATCGAAATCGGCGATCACGCCGTCGCGCATCGGGCGGATGGCCTCGATCGAGCCGGGGGTGCGGCCCAGCATCAGCTTGGCGTCTTCGCCGACGGCCAGCACCTTTTTGATGCCGTCCTTGATGTGATAGGCCACCACCGACGGTTCACTTAGCACGATCCCGCGCCCTTTGACGTAAACCAGCGTATTCGCCGTGCCCAGGTCAATCGCCATATCCGACGAAAACAGGCCGGGCATTTTTTCGAACAAAGCCATACTGCGTGAAATCCCGCGCTCGAATCCCCATTAGGGCCCCGACTCTGAGGGCGGGACCATATGTGCTTATAGGGGCGGGGGCCGGAATGGAAAAGGCCCGATCCCCCCGGAACCTGCGCAAATCAGCGCGAATTTGCCAGTGTTGCGGCCCTCGCGCCAATGATGGGTGATTGCATCGGCAGGGGCGGGGGCTGTATCAGCCACCTCAGATCAGTCAAAGGGCGGGCCATGCTTTCGTATCAGCATATCTATCACGCGGGGAATCTGGCCGATGTGCAAAAGCACGCGCTGCTGTGCGCGATGCTGGGCTATATGACGCGCAAGGATAAACCGCTCAGCTATCTAGAGACCCACGCCGGCCGGGGCCTGTATCAGCTGGATGCGCCCGAGGCCGTCAAAACCGGCGAGGCCGCCGCCGGGATCGACCTGATCCAATCGCGCGGTCTGCTGCCCCAGGAGCACCCCTATGCGCAGGCCCTGGCCAGGGTGCGCGGGGCGCATGGGGCGCGGGCTTATCCGGGGTCTCCGGTGTTGGCGGCGACATGCCTGCGCCCGCTGGATCGCCTGCACCTGGCCGAGCTGCACCCGCAGGAAAACGCGGCCCTGACGCGGGCCATGGCCGGAACCGGCGCGCATATCGTCAGGCAGGACGGGTTCGCGATGGCGCAGGCGATCTGCCCGCCCGATCCGCGCCGCGGGCTGATGCTGATTGACCCGTCCTATGAGGTAAAGGCCGATTACGACGCGATCCCCAAAACCATCGCCAAGCTGCACCGCAAATGGAACGTGGGGGTGATTGCGCTGTGGTATCCGATTCTGACCTCGGGGGCGCATGGCCCGATGCTGAAAGCGCTGGAGGCGCTGAACCTGCCCAAAGTGCTGCGGCATGAGCTGACCTTTCCGCCGGTTCGGGCGGGGCACCGGATGATCGGCACGGGCATGTTCATTCTGAATACCCCCTGGGGCACCGAGGCGGACGCGCAGGCGCTGGACCGGATGTTTGCCGCGCTCTGAGCGTTACTGCTCGCTGGCGGCGGCCATCGAATCCAGTTTGATCAGCAGGGCTTTGGTCTGTTCATCTAGCCACAGGCGGCCCTTGTCCACGGTTTGGCTGTATTGCTCCAGTGGGCTGGCCAGCTGCGGCACCTGGGCGGCGATCTGATCGCTGAACGCATAGAGCGCCCACAGCAGGCCGATCAGCAACAGCCCCAGCAAGACCCCGCCCCGGAACCCGCCCGAGCGCGGCCCCGTGCCGGTTTCCATCCCCGGAACATGGTCATCCGCCCGCGCGGGGCGGCGGCTGTCGGCGTTCAGGGACGAGTTGATTTCCTCAATATCGGGCAGCAGATCCCGGCGCGAGGCGATCTCTTCTTCCGCGGGCTCTGCGGTGTCGGCAGAGGCGTCCAGTTCGGTCTCGTCCACGCCCTTGCGGCTGGCCATCCGGCGGCGGGCCTCCAGCGCGCGGCGTGCGGCTTCGTCGGGGGCGGGCTCTTGCAAGCCCAGTTCGGGTTGCGTTTCCAACCCACCGGATTCCGCCGCGCGCTGCTGGGTTTCGAACTCGGCCTCTTCGCGCAGAAGTTCCGCAATCGAAGGGTCCAGTTCCCGGCGCGAGGGCGTTTCGGGGGCGGGCTCTTCTTCGGGGGAATCCTCGGCGGGGGGGGCGTCTTCGAACGTGTCCTCTGGCGGCAGCGCGTCCTCATATTCGGCCACGGTTTCGGGCTCCGAGGGCAGCTCTTGGCCCAATTCCTCGGCCAGACCGGAATCGTGATCGGGATGGGGTTGAAACCAGGTATGCGCACAGCTGGAACATTGAACATCACGGCCCTGCTCGGGGATCACCCCGTCAGGTACCTCGTATTGCGCGCCGCAATTTGGGCAAATCAGCCGCATCCCGCCCCCTCAGAGCCATTTCCTGATGCACCGCTGGGGTGCTGCGTTACTATATGGTGTATGCGGTCGGCGGAAAAGTGCAAAGCAATCATATGCCTGCCGGATTGCAACTGTGGCCTTCGTGTTGCAGAACAGGGCAGCAACAAGGGAAGCAATCCGTGATCGAGCTGGAAAATGTGGCCTATAGCTATGGCGGAGGCGAGCTGCTGAGCGAAATCTCGCTCAAGCTGTCCCCCGGATCGTTCCATTTCCTGACCGGGCCGTCGGGCGCGGGCAAGACGACGTTTCTGAAACTGTGTTACGGCGCGCTGGTGCCTACGGCGGGGCATACGCGTTTGTTTGGCGCCGATGTGCGCGACATGAGCCGCGATGACGTGGCCATGATGCGCCGGCGGGTGGGGGTGGTGCATCAGGATTGCCAGTTTCTGGATCACCTGAGCGTCACCGAAAATGTCGCCCTGCCGCTGACCGTGGCGGGGCAGGACAGCATCGCCGAGCTAAGCAACCTGCGCGAGCTGCTCAAATGGGTGGGGCTCAGCAACCGGGCCGAGGCGCTGCCCCCCGAACTGTCGGGCGGCGAGCGGCAACGCGCGGCGCTGGCGCGGGCGGTGATCATGTCGCCCGACGTCATTCTAGCGGATGAGCCAACGGGCAATATCGACTGGGAAATGTCTCAGCGTCTGCTGCAATTGCTGCTGGAACTGAACCGGATGGGCAAGACGATCATGGTGGCCACCCATGACCTGAACCTGATCCGCGCCGCCAAGAATCAGGTGCAGGCGCGGGTGCTGCGGATCTCGAACCGGCGGCTGCAACTGGCGGGGGCGGATCTATGAACGCGCTGGGGCGGATCGGGGCCTTTCTGGTGGGGGATAAACAGGCGGATCGGGCGGTGCCTCCGTCCGGATTCACGGTGCAGCTGACCCTGTTCAGCGCGGCGGCCATGGCGTTTCTGTGTGTCTTTGCGCTGGCATTATCGCTGGCGGCGGGGCGTCTGGCCGATCGCTGGGGCGAAGAGCTGGCCCGCAGCTCGACCTTGCGGATCTCCGCGCCCACCGATCAGATCGAGGCCCAGACCCAGGCCGCCCTGAACGTGCTGCAAACCACGCCGGGGGTGGCGTCGGCGCGGGCGTTGGACACGGACGAACAGCGCGCCCTGCTGGAGCCCTGGTTCGGCCCGGATCTACCCCTTGAGGGGCTGCCGATTCCTCAGCTTATTGAAATCAAAGAGAATGCTGACGGGTTTGACGCGGCCGGCCTGCGGCTGCGCTTGCAGGCCGAGGTGCCCGGTGCCGTGCTGGATGACCATACGCGCTGGCGCAAGCCACTGATCCGAGCGGCCTCGCGCCTGCGGATGCTGGGCTGGCTGTCGATCCTGCTGATCGGAGGCGCCCTGGCCGCGATGATCACCCTGGCGGCGAATGCAGCCCTGGCGGCGAATGCACGGGTGATCGCGGTGCTGCGGCTGGTGGGCGCCACGGACAGCTATATCGCCCGCGCCTTCGTGCGCCGGTTCACCCTGCGCGGGCTTGGCGGGGCGGCGGTCGGCACGCTGCTGGGCATGGTGGCGGTGTTCCTGCTGCCCTCGGCGCAGGGTTCGGGCGGGTTTCTGACTGGGCTGGGCTTTCAGGGGGCGCATTGGCTGATGCCGCTGTTTATTCCGCTGCTGGCGGCCGTCGTGGCCTTTGCCGCCACCCGCGCCGCCGCGCGTAAAACACTAAGGGAGTTGCCGTGATGGCCTATGCCTGGCGCTGGGTGCGCTCGTTCGTGTTCATGATGTCGATCTATGCGGTGATGGGGATCATGGGCGTGGTGTTTTTCCCGCTGGCGCTGGCCAGTCGGAAGGGCGCGCGCTGGGTGTGCAAATCCTATTGCAAGGTGGTGATCTGGATGGCGCGCTGGATGGTGGGAATCCGCTCTGAGGTGCGGGGCACCCCCCCGACGGATGAGGTGATGATCGCGGCCAAGCACCAGTCTTTCTTTGATATTCTGCTGATTTTTAACGCGATCCCGGCGGGCAAGTTCATCATGAAGCGCGAGCTGCTGTTCACGCCGGTCATTGGCCAATATGCCTATCGGATCGGCTGTGTGCCGGTTGATCGGGGCAAGCGCGGGCAAGCTATCCAGAAAATGGTTTCGGATGTGGAACGCGGCGCGGCGCAGCCAGGGCAGCTGGTGATCTATCCGCAGGGCACGCGGGTCGCCCCCGATGTGCGCGCGCCCTATAAGGTGGGCACGGCGGTTCTGTATCATCAACTGAAACAGGATTGCGTGCCGGTGGCCACCAATGTGGGGGTTTTCTGGCCGCGGGGCGGGATTTATCGCAAGCCCGGTCTGGCCGTGGTCGAGTTTCTGCCCCGGATCACACAGGGGCTAAGCAAATCGGAATATATGGCGCGCTTGAGCGAAGAGGTAGAGACGGCCTCGGATGCGTTGATGCGCGAAGCGGGGTTTGATCCGGATGGCCTGGGTTGAGACAATCGAAGCGCTGGAGGCGCTGTATGGCACGCCGGGGGCGGCCTCGGTGCGCAAGGTGGTGCATCAGCTGACGCCGCTGTATCGGACCTGGATCATGGCGTCGCGCTATTGCGTGCTGTCCACCGTGGGCCCTGAGGGCACGGATGGCAGCCCACGCGGGGATGACGGGCCGGTGGTGACCGAGCTGGACCCGCAGACGCTGGCCTTGCCTGACTGGCGGGGGAACAACCGGCTGGACAGTTTGCGCAATATTGTGCGGGACGAGCGGGTGGCGCTGATGTTCGTGGTGGCGGGCTCGGACACGGTGGTGCGGGTGAATGGACGGGCAAAACTGTCTGCGGATGAGGCCCTGTGTCGCCGGTTTGAGCGGGATGGAAAGCGGCCCGCGACGGTGATCGTGATCCGGATTGGCGAGATTTATACGCAATGTGCGCGGGCCTCGATCCGGGCGGGGATTTGGGCCCGTGATGATTCCGCAGGGGTGCCGACGGTGGGGCAGCTGCTGGCCGAGGCGTCTGGCGGGGAAGAGGGCGGCGCGCGCTATGATGCGGAATGGCCGGCGCGGGCGGCGAAGACGCTGTGGTAGAAGAGGCGCGCTCGGGCGTCCCTCCCGGCCCGCCCGAGCCCTCGCGCGCCTCTGTCGTCCTGACGGACGACGCCTCATCTGATCCATGTCAGAGCGCGGGGATGGGAGGGAGCCTAGTGTGGTTGAAACTGCGCAGAGGGCATCATGAGCACCACGACACTTCGGAACATTCTGGCGGGCCGCAAATTACATGCGATTTCCCCTGAGATTACGCTGCGGGCTGCGGCTGCTGTCATGGCCGAGGAGCGGGTTGGGGCTTTGGCGGTGTTGCGCGATGGCGTGTTGGTCGGGATATTGTCCGAGAGGGATATCGTGTTCCGGGCTGTGGCGCGGGGGCTGCATTCGGATGACACTTTGGTTCGGGAGGTCATGACAGCCGATCCCGTGACCGTGGGTATTGACGATGCGGTTTCGGACACTCTGGCGGCGCGGTTGGGGGATGCGTTCCGTCATTTGCCGGTCATGGACGGGGAGAAGGTTGTGGGCCTGCTGTCTTATCGCGATATTCCGACCGAATATGTGATGATGTTCGAACGGTTTCGGGAAATGCAGGGCGCGCGGGCGGATCAGCTGTGATCTGTTGAGGGGGTGGAAGGCGCGCGCTCGGACGTCCCACCCAGGCCCGCCCGAGCCCTCGCGCGCGCCTGTCGCCCTGCCGGGCTTCTGGCGGGTTTCCGGGGCTCGTGTTTCTGTTGGTGACTGGATTGCCGGGCCCGGTTGCGCCGAGGAAAAGGGCCACCCGAATGCCGGATGGCCCTGAGCTATGATCAGGCGTGGATTGCGCCGTCGCCGCAGGCCAGGGCGGCTTCGCGCACGGCCTCGGAGAACGTCGGGTGCGCGTGGCAGGTCAGAGCGATGTCCTCGGCCGAGGCGCCGAATTCCATGCCCACACAGATTTCATGGATCAGGTCGCCTGCGCCCGGCCCGATGATGTGGCAGCCCAGGATGCGATCCGTGGCCTTGTCGACCAGCATTTTCACGAACCCTTCGCCTTGGAACACGGCCTTGGCGCGGGCGTTGCCCATGAAGGGGAATTTGCCGACCTTGTAGGCGACGCCTTCTTCTTTCAGCTGTTCCTCGGTCTTTCCGACGGTGGCGACTTCGGGGGCGGTGTAGATCACGCCGGGGATCACGTCATAGTTCACGTGGCCATGTTTGCCGGCAATGACTTCGGCGGCGGCCATGCCTTCGTCTTCGGCCTTATGCGCCAGCATCGGGCCGTCGATCGCATCCCCGATGGCGTAGATGCCGGGGACGTTGGTCTGCCATTTGGCGTTGGTCTTGATCTGGCCGCGCGGGGACATTTCCACGCCCAAGGCCTCCAGCCCCAGACCATCGGTGAAGGGGCGGCGGCCGGTGGCGCACAGCACCACATCGGCGTCCAGCGTGTGTTCCGAGTCATCCTTGCGCAGTTTGTAGGTGACTTTGGCCTTGGTCTTGGAGGCGTCCACCTTCTGCACGGCGGCACCCAGGACAAACTCCAGCCCCTGTTTTTTCAGCATTTTCAGGAAGTTTTTCTGAATTTCGCCGTCCATGCCGGGGGTGATGTTGTCCAGGAATTCGATGACCGTCACCTCAGAGCCCAGACGTTTGTAGACCGAGCCCAGCTCCAGCCCGATGACGCCCGCGCCGATCACGACCATTTTCTTGGGGATCTTCGGCAGTTCCAGCGCGCCGGTCGAGGTGACGACGATTTTCTCATCCACGGTCACGTCCGCGCCGGGCACGGGCGAGGCCTCAGAGCCCGAGGCGATGATGATGTTCTTGGCCTCGTGGACCTCATCGCCGACCTTGACCTTACCGGCCTCGGGGATCGAGCCCCAGCCCTTCAGCCAGTCGATCTTGTTCTTTTTAAACAGGAATTCGATGCCGGTGGTGTTGCCCTTGATGACGTCGGATTTATACGTCAGCATCTGTTTCCAATCGACGCTGGGCGATTTGCCCTTCAGGCCCATGGTGGCAAAGTTATGCTCGGCCTCGTGCAACTGGTGAGAGGCGTGCAGCAGCGCCTTCGAGGGAATGCAGCCCACGTTCAGGCAGGTGCCGCCCAGGGTTTCGCGGCCTTCCACACAGGCGGTTTTCAGGCCCAGCTGGGCGCAGCGGATGGCTGCGACATAGCCGCCGGGGCCAGCGCCGATTACGATGACGTCATATTGTGCCATGGGGTTTCTCCGTCAGGTCTTGTTGTATGCGTGATTTGAGTCATGCGCGGGCCTTTCGTTTTGTCAGGGCCGTGCGGGTGTCGGGGGTCAGGAAACTGTCGCGCCGCGCCGCGAACCAGTCCTGGCAGGCGTGTTCTGCAAGGGCGATGGCGGGGACAGCGCGCAGGGCGGTCAGGCGGCGCTGTGTGTCGGGCCAATGGCGCAGGATCGCGCGATCCTGCACATCATTGCGATTGGCGGCGCGGTGCCATTTCGAACCCAGATGATATTTGCGGTCATCACGCTTGCCCTGCCCATCGCCGCGGTCGTTTTTCATCAAGAACAGATCCTGGGATTTCACCGCGTAATGATTCAGCCGGGCTCGTGTGGCGCGGCAGGCAATATCATGCGGTCGAAACCGCGAGGATTTCGCCTGATAAAGCGATCCGTTCGACAGCGTTTCGCCATCGGGGCTGAGCACGACCGGATCGTCAACCTGCGGCTCTAGCGGGTTATGATCCGTCGCGCGGGCAAAGCTATCCACGCGGAACAGGCATTTGAATTTGGCGATACCGGGCTCGGCGGTGGGCTCGGCCTGGGTGAATTCGGTCAGCACGGCCGCGCCGGGCGTCCAGTTGGCATGGCCGCTATCGCCGAAATTGCGCCACGCGATGGGGATAACATCGGCGCGGGTCAGATCGGCCAGAAGATCCTGAATCTGGCCGCGCTCATGCTCGATCAGCAGGAACTCATCGCTGTCGATATGCAGGGCCCAGGTGACATCGTGCCGGCGCATCCAGTCCAAAGCCAGATCCATCCCCGCATCCTGGGGCGAATCCCCCGGCGGAACGGTCTGGTCAATGTGGATGATCTGCCCGTCATCGGCCAGGGTTTCTGCCAGCGCGTCCGACCCGTCGGTGCAATCGTTTGTCACCACGATGATTGCGTCGAATCCCAGCCCTTGATGATAGGCCACCCATTCCAGCAGGAAAATGCCTTCGTTTCTCATGCAAGAGACGAGCGCGGTTTTCTGAGGCTGTGCGGCGGGTTTCGTCATCGGGCCCTCGGGCAGGCGGGGCAAGGGATGCGCCGGGTTTCAGCGCATCCCCAGAGGTTTCTTACAGGTCCATCAGCAGGCGGCGCGGGTCTTCCAGCGCTTCTTTGACGCGCACCAGGAAGGTCACGGCGCCTTTGCCATCGACGATGCGGTGATCGTAGGACAGGGCCAGGTACATCATCGGGCGGATCTTAATCTCGCCGTTGATGACCATGGGACGGTCCTGAATCTTGTGCATCCCCAGAATGCCCGACTGCGGCGGGGTCAGAATGGGCGGGGACATGAGCGAGCCATAGACACCGCCATTCGAGATGGTGAAGGTGCCGCCCTGCATTTCCGCCATGGACAGTTTGCCGTCACGCGCGCGTTTGCCTTTCTCGGCGATGGCGCCTTCGATTTCGGCAAAGGACATTTTATCGGCGTCACGGATGACCGGAACCACCAGACCCTGCGGGGTGCCCGCAGCGATGCCCATGTGGACAAAGTTTTTGTACACGATGTCGGTGCCGTCGATTTCAGCGTTGACCTCGGGGACTTCTTTCAGCGCGTGGCAGCAGGCCTTGGTGAAGAAGGACATAAAGCCCAGGCGGACGCCGTGTTTCTTCTCGAACAGGTCTTTGTATTCCTTACGCAGGGCCATGCACTCGGTCATGTCCACCTCGTTATAGGTGGTCAGGATCGCGGCGGTGTTCTGAGCGTCCTTCAGGCGACGCGCGATGGTCTGGCGCAGACGGGTCATTTTCACGCGCTCTTCGCGGGCGGCGTCATCGGCGGGAACCGGGGCGCGCGGCGCAGCGGCGGGGGCTGCGGCAGGGGCCGCTGCGGCCGAGGCCACGGCAGCGGCAACATCCGCCTTGGTGGCGCGGCCATCTTTGCCGGTGCCGGTGACCTGATCGCGGCTGATGCCAGCCTCGGCCATGGCTTTCTCGGCGGCGGGGCCGTCCTTGATGTCTTTGCCAGCGGTGGCGGGCGCGGCGGCAGGGGCAGCAGCAGCCGGGGTAGCAGCCACAACCGCACCCGAGGAAGAGATCACGGCCAGTTTGGCGGTGGCATCCACGGTGGTGCCTTCGGGCGCGACGATTTCAGCCAGAACGCCAGCGGCGGGGGCCGGAACCTCGACCGAAACCTTGTCGGTTTCCAGCTCGCACAGCATTTCGTCTTGGGCGACGGCGTCGCCGACGGCCTTGAACCAGGTCGAAACGGTGGCCTCGGTGACGGATTCGCCCAGGGCGGGGACCATCACGTCAACGCTGTCGCCGCCTGCGGGGGCAGCGGCAGGCGCCTCGGCCGCCGCAGCGGGGGCGGGGGCCGCCGCTTCGCCGCTTTCGCTGATCGTCGCCAGCAGGGCGTCGACGCCCACGGTGTCGCCCTCGGCGGCCACGATTTCGGCCAGGACGCCAGCGGCGGGGGCGGGCACTTCGACGGTGACTTTGTCGGTTTCCAGCTCGCACAGCATTTCATCGGCTGCGACGGGCTCGCCGGGTTTTTTGAACCAGGTGGCGACCGTGGCTTCGGTTACGGATTCGCCAAGGGTGGGGACGCGAACTTCGGTCGTCATGGATTACTTTCCTTCGATGGTCAGCGCTTCGTCCACGAGCGCCTGTTGTTGTGCTTTGTGCATGGAAGCCAGACCCGTCGCAGGCGAGGCCGAAGCGGCACGACCGACATAGACCGGGCGAGTATGCTTAGCGTCGATGCGGGTCAGGACCCATTCGATATTGGGTTCGATGAAGGACCAGGCACCCTGGTTCTTGGGCTCTTCCTGGCACCAGTACATTTCGGCGTTGCTGAAACGCGCCAGTTCCTTGGTCAGGGTCATGGCCGGGAACGGATAATACTGTTCGATCCGCATCAGATAGATGTCGTCGATGCCACGGGCGTCACGCTCTTCCAGCAGGTCATAATAGACTTTACCCGAACACATCACGACGCGCTTGATCTTGTCATCGGCGGCCAGCGTGGTGTCCGAATGGCCCTTCTCGGCATCATCCCACAGCACGCGGTGGAAGGACGATCCGGTCAGGAAATCCTCGGCGTCCGAAATGGCCATCTTGTGACGCAGCAGCGATTTCGGCGTCATCAGGATCAGCGGCTTGCGGAAGGTCCGGTGCAGCTGACGGCGCAGGATGTGGAAATAGTTCGCGGGCGTCGTACAGTTCGCCACGATCCAGTTATCCCCGCCGCACATCGTCAGGAAGCGTTCCAGACGGGCCGAGCTGTGTTCCGGCCCCTGGCCTTCGTAGCCGTGGGGCAGCAGGACGGTCAGGCCCGACATCCGCAGCCATTTGCTTTCGCCCGAGCTGATGAACTGGTCGAACATGATCTGCGCGCCGTTGGCGAAATCGCCGAACTGGGCCTCCCACATGGTCAGCGCGTTGGGTTCGGCCAGCGAATAGCCGTATTCAAATCCCAGAACCGCGTATTCGGACAGGGCGCTGTCGATCACCTCATAGCGCGACTGGCCTTCGCGGATGTTGTTCAGCGGATAGTAGCGTTCCTCGGTTTCCTGGTTGATCAGGCCCGAATGGCGCTGGCTGAACGTGCCGCGTGTACAGTCCTGGCCGGCCAGGCGCACCGGGTAGCCCTCGGTCAGCAGCGAGCCAAAGGCCAGCGCCTCGGCTGTGGCCCAGTCATAGCCCTTGCCGGTTTCGACCATCTTGGATTTGGCATCCAGCAGGCGCGAGACCGTTTTGTGCAGCGGAAAGCCATCGGGGACACGGGACAGCGCGGTGCCGACCTCTTTGAGCGTGTCCTCGGAAATGGCCGTCTGGCCGCGCTGATAATCGTCCTCGTCCTCGCGGTCCAGATGGGACCAGCGTCCATCCAGCCAGTCGGCCTTGTTGGGTTTGTATTCCTTGCCGGCCTCGAACTCTTCGTTCAGATGAGACTGGAAGGCGGCTTTCATGTCCTCGATCTCGCCCTCGGGGATCAGGCCGTCCTTGACCAGACGTTCTGTGTACAGCTGAAGCGTGGTTTTGTGCTTCTTGATGTTCTTGTACATGATCGGGTTGGTGAACATGGGCTCGTCGCCTTCGTTATGGCCGAAGCGGCGATAACAGAAGATGTCGATGACCACGTCCTTGTGGAATTTCATCCGGAATTCGGTGGCAACTTTGGCGGCGTGGACCACGGCCTCGGGGTCATCGCCGTTGACGTGGAAAATCGGCGCTTCGACCACCAGGGCGTTATCCGTCGGATAGGGCGAGCTGCGCGAGAAATGCGGCGCCGTGGTAAAGCCGATCTGGTTGTTCACAACGATATGGATCGTGCCGCCGGTTTTATGCCCGCGCAGGCCCGACAGGGCGAAACATTCGGCCACAACACCCTGACCGGCAAAGGCCGCATCCCCGTGCAGCAGCACCGGAATGACCGAGTGATGCTCTGGGTCGTTCAACTGATCGGTCTTGGCGCGGCATTTTCCCAGAACGACCGGGTTCACCGCCTCCAGGTGCGAGGGGTTGGCGGTCAGCGACAGGTGCACCTTGTTGCCATCGAATTCACGATCCGAGGAGGCCCCCAGGTGATATTTCACATCGCCCGAACCATCCACTTCCTCGGGTTTGAACGAGCCGCCCTGGAATTCGTTGAAAATCGCGCGGTAGGGTTTGCTCATGACGTTGGCCAGCACGGACAGGCGGCCGCGGGGCGGCATCCCGATCACAATGTCCTGAGCGCCCAGATTGCCGCCGCGTTTGATGATCTGCTCCATCGCGGGGATCAGGCTTTCGCCGCCGTCCAGGCCGAAACGCTTGGTGCCCATGTACTTGACATGCAGGAACTTTTCAAAGCCTTCGGCCTCGACCAGCTTGTTCAGGATGGCCTTGCGGCCCTCGCGGGTGAACTTGATTTCCTTATCGAAACCTTCGATCCGTTCCTTCAGCCAGCCAGCCTGTTCGGGATCCGAAATATGCATGTATTGCAGCGCAAAAGTGCCCGCATAGGTGCGTTTCACGATGTCGATGATCTGCCGCATCGAGGCAACCTGAAGCCCCAGCACATTGTCGATAAAGATCGGACGATCCATGTCGGCCTCGGTAAAGCCGTAGGATTTGGGGTCCAGCTCGGGGTGCGGAGTCTTATCGCGCATGTTCAGCGGATCAATGTCTGCCACCAGGTGCCCCCGGATCCGATAGGCGCGGATGATCATCAGCGCCCGGACCGAATCCAGAACCGCGCGTTTGATCTGTTCGTCGCTGACCTCGATGCCTTTTTCGGCGGCCTTGGCGGCGATTTTCTTGCCGGCGCCCATGGCTTCGGCCGGGGCGGCGGGCCATTGACCGTCCAGCGCGGCGGTCAGGTCGTCATTGGGGGCCGGCGGCCAGTCGGCGCGCGCCCAGGACGGGCCGGCGGCCTCGGCCTTGGCCTCCAGCTCGCTATCACCCAACTGACTGAAGAACTCGGCCCAGGCGGCATCGACCGCGTTCGGGTCATTGGCCCAGCGGGCGTGCAGTTGCTCCAGATATTCCGCGTTATGGCCCTGCATGAAGCTGGACGCATGGAAAAGATCGTTGGGGGATTGATCGGTCATATTTGCACCTTCTGAGGGCTGGCACAGTTTATTTGGATGGGGGCATGGCGCTGTGAGAACGCCATGCCCGGTGACAGCCAGAGCTGCCGTGTAACGTCGGGCGATTAGCCCTTGGCAATCGCTTCCTGAACGGCCTCGCCCAGGGTGGCGGGGCTGTCGGCAACCACGATACCGGCCGATTTCATGGCCTCGATCTTGGATTCCGCGTCGCCCTTGCCGCCGGCCACGATGGCACCGGCGTGACCCATGCGGCGGCCCGGAGGCGCGGTGCGGCCAGCGATAAAGCCAGCGGTGGGTTTCCAGCGGCCTTTCTTGCGCTGTTCGGCCAGGAATTCGGCGGCCTCTTCTTCGGCCGAGCCACCGATTTCACCGATCATGATGATCGAGGTGGTTTCGTCGTCGTCCAGGAACATGTCCAGCACGTCGATATGCTCGGTGCCTTTGATCGGGTCGCCACCGATGCCGACGGCGGTGGACTGGCCCAGGCCGATGTCCGAGGTCTGCTTCACCGCCTCATAGGTCAGAGTACCCGAGCGCGACACAACGCCAACCGAGCCACGCTGATGGATGTGGCCGGGCATGATGCCGATTTTGCAGGCGTCAGGGGTGATCACGCCGGGGCAGTTCGGGCCGATCAGACGGGACGAGCTGTCCATCAGCGCGCGCTTGACTTTCATCATGTCCAGAACCGGGATGCCTTCGGTGATGCAGACGATCAGCTCCATTTCCGCGTCGATCGCTTCGAGGATCGAGTCAGCCGCGAAGGGCGGGGGAACGTAGATCACGGTGGCGTTGGCTTCGGTCACGTGCTTGGCTTCGTGGACCGAGTTGAACACGGGCAGACCCAGGTGATCGGTGCCGCCCTTGCCGGGGGTCACGCCGCCCACCATTTTGGTGCCGTATGCGATGGCCTGTTCCGAGTGGAAAGTACCCTGCGAGCCGGTGAAGCCCTGACAGATGACTTTGGTGTTTTCGTCGATGAGGACTGCCATGTTGACGAGTCTCCTTGCTGTTGCCGCGCGGAGGCGGCGAATGGTTTTACGTTTACGGTCGGCTGCCGGGGCGAAAATAACTCAGAGCGAAGCGCGTGCGGTTGCCCCCGTCATTGTGACGAGAGCTGCCCACCAGGGCCGCCGGACTGTCCGACACCTGCCAGACCTGCTCGAACGAGCGGCCAGCGGTGGCGGGGTCCAGGGCCACGGCCTGCGGGAAGGTGGCGCGCATATAGCGGTTCACCCGGTTGGTCTGGCCGGTGCGGGACCGGGCATAAACCATGCACGAGCGATCCGAGAAGGCGACCGCCGGGCGGCGATCATCCGACACGAAGGCCCGCGCCCCGTTGATGGGCGCCCGCAGCGGCACATAGCCTGCATCGCGCAGCAACGCCTCTTTCGCCGCCGGGGCTGCGGGCCCGGTGACGCAGAATTTGTCAAAGGTTTTGACAAAGGCTGAGGCGCTGGATTTCGGCACGATGTTGCTCTTTCTTATATTCGCCAGTTCGGCGGCGTCCGGTCCCAGATCCGGCTCCACACATCCCGCGACCAGCATGGTCAGGATCAGGGGCAGGCCCGGAACCAGGCGCATCCGTTAGCCTTTCACCGCTTTCACGATCTTCTCGGCACCGTCCGACAGGTTGTCGGCGGCGATGACGTTCAGGCCCGAGGTGTTGATGATCTCTTTGCCCGCTTCGACGTTGGTGCCTTCCAGGCGCACAACCAGCGGAACTTGCAGACCGACCTCTTTCACCGCGGCGACAACGCCCTCGGCGATCACGTCACAACGCATGATGCCGCCGAAGATGTTCACCAGGATGCCTTTGACGTTCGGGTCCGAGGTGATGATCTTGAACGCTTCGGTCACTTTTTCCTTGGTGGCGCCGCCGCCAACGTCCAGGAAGTTGGCCGGTTCAGCGCCGTACAGTTTGATGATGTCCATGGTGGCCATCGCCAGGCCCGCACCGTTCACCATGCAGCCGATTTCACCGTCCAGAGCGATGTAGTTCAGGTCGTATTTCGACGCTGCCAGCTCTTTGGGGTCTTCTTCGGTTTCATCGCGCAGGTTGGCGACATCGGGGTGACGGTAAACCGCGTTGCCGTCAAAGCCCAGCTTGGCGTCCAGCAGCTTCAGGTTGCCATCGGGCATGACGATCAGCGGGTTGATCTCCAGCATCTCCATGTCCTTCTCGATGAAGGCACGGTACAGGTTTGCCAGCAGGGCAACGCACTGTTTCACCTGACCGCCGGTCAGACCCAGCGAGAAGGCAACGCGGCGGCCGTGGTAGGGCATGTAGCCGGTGGCCGGATCGATGTCGAAGGACAGGATCTTTTCGGGGGTCGAGGCGGCAACCTCTTCGATGTCCATGCCGCCCTCGGTCGAGGCAACGATCGACACGCGCGAGGACTGACGATCCACCAGGAAGGCCAGGTACAGTTCGCGGTCAATGTCCGAGCCCGCTTCGATGTAGATGCGGTTCACCTGTTTGCCGGCGGGGCCGGTCTGGTGGGTGACCAGGGTCTTGCCCAGCATCTTTTTGGCTTCTTCGGCGGCTTCTTCCACCGACTTGGCCAGGCGCACACCGCCTTTTTCACCGGCTTCTGCCTCTTTGAAAGAGCCCTTGCCGCGACCACCTGCGTGGATCTGCGCTTTGACAACCCACAGGGGGCCGTCCAGCTCGCCTGCGGCGGTTTTGGCGTCTTCGGCCTTCAGGACGGCACGTCCTTCAGAAACCGGGGCGCCGTATTCGCGAAGAAGTGCTTTCGCTTGATATTCATGGATGTTCATGAAAACTGTCCCGTCTTGCTACGATTGGGCGGATTTATACCCACAAGTTGCAGATGAACCTAAGCAAATTCTTAATCGGCAGCCGAATTTCGCCGTTTTCCGGGCATTTGTGATCACAGGTTTTGAGGGTGTGATCACAAATTGCATTTTTTCGATTCGTTCAGCGGCTTTTGGTCCGTTTGCCGGGCATGACGGGCCCGCTCGAAAAGCCTCGAGCGAAGGCCGCACAGGACATCACCCGGAACGAAAAACGCGAACCATCGTGTGATGGTTCGCGCCTGAGTGCGATACTCTCTGGGATCAAAGATCAAGCCAGCGAGGGGTCGATTTCCTGACAGGCTGCAACCAGGCCTTTGACGGCATCAACCGATTTGTCGAACATGGCTTGCTCGTCTTTGGTCAGCTTGATGTCCACGACTTTCTCGATGCCGCCGGCGCCGATCACGGTGGGAACGCCCACATACATGTCTTTGACGCCGATTTCACCGTCACAGTAGGCGGCGCAGGGCAGAACGCGCTTCTGGTCTTTCAGGTAGGCCTCGGCCATTTCGATCGCCGAGGTGGCGGGCGCGTAGAAAGCCGAGCCGGTTTTCAGCAGGCCAACGATTTCGGCACCGCCGTCACGGGTGCGCTGCACCATGGCGTCCAGTTTTTCTTGGGTGGTCCAGCCCATTTCGATCAGGTCGGGCAGGGGGATACCGGCAACGGTGGAATAGCGCACCGACGGCACCATGGTGTCGCCGTGGCCGCCCAGAACGAAGGCGGTGACGTCACGCATGGAGACGTTGAACTCTTCTGCCAGGAAGTGACGGAAACGCGCCGAATCCAGCACGCCAGCCATGCCGCAGACCTTGTTGGTGGGCAGGCCCGAGAATTTCTGCAAAGCCCAGACCATCGCGTCCAGCGGGTTGGTGATGCAGATCACGAACGCGTCGGGCGCGTGTTTGGCGATGCCTTCGCCGACCGACTTCATCACTTTCAGGTTGATGCCCAGCAGGTCGTCGCGCGACATGCCCGGTTTACGAGCCACACCAGCGGTCACGATGCAGACGTCTGCGCCTGCGATGTCCTCGTAGGACTGGGTGCCGGACATGGCAGCGTCAAACCCTTCCGAGGGGCCCGATTCCGCGATGTCGAGGGCTTTCCCTTCGGGAAGACCTTCTGCGATGTCGAACAGAACGACGTCGCCGAGTTCTTTCAGAGCTGCAAGGTGTGCGAGGGTGCCACCGATGTTGCCTGCGCCGATGAGGGCAATCTTGGGTCTGGCCATGGAATGTATCTCCGGTCCGGATTGAAATCGCGCATGGGGTAATCCTTTCGGGGCGTCGTTTCAAGTCTGCTGCGCTGCGGCGGGGGGCAATTTATGACTGTGATGTGACGCAAAGCGCGTCTAAAGCTGTGATTGAACGGGGTTTTACGGAATACAACGGTATGCAGATGGACTGGGCTTTTTTTGCTGTTGCGGCACCCGCAGTGACATTTGCGGGGATTTCCAAGGGCGGTTTCGGGTCCGGGGCGGCGTTTGCCGCGGCCTCGATTCTTGCGCTGGTACTGGAGCCGGGCCAGGCGCTGGGGATCATGTTGCCGTTGCTGATGCTGGTGGATATGGCCACTTTGCGGCCCTATTGGCGCAAATGGAGCTGGCCCGACGCGCGGCTGCTGATCCTGGGGGCGCTGCCTGGCGTCGCCGTCGGGGCGTGGCTGTACCAGATCGCGGAGGCGGATGTGTTCCGGCTGCTGATCGGCGGGATTTCCCTGGCCTTTGTTGCCTGGCAACTGGGGCAAAGGCTGCGTCTGATCCGCCCGCCGGCCCGTGCAATGCCGCTTTGGGCCGGGGCTCTGGCAGGGGCTTTGGCCGGGTTCACCAGTTTCGTCAGCCATGCGGGCGGGCCGCCCGCTGCCGTTTACCTGCTGTCGCGCGGCTTGGGCAAGACGCCGTTTCAGGCCAGCACGGTTCTGATTTTCTGGGCGATCAATGTCGCGAAATTCGTGCCTTACGCGTTCTTGGGAATTTTCACGGTGCAGACTCTGTGGGCCGATCTGCTGCTGGCGCCTTTTGCGCTGCTGGGGGCGTGGCTGGGGGTCAAAGCGCATCATATGGTGCCCGAACGGGCCTTTTTCACGCTGACCTATGTGCTGCTAAGCCTGACCGGATCCAAGCTGATCTGGGATGGTTTGACCTGAATTGCACTCAATTCTGCGCTGCGGCGTGATTCTGCTTGAAATTTTCGCCGGAATTTGGCCTTGTCCGCGCAAGATTATTACGAGGACAAGACTCATGGACATGACTGCCCGCCCGTATCGCTCGGTTCTGTATATCCCCGGCTCCAAGGATCGCGCCCTGGACAAGGCCCGGACCCTGCCTGTTGACGCCATCATTTTCGATCTGGAGGACGCCGTGTCCCCCGATGCCAAGGTCGGTGCCCGCGACACGCTGAAAACCGCGCTGGCCGAGGGGGGCTATGGCACCCGCGCCAAGATCATCCGCATCAACGCGCTGGACACCGAATGGGGTGCCGGCGATGTCGAGGCTCTGAAAGACGCCGATTGCGATGCCTTCCTGCTGCCCAAGGTGAACTCGGCCGCGGATGTGCAGGCTCTGGCTGATCTGCTGGGCAACGGCAAGCCGATCTGGGCGATGATCGAAACCCCGCTGGGCGTTCTGAACGCGCTGGAAATCGCCGCCCACCCGCAATTGACCGGCTTTGTTGCCGGCACCAACGATCTGGCCAAGGAGCTGAACAGCCGTTTCCGTGCGGACCGTCTGCCGATGCTGGCGTCGCTGCAAATGATGCTGCTGGCCGCCCGCGCCCATGGCGTGATCGCGGTGGATGGGGTCTATAACCAGTTCAAGGATAACGACGGGCTGAAAATCGAATGCGATCAGGGCCGGGATATGGGCTTTGACGGCAAAACCCTGATTCACCCCGCTCAGGTGGATGTCACGAACGAAGCCTTCGCCCCCTCCGAGGCCGAGATCGACCTGGCCAAACGTCAGATCGCCGCCTTCGAGGAAACCGAGGCAGCCGGTCAGGGCGTGGCCGTCGTAGACGGGAAAATCGTGGAAAACCTGCACGTCGAAACCGCGAAAAAGACCCTGGCCAAGGCCGCCGCTATTGCCGAACTGGCGGGATAGGTCACAATACGGTCTAGACACCCAATCCAAAAGGAAGAGGTATCCGATGATCTGGCTCATTCTGGGCGTGCTGTTGTGGTCGGGCGCGCATCTTTTCAAACGCATCGCCCCGGCTGCGCGTGCCGCGCTGGGGGATAAGGCCAAAGGCCCGGTGGCGCTGGTGCTGCTGGGCTCGGTCGTGCTGATGGTGATCGGCTATCGCGGGGCCGAGGGCGCGTTTTTCTACGGCCGTTCACCCGCGTTGGTGGGGATCAACAACCTGCTGATGCTGCTGGCGGTCTATATGTTTGCGGTGTCGGGCCTGAAAACCCGTCTGGCGCAATATGTCCGGCATCCTCAGCTGACCGGGGTCAAGCTGTGGGCCGTTGCGCATCTGCTGGTGAACGGGGATGCGCCCAGCTTTATTCTGTTCGGTGGCATTCTGGCCTGGGCCGTGGCCGAGGTCATCGTGATCAATCGCCAGACTGAGTGGACCAAACCTGCGCCTGCTCCGGTGAAAAACGAAATCCGCGCTGTGCTTGGCACGGTTGCGCTCTTTGTCGGGATGATCCTGATCCACAAGGGGCTTGGCTATACTCCATACGGATAAGACCATGAAACTATACCGCTTTCTAACCGAGGACGATACCTCGGCCTTTTGCCACAAAGTCACCGCCGCCCTGAACAAGGGCTGGGAATTACACGGTCAGCCGACCTATGCCTTTGACGCTGCCAATGGCGTCATGCGCTGCGGTCAGGCCGTCGTGAAACAGGTGGACGGCACCTACACCCCAGATACGAAGCTTGGAGAACACTGATGGCGAAAACCAATCCGGGTCGCTTTTTCGAAGACTATAAAATTGGCGACGTGATCAGCCACGCTGTCCCCCGCACCGTCGGAGAGGGCGAGCGCGCGCTGTACCATGCCCTGTATCCGGCGCGCCATGCGCTGTATTCCTCGGATGAATTTGCCCGTGACAGCGGCCTGCCCGAAAGCCCGCTGGACGATCTGGCGGCCTTTCATGTGGTGTTCGGCAAAACCGTGCCGGATGTGTCGCTGAATGCGGTGGCCAACCTGGGCTATGCCGAGGGCCGCTGGCTGAAGCCGATTTTTGCCGGGGACACGCTGCGCTCGGTCTCCGAGGTGATCGGGCTCAAGCAGAACTCGAACGGGAAATCCGGGGTGGTTTACGTGCGCACCCGCGGGCTGAATCAGCTGGGCGAGGTGGTGCTGGAATACATCCGCTGGGTGATGGTGCGCAAACGCGATCTGGACGCGCCCGCGCCTGAAACTGTCATCCCCGATCTGAAAAAGGTCATCCCGGCCGAGGATCTGGTGATCCCCGAGGGTCTGGATTTCACCAATTACGATTTCGTCCAGGCCGGCGAGCCGCATCGCTGGGGCGATTATGAGATCGGCGAGATCATCGACCACGTGGACGGCGTGACCATCGAAGAGGCCGAGCACATGCTGGCCACCCGCCTGTGGCAGAACACCGCCAAGGTGCATTTCGACGCCACTTTCCGCCCCGATGGGCAGCGGCTGATTTATGGCGGTCACGTCATCAGCATGGCGCGGGCGCTGTCGTTCAACGGGCTGGCCAACGCGCAGATGATCGTGGGGCTGAATGGCGGGGCGCACGCGAACCCCTGTTTCAGCGGGCTGACCGTCAAAGCCTGGACCGAGGTTCTGGACAAGGCCGAAACCGACGCGCCGGGCGTTGGCGCGATCCGCCTGCGTCTGGTGGCCGTCAAGGCGGGGGGCGAGCCGGGCCAGCTGAAGGGCGAGGATGGCAAATACCTGCCCGACGTCCTGCTGGATCTGGATTACTGGGCGCTGATGCCCGTCTGAATCGCGCCCTCTTTGGAAAGACAGTTTGCGCGCCGCCTCCGATATGCGGGGCGGCGCCAAACCGCGCGGCACCGTATTCCAGGCGCGAAATCTTTGCGATGCAGATGCAGCATTCGTGACGGAATCGGCTGCAATCCCGACAAAATTACTCATATAGATATTTGTGATCACGCTCGGGAAAAGTGTGATCACAAAGCCCGGCTTTTTTGACGTTTCCGTGAATTTTGATGCATCTATGCGCGCCGTTCTGCGTGACAAAAGCGAAAAAAAGTCCCATAACGCCTCCAAGCAAGGGAACCCTGAAAGGATCTGATATGGCCGATGTGAAACGGGTCGAGCGCCCTCTTTCGCCGCATCTTCAAATCTACCGCCCCCAGCTGACCTCGATCTCCTCCATTCTGACGCGGATTACCGGAAACGCCCTGATCGTTTCCGCGCTTCTGGTTGTGTGGTGGCTGTTGGCGGCTGCAACGTCTGAGGCGTATTACGACATTGCGAACGGGGTTCTGACCTCGTGGTTTGGCGATATCGTGCTGACGCTTTCGGCCCTGGGTGTGTGGTATCACTATCTGGCCGGTCTGCGTCATCTGTATTTCGACGCGGGCAAGGGGCTGGACATCCCCACCGCCGAGAAGCTCGGCTGGGCCTGCATCATCGGTTCGGTCGTCCTGACCGTTCTGACCATCGTGATCGTGTAAGGAGGCCCACATGCGTTACCTGACCGCACGCAAACGCGCCGAGGGCAAAGGCGCCTCGCATACCGGAACCGAGCATCACTGGTACATGACCGTCAGCGCCGTTGGCCTGGCCTTCCTGGTGCCGCTCTTCGTGTTCGTCTTTGGCCGCGCCCTGGGCAGCAGCCATGCCGAGGTGCTTGAGACATTCTCGCGTCCTATCCCTGCCGTGATCGCTGGCCTGACCCTGTTCGTCGCCATGCGCCACTTTGCCAAGGGCGCGACGATGATGATCGAAGACTACGCGCAAGGGACCGCCCGCAAGCTGGCCATCATGTTCGTGATCGGCCTGTCCTATGTCCTGATCGCCGTGGGCCTGTTCGCCCTGGCCAAGATCGCGCTGTAAGGAAGCAAGAAAAATGGCAACCTACGAATACGAAACCCACGAATATGACGTCGTTGTGGTTGGCGCCGGTGGCGCTGGTCTGCGCGCGACCCTGGGCATGGCCGAACAAGGCCTGCGTACCGCCTGTGTGACCAAGGTTTTCCCGACCCGCTCGCATACCGTGGCCGCGCAGGGTGGCATCGCCGCCTCGCTGAGCAACATGGGCCCCGACCACTGGCAGTGGCACATGTATGACACCGTGAAGGGCTCGGACTGGCTGGGCGACACTGACGCGATGGAATACCTGGCGCGCGAAGCCCCCAAGGCCGTGTACGAGCTGGAGCACTACGGTGTGCCCTTCAGCCGGACCGAAGAAGGCAAGATCTATCAACGTCCGTTCGGTGGCCACACCACTGAATTCGGCGAAGGCCCCGCCGTGCAGCGCACCTGTGCCGCCGCCGACCGGACCGGCCACGCGATCCTGCACACGCTCTATGGTCAGTCGGTCAAGAACAACGCGGAATTCTTTGTCGAATATTTCGCGATTGATCTGATCATGTCCGATGACGGTGAATGCCAGGGTGTTGTCTGCTGGAAGCTGGACGACGGCACCATGCACGTCTTCAACGCCAAGATGGTGGTGCTGGCCACGGGCGGCTATGGCCGTGCCTATTTCTCGGCCACTTCGGCGCATACCTGCACCGGCGACGGTGGCGGTATGGTCGCGCGCGCCGGTCTGGCGCTGCAAGACATGGAATTCGTGCAGTTCCACCCCACCGGCATCTACGGCTCGGGCTGTCTGATCACCGAAGGGGCGCGCGGCGAGGGCGGTTACCTGACCAACTCGGAAGGCGAGCGTTTCATGGAGCGCTACGCGCCCCAGTACAAAGATCTGGCCCCGCGTGACTATGTGTCCCGTTCGATGACCATGGAGATCCGCGAAGGCCGCGGTGTGGGCGAACATGGTGACCACATCCACCTGAACCTGAACCCCCTGCCCGCCGAAGCGCTGGCCGAACGCCTGCCCGGCATCTCGGAAAGCGCCAAAATTTTCGCCGGTGTGGACGTGACCAAGGAACCGATCCCGGTTCTGCCGACCGTGCACTACAACATGGGCGGTATCCCCACCAACTATTGGGGCGAAGTGCTGAACCCGACCGCTGAAGACCCGACCGCCGTTGTGCCGGGCCTGATGGCCGTGGGCGAGGCCGGCTGTGCCTCGGTGCACGGTGCGAACCGTCTGGGCTCGAACTCGCTGATCGACCTGGTGGTCTTTGGCCGCGCCGCCGCCATCCGCGCCGGCAAGGTCGTGGACGCGGACGCTGCCAACCCGGTGCTGAACCAGGCGTCGGTGGATAAGGCGTTCGATCGTTTCGACGGTCTGCGCTACGCTCAGGGTGGCATCCCGACCGCAGAACTGCGCCTGGAAATGCAGCGTACCATGCAGGCGGATGCGGCCGTGTTCCGGACCTCGAAAACCATGGCCGAAGGCGTCGAGAAAATGACCGCCATCGCCGCCAAGCTGGACGATCTGCATGTCACCGACACCTCTTTGGTGTGGAACAGTGACCTGATGGAGACGCTGGAGCTGACCAACCTGATGCCGAACGCGCTGGCCACGATCGTTGGCGCCGAGGCGCGCAAGGAATCCCGCGGTGCCCACGCGCACGAGGATTTCACCGCGCGTGACGACGAAAACTGGCGGGTGCACACCGTCAGCCGCGTCGACGGCAACAAGGTGGATCTGAGCTATCGCCCGGTCATCAAAGACCCGCTGAGCACCGAAGAAGAAGGCGGTATCAGCCTAAAGAAAATCGCGCCCAAAGCGCGGACGTTCTAAACCAATCGGGATGGCCCCTGCGGGGGCTGTCCCTGTCGTTTTCACCCAGGGTATCCAAGGCATGACTCCGATTGCGCAGACACAGGACCAGGCAGGGCAGGGGATCGTTCCCGTGGCTCCGCGTATCCTGTGCGTCGGGACGCATCACAAAACGGGGACCATCTGGATGCAGCAGGTGTTCAAGGCGCTGGCCGCAGCGCTGGACCTGCCGAAGTTTTCCATGTGGAAACGGGCGCTGAAACGCATCCCGGATCAGGGCTTTGTGCTGGGCACGAATTGGGATTCGGCCTTTCCGGCCGATCTGATGGCCCGCGATGACGTTCTGTTCCTGCACATCATCCGTGATCCGCGCGATGTGCTGCTGTCCGGCGCGCGCTATCACGAAACGGCCCCCGCCACAAAAGAGGACTGGCTGCACGAGCCGCGCGCCGATTTTGACGGGCTGACCTATCAGCAAAAACTGCTGAGCATTGCCGACCCCGAAGAGCGTATCCTCTTTGAGATGGAGCACAAACACGCCGAAACTCTGCAACAGATGCTGGACTGGGATTATGCGAATCCCAACAGTATCGAATGGCGCTATGAGGATCTGATCGCAGATACGGACTGTGCCCTGTTCCGCGCGGCGCTGACCCGTCTGGGTCTTTCGCCCGATCAGGTTGAAACCGGCGTGCGTGCCTTCTGGGATAACAGCCTGTTCGGCGGCATGGCCGACCCTGCACAGCGCAAAGCGGTGGTGGCGGGGCATGTCAGCTCGGGCGCGGCGCGGCAATGGCCGGATCGCATGTCCCGGCGTGTGGCGCAGGCCTATGCCGAACGCTTTGGCGCGGATCTGATCACGCTGGGCTACGAAAAAGACACCAAATGGCTGGAGGCTCTCTGATGCTGGCCAGCCCCGCATATAACGCGCAGGTGCCCGAATGGCAGCGGCTGGGCTTCGTGCCTGGCCTGACGCTGCGCGCGTTCGGAATGCGCCGTTCGGGCAATCACGCGATCATCGGCTGGCTGCAACGGAACGCCCCCCAGGGCCGCGCGCTGTTCTTGAACGATTGCCGCCGCCGCCAGCACCCGATGGAGGCTTTTGCCTCGGTTCAGGCAAACGGTCAGAAGGTTTCGCGCCGCCGGGCGCGGGGAAACCTGCCCAAAATCGGACGCGAGCTGGGGGACGGCGCGCTGCTGCTGATCTCTTATGAAGATGTCTCGCCGCTGCATAATCTGCCCGGCAAACCGATTTCCGGAGATTTCAACCAATCTCTGATTTCGCGTAATATCTTGATTTACCGTAGCTTTCTGAATTGGGCGGCTTCGATGACAAAGAAGCTGGAGACGAATAAAACCTTCAGCATCGTGCGCCGGATGTCGGTGCTGCTGCGTAGTGTCGATCTATACGGAGACCTGCTGTCTTGTGTACGCAAGGATCAGGATACGCAGCCGATTTGCTATGACGATTGGGCCGCCAACCCCGATTACCGCGCCGATACCCTGCAAAAACTGGGGCTCGAACAACGCGACAACAGCCTGGGGGATATTCCCAGCTTTGGGGGGGGCTCTTCGTTTCAGAAGGACACGGATGACAGCGCCCAGCTGACCACCGATCAGCGCTGGCGGCAGATGCTGGGCGATCCTCTGTATCAGCATATCCTGCAAATCTCTGCCCGTGACCCCAAACTGCTGGCGCGGATCGAATCGCTGTTCCCCGAGGACGCGGCGATTTTGCAGAAAATCGCGGGTGGCAGCCCGATGACCCCCGAGGCCCTGCAATGATGGCCGCAATGAACACCGCGCAATATGCGCCCCGCAACAATCGGTCCCTGCCTCAAGGGCCAGCACAAAAGACCCGCACAGCGCCTCTGGCCGCGGGCCGCGAATAAAGGAGACAGGACAATGGCTCAATTCACGCTTCCTAAGAACTCGAAGATCAAAACCGGCAAGACCTGGCCAAAGCCCGAGGGCGCGACCAACCTGCGCAAGTTCCAGATCTATCGCTGGAGCCCGGACGAAAACGAAAACCCTCGTGTAGATACCTATTTCGTAGACATGGACAAATGCGGCCCGATGGTTCTGGACGCGCTGATCAAGATCAAGAACGAGATCGACCCCACCCTGACTTTCCGCCGGTCCTGCCGCGAAGGCATCTGCGGATCCTGCGCGATGAACATCGACGGGATCAACACCCTGGCCTGTATTTACGGCATGGATGAAATCAAGGGCGACGTGAAAATCTACCCGCTGCCCCACATGCCGGTGGTCAAGGATCTGATCCCGGATCTGACCCATTTCTACGCCCAGCACGCCAGCATCATGCCCTGGCTGGAAACCAAGACGAACCGCCCCGCGAAAGAGTGGAAACAGTCGATTGAGGATCGCAAGAAACTGGACGGTCTGTATGAATGTGTGATGTGCGCCTCGTGCTCGACCTCGTGCCCCAGCTACTGGTGGAATGGTGATCGGTATCTGGGCCCAGCCGCGCTGCTGCACGCCTACCGCTGGATCATCGACAGCCGCGATGAAGCCACGGGTGAGCGTCTGAACAACCTTGAGGATCCGTTCAAACTGTATCGGTGCCACACCATCATGAACTGCGCCAAGACCTGCCCCAAAGGCCTGAACCCGGCCAAGGCAATCGCGGAAATCAAGCGCATGATGATCAACCGCACCGTTTGATCTGAGGTGGAAATCATCAAAGGGGCTCGCCTGTGGCGGGCCCTTTTTGCTGTTTACGTTGCGAAAACCTGCAAATGCTGCATAGCAGCATTTCTGCATTGGGGGATGTCAGCGCCGAAATTTTGCATAGATTGACGAGCACGGGAGGACGTTACACAGCTGAAAGGCACTCTGATGTCCCAGAACCAAACCGCATCCGCTCAGGCCGGACAAATCGCATCCGCTCAGGCCGCATTGGACGCCCTGAATCAGGCTTATGCCTATTATACCCCCGCCCCCTATGTCGCCGCTCAGAAATCCGAGCCGGTCGAGTATTACGAATACGCCGCCGCGGCCTGATCTCGCGCTGGCCGGTGTAGAATAGCCGCTCTTGGGGCGGCTTTTCTTTTGCGCAGGGCGGCCATTTGACAAGCCTGCGCATTCTCATCACAACTTGCACATGCCGTTTCTGCTGGGCCTGATTATCGTCTTTATTCTGGTGATGGTGTTTTCCAACCGGGCCACCCGGCATTGCCGATGGCGGGCCAACCGGCGCGCGGATCAGCCGGGGCAGGCTGCTTATACCTGTGTCACCTGCGGCGCCCACGCTTTTACCGCCGATGGGCATCCGCCGCGTCAATGCCACGCGGAGACGCCTCCGCCATCGCTCTGAGGTTTTTATGACGACGCCCCCTGATGCTGCCGCCCGCCGGGCCGTGCCCCCGGTTATCTGCTACCCGAACGAGACCCTGCCCAAGCCGCCGCTGGATCTGTACCGCGCGGCGCGGGCCGGGGCGCAGAAAGTGGACGAAGTGATCGCGCCCCCGCGTGATGCAGCCCATTTCCGTGTTCCGGCGGGGCATTTTTTCCGGATTTCCAGCATCGAAGGCCCGCAGGTGGGCGATCTGAACCTATGGAATGCCGATGACCTGTCCGAGCGTTTCTACTCAGGCAAAAGCCGCGCGCTGCATGGCACGCATCTGACCACGGGGATGCGGATGTGGTCCAGCTTTCCCAGCTTGCGCCCGATGGCAACGATCACCGAGGACACGCTGGGCTGGTACGGGATCGACGCATTCGGAGGCTCGGTCCATGATGTGATCGGGACGCGCTGCGATCCGTACACGCATAATCTGCTGGCGGGGGGGCAGTATCACCATTGCTGCCATTCGAATTTGACGCGCGCCTTGGCCGATGCCACGGGGATGACGCTGGCACAGGCCGAGCCCCATGTGCATGATGTGCTGAACGTGTTCATGTGCACGGGTTTCACCCGCGACAGCGGCCAGTATTTCATGAAAGCCAGCCCCGTACGCCCCGGTGATTATCTGGAATTCTTCTCTGAAATCAATCTTCTGGGGGCTTTGTCGGCCTGTCCGGGGGGGGATTGCGCGTCCCAGCACAGCTCGGATCTTGCCGCCTGCCATCCGCTGCTGATCGAGGTGTTCGCCCCCGCAGAGGGGGCTCTGGACGGCTGGCAAAGCCCCCCGCCCAATGGCTATGACCGTCGGCACGGGGGCTAGGCGAAGGCGGCCTCCAGCGCGATTTCCACCATATCGCCGAACGAGCTTTCGCGGTCCTCGCTGGGCAGGGCCGCGCCCGTCAGCAGATGATCCGAGACCGTCAGAACAGCCAGCGCCCGCACCCCGTAGCGGGCAGCCAGATTGTACAGTTCGGCAGCTTCCATTTCGACGCCCAGAATGCCGTGGCGCGTCATCTGTTCGTTCAGATCGGGGCGTTCGTCATAGAACACGTCCGCCGAATAGATCCCGCCCACATGTGTCGGCGTGCCCTTCGCAGCCGCCGCATCCGCCGCGGCGCGCAACAGGCCGTAATCGGCACAGGGGGCAAAATTCAGCTCTTTGAAGATCCCGATGGACGGGGTTGAGACCGACGAGGCCGTCATCGCCAGGATCACATCGCGCAGGTCCACCGATTTCTGCATTCCGCCGCACGAACCGATACGGATCAGCGTCTTGGCACCATAATCGCGGATCAGCTCGTTCGCGTAGATCGACAGGGACGGCATCCCCATTCCGGATCCGTGGATGGTAACCCTGTTGCCGCGCCAGGTGCCGGTGTATCCCAGCATCCCCCTGACTTCATTGACTAATTTTGGATCGTCCAGAAAGGTCATCGCCGCCCATTTCGCACGATACGGATCGCCCGGCAGCAAGACGGTTTCGGCAATTTCTCTGGGGGTGGCACCAATGTGAATCGTCATTTCAGGGACTTTCTTAACCGTTCTTCAATCACGCAGGGCGTAGCCTGCATCAACGCTGATATTTGATGAAAGGGGTGACATGGGCAATGCGATCATACAGCTGGCGCGCAGTTGTGTTGAATTCCTGGGTCATCCAGTACACGGATGGTGTGCCGTTTTTATCCGCAAAATCATAGACTTCCTGGATCAGAGCGCGCCCAATCCCCTGGCCTCGTACGTCTGGATCGGCATAAAGATCCTGCAAGTACACCACGTCTTCAATCCGCCAGTTATGGCGATGAAGAATGTAATGTACCAGGCCCACGGCCCGCCCATCCAAAATAGCCAGAAAAGCCCCCTGATTGGGGTGCTCTGCTGAGATTTGACGCGCGAAGGTGGCCTCGTACACGTCTTCGCTGACCGAGCTTTCGTAGAATTCCAGATACGCAGTCCACAGGCGGCGCCATTCGGCACGGTCAGAGGCTTGTAAAGGGCGAATTCCAAGGGCCATGTCATCAATCCTGTGTTGTTGCGTGCAGAATGCAAAACCGCCCAAGGCATGGCAACCTCGGGCGGCATTGAAACAGGATAATTTCGGGATTACTCGGCGGCAGCTTTCTGTGGGTCCACCAAGGTCACAATGTCCATCATGATCGTGTTCAGCTCGAAATCCTTGGGGGTATAGACCTTTGCCACCCCCATGCCCAGCAGGCGCTGCGCATCATCGTCGGGGATAATGCCGCCCACAATCACGGGGATGTGGCCCAGCCCGGCCTCGCGCATTTGCACCATCATGTCTTCGACCAGCGGGATGTGGCTGCCGGAAAGAATCGACAAGCCGACGACATGCGCGTCCTGTTCGCGGGCGGTTTTCACCAACTCCTCGGGGGTCAGGCGGATACCGTCATAGGTGATGTCCATACCGCAATCGCGGGCGCGGAAGGCGATCTGCTCGGCCCCGTTCGAGTGCCCGTCCAGACCCGGTTTGCCCACCAGGAACTTCATGCGGCGGCCCAGACGATCGGAAACCGCGTCAACGGCGTTGCGGATGTCATCCAGCCCTTCGGTCTTGTTGGACACGGATTTCGACACGCCGGTCGGGCCGCGATATTCCCCGTGGACAACGCGCATCTGTGCGGCCCATTCGCCCGTGGTGACCCCCGCCTTGGCGCAGGCGATCGAGGCAGGCATGACATTCTCACCGTTTTTCGAGGCTTCGCGCAGCGCAGCCAGCGCGGTGTCCACGGCGGCCTGATCCCGGCCCGCGCGCCATTCGTTCAGACGGTCAATCTGCTCGGCCTCGACCGCGGGATCGACGACCATGATGCCACCGTCCCCAGCGGTCAGCGGCGATGCCTCGGCTTCGGTCCATTTGTTGACGCCAACGACGATGGTCTCGTTCTTTTCGATGCGGTTCAGACGATCGGCGTTCGATTCCACCAGGCGCGATTTCATATATTCGATCGAGGCAACAGCGCCGCCCATCGAATCCAGATTGGCCAGTTCGTGACGCGCGCCTTCCTTCAGCGCCTCGACCTTGCGGTCCACGGCGGGGTTGCCGTCGAACAGGTCTTCGTATTCCAGCAGGTCGGTTTCATAGGCCATGATCTGCTGCATCCGCAGCGACCACTGCTGATCCCACGGGCGCGGCAGGCCCAGGGCCTCGTTCCAGGCGGGCAGCTGCACGGCGCGGGCACGGGCTTTTTTCGACAGGGTCACGGCCAGCATTTCAATCAAAATCCGGTAGACGTTGTTTTCCGGCTGCTGCTCGGTCAGACCCAGCGAGTTCACCTGCACGCCGTAACGGAACCGGCGATATTTGGGGTTTTCCACACCATAACGCGTCTCAAGGATTTCGTCCCACAGATCCACGAAGGCGCGCATTTTGCACATCTCGGTGACAAAGCGGATGCCCGCGTTCACAAAGAAGGAAATCCGGCCGCACAGGGCGGGGAAGTCCTCGGCCGGAACGCGCGGTTTCAGAGCGTCCAGAACAGCGATGCCGGTGGCCAGGGCGAAGGCCAGTTCCTGCTCGGGCGTCGCGCCGGCCTCTTGCAGGTGATAGGAACACACGTTCATCGGGTTCCATTTGGGCACGTTTTCGTAGCAATACTCGGCCACGTCCGCGATCATCTTCAACGAGGGTTTGGGCGGGCAGATATAGGTGCCGCGCGACAGGTATTCCTTGATCAGGTCGTTCTGCACGGTGCCTTGCAGTTTGGAAACGTCGGCGCCCTGTTCCTCGGCCACGGCGATGTACAGCGACAGCAGCCAGGGCGCGGTCGCGTTGATCGTCATCGAGGTGTTCATCTGCTCCAGCGGGATCTGATCGAACAGCGCGCGCATGTCGCCCAGGTGGCAGACGGGCACGCCCACTTTGCCGACCTCGCCGCGGGCCAGGACGTGATCGCTGTCATAGCCGGTTTGCGTGGGCAGATCGAAGGCGACGGACAGGCCGGTCTGCCCCTTGGACAGGTTGGTCCGGTACAGCGCGTTCGAGGCTTTGGCAGTCGAATGGCCCGCATAGGTGCGGAACAGCCAGGGGCGGTCTTTCTGGATCTCGGTCATGGCGGCCTCGTGAATCAGGTTTGGCAATAATCTTGCGTTCGCGTGTTGATACTTGGAATTTTATGCCCCTGTCAATTCGCCGCGTTGCGGCATTTTCAGACTGTGACACTGACGATTTCCGTAAGCGCGAAACAGAGGCAGGATGCCCGCCTGAATATCGCTGTGGAAATGCCTCTTTGGTCGTTGCTGTTGCTTGGGCGCAGGGCCGGCCGAAGATGACCGCGAAACGACTCATCCCAGAGCCCGAGGGGACGCTGCTTTCTCTGGCGGGTCAGATTCGGGGCTATACATTAGAAGTAGGTTTGCATGTTTTGCGTCTGCGCGGACTGATGCAGGAAGAACACGGTCAGAGACGCGCACCCCCCGGCCCAGAGACGCTGCTGGCCTTTTATGCTGCTTCTATCAAACATCTTTTTCGCACTTGCAGCAAGAATCCCCTGGTTCATTCTGCGGTTGCGAGGTCATAAAATTACAAAAAGCTCCTAATTGAGATTGCATTGTTGCGCAGCCACATTTATCTCAACTTCATGACGTCGCGATTCTGCATTGCGGCAAGAGACGCTAGATGGAGGCTCAGATGGCTCTGGACACCGAAACGGGCATTGCACCCTATGACGCGCCCGAAAAAGACCTGTATGAAATCGGCGAAATGCCGCCCCTGGGGTATGTCCCCAAAAAGATGTACGCGTGGGCAATCCGCCGCGAACGTCACGGCGACCCGGACACCTCGTTCCAGACAGAGGTCGTAGACACCTGGCAGATCGACAGCCACGAAGTGCTGGTTCTGGTGATGGCCGCAGGCGTGAACTACAACGGCGTCTGGGCGGGCAAAGGCGTGCCGATTTCGCCCTTCGATGTGCACGGACAGGATTATCACATTGCGGGTTCGGATGCCTCGGGCATCGTCTGGGCCGTTGGGGATAAGGTCAAGAACTGGAAAGTGGGCGACGAAGTCGTGATCCACTGTAACCAGGACGACGGCGACGACGAAGAATGTAACGGTGGCGATCCGATGTTCAGCCCCACCCAGCGGATCTGGGGCTACGAGACCGGCGACGGTTCGTTCGCTCAGTTCACCCGCGTGCAGGCGCAGCAGCTGATGCCGCGTCCCAAGCACCTGACCTGGGAAGAGGCCGCCTGCTACACGCTGACCCTGGCCACCGCTTACCGGATGCTGTTCGGCCACCACCCGCACGAGCTGAAGCCGGGCCAGAACGTCCTGGTCTGGGGCGCGTCGGGCGGTCTGGGCTCTTATGCGATCCAACTGGCGAACACCGCCGGTGCCAACGCGATCGGCGTGATCTCGGACGAGAGCAAGCGCCAGTTCGTGCTGGATCAGGGTGCCAAGGGCGTCATCAACCGTAAGGACTTTGACTGCTGGGGCCAGCTGCCCACGGTGAACAGCCCCGAATATAACGCGTGGCTGAAAGAGGCCCGCAAATTCGGCAAGGCCATCTGGGACATCACCGGCAAAGGTGTGAACGTCGACATGGTGTTCGAACACCCCGGCGAGGCCACCTTCCCCGTGTCCACCCTGATCGTGAAAAAGGGCGGTATCGTGGTGATCTGTGCCGGTACCTCGGGCTTCAACACCACCTTTGACGTGCGCTACATGTGGATGCATCAGAAGCGTCTGCAAGGCTCGCACTTTGCGAACCTGAAGCAGGCTGCCTCGGCCAACCGTCTGATGATCGAGCGCCGTCTGGATCCGTGCATGTCCGAAGTGTTCACCTGGGATGAAATCCCCGCCGCGCACATGAAGATGATGCGGAACGAGCACAAGCCGGGCAACATGGCCGTGCTGGTTCAGGCGCCGAAAACCGGCCTGCGCACCGTCGAGGACGTGCTGGAAGCCGGCAAAGCCTAAGCGCTGCCGCCGGATTGAAATGACGAAACCGCCGGGGCCAGCCCTGGCGGTTTTCTTTTGTGGGGCAGGGCGAAATTTGGGTGCTGGCCCCCAGACGGGATGGGCTGTAGGGTCGCGCGCATGACTGTGCCCGCGTTGACATTCTCCGAAGATCAGGCCGAAGCCTACGATATGATTTCCGAGGCCCTGAAGGGCTTTGGCGTGGATCTGGACCAGGGGCTGCTGACCCCTCCGGCCGAGGGTAAAACCCGCGTCATGGCCGTGCTGGGCAAGGCCGGGTCGGGCAAGACCTTGCTGCTGTCCGAGCTGACCAAAGCACTGGAAAACGCGGGCGTGGATATTGTCTCGGGCGATTACGAAGGCAAACGCCGCAAAGAGCGGCGGACCCTGGCGATTCTGGCCCCCACGAACAAGGCCGCCAGCGTGTTGCGCAATCGCGGTGTGCCAGCCACGACGATTCACCGGATTCTCTATACCCCGGTCTACGATCCCGAATACGAAAAGATCGCCGAATGGCTGGCCGGCAATGAAGAACGCCCCGAGATCGAGGGCCTGACAGACGAGGCGCTGGACCGCGCCTTTGCCTTCTATCAGCAGAACAAATCCATCCCCGGCGCGCTGGCCGCCGCTGGCCTGCGGGGCAGTGATTTCATCACCGGATGGAAGCGGCGCGATGATCCGCTGGATATTGGATTCATTGACGAAGCCTCGATGCTGGATGAGCGTCAATTCGATGATCTAAAAGAGATTTTTCCCAGTCTGACCCTGTTCGGAGACCCCGCGCAGCTGGCCCCTGTGGGCCAATCGGGGCAGATGGTGTTTGACACGATGCCCGCGGTGGCCAAGCTGGAATTGCACCGGGTGCACCGTCAGGATGCGGACAATCCGATCCTGGATCTGGCCCATGCGCTGGCCGACCCGGCCCTGGGATTCGAAGAATTCGAACGCATGATCGAGGACGTCGCCCGCCGTGACGAACGGGTCGTCTGGGCGCAGCGGGTCGAGGTGGATTTGATGGCGCGCAGCCCTGTTCTGGTCTGGCGTAACGCCACGCGGATACGGCTGATCAACGCCTTCCGCTCGGTCTACGGCGCGCCCGAGGATGCGCTGCTGGAGGGCGAGCCTCTGATCTGCGACGGGATCGAACTGCCCCTGAAACACCGCAAAAAACGCGTGGACCTAGAGGCGCGGGGCCTGATCAAGGGCGCACAGGTCGTGTATCTGGGGCCGGGGCGCAAGCCGGGGTTTTCCCGAATGCACGTGATGGGCGCCGAGGATCCGCAGGTGAATGTTGCCTCGATCATCAAAATCGAAAAACCTGACGAGGAAGAGCCCTTTATCCCCTTTGCCGCCCGCATGGGCGCCGCGTTTTTGCATGGGGCGGCCGTCACCATCCACAAGGCGCAGGGCAGCCAATGGGAAAACGTACAGGTCTTTGCGCCCGATCTGTATGCCGCCGCCCGGATGGGCCGCAGCGAGGCCGGACAGCCCTTGTGGAAACGCCTGGCCTATGTTGCGATCACGCGCGCTGAAAAGCGGCTGTTCTGGGTGGTGCGTAACCGGCTGTCGAAACCGGCGGGGCCGCTTTCGGTAGAGGATCTGCGCGCCGCGCCCGTCGCTCCGCTGACCCTGCAATCGGAGGAGCCCCAGTGAAATCCATCATCATCACCGGCGCCAGCGCCGGGATTGGCGCGGCCTGTGCCCGCAGGTTCCTGAACGAAGGCTGGCGCGTGGGGCTGCTGGCCCGCCGCGCCGAGGCGTTGGAAACCGTGGCCCAGGGGCACCCGAATGCGGTTATCCTGCCCTGCGATGTGACGGATCCGGCGCAGGTGGAGGCAGGGTTTGACCGTTTCATGGATCAGGCCGGGCGGCTGGATGTGCTGTTTAACAACGCCGGCATGTTCGGCCGCGCCGTGCCGATTGACCAGCTTTCGGTTCAGGAATGGCGGCAGGTGCGCGAGGTCAATCTGGACGGGATGTTCCTGTGCGCGCGCGCGGCGTTCGGACGGATGCGGCGGCAGGTGCCGATGGGCGGGCGGATTATCAACAATGGCTCGATCAGCGCGCACAGCCCGCGCGAAGGATCGGTCACCTACACCACAACGAAACACGCCATCACCGGGCTGACCAAAACGCTCAGCCTGGATGGGCGGGCCTTTGATATTGCGTGCGGCCAGATCGACATCGGCAACGCCCGCACCGATCTGCTGGAGGGTATCATCGCGCAAAACCCGGACAATCCTCCGCCCTCGATGGATGTGGGGGATGTGGCCGCGGCGGTGGTGCAGATGGCCAATCTAGGCCCCGAGGCAAACGTGCAGTTCATGACCCTGATGGCGACGAAAATGCCTTATATCGGGCGGGGTTAACTCAGGCGGATAAGCCTGAAAATCGCCGAGGCCAGCCAGCCGGCAAACACCGCCAGCGCCAGTGACAGCAGCCCATATAGGGCGGCCTGTTCCTGGGCCAGATTGAACAGGAACCGCTCCAGCCCCACTTTGCGCACGTCGATTTCCGTCTCGAAACTGGAAACGACCTGGCCTTTGCGGGTCAGGTAGATACGGGTGCGATAGGCGCCCTCGGTCAGGTTCGAGGGCAGGGCAATCGAGGTGCGAAACAGCGTCTGCTGGTCAATCGTCACCGCGCCTTCCTGCATCTGATAGACGCCCTCAGCCCGCCGAATTCGCAGCAGGGCCTCGGTGAAGTCATGGGCGTTTTCCTTCATCCCCGGCGTGATGACAGCGCGAATGTGCCGTTCAAGCGAAACCCCGTAGCGCAGGTCTTCGAACGGGTGCAGCACCTGCTCAAAGGGGCGCGTGGTGGCGACGGCATAAAACGAGGGCGCCGAGGCAATCTGCACCGAGGCCGCATTCACCCAGATCCCGAATTTGCGATCCTTGCGGCGCAGCGTGGCCGGACCGGAGGGCCCGGCGATGGCGATGATCACGTCCAGGGGCGCGTCCGGGATGGGGGTCTCGCGTTTGACCGCGCCGAACACCAGAATTTCCGAACCGTCGAACCGCGCGGTGATCGCCACCTTATCCTGGCTGAGGCCCAGAACGACCTCTTCGGCTGCTGTGGCAGCAAGGGGAAGAAGCAGGAAAAGCGCGGCCAGAACCCGGATCATGCGCCCGCCCTCGACGCGATCGAGAACAGCTCGGACGGTTCGATCAGCAGCTCCAGTGCGATCTTGGCGCAGACCGCGATGACCAGCAGGGCCAGTAGCACGCGCAGTTGCTCGGCCTTGAGCTTCACGCCGATCCGCGTGCCGATCTGCGCGCCGATGACGCCGCCGACCAGCAGGAACAGCGCCAGTGGCAGATCCACCGTATGGTTCGTGATCGCGTGCAGCATGGTGGTAAAGGCGGCAACGAAAATGATCTGAAACAGCGATGTCCCAACCACAACCTTTGTCGGCATTCCCAGAATATAGATCATCGCGGGCACCATGATAAAACCTCCGCCCACGCCCATCACGGCGGCCAGCATCCCCACGCAGAATCCCACCAGAACCGGCGGGATCACCGAAATATACAGCCCCGAAGTCCGAAACCGCATTTTCAGCGGCGCGGTATGCACCCAATTGCGATTGCGCCGCTTGATCACCGGCCCCCCCGCCATCCGCGCCCGGCGCATTGCGCGCAGGCTTTCGATCAGCATCAGGCTGCCGATGACGCCCAGGAACAGAACATAACAAAGCCGCACCAGAAGATCGACTTGCCCCAATGATTTCAAATAGTTAAATAGCATGACGCCAAAGGCCGAGCCGACAAGCCCCCCGCCCAGCAGCACCCATCCCATTTTCAGATCGACATTTTTACGTTTCAGATGCGCCAACAGCCCAGAGAAGGACGAAGCCACAATCTGATTGGCCGAGGTCGCCACGGCCACGGCGGGGGGGATGCCGACGAAAAACAGCAGGGGGGTGATCAGAAACCCGCCTCCGACGCCGAAAATGCCGGATAGAACCCCGACAATCCCCCCCAGTCCCAACAACAGGAAGGCATTTACCGAGATTTCTGCAATGGGCAGGTAGATTTGCATGAACTTACCTAGCGCGGCGGATTGACGCTTGGCAAGCGGCGGGGCTTGTGAAGAGAGGTCTTTTTCCGGTTTGGCTGAGGTTAACGCTCTTTCACATAGGGTTCGCCGCCCGCGCGCGGGGGAATGGCCTTGCCGACAAAGCCTGCCAGAATCACAACGGTCAGGATATAGGGCAGCGCGTCCATCGCCTGCACCGGAATGGTAAAGGCCCCCAGGTCGATATTCTGATAGCGCAGCGCCACCGCTTGCAGCAGCCCAAACAGCAAGGTCGCGGACAGCGCGTACCAGGGGCGCCACTTGGCAAAGATCAGGGCAGCCAGGGCGATATAGCCCCGCCCGGCGGTCATGTCCTTCACGAAACCCGCCTGCAAGGCCGTCGCCAGATAGGCCCCGGCAATCCCGCACAGCAGCCCGCAGATCGCCACCGCCGCATAGCGCAGCCCAACCACCGAAACGCCCGCCGTATCCACGGCTGCGGGGTTTTCCCCCACCGCCCGCAGCCGCAGGCCGAAACGCGTCCGATACAGAATCCACCAGGTCAGCGGCACGCAGGCAAAGGCCAGGTACACCAGAAACGAATGCCCCGAGATCAGCTCGGCATAAAGCGGGCCGATCAGCGGAACATCGGCCAGAGCCTGAGCACCGGGCAGGGGGATCGGCTCGAATCGGGCCTCATTGGGCAAGGACGGCGTGCGCCCGCCCTTGGCAAACCACGCCTGCGCCACCACAACGGTCATCCCCGCCGCCAGAAAGTTGATCGCCACGCCGGAAATCAGCTGATTGCCCCGGCACGTGATCGAGGCCAGCCCGTGCAGTGCCGACAGCAGCAAAGAGCCTGCGATCGCGGCCAGAAGGCCCAGCCAGACATTGCCGGTTTCATAGGCGACGGCGCCGGACAGGAAGGCCGCGACCAGCATTTTGCCCTCTAGCCCGATGTCGAAAATGCCGGCGCGTTCGGAATAAAGCCCGGCCAGACAGGCCAGCAAAAGCGGCGTCGCCAACCGGACGGTAGAGTCCAGAATTTGCAAAAGGGTCAAATAATCCATGATCTTAGCCCTCTCGTTTGCGCAAGGTTAGGAACAGACGTTCCAGCGGCATCCGCACCATATTGTCCAGTGCGCCGGTGAACAGGATCACCAGCGCCTGGATCACCACGATCATCTCGCGCGGGATACTGGTCCAGAGCGCCAGCTCGGCACCGCCCTGATAAAGAAACCCGAAAAGAATTGCCGCCAGCAGCACGCCTACCGGATGCGAGCGCCCCATCAGCGCCACCGCGATCCCGATGAACCCCGCGCCCTCGGTGGCGTTCATGACCAGGCGCTCGGCCTCGCCCATGGTGGTGTTGACCGACATCAGCCCGGCCAGCGCGCCGGAAATCAGCATGGCCACGATGGTGATTTTCACCGGGCTGATCCCGGCATATTTCGCCGCCGATTCCGAATGGCCGAAGGCGCGGAGTTCATAGCCCAGCCGTGTCCGCCAGATCAGCAGCCAGACAAAGACACAGGCCGCCAGCGCAATCAGCAGGCTGACATTCGCCGGTGCGGCCTTGGAGAAATTGATCCCGATGGGGGCCAGCAATTCATGCAGGGTGGGCAGGTGCGTGGGCTCGGGGAATTTGGCCGAGGCCGGATCCATCGCGCGCGGCGGACGCATCACGTTGACCAGCATATAGTTTAGCACGGCGGCGGCGATGAAATTGAACATGATCGTGGTGATCACGATATGGCTGCCGCGTTTGGCCTGTAAATAGGCCGGGATCGCGGCCCAGGCCGCGCCAAATACCGCCCCGCTGACCGAGGCAGCGATCACCGCCACCGTCCAATGCGGCCAGGGCATATAGAGGCACACAATCGCCACCCCCAGCCCGCCCAGCATGGCCTGGCCCTCGCCTCCGATATTGAACATCCGCGCGTGGAACGCCACGGCCACCGCCAGCCCGGTAAAGATGAAATTCGTGGCGTAATACAGCGTGTAGCCCCAGCCATAGGTGGATCCCAACGCGCCCTGAACCATCAGTTTCACCGCCGCCCAGGGGTCTTCTCCGATGGCGAGGATCACCAGCGCAGACAGCACCGCCGCGATCAGCAGGCTGATCAGCGGAATCAGGATCACATCGGCCCATTTTGGCATCTTCTCCATTATGCGGCCCTTCCGTTCATGCCCGCCATCAAGAGGCCCAGCTCGCCCGCGTCGGTTTGATCGGGCAGGCGTTCGCCCATGATTTGGCCGTCAAACATCACCGCGATCCGATCTGAGAGGCTGAGGATCTCCTCCAGCTCGACCGAGACCAACAGGATCGCGGCCCCCTGATCGCGCAGCGCGACGATCTGGTTGTGAATGAATTCAATCGCGCCGATGTCCACGCCGCGCGTGGGCTGCCCGACCAGCAGCAATCCGGGGTTTTGTTCGATCTCGCGCGCGACGACGATTTTTTGCTGATTGCCCCCGCTGAAGTTTTTCGCGGCCAGCCAGGGATCGGGCGGGCGGACGTCGAATTTCTGCATTTTGGCGACGGTATCGTCCCGCAGGGCGGCGTTATTCATCAGCAGCCCCTGCTGATAAGCCGGATCGCGGTGATAGCCAAAAGCGACGTTTTCCCAGGCGAAGAAGTCCATGATCAGGCCTTCGCGCTGGCGGTCTTCGGGAACATGAGCGATGCCGCGTGCGCGGCGCGATTGCCCGTCGGAATACCGCCCGGTCAGGTCAATCTCGTCCCCGTTCAGCGTGATTTTTCCGGTGGCGGGCATCATGCCGCCCAGCACCGCCAGCAGCTCGGACTGGCCGTTGCCAGCCACCCCGGCGATGCCCAGAATCTCGCCCGCGCGGATGTTCAGGGACACGTTTTTCAGGCGCTGCACGCCCGCCTCATCCGTGACATTCAGGTTTTGTACCTCCAGCACGGTGCCCCCCGGTTGCGCAGGCGCCTTATCGACCCGCAACAAGACCTTGCGGCCCACCATCAGCTCGGCCAGCTCTTCGGGGTTCGTCTCCGAAGTCTTGACCGTGGCGGTCATTTCCCCGCGCCGCATGACACTGACGGTGTCGGTGATTTCCATGATCTCACGCAGTTTATGCGTGATCAGGATGATGGTTTTGCCTTCGGCGCGCAGCCTGTCCAGAATGCGGAACAGCTGGTCGGCCTCGGCCGGGGTCAGAACGCCTGTGGGCTCGTCCAGGATCAGGATGTCCGCCTGCCGGTAGAGCGCTTTCAAAATCTCCACCCGCTGCTGCATCCCGACGCCGATGTCCTCAATGATGGCGTCGGGGTTCACCTCTAGCCCGTATTCCTTTTCCAGATTTTTCAGGCTTTTACGGGCCTTGGAAAGCGAGGGGCGCAGCAGCCCGCCATCTTCGGCCCCCAGGATCACGTTTTCCAGCACCGAGAAGTTCTCGACCAGTTTGAAATGCTGGAACACCATGCCGATGCCCGCCGCAATCGCGGCCTGGCTATCGGGGATCGTGGTTTTTTGGCCGTGGATGAACACCTCGCCCTTATCGGCCTTGTAGAAACCATAGAGGATCGACATCAGCGTGGATTTGCCCGCGCCATTTTCACCGATGATGCCGTGAATCGTGCCCGGCATCACCCGGATCGAGATGTCCTTGTTGGCCTGAACCGGCCCGAATGCCTTCGAGATGCCCTTCAGCTCGATCGCTGGTGCTGCGTCTGTCATGTGCCCCCCGTTTTCGGCAAAAGGCCGCGCCGATTTCCCAGCACGGCCCGTTTTCATAGCCAGTTGGCCGGCGATCAGAACTTGAGCACCGGGCAGCTGTCGTTTTCGTAATAGCTGACGACGTTCAGGCTGCCGTCGATGATCTGCTGCCGCGCGGTGTCAACGGCGGCCTTCATTTCGTCGGTGATCAGCGCGGCGTTGTTTTCGTCCAGCGCATAGCCCACGCCATCTTCGGCCAGGCCCATGTTGAAGACGCCGGTCTCAACCGCTTCGCCCGCTTTCATTGCCTCATAGACGGCGACATCCACGCGTTTCAGCATCGAGGTCAGAACCTTGCCGGGGTGCAGGTGGTTCTGGTTGCTGTCCACGCCGATGGACAGGATGCCCTCGTCCGCGGCGGTTTGCAGAACGCCCACGCCGGTGCCGCCAGCCGCGGCATAGACAACATCCGCCCCCTGGCTGATCTGCGCCTTGGTCAGCTCGGAGCCTTTCACCGGGTCATTCCAGGCGGCAGGGGTGGTGCCGGTCATATTGGCAACGATTTTGACGTCCGGGTTCACGGCCATCGCGCCCTGCGCATAGCCGCAGCCAAAGTGGCGGATCAGCGGCACGTCCATCCCGCCGACAAAGCCCACGGTGCCCGATTTCGAGGCCATCGCGGCCAGCATCCCCACCAGATACGAGCCCTCATGTTCGGCAAACCCGATCTGGCGGATGTTATCGCCCGCGATCCAGGTCACATCCACCACGACGAACTTGGTGTCCGGATAATCCGGGGCAACATTGCTGAGCGGATCGGCCATGCCGAACCCCATGGTGATGATCGGATTCGCGCCGGCCTCGGCAAAGCGGCGCAGGGCCTGTTCGCGCTGCGCTTCGGATTGCATTTCGATCTCGCGGAAGGTGCCTCCGGTTTCCTCGGCCCAGCGGGTTGCGCCATTAAAGGCGGCTTCGTTGAACGATTTGTCGAATTTGCCACCCAGGTCAAAAACCAGTGCAGGTTCGGCCATTGCGGCCCCCGCGCTTAGCGCCACGGCAGCAGCGGCACCCAGAAATTTGGTCATCAGGGTCATCAATACTCTCCCACAGTGTTGGCGGGGACGGTGCGCCCGTCCTTTCCGCATCTTGAGCAGATCATGTCTGGTCCTGAGGAATTTAGGCCGCAGCAGCGCTACAGCGTCAACAGGAAACTGAGCCCGATCAGGGTGCTTGGGCGGTGCAGGGCTCTTAACCTTGGGTCAATGCGCGGGACATCAGCACGGCGTCCACGGATCGCCCATCGCGGGTCTGATAATAGCCGGGGCGCAGGCCATCCCGTTGGTAATGCGCCGACGTGTACAGGCCAATTGCAGGGGTATTATCTGCCGCGACCTCCAGAAAGGCGCGGGTGGCACCGCGCGCCTGTGCGCCCGTTTCAAAGGCCGCCAGCATCTTGCGGCCCAGCCCCTGCCGTTGATGCGTGGGGGCGGTGGCCAGGGTCAGCAGCTCGGCCTCGTCCACGATCACACGGCCCAGGGCAAACCCGTTTTCGGTGGCAATCAGAAACACATGGGGCGAGTCCAAAAGTGCGGCGAATTCCTGCGCGGACCAGGGGCGCTGCGCTGTAAAGGCGTGCCGGTGAAGGGTGGCCAGCGCGTCAGGTGTCATCCAGAATCACCGGCGGCGCATCCTTGGACGGGGCCGCATCAGCAGGTTTCACATAGAGCGGCGCAGGCGCTGGAACCTGTGTTCCCAAGGCCAGTCGAGCGGCCGCACAGCGGGCAATCGCGACGGCCAGATCCGCCGGCGCAGGGGGCAGAGCAACGGCTGCGGTCAGGGCCTCAGGGGGCAGCAGCTGGGGGGCGCCGCGCAGCACATACATCTGCCCGCGCGGGCCGGGAACCGCAGGCAGATCTGACGACGACAGGGCGATCGCTTCGAAACTGGACACGCCGATGGCGGGCACATCCAGCCCCAGGGCCAGCCCGCGCGCGGCAGATACGCTGATCCGGATACCGGTGAAATTGCCGGGGCCTACGCCGACGCCAATGGCGCTTAGATCGGTCCAGCGGTGGCCGGCCTGTGTCAGTGTCTCTTGAAGCAGGGGCATCAGGCGCTCGGCCTGCCCGCGCTTCATTTCCTCGGCGCAGGCAGTCACAACGCGGTCACCGCACAGCAAAGCGGCCGCGCAATGCGCGGCCGATGTGTCGAATGCCAAAATCAGCGGGTCAGACATTGACCGGGCGAACCTCGGTCACTTCGGGAATGTAGTGGCGCAGCAGGTTCTCGATCCCCATTTTCAGGGTCAGTGTGGAGGACGGGCAGCCCGCGCAAGCGCCCTGCATATGCAGATACACGACGCCGCGTTCAAACCCGTGAAAGGTGATGTCGCCCCCATCCTGCGCGACGGCCGGACGCACGCGGGTGTCCAGCAGCTCTTTGATCTGACCGACGATTTCACCGTCTTCGCCCGTGTGTTCGGCATGGCCGCCCGCTGCCGCGCTATCGCCAGCCATCACCGGCTGACCGGATTGGAAATGCTCCATGATGGCGCCCAGAATGGCGGGTTTGATGTGATCCCATTCCACGGTTTCGGATTTGGTGACGGTCACGAAATCTGTGCCGAAAAACACGCCCGAGACCCCTTCGACCGCGAAAACACGCTGCGCCAGGGGCGATTTTTCCGCCGCTTCAGCCGAGGGAAAATCTGCGGTGCCGGCCTCAAGCACGGCCTGACCGGGCAGGAATTTCAGCGTTGCGGGATTCGGAGTGGATTCGGTTTGGATGAACATCGGGAATTACCTTGTATGGCTTGCCTTGGATATGCGCCCAAGGGGCGGTGAAGTCAAGGTTTGGAATCGTTCTAAATTTGAGCTCTAGTCTGCGGGGGGCAGGTCCGGCAGGACGAAACTGTTCGCGGCAACAGGCACCGAGGGGCGCGAGATGCCGCCCGAGCCGCCAGATTGCGGGGGCTGCGATCCGGTGCCGGGGGCCGGACGGGCGATGCCGCCCGCGCTGCCATTTCCGGGCTGGGTGCCCGTGCCCGGCGCGGGCCGCGAAATCCCGCCGGTGACCGGCTGCGCAGGCCTGGCCGGGCGCGATTCCTGTTGCAGCAAAGCGCCCAGCGGGCTGTGGCGATCCAGCGACAGGCTGGTGGGGCCATCATAGGAAATCGAGGCCGAGATCAGCGCGCCGCGCGCCTTCTGCCAGGGCTCGTATTGGACCAGCACGGTGATGATCGCCCCGACCCGCGCATATTGCGAGCGCAGATAAACGGTTTTCCCGCTTTTCAGCCGCCCCGAGGTGATCAGGTGCTTCTCGGTGTAGCTTTGATACAGCTCTTGTTTGGTGCCTTTGTGATTGTCCAGCAGCCATTCGTGCATTTCGATCGTTTTGTCTTTGTCATTCTCGATCATGCGGATTTTCAGGCTGCCATCGGCGGTTTGCAGGGTGAACAGATCAGAGTCGCGATCCTGCTCCATGATCGCCATGGGCGCCAGAAAGGTGGCCTTGTTGGGGAAGTCATTCACGCCTTGCCAGAAATCCACCTGAATGGCCTTCATCGTCCGCTGTACCAGGGGTTTCAGGTCTTGGTATTTCAGTTGCCCGCCCGCGTAGCGCCCCGCCATGAACCGATCCAGCGCCCGCAGGCTGCCGGTGCCGAAATCGCCGTCGATCAGCCCCACATACAGCCCCTCAAGCGCCAGCCCGGTCTGAAGAAACCGCGCGTCGCTGGGGGACAGCCAGTCAGGTTTGAACACATCGTTGCTGTTCTGCGCTTTGGCGTTGGACCAGCCCAGCATCAAGACCGTGACCGCCAGAAAAGGCAGAAGGAACAGGCGCAGCGGTGTAAGCATATGGGGTCTCCCTTCGGGCTGTCCGGCGCAGAGCCGGTCTGAGGTCAGGTGATGGCCTCCAGGCGTTCCTTGGACAGATCGCCCGGAACGATGGTGATTGGAATAGGCAGAGTGCCAGCGCTGCGGGTCATCTGTGTGACCAGCGGGCCAGGCCCCTTGCGGTCCATTCCGGCGCCCAGAACCAGCACGCCGATTTCGGGGTCGGCTTTGATCTGCGCCAGGATTTCCGTCACGGCCTCGCCTTCGCGGATCACCAGTTCGGGATCCACATTCTGGCGGTCGCGCATCCATTTGGCGAAGACTTCGTAATGCACGGTGATCCGTTCGCGGGCTTCTTCGCGCATGATGTCCGAAACGCCGATCCAGTGGTTAAATTCTTCGGGCGGAACGATCGACAGAATCTGCACCCCGCCCCCGGTATGGGCCGCGCGCATTGCAGCGAACCGCATCGCGTTCAGGCATTCGCGGCTGTCGTCCAAGATCACCAGAAATTTGCGCATGGCGTCACTCCTCGTTCCGGATCATGGCCTAAGCCCGCCGCCGAGGCAACATCGTCTGAGATTCCAGAGGATCAGTTACAGGAGGCCGCAGCGTTCGCGCCGAAGTCTTTGTAGCGCAGCCAGAAGGCCTCGTGCCGGGAATTGTCCGACTGGCGGATTTCCTGCGCGTGATGCGGATCCGAGAAGAATTTGGCCGCCATCCGCTGATCCGAGCGGGTCAGGGTCTGGTCCGCTACTCGCTGAATGCACCCGCACAGCTGCCACCCGGCGGCCTTGCGCGGCGAGGACATGCACGCCCGTTCAATCGGCCCGGCCAGTGCCACCTGCGCGCCCATGGGGGCCATGAATGCCACAAGAATCGCGGCGGTCATCATACGTTTCATGTCTTGCCTCTTGCTCCGATGCGCCGGGGGTTTGCCCCTCTGTCGCGGCCGGTTTGTCTGCTCTGGTATGAAATATGCCTCAGCCCGCGCGGTTTTTCAATCGGCGAGCGCAGCAGTTATTGTACGAATCCGGTCGGATATGACGGGGCATTAACGGGATGTTGACGACAATACGGAGAGTGTCTGGGCTTCTGCTTTCGTATGGGTAGAATTGACGGGCTTAGCCAAGGGCTGCTATGAGGACGCAATGTTTGATGAATTTGGTGCGCAATTGGAAAAATACAGAGCGCTGGTGTTAAAAGCCGCAAAAGAGCGTCGCGGAGACCCCGTTTATAACGGTTCGCTGGAACATGCGGCCATTCTGGCTGAGAACCTGTTTAAGTTCTCGGAGAAGGAAGTATGCGTTCTGTCTGGCAGTCTAAACCCCCGTGTTTTCGGCAATCGGCGCGTTCTGGATCGCGCCGCCGAGTTTTTGGGAAAAGCGGGCTGTTCGGTGCAGATTTTGATCGAACGCTCTGATGACGTGGATTGGGAAGATCATCCATTCGTTCAGAAATTCAAATCCAGCTCGGATCTGGAAGTGCGGACTTTGCAGCCCGATCAGATAGAAAACTTGCCTTTTCACTTTATAGTGGCGGATAGTGACAGCTACAGATTCGAGAAAGACAAAGGCACGTCACAGGCAATTGGTGCATTTGGCGATTCAGAAGGCGGCGCACGGCTGAAAGGCATTTTCTCGGAATTGTGGCAAGAAGCTGAGAAAAAAACACTACAATAAATCGAATATCCGAGGCCGTCATCGAGTATCCTGTGTTTTCCGAACTGCCCCATTTGCAGTCTACTCTAAGCGTGGCCTTTGCGTTGAATCTGGCGTATCTGGGGCTGCCGCGCTTTCGCTATCGCGAGAGAATTTCCAAATATGCCAACGAAGCCTTGAGCGGATTGGGGCAGGTCAATGGCGGTTTATGCCGGACGGGCTGGTATCTGACGCTTCAGCGGTTGGCATTGGTGCCGGGCGATAAGACGGTTCTGCATGACGGCAAAGTCCCGAACGAACTGTGGGGCATCGCCTACAAAGTCATATTCGAGCGGAAATTCGACATCATGTTCTCGATTGTGGCCTGCCTGTTCATGGGGGCGCTGATCGTATTGGGCGTCGCGCATGAGATCAATTACCTGGACGGGACTGTGGCCTATTTCACGAGCGAGCTTATCCATTGGTGGTATTGGGTTCATATCGCATTGGGATTGCTGCCGCCCATTTTTGTGTGGATGGGGCGCTCTGTTGTCAGTGGCGGCATGGAGTACATTGATGCGAACATCGACAATATGAAAAAGTCGATGCAGGCCGATGTGCAAAAGGCGGAATTGCCGCCGCATTAATCAGCGTTTCTTTTTGCGTTTCACTCCGCCACGTTGGCCAGGGCGTCCGGCGGTTGAACGTCCGGTGGCGGCCTCGCTGGCGGCTTCGACAGCCGATTGGCGGGCCAGAGGATCGTCGGCGATGGCCAGGTCCACGGCCTCCAGCCGTTTGATTTCATCGCGCAGGCGGGCGGCCTCTTCGAATTCCAGGTTCTCGGCGGCTTTGCGCATCTCGCCGCGCAGCCCGTCCAGATGCGCCTCCAGATTGGCGCCGTGCATGGGCTTGTCGATCTTGGCGGTGACGCGCGCCTGATCGGTGTCGCCCTGATAAAGACCGGCCAGAATGTCCTCGACGTTCTTTTTCACGGTTTCGGGCGTGATGCCGTGTTCCTGATTATAGGCGATCTGCTTGGCGCGGCGGCGGTTGGTTTCGGCCAGCGCGCGCTCCATCGAGCCAGTCACCCGGTCGGCATACATGATCACGCGGCCCTCGGCGTTTCGGGCGGCGCGGCCGATGGTCTGGATCAGCGAGGTTTCCGAGCGCAGGAACCCCTCTTTATCCGCGTCCAGAATGGCCACCAGCCCGCATTCGGGAATGTCCAGACCTTCGCGCAGCAGGTTGATGCCGATCAGAACATCAAAGGCCCCAAGCCGCAAATCCCTAAGGATTTCAATGCGTTCTATCGTGTCGATGTCGCTGTGCATATAGCGCACCTTGATGCCCTGCTCGTGTAAATACTCGGTCAGGTCTTCGGCCATGCGTTTGGTCAGGGTGGTCACCAGAACGCGGTAGCCATCGGCGGTGACGCGGCGAATTTCGTCCAGCAGATCATCCACCTGCGTGTCCACGGGGCGGATTTCCACCTCGGGGTCCAGCAGGCCGGTGGGGCGGATCACCTGTTCGGTGAAAACGCCGCCGGTTTGTTCCAATTCCCACGCGGCGGGGGTGGCGCTGACGAACACGGACTGCGGGCGCATCGCGTCCCATTCCTCGAACTTCAGGGGACGGTTATCCATGCACGAGGGCAGGCGGAACCCGTGCTCGGCCAGGGTCAGCTTGCGCCGATAGTCCCCCTTGTACATCGCCCCGATCTGAGGGACGCTGACGTGGGATTCATCTGCAAAAACAATGGCATGGTCGGGGATGAATTCGAACAGCGTGGGGGGCGGCTCGCCTGGTCCGCGCCCCGTCAGATAGCGAGAATAGTTCTCGATCCCGTTGCACACGCCGGTGGCCTCCAGCATCTCCAGATCGAAGTTACAGCGCTGTTCCAGCCGCTGCGCCTCCAGCAGTTTGCCGTCTCCGACCAGCTGATCCAGCCGTTGGCGCAGCTCTTTCTTGATGCCCTGGATGGCCTGCTGCATCGTCGGTTTCGGCGTCACGTAATGCGAGTTCGCATAGACGCGGATCTGTTCGAAATCATCGGTTTTCTGCCCGGTCAGAGGGTCGAATTCCGTGATTGCCTCCAGTTCCTCGCCGAAAAAGGACAGGCGCCAGGCGCGGTCTTCCAGGTGGGCGGGCCAGATTTCCAGAACGTCGCCGCGCACGCGGAAGCTGCCGCGTTGGAACCCCTGATCGTTGCGGCGGTATTGTTGGGCCACCAGATCTGCGATGACGGCGCGCTGGTCGTATTCCTCGCCCGCCTTCAGATCCTGCGTCATCGCCCCGTAAGTTTCGACCGAGCCGATGCCGTAAATACAGCTGACCGAGGCCACGATGATCACATCGTCCCGTTCCAGCAGCGCCCGCGTGGCCGAGTGGCGCATCCGGTCGATCTGCTCGTTAATCTGCGATTCCTTCTCGATATAGGTGTCGGAGCGGGCGACATAGGCCTCGGGCTGGTAGTAGTCGTAATAGCTGACGAAATATTCGACGGCATTGTCGGGAAAAAAGCCCTTGAATTCGCCATACAGCTGCGCGGCCAGCGTCTTGTTGGGGGCCAGAATGATGGCGGGGCGCTGCGTTTGCTCGATCACCTTGGCCATGGTGAAGGTTTTCCCGGTGCCCGTCGCGCCCAGCAGCACCTGATCGTGCTCACCGTTCAGAACGGCGGTAGAGATTTCGGTGATCGCGGTGGGCTGGTCGCCGGCCGGTTCAAATTCCGAGTGCATGACGAATCTCTTGCCGCCCTCCAGCTTGGGGCGCGATTTCACATCCGGGGCAGGAGCGTGCAGAATCGGCTGTGTCTGATCGTTATGGGCGTAAGGCATGAGAATCTCCGGGCAGATACCCCAGATTTGATCTGTTTTTGTTCTTCTTCAACCCCTCTTTGTCAGCGCCGCGCCTGTGCGGAACAAAAGCCCGGTTTCCGTTCGCCCTGCGGAAATGCTGCGTTTGCACCTGAATTGGTAACTTCATCGGACCAATTTGAAATTAATGCAAAAAATACGCGTCAATTTTGAAATTTCTGGAATCGATCCTCTTGTGATTTGATGCAAATCCTACGTATCATTGTTCTCAGCAAGCAGCAGGCCTGGTCGTCATGAGGTCCGCGTTCACCCACCCCTCGCTCCCTGCGGGCTAAATGACGGCCATCGCCGATTTCCGGGCGAAATCGCACGGGAAAGGGGCGGTCTGCTCTTGCCGTCTTCCCCATTTTAGCTGATAAACTCGCGGCAAAGAGGAGTGCTGACATGCGTGCGCGTATCTACCAACCTGCAAAAACCGCGATGTCCTCGGGGACCGCGAAAACCAAGTCCTGGGTTCTGGAATTCGCCCCTGCCTCGGCGCGTGAAGTGGATCCGCTGATGGGCTGGACCTCTAGTTCGGACACCCAGTCGCAGGTGAAGATGAAGTTCTCCAGCAAAGAGGCCGCGCTGGATTATGCCAAGGAACATGGCATCGAGGCCACCGTCGCCGAGCCGAACAAACGTAAGCCCAACATTCGTGCCGGCGGCTATGGCGAGAATTTTGCCACCAACCGCCGTGGCCCCTGGACGCACTAAGGCGCGCGTGATCCGAACCAGATAAGGCGGCCGATCCGGTCGCCTTTTTTATGCGCCTCTGGTGTCGGCGTGTTTCAGGCGACCGAGGTCATATTCGTCAGATAGTTGCGCGTGGACAGCTGGCTTTCCAGATAGCGCGGCAGTTGCGGCAGCAAAGAGCCTCCGATCCGCGGGTTGATCTCGTACAGATAAGGGTGCCCATCCATAATCGCGAAATCAATGCAGATCGTGCCGTCCTGAATGCCCAAGGCACGTGTCGCATTCAGCCATTGATCCAGAAAGGGCACCTCTGCCACATGCTGAGACCTGACCGGGCTGTGCAGATTTCCCAGGATCAGCCCGCTTTGAGCCAGATGATGGTGCACCGCATGGGCAAAGATCAGCTCTCCGTTGTGAAAACTCAGATGCGCGGCCCATTCATCCCCAGGTGAGACAACCGCCTGCAAAAATTCGGTCTGCGGATCGCATGGCTGGGCCTCTTGTGGTGAATTCACATAGCTGCACCCATAGCCCCAGGACCAGCGCCGGGGTTTCCTGATCAACGGATAACGGTCAGGATCGGCTGGCGCGAAACAATAGACCGCCGGCACGAGAGCAGCAAAGCCAAGGGCAATAAGGCGTTGATTTAGCGAGAACTTATCGTCGCATAGCGTGCTTAGAGCATGGGGGACATAAGGGGTAACCGGCTGGGCATTCGTCAGGTGCAACTCGTCCAGCAAATCCTGGTCCTCAATCGTCAGCGGGACGATCAAATCCCATTCGGACGGGTCGATCAGCGATAAATCCTGCATGTCCGGCCTGAAGCGGCTGTCGGTCAGATAGCCCTCGATTGCGGGCCACCAATCAGGTTTCAGGCCAAACATGACCCGAACCTCGGAGGGGTTCAAATTCGGCATTTCTCTGCCTTTTTGTACTTTTTACGTCTGCTCAAAGGGATTTTAGCACATTTTAACCTTTTGGAATAGTGGGTAGAGGCTATTCCACCTAGGGGGGACTGCGCCCGCAGCCCACACATCCGGAGCCTGTTTTGCCCCCCCGATCCCGTCGTTCGGGGCGGGAGCTACGCAAGCTCTGACGCTACAACGCGTTTCGATGAATTCTCTGTCTGGAACTTCAGCGACTAAATCATGGAATGACTGGAGCGCTCCAGCTTGTCCGCATTGCATGTAAGCGAGCAGGAGGTGGCGTGGCGACCCCGGAAGAACTCGAATCCTCAACCTGCTGATTAGAAGTCAGCTGCTCTATCCAGTTGAGCTACGGGGCCGTATCCACATGGGGTGTGTAGCAGATGCGTTTTTCAGTGAAAAGCACCTTTCATAGCTCTGCGAAGACGGTGGATTATGCCCTTATCAGATCAATAATAAAACCGTGCGCTCTCTTTCAACAGGAACCTATCCGAGGAAAAGCACAAATTTTACAATCACTTGTGCTCAGGGGTTTTCCTGTGCGCCAACCGTTGGAGCGTTTATGACCGCATCGAGCAGGGGACATGCCCAGCGGCGGCCGACGATCTGTATGGGCTTTAGCTGGCCATCAAAGACGACAGGGATGTTGCCGCCTAAATGGCAACGCCCCTGTTCCCAGGGAAAGCTCTCATCGGCCTCCGGCGGGGCCCTTCTTTGGTGTGTAGAAGGGAGGTGTGGAGCGCTCTTACTGTGCAAATGCGAAAACCTCAAACTCGCGGCGCGGTTTGAGATCGTGTCACACATGCTCAATGTGAGCGGGCAAAAACTGTCAAGGCTGTTCTGGTTTGAACGGTCTGCCTGAAAATTCACCGTGTTCACGCCGGACTGCATTGGCGGGGCCGCTCATTCATGGGCGTCATCTAAATGTCATCAAACCGAAACACGCCTGTTTCCGACCAATTTCAGAAGCCAATGAGATTGCGAAGACCTCAGGAGGGTATCCAATGGCATCCACTCAATTTGGCCTGAGCCTGTTGCTGACTACCGCATTGGTGGCGGCTCCGGCGTTGGCAGAGCAGAATTTTAACCGTATTGCGTCTTTTCCCGTTGTGTCGAACATGGCCGCAGGCGCGGATACCGAGCGCGAAACCAGCCCCGAGATCATTGACGCCACCGCCGATGGCCTGACGCTGGTCTATACCGACAGCCCGTTGAAGGTGATTGGGTTCGTTGACATCACCGACGCGCATGACCCCAAACCGCTGGGCAATATGGACGTTGGCGGAGAGCCGACCTCGGTGACGGTTCTGGGCGGCACGGCCTTTGTGGGCGTGAATACCTCGGAAAGCTATGTCGCCCCGTCGGGTAAGCTGATCTCGGTCGATGTGGCCAGCCGGGTGCAAACCGGCGCTTGCGATCTGGGCGGCCAGCCGGACAGCGTGGCTAAGGCGCCCGATGGGTCTTTCATCGCCGTTGCCATCGAAAACGAGCGCGACGAAGACCTGAACGGTGGCCTTATTCCGCAATTTCCGGCGGGCACTTTGGCGCTGGTGGATCTGAAGGACGGTGCGCTGGATTGTGGCTCGCTGCGCTTTGCCGATCTGACCGGCCTGGCCGAGATTGCGGGCGCAGACCCCGAGCCCGAATATGTCTCGATCAACGGGCTGGGAGAGATCGTGGTGACCTTGCAGGAAAACAACCACTTGGCGATTGTGTCGAAGGACGGGCAGGTGGTGAATCACTTCTCGGCCGGCAGCGTGGATCTGGAGGGCATCGACGCCACCGACGAACGCGGCGCGCTGATTTTCACCGAAAGCCAAAAGGGCCGCCTGCGCGAACCTGACGCCGTGACCTGGATCAGCGACGACATGTTCGCCACCGCGAACGAAGGCGATTACAATGGCGGTGCGCGCGGGTGGACGATTTTCCACAAGGACGGCACCGTTGTCTATGAAAATGGCACCGATTTTGAACGAGCGATCATCCAGATCGGCCATTATCCGGACAAGCGCTCGGACAGCAAAGGCGTCGAGCCCGAGAGCGTAACTTTCGGTGTTTTCGGCGGTACGCCCTATGTGTTTGTGGGGGCCGAGCGCGCCTCGGTTGTTGGGGTTTATGACGTCACCGACCCTGCCGCGCCGGTGCTGAAACAGTTTCTGCCCTCGGGCGTGGGCCCCGAAGGCTATGCGGTCATTCCGGGTCGGAATCTGCTGATCTCTGCCAATGAAAAAGACCTGATCGAGGACGGCGGCGCCCGCGCCCATGTGATGCTGTTCGAAATGCAGGATGCACCGGCGGTTTACCCGCATCTGACCTCGGCCGGTATGGATCAGCTGACCGGGTGGGGCGCGATTTCCGGTATGGTTGCCGATCAGGACGGGATTGTCTGGGCCGTGAATGACAGTTTTTACAGCTTCCAGCCCTCGATCTTCAAAATCGACACCAAGATGAGCCCGCCCCGCATCGTTGACGTCATCCGCGTTCACCGCGAGGGGCGCCCGGCCCAGAAACTGGACATGGAGGGCATCACGCTGGACGGTCATGGCGGGTTCTATGTCGCCTCGGAAGGGCGCACGGACCGGGTTGTTCCTCATGCGATTTATCATGTGAAAGCCGACGGGTCGATCAAGGCCAAGAAGGGTGAGATCGGTCTGCCGCCCGAGCTTATGGCAGTCGAAACACGCTTTGGTTTCGAGGGGATAACCAAGATCGGCGACATTCTGTGGATGGCCGTTCAACGCGAATGGAGGGACGACCCCAGGAACCACGTCAAACTGGTGGCCTATAATCTGAAGACCAAGGAATGGGGCGCGGTCCTGTATGAAAAAGCGCAGCCCGAAACCGGCTGGGTGGGTCTGTCGGAAATCGTCGCGCATGGCGATTATGTCTATGTGATCGAGCGCGATAATCAGCATGACCATCGTGCCGTGACCAAGAAAATCTATCGTATCCCGGTTGCCGAAATGGTGCCCGCCCCGCTGGGCGAGGAACTGCCGGTCGTGTCCAAAGAGTTGGTGCATGATCTGCTGCCGGACCTGACCGCGACGGGCGGATACGCGCTGGATAAGGTCGAAGGCCTGGCCATCATGGAGGATGGCACCGCCTGGGTGTCAACCGACAATGACGGTGTCGATGACCATTCGGGCGAGACGCTGTTCTGGTCTTTCCCGGTCAAATAGCCTCGGATGAAAACGGGCTGGATGCGCGCCCCGCGGGGCGCGCGTCTGCCTATTGCGCCGCGCTAAGCCGTGATGGTCCGCGCAGTACCTGCGCGGCCGAGAATGTCTCGGATGAGGCGCGATGCCACTTGTCATGTAAAGCATCGAATTCGGGATAATCCGCCGGATGCAGCAGGTATTCGTGCGGCAGTTCGGGAAATGCCTCGTTCCCGTCCAGAAAATCGGCGTTCTTCGTGCGGAACATGAAGTGATAGGGCAGGAAGGCGCCCGGATGCTCCAACCCTGCGGCGCCAGTGATCTCGGCCAGCGCCTTGAGCGTGTTGGTGTGCAAGCGGGTAACGCGTTCAGCCTTGGAGACCGGATCCAGCGCTTTTTGACGTGCCTGATCTTGTGTGGCCAGGCCGACGGGGCATTTGTTCGTGTGGCAGGCCTGCGCCTGAATGCAGCCAATCGCAAACATGAAACCCCGCGCCGAATTGCACCAGTCAGCCCCCAATGCCAGCGCCCGCGCGATATCGTATGCACTGACGATTTTACCCGCGGCACCGATGCGAATCCGGTCACGCAGGCCAGCGCCGCGCAGCGTGTTGTGGACAAAATTCAGCCCCTCCAGCATCGGCATACCCACGCGATTGGCAAATTCCAGAGGGGCCGAGCCGGTGCCGCCCTCTTTGCCATCCACCGTGATGAAATCCGGGGTGATTCCGGATTGAAGCATGGCCTTGACGATACACATGAATTCGCGCCGGTGGCCGATACACAGTTTGAACCCGACAGGCTTTCCCCCTGACAGATCGCGCAGCTTGGCGACGAATTCCATCAGTCCAAGAGGCGTTTCAAAAGCGCTGTGCGCAGCGGGCGAGACGCAATCCACACCCATCGGAATGCCGCGCGCCTCGGATATTTCTGCGGTGATTTTGGCCGCCGGCAGCATCCCGCCGTGACCGGGCTTTGCGCCCTGGCTGAGCTTAATCTCGATCATTTTGACCTGAGGATCGGTGGCGCGGGCGGCGAATTTTTCCGGGTCAAAGGCACCATCCGGTGTGCGGCAGCCGAAATAGCCCGAGGCAACCTGAAAAATCAGGTCTCCGCCCCCTTGGCGATGATACTTGCTGATCCCGCCTTCGCCCGTGTCATGGGCAAAACGCCCGGCTTTGGCGCCTTTGTTCAGCGCCAGAATCGCATTGGCCGACAGCGAACCGAAGCTCATGGCCGAGATGTTATAGAGCGACGCGTCATAAGGCTGCGTGCACTGAGGCCCGCCGATTGTGACCCGAAAGTCCCAATTTTCAACGATGCGAGGGCGGATCGAATGGGTCAGCCAACTGTAGCCCGCGTCATAGACACGTTCATGCGTGCCAAAGGGTTTTTTATCCTCGACACCCTTGGCGCGCTGATAGACCAGGCTGCGCGCCTCGCGACTAAATGGAACCTCGTCGCGCTCATCCTCCAGCAAGTATTGGCGAATCTCAGGGCGGATGGATTCCAGGAAGTAGCGGAGATGGCCGATAATCGGATAATTGCGATTAACAGCATGATTTTTCTGCGAAAGATCGTGAATTCCAACGGCGATCAGCACGCAGGAAATCAGGAACAAGGGCACCATCCAGGCGATCCCAAGAAGCGCGAGGATGCCTGTCGCCATGGCGGCGGCGACTGCTACTGGCATCGCAAGATTTCGTTTGCGGAACATCCGTTTCCTCCCGTTCGGTGGCCGCGATCACAGACCGTCGCGCGGGCGATAGGGCCTGCGACGTATTCCAAGGGTAAGCCCGTTTTCCGGGCTGGCAAGTCTGTTGCCGGTTCCGACCGTCGTGTTGCGATCAGTCTTGGCGCAAAAAGTTGAGAAAAGATTGCGGCGCGTAAATCTCTGCGGTCAGTAGTCTTTTTCGATGAAAATCCCGATACCCGTTTCCCCGTCCGAAGAGAGACGCCCGCGCGCGGTGACCGAGCGGTTGATGTTCAGGTTCAGATTGATCTGGGAATTGCCTTCGGAATCGGCGGTGACCTCGGAATAGATGTTTTCTCCCAGGTACTTACCGATCCGAGCCTCGGTGGCGCCTTCCTCGGAAGTTGTGATGTCCAGATCGTCCAGCGCCAGGCCTTTACGGACCTTGCCCCCCAGCCCGGTCCCGCCGCCTGTCAGGGTGCGCACGGCGGCGGCCAGACGCACGGCTTGCAGCGCGGAAATGCTGCTGATTCCCTTGCCGAACAGGATCAGCGCCAGAACCTCGTCCTGGGGCAGATCGGGGCTGGAGGCAAAGCTCAGCTCGGGCGCGCTGGCCTGTCCCTGGATCTGGATACTGGCCGTGGCATCGCTGGTTTCGGTGCTGGCGACAAAGCGAATGAACGGATCAAAAGCGCCCTGCAACTGGATCAGCCCTTCGTCCAGAGTCAGCCGTTTGCCCAGAATATCCAGACGTCCGCGGATCAGATCGAACCGCCCTTGCGGCACCACGTTCTGCGTTGTCCCTGAAAGCTGCAACACCCCGCCCAGTTCGGCGTCCAGCCCGCGGCCGCGTACGAAAATCCGGTCGGGCGCCAGGATGCGCAGATCCAGATCATAGGACGGCCCCGCAGCCGTATTGCCGTCCGCGCTTTGCAGCATTCCCGCGTTTTGCCGGGTGTTGCGGACCGGGGCGGGCTCGTTCACATGTTGCAGGCCGGGCAGGGTGGCATGGCTGGCCCCCGAGTTCGCCGGAATACGCAATTCACTGTCGCTTAGCGCCAGCCGGCCGGACAGGTCCGCGCCGCCCGTCAGTGGCCCGGAGAGACGGACGCGCCCATCCACGGCCGTTTCAAACAGGGTCGGGTCGGTCAGCCGAACGGATGTCAGCTCGGCCTCCAGATCGGCGGCATAGGGGGGGGACAGGGAAACCGGGCCGGTCACGCGCAGCCTGCCCCCGGTCGAGACACCGCCGCTGAGCGCCAGCTGCGCCTGATTGGCCCCCATCTGTATGCTGGCCGCGATGTCTTCGAGTGCCAGGCCAGCGCTGGGAAGGGACATGCGCGCGCCCTGAGTGCTGATCTGCCCGCTGACCGAGGCCAGTTCGGGCGGGCCACTTATCTTCAGATCATACTGGAGAAGGCCGCTTAGGCTGCGCGGGCGCAGGATGTCATTTGCCAGCGCCAGCGGTGCCACCCCATCCAGCGCCAGATCCACGGCCGAGCCATCGCGCGCAACCTGCCCCGACGCGTTCATCCGCGTTCCTCCGGGCCCCGCGCCCGTAGCCTGAAGCGCCCAGTTTTCGTTGATCTGCCGCAGTGTGCCGGTCAGGCTGGCAGGGCCGCTCAGGGCGCTTTCCAGCACGGCCAGATCACGTAGGCGCGCGGTGATGGACAGCGCCTGATCCGCCGCGCTTTCGGCTTTTGCGGTCAGTTCGGGGCTTTGGAAATCCGCGGCGTGCAGCGTGATGCGCCGCTGCCGGTCCCGTCCGATCTGTACCCGTGCCGTGGCCTGATCGCGCAACAGGCTGTCCAGTTGCGCCAGCCCGGTTTTCAGCCCCTTGGCGTCCAGGGACATATCCACGTCAAAGGACTGCTCTGCCGGCTTTCCCGTTCCTTGCAGCGACAGCTGCGCCCGGCCCGCGATGGGCTGGCCGGAAAGGTCCGCATAGGCAGACAGCGCAGCGATCTCGGCCTGCAAAACCGCTTGGGCCTCCAGCGTATCCCATTGCGCGCCGGTTGCTGTGGCCTCAAGCTTGGCGGTCGCCTCGCCCGGAGCCTGCGCCGTGGCGGTCAGGGTCCAGTCACGGTCTTTGCGCTCCAGCTGAGCCGCAAGCGTCGCCGCGCCGCTAAGCGCGGGCCAAAGCGCGGAAACATCCGCAGATTCGGCCCGCAGGACGGCTTGCGCCGTGGTGCTGCTGATCTGCGCTGCGCCGCTGATCCGGGCGGCGGCTGTCTGGGCGCTCAGACCCTCCAGAACCGTGCCGTCATTGTTGCGTTTTGCCGTGAATTCCAGCGTGCCCGGACCGTTCAGCGCGGCATCCAGAACGCGCGGTCCCAGGCTCAGATTCTGAGTATTGCCCTGCACATGCAGGTTGAAACCACCACTGATCGGCAGAATTTCCCCGCTCAGCCGCATGTCCGCACGTCCCGACACAGGCTGCCCGGCCAGGCCCGCAAAATGTGTCAGATCAGGCACGGATAACGCGGCCTGCGTGTCGATCCGCAATTCGGCGGCACCGTCCAGATGCGCAATGTCGGCCTGTCCGGACAGCTCGAAAGGCGATCCCGACACCGAGAGATCGCGCAGTTTCAGCCCCGGATCCGGCGCCCAGTCAAATCGGAAATCGGCTCTGAGCGCATCCCCCAGAGCGCGGGCCAGATCGGCGTCTTGCGGCAGCACGCCTTGTGCGGTCAGGGCGACTTGCCCGCCGATTGCCGCAGGCCGCGCCGTGCCGCGCGCCAGCAGACTGGCCGCGGCGATGCTTAGGTCCGGGCGGTGCAGGCGATCAAGCTGGCCATCCAGGCTCCAGCCGTCGCCAGAGGCGCTGTCGAATTGCAGATGCAGCTGTGCGCCGGACAGGGTGGTCCGGGCTCCGGGCAGAGGCAGAGCGACCGGCGTGCCATCCGTGGGCACGATCCGGGCGGTCAGATTGGCCTGCGTCACCTGACCCGTTTCCGACACCCCCAGACTGCCCCGCGCCGTCAGCGATTGGGCCAGAATATGAAAGGCTTCGATCCGCAGCTGGCCGTTTGCCGTGCGCGCGCCAGAGGCCTGCACCCGAAGATCCGGGCCGAAAAACGCGCGATATTCGGGCGCGAACAGGGGGCTGACATCCCCCTGCATCTGCGCCCGGAACTGCGTGTCCTCGGCCGGCTGGCCAAGTGTAAACTGCCCGGTCAGGCGCGGCTGCGCATCGGTTCTCAGCGCCAGATCCCCGGCGAAATCGCTTAGGCTGCCCGTGCCTTTCAGCTGCAAATCCACCGAGGGCGTCCCCGGCAGGCCCAGGCTGGTGGCCAGCAGACCGTTCCGGGGCTCGGACAGGGACAAATCCACCGTCAGATCCTGCGTTTGTGCCCCGTAAGAGGCGATCAGGGTCAGGCTGCCCGATTGCGGCGCCAATCGGGTGATGGACAGATCAACCTGCCCCGCGCCCTCGATTAGCGAGCCCGATCCGGCAAGGGACAGGATGGCCTCTTGGCCGATCAGATCCTTGCCCAGCTCGGCGCGGTCGATCGCCAGTTTGGCAATCTCGATCGACACGGGCAGATCCGGCAGCGCGATCGGCGTTGCCTCGGCATCGGGCAGGGCGTCCTGCGTTTGCGGCGCGCGCGGCACCAGAACCCGTTTGGCCGACAGTTCGGTGACTTGCAGCGCCCCCGACAGCAGCGCCGCGCGGTTCCAGTTCAGTGTCACATCCTGCAAGGTCAGCCAGATACCGCCCGCATCCGCGACGGTCAGCTGCTGGATTGTCGCGGTTGAGCTTAGCGCGCCTTCGAAGCCCTGAACATCCACAACCCGGCCCTCGCCCGATAGGGAATCCTCGATCAGCCCTTCGAAAAAGCCGCGTTCCTGGGCCTGAATGTCTTGGGCCAGAACCGGCAGGGGGGCGGCCAGCGCCGCGATCAAAAACCATCTGCGCATCAGAATGCCTGCCCAATCCCGATATAAACCTGTACGCCTTCGCCGGTGCTGCCGGTCAGCGGCCCGGCAATGTCCAGCCGGATCGGCCCTACCGAGGTGTCATAGCGCAGGCCCAGCCCCGCGCCAGAGTGCCAGCGGCCCGATCCGTCATACACGCTTTCGGATCCGATATAGCCCGCATCGGCAAAGCCAACCAGGCTGATACTGTCCGTCACCTTGGCGCGCAATTCGGCCGACAACCCCAGGAAACTGCGCCCCCCCGAGGCCGCCCCGCCCCCCTGATCCACGTTCAGCGACTGATAGGGCTGGCCGCGCACAGTGCCGCCTCCGCCCGAGTAGAACAGGAAATCGGGGGCGGTTTCGGACAGGCCTGGCCCCATGACCGAGCCCATCTGGAACCGTGCCGCCGCCACATAACGCGCGTCCTTGTCCAGCGCACGATAGAGCCGGCTGTCCAGTTGCAGCTGCGCGCCCGAGGCTTCGCCGCTCAGGCCCACGAAGGGCGAAACGCGCGCGTTGACATAGTGCCCCCCGGTCGGGTTCAGAATGTCATCGCGGTGATCCCAGCGCAGTGCGAAGGGCGTTGAAAACAGCGTGAACGTCCGATCCCCAAAGGCATCGCGCGTATCGAAATGGCTGAGCGCCAGCTCCAGGTCGCCCTCCAGATGATCCGAGAAAATCCGCGTCGCGCCGATCCCCAAGGTGACATTATCCGAGCGATAATCGGTCTCTTCCAGGCTTTCCAGATCCAGCCGGGCGAAAAACTTGGTGTCCGCGCCAAACACGGCGGGGCGCTCGAACCGCGCGCCCAGGCTATAGTCCAGCCCGCCCGTGTCGCCGCCGATCCCGGCCACCTCGCCGCCAATGCGCAGCCGTTCGGCCCCGCCCAGCAGATTGCGGTGCATCCAGAATCCCGACAGCATAAGCCCTTCGAAGTTCGACAGCTCGGCCCCGGCTCCGAAACGGCGGGGTTTTTCATCGGTAACCGAGGCCGCGATGTCCATGCTGCCATCGGCGTTCAGCCTGTCGGCCTCGGTCAGGGTGACAGCGCGAAACGCGCCGGTGCGGCGCAGGCGGGTTGCGGCTTTTTCAAGCTCCAGAGGTGAGAAAACCTGCCCCTCGGGCAGACCGGCGATGCGGCGGATACGGGTGGGGCGGACCTTGCTTTTCGCTTGGTTTTCTCCTGAATTCTCTCCGGTCACGACCAGCGCGCCGAACCGTACCAGCGGCCCCGGCGCGATCGTAACATCTGCGTTCAGAACCGCCGAAGCATGATTGGCGCTGAAAGACTGAGAGACGGGCTCGGCCTTGGCGTGCCCAGCCAGGCGCCAGCCGTCAACGGCCGCCCCAACCGCATTGATCACGGCAGTAGAGCGCGCCGGAGCGCCGGGGGTGAATTCTTCGGGCAATTGCAGCCCCTGGGGCAGAGGCGCGATGCGGGCGGTGCCGAACCGGAACCGCGGGCCGGGCGTGACCTGAACCTTGATTTTGGAAATCTGCGCGGGCGGGTTCAAAGGCGGGATCGCTGCGGCCTCTTGCCCATCCAGACGAATGCGGATCACCCCCGAATAATACCCGTTGGCATAGAGCGTCTCCAGCAGGCGCTGATATTCGGCCAGAGCGGTGGAAAACACATCCTGCGGATCGCTGACCCCTTCGGATTTGGCCAGTTGCAAAAGCGAGGCCTGCCGCAGCCGTTTGCGCAGCGCGTCGTGATCGGTGGGGATGTCAAAGGTCAGCTCGTCAAAGGCCAGCGCCGGGGCGGGCAGACCCCCCAGGCAGGAGGTCAGGCACAAAGCCAGCGCGGGCAGGGCTCGCAAGAGCGATTTCGATCTGGTCACGGGGGCGTCTCGGGCGGGTTGGCGGCGTTTGGGCAGGTAAAAGGGCGGGGCAAAAGGGCGGTCAAGGATATACGCACAGAATAGGCCGATCCGTCGCCAAGTTCACGCCCAATCCAGCGCGCGCGGGCAGAAATCAGCGGGAAAATGCCGCCGCGCCGCCCGGATCACTGATACGCGGTGCGTTCGGCAACGCTTTGGCCGTCCATCAACCCCGAGGGCGGGTACAGAACGATCTGCTCGTCGGGGCTGACCCCGGTGGCGATGGCCGCCGTCAGCCCGTTATTCGCGGCCAGCTGAACCGCGCGCTGCACGGCCACGCCGTTTTCGACCACGAACAGCGCCCATTGGTCCGGTCCCGCCCGGAACAGCGCGCCCGCCGGTACGATCAGCGCATCCTCGGCCGACCATGTGACAATCCGGGTTTCCACGCGGAAGCCATGGCCCAGGGTGGGGCGGTCCTCATAGGGGCTGAGAAACCGGATGGTGACATTGACCCGCTGTTCTTCGACCCCAAGAGCCGAGACTTTGGTAAAGCCCCAGGGCTCGATCCGAGAGACCTCGCCCTTCAGGGGCACGGGCCCGCCCCAATTGTCGATCACCACCGGATCGCCCGTGCGGATTTTGACAGCATCGGTGGACAGAAGCTCGGCCAGGACTTCCAGATCGGTTTCGATGTCCCCGATCTCCAGAATGGGCGTGCCGGCAGCCAGGGTGATTTCCGACTGCTGCATGATTTGCAGAACCGCGCCGGGGACGGGGGCCTTGAGCGGCAGCACCTCATCCTGTTCGGCCTCGATGGCCTCGGCCAGCCCGGTGTCGTCAAAGGAAATCAGCGCGGCGCGGGCGTTGTTCAGCTCGGCCACCCGCATCGAGATCGCAGCGCGCGCGGTATCCAGTGCGGCATTGGCCGCGCGGGCGGTGCGCTGATCGCTGTCCAGCGCGGCCTGGCTGACGATGCCGCTGTCGAACAGGCGTTTGGTGCGCTCCAGATTGGCCTCGGCCAGGTCACGGTCCGCGCGGGCCTTATTCAGATCGGCTTCGGCCACGCGCAGGGCGGCCTCGGCGGCGGTGACATTGGCGCGGGCCTGCTCGCGTGAACGTGCATCCAGCGCCGAGGGCGAGGTGGGCAGCATCCGCGCCACCACGTCGCCCTGTTCCACGCGATCCCCCGGTTCAATCGTCAGCCGCATCATCCGCCCCGCGATGGGGGTGGAAACCACATAGGGTTCATGCACCTGGGTGCGCCCCTCTTCGTCGATGGTGACCTGCATGGGGCCCTGGGTCACGCGGCCCATATCCACCAATGTCGGGCGCGGCCAGAACGCATAGCTTAACGCCCCCGCCACCAGCGCAACCGCCGCCAAGGTCACCACCAAACGCGAGTTTTTCCGTGCTGCCATCCGATCAATCCCTCGACTTGAGCGACGCGACAAGATCCACCTTGTCCAGCTCTCGTTTCACCAGCCATCCCGACAGGCCCGCTGCCAGCAGGACAGCGACAATTGCCAGCCCATAGCTTTGCGGGCTGAAGGTGACTGGTATCTGATATATATCGGTCGAAAACCCTTTGACCGTGAGATAGGTCAAACCATAGCCCAATGCGATCCCCAGGGGCAGGGCGGCCAGCGTGACCACCGCCAGCTCGCCCAGCAGCACGAACGAGGCTTCGGATTTCGAAAACCCCATCACCCGCAGGCTGGCCAGATCCCGTTCCCGTTCGGCAAAGGCGATCCGGGCCGAGTTATAGACAATCCCGAAGGTGATGATCGCCGCCACCGCCAGCATGATATAGCGCACCGATCCGGGGCCGGTGTTCATGATCTCGACCAGGGCCTCGCGGATGTCCGATTTCAGGGAAATCCCGGCGATTTGCGGCATCTCTTTGAGGTCGTCAATCAAGCCGGGCAAAAGCGATTCATCAATCGTCAGCGTGGCCCCCGTCACCTGGGCGGGTTCGTTCAGAACGCGCGACAGGGCGGACAGCTCCATGAAGGCGGGCGCGCCCATCAGGGTTTCCGCCACGCCGATCACCGGCAGATAAAGCGTCGGACGGCGGCCTTCGCGGATCTCGGCGATCACCGTGTCACCGGGGGACAGGTGCAGGATTTCCGCCAGAGGTTTGGACAGGATCACCCCTTCGCGCCGCATCGAAATGGGCTGCTCATCAGCGTCGATCACCCTGTTCAGAATGGGAAATTCCGGCCGCCCCTCGATCGCGCCGCGATAGCTGTGGGTGCCGTTGCGGAACATCACCGACACCGCGCGCGCGGGCTCCACATGTTCCACACCGGGCAGGCGGCCCAGTTCCAGCAGCGCTTTGTCCGTCTGTTTCGAGGTAAAGCTCAGCGACATCTCACCCCGGTTCATGACGTTGAAGCTCAGGTCCAGCGTGGTGTTGAACCCGGCCATCAGCGTCAATGAGGCCACGGACAGCGCCAGCCCCGTGCCGATCCCCACCACAGCGCCGATCATGCGTCCCGGATAGCGGGTCAGCCGGCGCAGCACCATGCGGCTGGGCTGGTCCAGCCAGCGCCGCAACCGCGCGGCCAGGTCAAAACTGCGCGAATAATCGGGCGGGGCCGGCGGGCGCATGGCCACGGCGGGCGTCAGGCGGAACACGCCGCGCAGGACAATGAGGCTCCCGGCTGAGGCGGTCAGGATCGACACCGCAAACCCGGTGACAAAGCTGCGTGGGTCCACAGTGAACACCAGAAACGGAAATTTATAGTAAATCTGATACATCCGCGACAGCGCATTGCCCGCCCAGATCCCCGCGACGGACCCCACGATGGCCCCCAGAATGGCGATCACCATGACCAGTTTCAGATAGTGCAGGCTGACCTCCCACGAGGAATAGCCAAATGCCTTCAGCAGCCCGATCTGTTCGCGCTCCGCCTGCACCATCCTGTTGATAACAATGTACAAAAGAAACGCCGCCACCCCCAGGAAAATCGGAGGAATCACGGTGGACGTGCTGTTCAGCCCCTTGATTTCCTCTTGGATGAAACGGTTCGATGTCAGATCGACCAGCCCATAGGCTCCGCTGGCGCCATAAGAGGCCAGCAGCTCATCCGCGGCCAGAATGATGCCTTCGGCGTTGGTGTCGCGGGTCAGGGAGATCAGCGCCTGATTGAACGCGCCCTGCATGTCATAGGCCGCAGACAGCGCTGCCTGACGCATCCAGAACACCGCGAAACGGGCATCATCGGGGACCATTTCCCCCGGCGCGGTCGAATACAGAAATTCAGGCGATTGCGCGAAACCTGTGATGCGAAACACGCGTTTGGTGCCGTTCATCGTGGCGGTCAGATGGTCATTCAAGTGCAGATCGCGGGCCTTGGCGAACCCGTCCAGCAGCAAAATCTCATCCGAGCGCCCCAGATCGGGCAGGCGTCCGTCCACCAGGTAGATGTCATTCAGCCGGGGTCGCCCGGTATCGGGCAAAGACAGCGCCTGGGCGCGCACGGGCAGGGCGTCCGCGCCGATGTCGATCAGAGCCCAGCCGCTGACCCGCCCTTCGAGTGCGGCCACACCGGGCAGGGCGGCCAGACGTTCCAGCATCCGTTCGGGCGCGCGGGTGACGGGCACAAAGATGTCGGCCAGGCGGTAGCGGTCATAATAGGCCAGGCGGGTCTCATCCAGCGTATTCACCAGACCTTTCATCATGACCATCATCAGCACGCCCAGGGCGATCACCAACCCGATGGCCGCCGCCTGTCCCTTGATCCGGGACAGATCGCGCCAGAGCTTGATGTTCAGCGGGCTTAGCATGTTACCACTCGATTTCTTCGGCGGTCAGTTTGGTGTCATTGCGGATCACCTGACGGATGCCGCCATCGGCGAAATGGATCACCCGGTCGGCCAGCTGCGCGGTATTGGCGGCATGGGTGACGATAATCACCGTGGTGCCCAGGCGCTGGTTCACATCCGTCAGCACCTTTAGCACGGCGCGTCCGGTGGCGCTGTCCAGCGCGCCGGTTGGCTCGTCGCAGAACAGCACGGTGGGGCGCTTGGCCACGGCGCGGGCGATGGCGACGCGCTGCTGCTCTCCGCCCGACATTTCCGAGGGGAAGTGATGCGCCCGTTTGTCCAGCCCCACCAGGGCTAGGGCCTCGTCCGCGTCCAGCGGGTTCCGGGCGATTTCCGTCACCAGCTCGACGTTTTCACGGGCATTCAGGCTGGGCATCAGATTGTAGAACTGAAACACAAACCCCACATGATCGCGCCGGTAGCGGGTCAGGTCCGCATCGGACAGAGAGGTGAGCTCCAGATCCTTGAAATAGGCCGCCCCCTGCGTAGGCCGATCCAGCCCGCCCAGAATGTTCAGCAAGGTGGATTTGCCGCTGCCCGAGGGGCCCAGCAACACGACGAATTCGCCCTCGGGGATGGTCAGGTCCACGCCGCGCAGCGCGTGCACGGCGGCGGGGCCTTCGCCGTAGGTCTTGGTCAGACCCTGGGTCACAAAGGCGGCAGTCGAGGATTGGGGACGGGAATCGGCCACGGGATCACTCGCGTTGGGATAGCTCTAGCGTAGCGTGTATCCGGGCGGGGGCCAGTGAAAAATCGTCTCACCCTACGGTAGGATTTGTAGCCAGACCCAGACTGTCAGAATGCACAGCGCGGTCCCGATCAGAACCGAGGACGCCGCCACGCGCCGCCCCACCCCATACATGTTCGCAAAGACATAAGCATTGATCCCCGGCGCCATCGCGGCTGTCATCACCGCCGAGCGCTGCGAGGCAACGGGCAGATCGAAACTACGGGTCAGCCCCCAGGCAATCAGCGGATGCAGCACCAGGCTGAGGGTCAGGACATAGGCGATGACCTTGGTGTCCCCCTCGGGGCGGTACCGCACCAGAACGCCGCCCAGCCCGAACAGCGCGGCGGGCAGGGCGGCGCGCACCATCAGGTCAATCGCCCCGGTCAGCGGCGTGGGCAGTGTTACCTGAGTCAGGTTCACGATGAACCCCAGGATCAGCCCCACCACCAGCGCATTGCGGAACATCGCCTTGGCCACCTGTCCGGCCAGGGCGATGGGGGATTTGCCACGGGCGCGGACGATCTCCATCACGGTGATGCCCAGCATGTAGCAGAACGGCGAATGCACCGAGATGATCGCGTAATTGCCAGCCAGGGCATCCGCCCCATAGGCGCGTTCCGTGATTGGCAGCCCCAGCAGCAGCGAGTTCGAAAACAACCCGATAAAGCCGATGGCCACGCTGTCCTCCCATGGGCGGTTGAACAGATAGCGCGCGCCCAGCAGGCCCAGAACGAACCCCGTTGTCGCCCCGGTGTAAAAGGACACCAGCAACCGCAGGTCAAAGCTCTGGCTCAGATCCAGCCGCGAGATCGCGGAAAACAGCAGGCAGGGAATGGCGAAATTCTGCGTGAACTTCATCAGCCCGTCCACATAGGCATCCGCAAAATAGCCCCTCCAGGTGGCCACATATCCAAAGCCGATCACGATAAAGACGGGCAGGACGACGTTCAGAAGGTCTTGCATGTTGGGCCTTTGGGCTGGGGCGTTGCCCAAGTCCTACGCCTTTGTGCCGGGGCGGGTAAAGTGTTCTGTCCTATTCGGGCCTGAATTATTTGGATGCGCCCTGCCCAAAGCCGGTATATCAGGAAACGCAGACATGATCGGGGGCGGCAGATGCAGCATTGCTATCAGGTTCAGGTGAGTTTCGGTGACTGCGATCCGGCGGGGATTGTCTATTACCCCAACACGTTCCGCTGGATGGATGCCTGTTTTCACGACGCCCTGCGCCCCTTCGGAGGACATGCCGCGATTTGTCAGGAGTTGCAGGCCACGGGGATCGGGCTTGTCGATAGCGGCGCGCAATTCCGCACGCCCCTGCGGGACGGAGACAGGCTGAACATCCGCCTGACCGTGCTGGACTGGGCGCGCAAAACCCTGACCCTGGGCTATGAGGGCCACGTCGCAGAGCGCCTGGCCTTTACCGGCAAAGAGGTGCGCTGCCTGTTCCAGCCTACGGCCAAAGGCCTGAGCGCAGGCAACATGTCCCTGCTGCGCGACCGCCTAAGTTAAGGAAACCACAGTATAAAAGCGCGGCCTGATTTGTAGGCAAAATGGCGGGGGGGGGAGAGATGAAACTGGGCACCAAAGTAACTTGGAATTCCGAGGTCCTTTCCCTTGGCAAACAGTTAGGTCCCCTAAGATTTCAACGGCACGACTTCTGGCGGAAGCCCTTGTGCGGTCGCATGTCAACACTTTCGGGAAGAAACGAACCCGAGAAGCGCAGAAGTCGATTGTTGATGAAGTTCAACGTTGGGAGGGAACGGCCCGCAGGACAGCATATAACGCTATTCACAAGGCAATGCTATCAATGAGCATCCCCTGATAAATCACGGCCCGTGGCTCTCGGATCTCGAATTTGATACGCGCTGGAGTAAAGGGGGGATTGTCTGGCGCCGTTCGGACTGGCAAGCAGGACAAGGCTCAGCCTCATCTTCCGACGCATAGGCCCGCTATGACAATCGTATGACTTTGGTTGGCTCACCACAGACATCGGAACCTCCAGCAAACGAGTATGGTTCTCGACGGTACTTGTAAGCGGTCCCCAAAAGAGCTTGTCGAACGTTTTCTATCGGCTGTGGAGCGAGCTCAAGTTCTGAATGTGATAGCGGCATGAGAGATCGCGCGTGCCTGGCTAATTGGCGAAAATATGGGCATGCTGATATGGATTTCCGCTACGCGAGTAATTTCTCCAATCTGAGTTTGCGTTTACCCCAATCGGGCATCACCCTATCCAGCAAATCAAAAAATCTGGTCCATGATGGGGCTCCGCGATGTGACACAATTCGTGCGTAATTACGTAGTCGATGGAATCAACGGGTGCTTGGACCAATCGACGATTGAGAAGCAAACGTCCGGAGGGGGACATCGACCCTCATCTTTGCCGTGTTTGCCGTACTAATGAGACCTTGGGGCCGAAACGCTTCGGGATCCGGAAAAAGTTCGAGACAGCACTCGATCCGCTCTGGGAATTTGATGTGCGCCCGTTCTTTATACCATTCTTCGACCAATTCTCGTGTCACTTCCGACTTGTTCGGGCGATGTGTTTGAACCACGATATAGCCACGGGTCAGTTTCACGCTCTCTTGTAGGTGTGGGACGACCCTAAGCCGATATTGGCGACCCAGATACAGATGCGTTTCAACACCGACGAAGCGCTGCTCCGGCGTCCGTGGCATCTGGATGAGGACTTGTTTTTTGGCCCCGATGACCCGCTATTTCCTGCAACGTCGTTGCGTGCATCGGCAACGCGTGGATTTCAAGCCGAGGGTTTCGAGCGCCGTCCCTGGAAGACCACCGAGCCTGTGCGCAAGGTCGTAAATGAAGCTTTCGCCCGCGCAGAGCTGCCCGCCTATGGGCCGCACGCATTCCGGCATATGCTTGCGCGCCACGTGGCCAAAACCTGCAATTCCGTTGCCGAACTTGTAGCGGCGTCACAAAACCTTGGTCATACCGACGTTCTGACGACCTTGCGTAGCTATGGCCAAATCAGTCGCGAACGCCAGCGTTCATTGATCACAGGAGAGCAGTTGCCTGACGATATTCTGGACCGATAACGAGAAACGAATGTGGGAACAGGTGTGGGAACGACCTTGGTGAATTTAGCTATTTCTGTTATAAAACAGTAACTTAAGGGATCTATGTGGCGGAAGCGGTGGGATTCGAACCCACGAACGAGTTTCCCCGTTGCTGGTTTTCAAGACCAGTGCCTTCAACCACTCGGCCACGCTTCCGTCCGGGCGCTGTCGGGCGCCGCGTTTCAGCAGACCTAATGGGAAGCGCAGGCAAGCTCAAGTCTCGAATCCATGAAGGCGCGCAAACTGGCATGTGGGAAAATCCGCCGACAGGGCGACGCGGACTTTTCTTGGCGTTGTCATACGGCTACACTATGCGCAAGAGCGGGCGCATGGGGCCGGAGACAGGCAAAACAGGGCCTGAACAGGATCGGCCGGCGCGCTGCGCATAGGTAAAAACGGCGGGCGAACCGCTTTTGGGTGAGCAGGGAACATGACGATGGCTGAGTATGGACAGGGACGGCGCGCCGCGCGCCTTTGGCTGGCGGTTGCGGCGATGGCGGGCCTGGCGGCCTGTCAGGATGGGGGCTTTGCCCTGCTGAATAAGAAACCCGCAGCGCAAGACGCGTCTCCTCGCGCGGTCAAGCTGGTCGAGCGCGATGTCGAGGCCCCCGATGTGTTTCAGGTAACCGAGGCGGGCCTTTGGGATGGCCGCCCCTCGCTGGGCGGGGTCTGGGTTGCGCATCCCGATGTGGTCGAGCCTGAACGCGTGATCATCCGCAACACCGCCAACGATAAATTCGTGATCGGCGCCCTGTTCCGGCGTGAACGAGAAAACCCCGGTCCGCGATTGCAGGTGTCCTCGGATGCGGCGACTGCGCTGGGGGTTCTGGCCGGTCAGCCCGTTCGTCTGAACGTCACTGCCCTGCGCCGCGAACAGGTGGCCGAAGAGCCCCAGGTGCCCCCCGCCCAGGACACGGTGCCGGGCGCTGCGGACATCGAGGAAAAGCCGCTGGATCCGATCCAGTCGGCCGAAAAAGCGATTGAGAAAGCCGAGGCCAAGAAAACGGCCCCCGCGGTGGCCGCTGCTCCTAAGCCGGCTGCGAAACCCGCCTCGAAACCTGCGAAATCCGGGCTTGAGAAGCCCTATGTGCAGATCGGGATTTTCAGCGTCGAGGCCAACGCCAAATCGGCGGCGAAATCCATGCGCTCGGCGGGGATGAAATCTGAGGTGAAGAAGCAAAGCTCGAAGGGAAAAACCTTCTGGCGGGTGATCGTGGGGCCGGCCAAATCGGCCTCGGATCGCACGGAAATGCTGAGGAAAATCAAGGCCAAAGGCTTTGCCGATGCCTATGCGGTACGCGGCTAAACAAGGAGGAAAGCGCATGAAACTCCGACTTCTGGGGCTGCTTGGGGCGCTGGCCGTGGGGGGCGCTTTGGCCCTGCCGGCGCAGGCCTTCGATACCCGTGCCAAATCGGCGTTTGTGATTGATCAGACGACCGGCACGGTGCTGCTTAGCAAGAATGCGGATGTGGCGCTGCCGCCGGCCTCGATGTCCAAGCTGATGACGCTTTATATGGCGTTCGAGGCCGTCCGCGATGGGCGCCTGACGCTGGATGAACGCCTGCCGGTGTCGCAGCACGCGATGAACTATGGTGGCTCGACCATGTTTCTGGACACCACCGATCGCGTCCGGGTCGAAGACCTGCTGCGCGGGATCATCGTGTTGTCGGGCAATGATGCCTGCGCGGTGATCGCCGAAGCACTGAGCCCCGACGGAACCGAGGCCGGGTTCGCCCGCCAGATGACCCTGCGCGCGCAGCAGCTGGGGATGATGAACTCGACCTTTTCCAATTCCAATGGCTGGCCGCAGGCGGGGCACCGGATGTCGATGCGGGATCTGGCTATTCTGGCCGATCACCTGATCGCGGATTTCCCCGAGTTTTACCCGCTGTTTTCCGAGCGCGAGTTTGCCTTCGACGGGCGCGCGCCGCAGAATAAAACGAACCGGAACCCCCTGCTGGGGCTTGGGATCGGCGCGGATGGGCTGAAAACCGGCCACACGAATGAGGCCGGCTATGGCCTGGTCGGATCGGCCAAACAGGGCGACCGGAGGGTGATTTTTGTGCTGTCGGGGCTGGGCAGCTCGGCCGCGCGGGCCGAAGAATCCGAGGCCATCGTGAACTGGTCCTTTCGCCAGTTCGTTCAGAAATCCGTTGCCCAAAGCGGATCGGTGATCGCGCAGGCCGATGTCTGGATGGGGGACGAACCGCGCGTCGGGCTGGTTCCCGCGCAGGATGTGACGGCCCTGCTGCCGGTTCTGGACGCTAAGCAGGTTCAGGCCGAGGTGGTCTATCAGGGGCCGATCTCGGCGCCTGTCAGCAAAGGGCAGGAACTGGCGACCCTGATCATTCAGCCTCAGGGAATGCAGCAGCTGGAGATTCCTCTGGTGGCCGAACGGGACGTGCCCAAGGGTGGTTTTATCCCGCGTATCGCCACTGTGGCTCAAATTTTGCTGAAACGGCTGGATCAGGGCCCCGAGGGGGCCTCTTGAGCGGAATGTTCATCAGTTTCGAAGGCATTGACGGCTCGGGTAAATCCACCCAGGCGCGGATGCTGGCCGACAGGTTGCAGGCGCTGGGCCATGACGTGATCCACACCCGCGAGCCCGGCGGCAGCCCCGGTGCCGAAGAAATCCGCGCGCTGGTTTTGCAGGGCGATCCGGACCGCTGGTCGGCCGAGACGGAAATCCTGTTGTTCACCGCTGCGCGCCGCGACCATCTAGAACGCACGATCCGCCCGGCCTTGCAGGCGGGCAAGATCGTGATCTGCGATCGTTTCGCCGACAGCACGCGCATGTATCAGGGGCTAAGCCGCGGGGATCTGCGGGCGCTGGTGGATCAGTTGCATGACCTGATGATCGGGCAGGAACCGGACCTGACCATCCTGATCGACATGGACCCGGCCGAGGGGCTGACGCGTGCGCTGTCTCGTCAGGGGATCGAGGAACGCTTTGAATCCTTCGGGCAGGAGTTGCAGGTCAAGATGCGCGCCGGATTTCTGGCTTTGGCGCAGGATTACCCGGATCGGTTTCGCGTCATTGACGGCGCGCGCGACATCGAAACCGTGGCTGCCGACGTTCTGTCTGTGGTACAGTCCCGGCTGACATGACTGCGCGCCAAAGAGAGCACCCATGAGCGACAAGGACTTGCCAGAGCCCGACCGGATCGAGGGCGCCCCGCATCCGCGTGAAACCGTGCAACTGTTCGGGCAGGATCAGGCACGAGACAGTTTCTTGCAGGCGTTCAACTCGGGGCGGCTGCATCATGGATGGCTGATCACCGGGCCGCGCGGCGTGGGTAAGGCGACGCTGGCCTGGCAGATCGCGCGGTTTTTGCTGGCCACTCCGGTGGCGCAGGGCGATGACATGTTCGGCGACCCGCCTGCGCCCACCTCTTTGCAGATTTCCCCGGATCATCCCGTCGCGCACCGGATGCTGGCCCTGTCCGAGCCGGGGCTTTTCCTGCTGCGCCGTGGCCCCAATGACAAAGGTGATAAACTGGCCGCCGAAATCCGCGTGGATGAGGTGCGCAAGCTGGGCAATTTCTTTCATCTGTCGGCCAGCGACGGCGGGCGGCGCGTGGTGATCGTGGATGCCGCGGACGAGATGAACGTGCAGGCCGCCAATGCCCTGCTGAAAATGCTCGAAGAGCCCCCCGCCAACACCACTTTGCTGCTGGTCTGTCACCAGCCGACGCGATTGTTGCCGACGATCCGTTCCCGCTGCCGCGAATTGCGGCTCAGGCCTCTGGCACCGCAGGATATGGCGCAGGCGTTGCAGCAGGCCGGGGCGCAGATGCCCTCGGATGCGGCGGGACTGGCTGAACTGGCCTCGGGCTCGGTGGGCGAGGCGATCCGGCAGATCAATCTGGGCGGTGTGCAGATCTATCTGGATCTGGTCAGCCTTTATGATACGCTGCCCCGGATGGATCGCGCGCGGGCGCTGAAACTGGCCGAAGGCGCGGCGGCGCGCGGGGCCGAAACCCGGCTGGATCTGCTGATCGCGCTGAATGATCTGTTGCTGACCCGTCTGGCGCGCGCCGGGGCCACCGGCCAGCCCCCACGCGCCGAGATCGCCCCCGGTGAGGCTGCTCTGCTGGCGCGTCTGGCCCCCGATCCGATCAAGGCACGGGCCTGGGCGGACATCTCTCAGCAGATCAGCGCGCGGATGCAGCATGGCCGGGCGGTCAACCTTGACCCCGCCTCGTTGATCCTAGATACGGTTTTCAAGATCCAGCAAACCGCCGCGGGCTGATCCCGCACCAGGGGCCTCATGACCGACACCATTCAGATTACCGACAGCCATTGCCACTTGGACTTTCCGGATTTCGATGCGGAACGGGACGAGGTCGTGGCGCGCGCGCTAGAGGCCGGGGTGACGCGTATGGTGACGATCTGCACCCGCCTGAAAAATGAGCCGCAAGTGCGCGCGATTGCCGAACGCTATGCGCCGGTATTCTACGCCGCCGGCACCCATCCAATGAGCGCCGCAGACGAGCCCATGGCCACGGTCGAGGGCCTGGTGGCGCTGGCCAAACATCCCAAATTTGTGGGGATCGGCGAAACCGGGCTGGATTACCATTACACGGCCGACAGCGCCGAGGTGCAGAAACAATCCCTGCCCATCCATATCGAGGCCGCGCGCCAGACCGGCCTGCCGCTGATCATCCATTCGCGCGACGCCGATCGGGACATGGCGGATATTCTGTCGGCTGAACATGCCAATGGCGCGTTCTCTTGCGTGATGCATTGCTATACCTCGGGGCCGGAGCTGGCCAAATGCGCGCTGGATCTGGGGTTTTACCTGTCCATGTCGGGCATCGCGACCTTCCCCAAAAGCCAAGAGGTGCGCGACATCTTTGCCGCCGCTCCGGTGGACCGTGTTCTGGTGGAAACCGATAGCCCCTATCTGGCGCCCAAACCCTTTCGCGGCAAACGTAATGAGCCGGGTTATACCGTGCACACCGCGCAGGTGGGGGCCGATGTCTTTGGGATGTCCTATGCCGATTTCGCAGCGCAGACGCAGGCCAATTTCGACCGCCTGTTCTGGAAGGCCGCCGCATACGAGGCCGCTGCATAATGGCCGAACTGACCTTCACCATATTGGGCTGCGGGTCTTCGGGCGGGGTGCCGCGATTGGGCGGCATCTGGGGCGATTGCGACCCCGAGAACCCGCGTAATATCCGCAAGCGCTGCTCGATGCTGGTGCAGCGGAGCACGGATGCGGGCACCACCTCGGTTCTGATCGACACCGGCCCGGACATGCGGCAGCAATTGCTGGATGCAGGCGTCGGGCGGCTGGATGGGGTGATCTGGACCCATGCCCATGCCGATCACGTACACGGGCTGGATGATCTGCGGATGATCGTGTTCAACATGCGCAAACGCCTGCCCGTCTGGGCCGACGGAGACACGCAGAACAGCCTGTTTTCGCGCTTTGGCTATGCGTTTATTCAGCCCGATGACAGCCCCTATCCGCCGATTTTGGACATGCACACGATCAAGGGGGACGTCACCATTTCCGGCCCCGGAGGCGACATCACGCTGACCCCGTTTCAGGTCAATCATGGCGCGATTGATGCGCTGGGGTTCCGGGTGGGCGATCTGGCCTATCTGCCCGATGTGGCACAGATCCCCGAGGATGTCTGGCCGGTTCTGCAAGGTCTGGATTGCTGGGTTCTGGATACGCTGCGCCGTACCCCGCACCCTACTCATTCACATCTGGATCAATCGCTGGAGTGGATCGCCCGCGCGGCTCCGCGCCGGGCTGTGCTGACCAATATGCACATTGATCTGGACTATCAGGCGCTGGCGGATGAAACCCCCGATCACATCACCCCAGCCTATGACGGGATGGTGATTTCCTATCAGGTCTAGGCGCGTTTCAGGCTGTCTGCGATCAGCGCGGGCACCTGCGGCCAGTCGATCATTGCGGGCAACACCGGGCCGGTGAAGGCGGCGGTGTCCAGCGCTTCGGGCATGTCCTCCAGCATGTGGCCGGCGTTCAGTGCGAAATAGCACAGGCAAATCGCCTGCCCCAGATCGCGGGCCTGATCCTGCACGAAGGGCGGTTCCTCGATGAAGCCGGCACGCGTGGTCCGAAAGGGCAGGCGGCGGGACAGCTGCGCCTGCATCGCGTGGGTGGAATCGGCGCTGGTGCGCGAGACGGCACTGCCATGCGCGGCCATCAACAGCGCCGTGTCCTCGGCCTGCCAGCCTTGGGCCTGTAACACGCCGCGCAGCGTGGCCTCGGCGCAATCGGTCAGGGCGGGTTCAACCCCGAAAGGCGCCAGCTGCGTCAGCCCCGCAGCCTGTGATTTCGGCGCCAGGATACGGTTTGTGAAATAGCCCTCGGCCATGAAAAACGGATAGATCAGCGGGGTGTTCATGGCCTCGATCGCGGTCTCCAGCGCACCTTTGGCGGCCAGAGTCGCCCCGCGCACCTGCCAGCCGGGCAGATGGGCCTGCACCTTGGCGGCCAGGGCTTGCAGCGCGTTCTCTTGCGTTTCGGGATCCGAGGGGCTGCCGTGGGCAACCAGAATGGCGGATTTTGTCATGGGCTCTCCTGTTGGGGGGAACCTATCGCGATCGAACGGTTTGACAAGCTGGCCGCGCGCCTTAGGCCCATTGTTTTCGCAACGCGCTGCCCAGGCTGGACAGGGCAAACAGGATCGCGGCCAGACAAACGATGGTGGGGCCGGTGGGCGTGTCGAACTGATAGGACAGCATCAACCCGCCAATAGCCGAGCCACAGCCCAGAAAGGCGGCGATGATCCCCATGCGCTCGGGGGTCGAGGCAAAGGGCCGCGCGGTGGCCGCCGGAATGATCAGCAGCGCCGCGATCAGCAAGACCCCCACGACCTTGATCGCGACGGCAACGACCGTGGCCAGCGCCAGGGTCAGAATCAGCTGCTCTCGTTTCGGGTCAACACCGGCCGCATAGGCCAGATCCTGATTCAACGAGGACAGCAGCAAGGCCGACCAGCGCCACCACAACAGCACGGTGACAAGCGCGGCGCCGCTCCAGATAATGGCCAGATCCGATTGGCTGACGGCCAGAATGTCGCCAAACAGATAGCCCATCAGATCAATGCGGACGCCCGACAGAAAAGACACGGCAACCAGCCCAAAGGCCAGCGCGGAATGGGCCAGCACCCCCAGCAGCGTGTCGATTGCATAGCCGCGTCCGCTTAGCGCAGAGACGGTCAGCGCCATCACCAGCGCCGCCACCAGCGCCCCGGCGAACACCGAGGTCGAGAAGGCCAGCGAAATCGCGACGCCCAGAATGGCGGCATGGGCGGTGGCATCCCCGAAATAGGCCATACGGCGCCAGACCACGAAACAGCCCAGGGGCGCGGCGGCCAGGGCGACGCCGACACCGGCCAGGGCCGCTCGGATCAGGAAATCATCCAGAATGCTCATTCTGCGGCCTCGTGCGGGGGGGCGTGATCATGGGCACAGTTTTCATCATGCGTGTGATTGTGTTCGTGCCGGTATAGCGCCAGTGCCCCCTGCGTGCCGGACCCGAACAGCGCGCGATACTCCGGGGCCGAGGCCACCTGCTCCGGTGCGCCCTGACAGCAGACATGCCCGTTCAGGCACATCACCCGGTCCGAAGCGGCCATGACAACGTGCAGTTCATGGCTGACCATCAGCACGGCGCAGCCCAATTCCTGCCGGACCTGTTCGATCTGCCGGTAAAACGCGGCCGATCCGGGCTGATCCAGCCCCTGGGTGGCCTCGTCCAGAATCAGCAGCTGAGGTTTGTTCAGCAGCGCCCGTGCCAGCATCACCCGCTGGAATTGCCCACCGGACAGATCGGCCATCTGCCGGTCTGACAGATCGCCTGCGCCGGCCTCGTCCAGGGCCAGCTGCGCGGCCGGGGCGGGGACGCTGCGCGGCAGGTTCAGAAACCGCCCCACCGTCAGCGGTAAGGTCGGGTCGATATGCAGCCGCTGCGGGACATAGCCGATGCGCAACCCCGGACTGCGCAGCACCTGCCCGCCCGAGGGGCGCAGCGCCCCGACAATCGTTTTCAGCAATGTGGATTTGCCCGAACCGTTCGGGCCGACGATGGTCACGATTTCCCCGGCATCAATGTGAAAATCCACATCGGACAGAATCGTGTTGCCGCCCATGCGGACGGTGACGTTTTTGACCTCGACCAGGCTCATTCGGGCATGTCCTGACAATTGGGGCACAGGCCTTCGGCTTCGATCACGGCCTTTTCGATGAGAAAGCCCTGCTCTTTGGCGGTTTTGCCAAGCGTGTCCGTGGACACATGCGCTGTGGCCTCGGCCACCGCGTTGCAGCTGCGGCAGATCAGGAACATGGGCGCATGAGTCTGGCCCGGATGGGCGCAGGCGGTAAAGGCGTTCAGATGCTCGATCTTGTGGGCAAACCCGTTCTTAACCAGAAAATCCAGCGCCCGATAGGCCACGGGCGGCTGCGAGCCCATGCCCTCGTCGCGCAGCCTGTCCAGGATTTCATAAGCGCCCAGGGCCTGATGCTCTTGCAGCAGAAGCTCCAGCACGCGGCGGCGAACAGGGGTGAACTGCAACCCGTTGCGCGCGCACAGGGATTCGACCGCGGACAGGCTGTCAGCGATGCAGGTTTTGTGATCATGGCGGGCAAATCCTATCGGTTCCATGCCGGGCCTCTCGCTGCTGCGGAATTTCTACTTGATATGAGATACTGTAACCGATAGCAACTGCGGTATGTTATATAATTACATCCTGAGGTGTGAGATGCGATATCCCTTCCTATCCGTTGCGGCCCTGTCGGCCGGAGCCCTGTCAGCGACTGGCGCGCAGGCCGATGTGCCGCAGGTCGTTGCCGATATTGCGCCGGTGCATTCGCTGGTTGCGAAAGTCATGCAAGGTGTCGGCGAGCCGACTTTGCTGGTCGAACCGGGGGCCTCGCCGCATGGTTACGCGCTGCGCCCGTCCAAAGCCGCAGCCCTAAGCCAGGCGGACGCGGTGTTCTGGATCGGTGAAAAGCTGGAGCCCTGGCTGGAGGGGCCGCTTGATACTTTGGGTGACGGGGCTGTCGCGATTGAGCTGCTGGACGTAAGCGGCACCACCGTGCTGGAATTCCGCGAAGGCGCGACCTTTGCCGCGCACAACCACGACACGCCGCACGGCGCGCAGGATGATCATGACGATCACGGCCATGATGATCATGATGACCATGCAGACGACCATGCGCATGGCCACGAGGATCACGCAGGCGACGACCATGGCCATGACGACCACGCCGATGAACATGCGCATGAAGACCATGGCCACGAGGATCAGGGCCACGACGATCACGCAGGCCATGCGCATGACGGGGCGGACCCGCACGCCTGGCTGGACCCGGCCAATGCCAGCGTCTGGATGGCCGCCATCGCGCATGAGCTAAGCGAGCTGGACCCGCAAAACGCCGCAACCTATGCCGCCAACGCCGCAGCGGGCCAGGCCGAGATGGCCGCTCTGATCGACGAATTGCGCGCAACGCTGGAACCTGTGCACGATCTGCATTTTGTCGTGTTCCACGATGCCTATCACTATTTCGAGAATCGGTTCGGAATGACCGCGGCCGGGGCGATTTCGCTGGGGGATGCCTCGGATCCGGGGGCCAAACGGATCGCCGAGGTGCGCGACGCCGTGGTCGAAATGCAGGTCACCTGTGTGTTCGCCGAGCCGCAATTCAACCCCGGACTGGTGCAGACCGTCGCGGAAACCGGCACGCATGTGGCGACTTTGGATCCGCTGGGCACGGGGCTGACGCCGGGGGCCGGGCTTTATACGCAGCTGATGCGCGATCTGGCGCAATCCATGCTGGGCTGTCAGTAAAGCGGGCGTTGCCTAGGCGCGAAACGCACTGGCGAAGGGCTCGGGCAGGTCGAATTCGGCCAAGACCCGCGCCCGCCCCTCGGTGGACATTTTCCGCGCCGTCCGCACCACGATCTTTTCCAGCGCTTCGGGGGTCTGAGTGCCTGCGAAGGGCTGGAAATACCATTTGAGGAATGTGAAACAGATCACATCCTCCAGCGCCTGGACCTCGGCGTCGCGTTTGATGCCCTCTTTGCGCAGCAGCACGCCGACGCGGGCCTGATCCTGGGGCGTATAGCCCGCATCCGCCATCATCCCGGCCAGACGTTCGCCATGCCGACGCCCCTGTTCGCGCCGCCATTCCAGATAGCCGGTGCGCCCCTCGGGATATTCCTTGCGCGGCAAGAGCCAGCGCTCCACATGTTGCCCGCGCGAGGCGATTTGCAGGATTTCCGAGGCCTGAGGAAACAGTCGCGCCAGCTCGGCGCTCATCCGTTCGCCATACAGCCGGGCCGCGGGCTGGCCGTCCTCGATCGTGGGGTCGGCGGCATTGGCGGAGTCGATGGCAGTCAGGACGTGGGTCAGGCGATCGGTCATGGGGGCTCTTTCAGGGCTGTTCGTCTGCCGCCAGCCTATACGAATTCCTGGGGCCTGCACCAGCCGGCATGGCCGGGTTCGAACGAAGTTTACTTGATCGCGGGGCGAGGGGCTGCATTAATACGGCCATTGATTTTGCAATATTGAATGCCGTGCGCAACGAGGGGGGCGGATGTTTCACCGCAGTGTTTCAAAGCTGATGGACCTGAGAGTGAGGCTGCAATCAGGGCTGGCGCTGGGCGTCTGGATCTGGGCCGGCACGGCGGGCATGGTCTGTGCGCAGGCCCCGGATTTCTATCTGGATCTGGACACCGGGGGGCATCGCGCGGTGATCCGGGACGTGGATGTCAGCGCGGATGGCCGGGTGATCGTGACGGCCGCCGACGATAAAACCGTGCGGGTCTGGGATTGGCAAACCGGCCAGAGCGAGGTGCTGCGCGGGCAGATCGGTCCGGGCGCCGAGGGGCTGGTGAATGCTCTGGCGATTTCGCCCGATGGGGCGAAGGTGGCGGTTGGCGGCTATTTTGGGAAAAACCTGTCCACGCAGGGGCCCTTCGGGGATGTCCGGGTGTTTGATGTCGGCTCGGGGAAGGTGACGCAGGTGCTGCGCGGGCATGATCTGGTGGTCGAGGCGATGGCCTATGATCCTGCGCGCGATGAACTGGCGGTGTCGGGGCAGGGCGGGCAGGTGCTGCGCTGGCGCGCGCCTTTCTCGGACAGCCCGCAGGCGCTGCCCACGCTTGATACGCAGGCCTGGCGCGTCAGCGAGCTGGCCTATGCGCGCGGCGGCACCCGGCTGATTGCGGCGACCTATGATTACGGGCTGCGGATGTGGGACTTCGACACGCAGATGTCGGTGACCGCCCCGGATGACGAGGCGCTGTGGGATCATCCGCTGGTCGCGCTGGCCGTCAGCCCGGACGGCGCGCAATTCGCCCTGGCAGATGAGCAGGGGCGGGTGACGGTTCGCTCGGCCGCTTCGGGGGAAATCCTGACCGAACTGCCGCAGCGTCCGTTCCGTGTGGATGCGATGGTGTTTTCGGCGGGGCATCTGGTGGTGTCCTGCGGCTATCGCTGCGCGGATCGGTATCGCAGCGAGGTCTGGGATCTGGCCAGCGGGCAATTGCTGGGGGAATACACGCAGCAGGATACCGGCATTCACGCCGCTGCGGCTCTGCCCGATGGGGTGGTTCTGACGGCCGGCGGACGCCGCAATCAGCTGCATCTGTGGCGGACACAGGGACGGGCGCAGGTGCGGCAAATGGGCGGGATCGGCGAGCCGGTTTCCTCGGTCGGGGTGTCGGCGCGGGCGGACCGGCTGGGCTGGGGCACCCAGGATCCGTGCCCCGCGCGGGTGATCTGCCCCGAACAGTTGGGGGTGCTCTCGCAGGAAATGGAACTGCCCACCCCCGAGCGCAGCTTTGAAAAACCGGCCCCGCGTGGGGCGGTGCCTCTGGGGCGGGCGATCACGCAAACCGACCAGATCGGCGTGCAGATCACCCGCGAGCCGGGCAGCGGCTTCGAAGGATCCCGGCTGGAGGTCAACGGCGCGGCGATCGTCAAGGGGGTTGAGGACGGCTATTTCCACGTGTCCTATGGGCTGCTGCCGGGGCAGTCGGGCCTGATCAGCGGCGGCGGCAACGGCATTTTGCTGGCGCATGACCTGACCGGGCAGGTGACGGGCGAATTCATTGGCCACACGGGGGATATTCTGGCGCTTGCCGCCGCCCCGCGCGCCAACCGGCTGCTCAGCGGTAGCGCCGACCAGACGCTGAAACTGTGGAATCTGGAAACCCGCGAACTGATTGTCACCATGTTCTTTGCCGGTGAGGATTGGATCATCTGGACGCCGCAGGGCTATTTCCATTCCTCCCCCAACGGGGATCGGCTGGTGGGCTGGCATATCAATCAGGGCCAGAACCAAGAGGCCCGCTATATCCGCGCGCGTCAGCTGCGCCAGCATCTGCACTCGCCCGAGATCGTGCGGCGGGCGATCCTGACAGGCTCGGCGCGGGGGGCGGCGCAGGATTTGCGCGGGCGGGATAACGAATTGAACGAGCTGCTGACCCGCAAGCCGCCCGACTTTGATATTCGTCTGGTTCAGGAACCGCCGCCGCCCGACGGGTTCGCGGTGATCGAGGTGACCGGCGCGTCGCTGGAGGAGGTCGAAAGCTGGGGCTATTCCGTGCTGGTCAATGACCGGCGTGTGCATCCTGTGCGGACGGGCGGCACGCCGGGGCGGCTGCGCTATTCCGTGCCGATCGGCGCGGGCGAGAACCTGATCAACATCAGTGGGCGCAACGATTTCGGCTATGTCACGGAACGCAGCGCCGTCGCCCTGCGTAAGAAAACCAAGGCGGTGGAAAAGAAGGGCAAGCTGTTTGCCGCCGTGATTGGCGTGAACGATTATCCCAAACTGCCCGACGCCTGCGGCGGCAAGCCCTGCGATCTGAACTATCCGGTGGCCGACGCGCTGGAGTTTCTGAACGTATTGCAGGATCGCACCGCGCATCTGCACACCGGGATGGAAAGCCTGGTTCTGGTCAATGCCGCCCCGCTTGAATCCGATGCGACGCGGGTGCAGGCGCTGTCTTTGTTCATGGACGTCACAGAGGTACAAGAGCCCGAGGCCCGCACCATCAATGACGCGCTGATTGATTTCCTGGCCCGGCCCGGCCCCGATGACACCACGGTGATTTTCGTTGCGGGGCATGGCATGAACCTGGAGGAACAGTATTACCTGCTGCCCACCAACGCGCAGAAACGCGGGGATCGGTGGCGCACGTCCTCTTTGGTGGATTGGAGCATCATCCAAGAGGAAATCTCGTTTGCCGAAGGGCGGCGCATTCTGGTGCTGGACACCTGCCATGCCGCCAACGCCTTTAACGCCAAGCTGGAAAAAGAGGCCGCAGATGCGCAGATCACGGTGTTTTCTGCGACGGCGGCGAATAATACGGCGGGCGAGCGGCCCGATCTGGGCCACGGAATCTTTACCTATGCGATGTTGCAGGGAATGCGCGGCAAGGCCGATGACCGCGGCGAAGGGGTCAAACTGTTCGGGCTGGCCAATTACGTTGACCAAGAGGTGCTGCGGCTAAGCAATCAGAAACAAAAGCCGGTGTTCCATTTTCCCAACAGCACCAATTTCGTGATGGCTCGGCCGCGGCCATGAGGAATGCGCTCATGAAGAAACTGTGCATCCTGATGGCCTGCCTGTGGGGCTCGGTTCTGGGGGCGCAGGACTGTGCGCAGCCCGTGTTCTCGGCCTTTTATGGGCGCCCTGATCTGTTCGAAAGAGGGCTGGCGCAATCGGCGCATGTGGCGCCGGTGCCGCGCATCGGCGGGGCGATCCTGCCGCATCATCTGGAAATGCCTGACTTGCTGGGCGGTGCGGTCCGTATGATCGCCAGCCCGCAGGTGAAGCGGGTGATCGTGCTGTTTCCCGATCATTTCTATCAGTCCCGCACAGTGTTTTCGGTGACGACGAAAGGGTTCCAGACCGTGCTGGGCCCGGTGCCGGTGGATGCGCAGGCGGCCCGGTCGTTGATGCGCAGCGAGTTGGTCTCGGACAGTTGCCTGTTTCAGAAGGACCATGGGCTGCGGGCCGTGTTGCCGTTTTTGGCGCGGCTGATGCCAGAGGTGCCGATTGTTCCGGTGGCGCTGTCGATCAATTCGCGGCAGGCACAGTGGGACCAGCTGATCGAGGCGCTGCGCCCGCTGATGACGCCGGGCACGGTGGTGCTGCAAGCCACCGATTTCTCGCATTACCTGCCGCAGCACGCGGCCCGGCTGCGCGATCAGCAGGTGCTCAATATCCTGGCCGCCGGGGATGCGCAGGCGGCGGGGCAGCTGATACAGCCCGATCACGTCGATTCTGTGGGGGCCATGTATGTGGCCATGCGGCTGATGGCGCAGCAGGGGCGGTATCCCGTCGTGGTGGCCAATGCCAATATGCAAGAGCTGTACGACCGTTTCATCGCCGAAACCACCAGCTATGTCGTGGCGGCTTTCGTGCCCGATGGTGCCGAGGCCCCGCCCATTCATGGCCAGCGCTTTGTGATCGGGGGCGATCTGTTCTTGGGGCGTGTCCTACCGGGCCTGCTGAGCGACGAACTGATCGCCCGCCGTGTGCAAGAGGCGGCTTTGGCGGCGACCGGGGGGCTGCCCCTGGTGCTGAATCTCGAAGGGGTGCTGCTGCCGCAGATGCCCTCGACCCTGGATCACATGGTGCTGGGGATGCCCGCCGATCTGCTGCGCGATTGGGCGCGGCGGCTGAACGTGGTGGCGGTGTCGCTGGCCAACAATCATGCGCGCGACATCGGCGAATCCGGTCTGGCCGAAACCAGGCGGGCCCTGCGCGCCTTTGGGATCGCGCATTTCGGTCAGGGCGAGGTGCTGCACCTGATGGGGGCGGCGCTGGTCGGGCTGACGGATCTGGATGGGCGGGCGGTGCCCTCGGTCGATCGGCTGACGCCTGAGATTCTGGACAGGGCCATCCTGCCCGAGGCCGATGTGCCGGTGATCGGTTTCGTGCATTGGGGGCGGGAATTCGTCACCCGGCCCTCAGCCCGTGAGGACTGGATCGCCGAAGAGCTGCGCAAACGCGGGGTCTCGGCCATCATCGGGGCGCATCCTCATGCGGTCAGCCGGGGGCTGGCGCTGCTGGGCGGCGGCGATAGCGTGGTGCTGCATTCGCTGGGGAATTTCCTGTTCGATCAGCTGCCGCCGCAATCCTCGGGGGGGCTGGCCGAGATACGTGTGTTCCCGCAGGGCACGGTTTTCATCCGGCAGCGCCCATTGCCGCATTTGTTTGCCCGCACACAAAGCGGGAACTGACTTAGCTCTTGTCCAAATCGGGATGGGGCGGTTAGCCTTTCTTCAAAGCACGGAGGAGATCGGGATGGCGGCACGGATCAAGGGGTTGGTTCTGGGATTGGCGGCGGGGATGACCTGTCTGGCGCTAAGCGCTCAGGCGGATGCGCCCGGCACGTTGCAGGAAAAACTGCATGTCATATATGATCCGGTCAGCCGTGAAGTGTCTCGTCAGACGGTGCGCGTTTACGATCCGCATCCCGAAATGTCGCTGGAGTTCAACTGGGAACCTGCGGCGGGCAACTGGCCGGGCGTCACCCCCGAGGGGCTGGCGACGGGGGCGGGGGTGCTTAGCTGGCGTGTGCCGGGGGCCTCGAATTACGACCCGCGCACAGTGCATCACCGCTATGAGGGGGCGCTTGGGAATGGGCGGTTCCACGGTCAGGGGCGGCTGAGCTATCGCGATGGCGCGTTTTTCCAGGGGCAGTGGGCCGAGGGGCAGCTACAGGGACCGGGCGAACATCTGGATGCTTTGGGCAACCGTTACGAGGGCAGCTTTGTCGATGGGCGTCCGCACGGGCAGGGCACGTATCGCTCTGCCGATGGTTGGGTATATGAGGGCGCTTTTCGCGATGGGCAGCGCCACGGCAAGGGGCAGATCACCGAACCGGGAGGGCTGCAATACGATGTGGTGATGGAGGCGGGCCAGGAAATTTCCTCGACCCGGCCGATTGTTTATGCCGATGCGCTGACGGCGGGGCTGTTGCCGGCGCAATCGGGCGGCGCGGCGGGCAAGACAGAATTCAGCGTGATCGTCGATCCCCGGCTGAGCGCCCAGCAGGAAGTGGGCTATACCCATTATGCGCAGAATGGCGAAATTCTGATCCTGCCCAATCATGACACCTGGCGCGCCGCCTGGAGCGGCGGGCCCGAAATGGGATCGTTCTTTAATTATGTCAGTATGGGAGATGCCGAATGGCAATCGAACCGCGCCCATACACAGTTCCGCCTGAAAACCACCGATGGCAGCCGGGTGCGGCTGAAGGCTCTGGATCTGGCGGTGGAATACAGCCTGCCGCATCTGCGTCCGATCCTGGCCTCGCAAGAGCATATGGGCTGTGTCGGATTCCGTCCGTCCTTCAATTTCCTGAACTATGGCTGGGGACAGGTGGAAAATGCCACGGCGCGGGTTGGTTTCCGCAATCCCGATAACGTGGATTGGAAAGACCGGATGACCGCCCCGCCCGCGACCCGCTGGTTTGATGTGCCCGTCGGAGATTTCGACGAAGGCGTGGATGTCTATATCCGCAATGCCCTGATCGAGGCGGGTGTGAATGTCACGGCGCTGGAAAATCGCCGCCTGACCTGCCCCAGCACCGATTTGCTGGGCAGTTGCCGTGCGCGCTATGCCGATGAGCTGGGATTGCGGGGGATTGTTGCGGTTGAAAACGGCTGGGGCCATTTGCAGACCGACATGCTGGGGCACCTGTCTTATGAATGGGTGGATGCTCTGGGCGAACGCCACCGGGAAACCCAGACCTTCACGGCCAATATCTATCTGGGTACGATCGAGGTGCCGGGCGGGCTGGCCGAATGCGGGGATGGCGGGGCCTGGGTCACGCAGGCGCCGCAATATGTGGATGTCGATCTGCCCTCCAACGGACAGAACTACCGGGTGAACATTCCGGTTCGGGGAAATCCGAATATCTCGTCGCTGCTGAGCGGGCTGAAATTCTATTCCGAGCAATCCTCGATTCACCGGATGCAGATGGAGGCGACCTTTGCCGATGGGTCTGTGCGCAAATCGCCTCCGGTGCGGTTGTTCTTTGTCCGGGCCCGCCAGCCGAAGTTTACCTCAACGGCCGCCCCCGCGATTTGCACGCTGCCACCGGAACAGAGCCCCTCTTGTTAGAGAGTCGGGCTGAATCTGGCAGATTCCTCCCTGAGTCTGCCCTCCGTCCCCCGGATTCGGCCCGGATTCGGCGCGAAAAAGCAAAGACCAGCGTGTTTTCCGGATAAGTGCTGAAAAAATGAGTTACGTAACTATTTGTTTTTTATGGATAAAATAAGAAATCATCAGAAAATCGCAGAAATATGCGTTTTTCCTGAAAAAACCGCTTGCGGGTTTGAGGAGTAAACCTTAGAACCCCCTTCACCGGCGGCGCTGAGGCGCACAACGGGGCGGCGGACGGCGCTA
>PAPN01000060.1 GCA_002708925.1 Paracoccaceae bacterium
TCAACGGCGAGCGTTTCGATTGCGGCTCCAAGGCGGGCTTCTTGCAGGCCACCATCGCCTTCGGCCTCTCACGCGACGACCTGCGCGATGAGCTCATGGACTACCTGCAGGCCGTGACCCATACCGACAAGGCAGCCCAGTAAGGACGTTCCATGACCAATGTTCTGGTGACCGGCGGGGCCGGGTACATCGGCAGCCACGCCTGCAAGGCGCTGAAGGCGGCCGGGTTCACCCCTGTGACCTTTGATAATCTTGTCACCGGCTGGCAGGACGCGGTGAAATTCGGCCCCTTTGAGAAGGGCGATCTGCTGGACCGCGCTCGCCTGGATCAGGTGTTCGCCCAATATCAGCCCGTGGCGGTGATGCATTTCGCCGCGCTGTCTCAGGTTGGCGAAAGCATGTCCAACCCCGGCAAATACTGGCTGAACAACACCGGCGGATCGCTGAACCTCATTGAGGCCGCGGCCGAGGCCGGCTGTCTGAACTTCGTCTTTTCCTCGACCTGCGCCACCTATGGTGAACAGGACAACGTGGTGTTGAACGAGGACAGCGTGCAGCTGCCGATCAACGCCTATGGCGGCTCCAAACGCGCGATCGAGGATATGCTGCGCGACTTTGACGCCTCTCATGGGATGAAATCGGTGATCTTCCGCTATTTCAACGTGGCCGGTGGCGACCCCGAGGCCGAGGTGGGCGAATTCCACCGCCCCGAGACCCATCTGATCCCGCTGATTCTGGATGCGATTGACGGCAAGCGCGACGCGCTGACCATCTTTGGCACCGATTACGACACGCCCGATGGCACCTGCATTCGCGATTACGTCCATGTCTGCGATCTGGTGGATGCGCATGTTCTGGGGGTGGACTGGCTGAAGGCCGGTAAAGGCAGCCGGGTGTTCAATCTGGGCACGGGCAGCGGTTTTTCCGTGCGCGAGGTCATGGACGCCGCCGCCGCCGTCACGGGCCGCAAGGTGCCCTATACCGAAGGGCCGCGCCGGGCGGGCGATTGCACCAAACTGGTGTCCGGATCCACCCGCGCCGAGGAAGAGCTGGGCTGGCGCCCCAAACGCTCGACCCTGGATCTGATGATCGCCGATGCCTGGCGCTGGCACCAATCGGGCCATTACGAGAAATAACACCACAGGCCCGCCCCCGCGCGGGCCTTTTCATGCCAAGATTGCCGGATATGCAGCAATCCTCTAAGCCTTTGGTCAAAGGAGATTGTTCATGCAGATTCAGGAAACCGCCCTGCCCGGCGTGCTGATCCTGACGCCTCAGCGGTTTGGCGATCATCGCGGGTTCTTCAGCGAAAGCTGGAACCGGCAGCGCATGGCCGATCACGGGCTGGAGATTGATTTCGTGCAGGACAATCACTCGCTGTCTGCCGCCGTGGGCACGCTGCGGGGCCTGCATTTCCAAACGCCCCCCCATGCGCAGGCCAAGCTGGTGCGCTGCGGGCGTGGGGCCATGCTGGATGTGGCCGTGGATATTCGCCGCGCCAGCCCCACTTATGGGCAATGGGTGGGGGTCGAATTGACGGCTGAAAACGGGCGGCAATTGCTGATCCCGGCCGGGTTTGCCCATGGCTTTGTCACCCGTGCGCCGGATACCGAGATCATCTATAAATGCAGTGACTATTACGCCCCGGAATGCGACCGGGCGCTGCGATACGATGATCCTCAGGTGGGGATTGAGTGGGGCCTGACCGGCGATCCGATCCTGTCGGAAAAAGACGCCGCCGCCCCCCTGCTGGCCGATCTGGACAGCCCGTTTACCTGGAAGGACGCGCAATGACCCTTTTGATTACAGGCGGCGCGGGGTTCATCGGATCGGCCGTGGTGCGCCTGGCCATCGCGCGCGGGCAGCGCGTGGTGAATGTCGATGCGCTGACCTATGCCGCCTGCCTGGAGAATGTCGCCAGCGTCGCAGACAACCCGCTTTACCATTTCGAACAGGCCGACATCCGCGACGCCGAGGCCATGACCCGGATTTTCGCAGCGTATCGGCCCACCGCCGTGATGCATCTGGCCGCGGAATCCCATGTGGATCGGTCCATCGACGGGCCGGGTGCGTTCATCGAAACCAACGTGAACGGCACCTACACCCTGCTGCAAGCCGCCCGCGCCCAGTGGGAGGCGCAGGGCCGCCCCGCCGATTTCCGGTTTCACCATATTTCCACCGACGAGGTTTACGGCACCCTGGGCGACACCGGCCAGTTCACCGAGGACACGCCCTATGCGCCAAACAGTCCCTATTCTGCCTCAAAAGCCGCCAGCGACCATCTGGTGCGCGCCTGGCATGAAACCTATGGCCTGCCCGTGGTGCTGACCAATTGTTCCAACAATTACGGCCCCTATCATTTCCCCGAAAAGCTGATCCCCGTGGTGATCCTGAACGCGCTGGCCGGGCAGCCGATCCCCGTTTACGGGCAAGGCCTGAACGTGCGGGACTGGCTGTATGTGGAGGATCACGCCGATGCGCTACTAACGGTTCTGGCGCGCGGGCAAAACGGCCGCAGCTATAATATCGGCGGCGAGAACGAGGCCCGCAACATTGATCTGGTGCGGATGATCTGTGCCATTCTGGATCGCCTGCGGCCCGCAGATCGCCCCTATGACAGCCTGATCAGCTATGTGCAGGACCGCCCCGGCCATGATCTGCGCTATGCGATTGATCCGGCGCGGATCCGGGCTGAGCTGGGCTGGCGGCCCTCGGTGACATTGGAGCAGGGGCTGGAGAAAACCGTGCAATGGTATCTGGAGAACGAGGCCTGGTGGCGTCCGTTGCAGGCCCGTGCGGGTGTGGGCACACGGCTGGGAACGGGATGAGGGGGCGGGGCCTCCGGCGGGAGTATTTCGCGAGCAAAGAAAGGCGGGGGGGATGATCCTGGTCTTTGGGAAAACCGGGCAGGTGGCGCGGGAATTGGCGCGGGCCTGTCCTGAGGCGGTGTTTCTGGGGCGCGCCGAGGCGGATTTATGCGATCCTGCGGGATGTGCGGCGCATATACGGGCGTTGCGCCCCAGTGCGGTGATTAATGCGGCGGCCTATACGGCGGTGGACCGGGCTGAGGCGGAAGAGGATTTGGCGCAGGTGGTGAATGGCGCGGCACCGGGCGCGATGGCGCGGGCCTGTGCGGAATTGGATGTACCGTTTTTGCATGTCTCCACCGATTATGTGTTTGATGGGTCGGGGGTGCGGCCTTGGGCGCCGGGGGATGCGGTGCATCCGGTGAATGCCTATGGGCGGTCCAAGCTGGCGGGCGAGCGGGCGATTGCGCAGGCCGGGGGGCGTTGGGCTGTGTTGCGGACGTCTTGGGTGTTTTCGGCCCATGGGGCGAATTTCGTGAAAACCATGTTGCGCCTGTCCGAGAGCCGCGACGCGCTGAGCGTGGTAGCCGATCAGATCGGCGGGCCGACGCCGGCGCGGGGGATTGCGCAGGCTTTGGTGCAGATGGCCCAGGCGATGAGCGCGGGGCAGGGCGGTGGAATTTACCATTACGCCGGGGCCCCCGCCACCAGCTGGGCCTGTTTCGCGCGCGAAACATTTGCCTTGGCCGGGCGGGATGTGACGGTGACGGATATTCCCAGCGCGGACTATCCGACGCCGGCGGCGCGGCCCTTGAATTCCCGGCTGGAGTGCCGCGCAATAGAGACAGATTTCGGGATAGAACAGCCCGATTGGAAGGCCGCTTTGGCCGAGGTGATACACGAGGTGAGCGCATGAAACGCAAAGGCATTATTCTGGCGGGCGGCTCGGGGACGCGGCTCTATCCGATCACCATGGGCGTGTCCAAACAGCTGTTGCCGGTCTATGACAAGCCGATGATTTTCTATCCTCTGTCGGTGCTGATGCTGTCGGGGATTCAAGAGATCGCGGTGATCACCACGCCGCAGGATCAGGCGCAATTTCAGCGCACTTTGGGGAACGGCAGCCAATGGGGGCTGAGCCTGACCTATATCACCCAGCCCAGCCCCGACGGGCTGGCGCAGGCCTATATCCTGGCCGAGGATTTCCTGAACGGCGCCCCCAGCGCGATGGTGCTGGGCGACAATATCTTTTTCGGTCACGGGCTGCCCGAGCGCCTGGCCGCCGCAGATGCACAGGGGCAGGGGGGCACGGTCTTTGGCTATCGTGTCGCCGATCCGGAACGCTATGGCGTGGTGGATTTCGCCGAAGATGGTACCGTGCGCCAGATCATCGAAAAACCACAGGTCGCGCCCTCGCCCTATGCCGTCACCGGGCTCTATTTTCTGGATGGCAGCGCGCCGCAGCGGGCGCAGGCGGTGACGCCCTCGGCGCGCGGAGAGCTGGAGATCGTGACCCTGCTGGAAAGCTATCTGGCCGATGGTTTGCTGAATGTGCAGCAGATGGGGCGCGGTTATGCCTGGCTGGACACTGGCACCCATGCCAGCCTGCTGGACGCGGGCAATTTCGTGCGCACCCTGTCCGAACGGCAGGGCCAGCAGGTGGGCTGCCCCGAGGAAATCGCCTATGCCAAGGGCTGGATTAATGCCGATCAGCTGCGCGCCCGTGCGGAACAATTCGGGAAAAACGGCTACGGCGCCTATTTGATGAGGCTTTTAGACTAATGAGCTGGAAAATCCTGAAGGACGAAACCGTCTTCGAACACGCGCCGTTCCTGCGCATCCGCAAAGAACAGGTCGAGGTCCGCCCCGGCCAGATCATCGACGATTTCTATAAGATCGACCTGCGCCCCTTTGCCCTGATCATCCCGTTTCTGGAAAATGGCAAAGTGCTGGTGATCCGCCAGTATAAACACGGGCCGGGGGCCGAGATGCTGGGCTTTCCCGCCGGCTATGTCGATCCGGGCGAACCCGCCGATCTGACCGCCACGCGTGAATTGATGGAGGAAACCGGGCTGCAAACCGGCCAGCTGATCCCCATGGGCGCCTATGTGGACAATGGCAATCAGACCGGCAGCACCGGGCATTATTTTGCTGCCACCGGGTGCCGCCGCGTGGCCGATCCCGCGCCCGGCGATCTTGAGGATTTCGCCTATGAGGAAATGACCCCCGCAGAGATTAACGTCGCGATGAAGGCCGGCCAGTTCAGCGTGATTCATCACGTCGCCGCTTGGGGGCTGTGGGGGCTCTATAGGCCCTGACTGTTTCGCGCGCGAAACAGGGCCTAATTTGGGAAATAGAGTCTATTTTTGCGCGGAACGCTCGGCCAGCCAGGCGATCAGATCGTCGGCCAGGTTCTCATCCACCGCCGCACCCTTGATCGTCAGCCGTCCGCCCTTGGGATTGGTGATGTCATGGCGCACCACATGCAGGCCCGCGTGGATCTGACGGGTAAAATTCGTCTCTGATCCGCGTTTTGGGGTCTGATTTTTAATCTTTGTCTCCGCCTTGGCAGCGGCCGCGATCTCGGACAGGGCGGCGTTGATCCGGTCCAGCTCGTCCAGCGGGGTCTGAGGCGGATCGGCCTGGATATGCGCCGCGATCCGGCGGGCAATCGCGGGGGCTTGATCCAGCTCTCGGGCCAGGATCAGACCGGCGCGTTCGCCGATGGATTCAGGGAAATGCAGCACGCCATCCAGATGTTTGACCAACGTCAGAAAGCTGCCGATTTTTGACCGTTTGGCGCGGCTTGCGGCGTGATAGAGACTGCGTAGCGCGCTGCGCTCGTCGGGGTAAACGCCTTGTTCCACCGCGCGAGCGGCGATGCGGGCGCGTTCATAATAGCTCAGCCCGACACGGATTTCGTTTTCCTCGACCATGGCCAGATAGGCATCGGACGCCTGTTCGGGCTGGCGCAAAAAGGCCAGGATCTGCGGCTGCGCCTCGCCGGTTTCAGCCAGGCGGGTGATCGCGCGCAGACGCCGCCACCCCGAGATCAGCCCATAGCGGCCACCTGGCAGAGGGGCGACCTCGATCGGAGTTTGCTGCCCACGTTGACGGATCGAGGCGATCAGCACCTCCATCTCACCCTCATCCACATTGATCCGGTCGCGCACCAGATAATCGGTGACGATCTGATCCAGCGGCAGCTCCAGCGCCATGCGGCCCTCTTCGCGGGCGCGGCGCAGGGTGTCGGACATTTCCTCGAGCGCGGCGGTGGTGCTGGCATGGCCCGCGACATCGGCAATGGGGGGCGCGCGACGCGGCGGTTCGGGTAGGATCGCAGAGGGCGCCGGCGTATCCAGATAATCGGTTTTCGGGGGCGCAAGGCGTTTGCGTTTGGCCATGGCTCAGGTCTCCTGTCGTGTGCGGGGCAGGGTGGGGCGGTCTGATAAACAGAGCCTAACCCGGCCGAACGCTGCTGTTTCGCGCGCGAAACATTTGAGGCGGGGGCTCACTCGGCCGCCTGTTGTTGGGCCAGCTCATCGCGGCGCCAGGCCCCGATCAGCAGGGATTTGAACGCGGCATAGGTGGCATCAAAAGTCTCGCGCCCGCGGGCATAGGTTTCGCGGTTGAAGTCGCGATAGTCAGCCTCGTAGATGCCCTGAACCTGCTCGCCGGCCTGACCGATCAGAGCGGTGAAATCCTGCCGATGCGGAGACAGGGTGGGCCCCAGATAGGCCTGCATCAGCGCGGCCAGCTCGGCCTGTTGGCTGCCATCATAGCGGGTGATCACCGCGCGCACCGCGTCCCATTCGAAATTCAGCTCATCCCGGCCCAGGGCGCGGGCGGCCAGGTTCTCGCCGTCCTCGATGGATTGAAAGGTGGTGTGCAGCATGTCGAAAAACCGGCCCGTGGAATCGAATTCCAGAAACGAGGCCCCCAGCGGCACCAGCAGAATATCGCTGGCCGCCAGCCCGTTGATCGTCAGATAGCCCAGGGCGGGGGGGGTATCGACGAAAATCACGTCATACTGATCCAGAATGCCGTCGGCCTCCAGACTGTCGGTCAGCGCATCCCACAGTTTCCAGCCGCGCCCCTGCATCCGCCAAACGGGGATCTGGAACTCGGCCCAATACAGATTCAGCTGCGCGCCGATCAGATCAATATTGGGCCAATGGGTGGGCTGGATCAGCGACCGGGCGGTGACATCCAAAGCGGCGCTCAGCGTGTCGTCCAGCGGAATGGGGGGCTCGCCCCGGTCCAGCCGGCGCTGATTATCGCTGCGCAGATAGCTGGCGTAATGACGCGCCAGAAGGGGGAAAACGGTCTGCCATTCATCCTCGACCCGCCCGCCGAAAATGGACGTCATGGACCCCTGACTGTCCAGATCAATCACCAGCACCTTATAGCCGTCCAACGCGGCGGACATGGCCAGATGCGCGGCGGTCGAGGTCTTGCCGACCCCGCCCTTGAAATTGGCCACGGCGACCATTTTGGCGGGCTGGCCCTTGGGGCGATAGGGCAGGTAGTTTTTCGCCTTGGACCCTTCGGCGGCGAAATGGGCGCGCAGGCGCAGCACCTCGTCCAGAGTGAACCATTTCGCCCCCCCGGCGGTTTCCGAACGCCCCTGTGGCAGATCGGGCTTCTGTTTCAGCACGCGGCGGAAATGGCCCTGGGCGACGGGGATCAGATAGCGGGTGATCTCCCATGTGGAAAACAGGCGCAGATGGCGGTCGCCGTCGTCCTCTAATCCGCGGCTGGCCAGATCCGAACGCCCGCGGGCACAGGCCTGAGAAATGGCGGCAAACCCTTCGGTGCCGGTAGGATTGCCCAAAGCGGACAAGGCCTGGTCGGGATCAATGTTGAAGTAGGGGGGCAGGGCGGATGTCACTGCGGATGTCATGGCTCGGGCCTCATGTGCGCTCTTTTCCTTAACATACGGGAAAACGTCACACATGGAAGCAAAACCCTCACCTCCCTTGGCTATTTCTTAGCATAATTGCCCCGGTTTTTGCAGGAAAATCAGGCTGGATAGGGGGGAAGAGCAAAAATTTCCTGTTAGGATTCTGTTAGTTTATAGTTACAGGTAAGATGAGATTTGCTTAAGGCCCTGATTTCCAAGATGTTTTGGATTTGATTTTGGCCCGGTGCGACTCTGAAACCCCGAAAAGGCGACTCTGATCCGACGCAGGTGCGACTCTGATCCCCCGATGCGAGGGGCGCTGAGGGCTGGACGCGTTCTGTGGATAACTTTAGGGTGTCACTGAAACCCCGAAAAACGGGGACACGAGCAGAGCAGATAAAATGCGACAGGACAGGCACGCATGACAGGGGCCATGACAGCAGGGCAGGGGGGGCTTTTGCCCGACCGCCACCCAACGGGCGACATGTTCGTCTGCGATATTTTCGAGGCCAGCCCCAAGGACGATCTGGGCTCGATGGAGCATCCGATTTTCTCACTGTCCACGCGGCCGGACCGGCGCATTCTGAACTATGCCCATAATGGGGTGCAGGTGCAGGTCACGCCCTCGGTGCGGGGGCGGGCGACGATCCACGATAAGGACATCCTGATCTATTGCATCAGCCAGCTGGTGGCGGCGCTGAATGCAGGGCGCGAAATCTCTCGGACGCTGCAACTGAAGGCGCATGATCTGCTGGTGGCCACCAATCGCGACACCGGCGGCGACAGCTATGCCCGCCTGCGCGAGGCCTTTGAACGCCTGGCCGGCACGCGCATCACCACCAATCTGGAAACCGGCGGGCAAGAGGTGACCAGCGGTTTCGGCCTGATCGAGCGCTGGGAAATCATCCGCAAATCGCGCGGGGGGCGGATGGTCAGCGTCTCGGTTACCCTGTCGGAATGGCTGTACCGGGCGGTGCTGTCGAAATCGGTGCTGACGCTGAACCGCGCCTATTTCCGCCTGCGCAAACCGCTGGAGCGGCGAATCTACGAATTGGCGCGCAAACATTGCGGCCGCCAGCCCGAATGGCAGGTCAGCCTGGCGACTTTGCACAAGAAGGCCGGATCCACCGCGCCTTTGCGGGTGTTTCGCGCGGCGGTGCGCAAGATCATCGCCGCCGGCACCCTGCCCGATTACGACATGGCCGAGGAACCGGGCGATCTGATCGCCTTTACCCGGCAGGGGCATGTGGTGTCCGGGGCCGGCCCCGCCGAGGGCCCGCAGCTGAGCCCCGCCGCGCTGGAGCGCGCGCGGCAGATGGCGCCGGGCGCGGATGTCTATGCGCTGGAGGCCGAATGGCGCGCCTTCTGGGCCAGCGCCGGGCGGGTGCGCCTGCACGCGCCGGATAAGGCTTTTCTGGCCTGGCTGACCAGCCGCCTCGCGCGTGGGTTGTAAGGCGGGCCCGCCCCGGCTGCACCAAGGTATGGTTTCCCCGACTTTGCCCAACTTTGAAAGACTTGTGCGTTGATAAGGCGGGCAAAGACCTGATAAGATTCGCCTTAGGGGGAATGGGGGTAACGATGCGCAGACACCGTCACAGGATTGACTGCCGCCAAATAAACCGCCGCGCTATCGTGGCTGGCCTGTGTACCAGCATGGCCCTGACAGGAGGAGCCCTGATGACCGATCCCGCCCTGGCCCAGAGCCAACGGCTGCGCCCCGTGTTCGAACTGTCCTGCCCGGACGGGGACAGCGCGATGCAGCAGGCTCTGTGCGGTGCGCTGCAACAGGCGCTGCAACAGGCCGTCCCCCATGCCGTGATCCGGATGGGCGACAGCGTGGCCCCCGTGGCGGGCAGCCTGGCCATCCGGCTGCTGCCCGAACGCGAGACCCGGCACGCCATGGCCGCCCGCCTGTCGTGGAAAACCGATCAGGCCGCAGATTGGGTGATGGGCCCGGATGTGGCGCTGGATTCCGCCGATGTGGCGCTGCGCCCGCATATGATGGAGCAACTGGCCCAGGGGCTGCTGAAAGTTAGCAAACTGCCGCTTCCCGCCGTTTAGGCGGGGGGATCGCGCCGGGGGCTGCATCGCCGTTGCATTTCCCTGGCCTCAATAGAATTAAGACGGAACATCTTACGGAGATTCTCACATGTGTTTCATTTGCGCACAATTGCACCCGACGGACCCGGAATGCTCGTTGACGCCGGATCCCAACGGGGCCACCATTTTTGAAGTCGCCGATGCCATCGCGGGCACCGGCACGGGATATACGATCGGCGTCGGCGATACTTTCTCGGGGAACCTGGGCGCGTCGGGGGATCGCGACTGGGTGGCCGTGACCCTGACGGCCGGCCAGACCTATGAGGTTGCCCTGACCGGGGTCTCTCTGTCTGATCCCTATCTGCGGATCTATGACGATACCGGCACGCTGATCTATTCCAATGATGACGGGGGCGTGGGCTATAACTCGTTCCTGGCCTTCACCGCCAGCTATACCGGCACCTTCTATCTGGCCGCGGGCGCCTATGCGGATGGCTACTCGGGCACCTATGACATGACGATCGTCGAAAGCGTGCCGCCCGCACCGGGCACCCTGGACGAGCTGGCCGACTTCCTGACCGATGGCTACTGGAACGCCAATGGTGCCAGCGGCCGGGCGTTTGACACGTCGGGCTCGAACCAGATCACGGTGAACCTGACCGCCCTGACCGCCGATGGCCAGCAGCTGGCCCGCTGGGCGCTGGAGGCCTGGGAAATGGTCGCCGATATCGAGTTTGTCGAGGTGACCTCGGGCGGCGATATCACCTTTGATGACAATAACAGCGGGGCCTATTCCACCTCGACCCTGTCGGGCGGCACCATCGTGTCCTCGCATGTGAACGTGTCCACGGCCTGGATCGCCGCCTATGGCACCACGATGGACAGCTATTCCTTCCAGACCTATATCCACGAGATCGGCCATGCGCTGGGTCTGGGCCACCAGGGCGGCTATAACGGTGCGGCCACCTATGGCGTGGACGAGGACTTCAGCAATGACAGCTGGCAGATCTCGATCATGTCCTATTTCAGCCAGACCGAGAACACCACGACCAACGCCAACTTTGCCTGGCTGCTGACCACGATGATGGCCGATATCGTGGCGATCCAGAACCTGTATGGCGCGCCGGGGGCCAGCAGCGCCACCGCAGGCGATACCATCTGGGGGGCGAACACCAACCTGGGCAACTATCTGGGCCTGCTGCTGGACAGCGTGATCAGCGGCAACACCTCGGGGATCTACGATGGTGAGGACGTGGCGCTGACCATCTATGACCAGGGCGGCACCGATACGCTGGACCTGACCCCCTCGACCACCAATGACACGGTCCGCATGACCGATGAGCAATTCTCGGACATCCTGGGCGGCACCGGCAACCTGGGGATCGCCCGCGGCACCATCATTGAAAACCTGCTGGCCGGGTCGGGCAACGATCTGATCTTCGGCAACATGGTGGCCAATAATATCTCGGGGAACAATGGCAGCGATACCATCTGGGCCGCGGGCGGCAATGACACCGTTGCAGGCGGCGCCGGCGCGGACGAGCTGGGCGGCGGCGGCGGCGATGACCGCCTGTGGGGCGGCGGCGACAATGACACCCTGTGGGGCGGTCGCGGCAATGACATCCTGGGCGGTGACGCCGGGAACGATTCCATGGGCGCCAATGCCGACAATGACACGCTTTATGGCGGCACCGGCGATGACACCCTGCTGGGCGGCGGCGGCCGTGACCTGATCTTCGGCGATGACGACAATGACAGCCTGTCCGGGTCCTGGGGCCGTGACACGATCAATGGCGGCGCGGGCAATGACTTCCTGGGCGGCGATGAAGGCGCGGACGAGCTGTATGGCGGCACCGGCAACGATACGCTGGGCGGCGGTCTGGCGGGTGACGCGCTCTATGGTGGCGGCGACAATGACGAGATGTACGGCGGCGACGGCGATGACACGCTGGGCGGCGGCAGCGGCTCGGACACGCTGTATGGCGGGGCGGATAACGACCTGCTGATCGGCGGCACCGGCAATGACACGCTGACCGGCGGCGCCGGCGCGGATACCTTTGTCTTTGGCGTGGGCGACGGGCTGGACCTGGTCACCGATTTCGATGCGGGCGAGAACGACCGCCTGCAACTGGACGATGCGCTGTGGGGCGGCGGGCTGACCGCGGCTCAGGTGATTGCCACTTACGGGACCACCACGGCATCGGGCACGGTGTTCGATTTTGGCGGCGGCCAGATCTTCACGGTGCAGGGGGCCAATGACGCAGGCGTTCTGGCCGGGCTGCTGGATATCGTCTAAGCGGCTTTGCAACAGTGAAAACAAGTTGAACCCGGCCCCCGCAAAGGGCCGGGTTTTCCTAAGCGGGACGAGGTGTTATTGGGACATGCGGGGATTTGCGTGACCTGTTGGATCCCTCTGCCGCATGGGCAGGTTTGCAAGATGGCTCTGGTGTTTGCAGAGCCCAAAAACAAAAGGAGCAGGGATGCAGCACCCCTATATCATCCTGACGATGCGCCGCACCGGCGGCACGTCGCTGATGAGCTTTATGAGCGCGATCTCATCCTTTCCGACCCGGCAGCACGAACCTTTGAACGTGGATCGGGTCTGGGGGCAGATCACCCGTGATTTCACCGCCACCCAGGATCAGGCCGCCGCGCGCGCGGCCCTGGCCGAACAGCTGGCGGACCGGCCCAATATCAAACATTGCTTTGAGATCATCCCCGCGCATCTGAATCGCATCCTGATCGAGGAATGCGCCGCCCGCGGCTATCGGTTTTTCGTGCTGACCCGCCGGAACGAGGCCAGCCGGCTGCGCTCGTTGTTTCTGGCGCTGGCCACGCAGGCCTGGGGTCCGGAACAGGCGGCCAGGATCTACCCCGAGATTCGCGCCGGCCGGCAAAAGGCGCAGGCCGTGTCCGTGGAACAGGGCCGCAAGGCGGTGCATCAGGCCGCGATTTCCCTGGGGCAGGTGCTGACGGTGCTGCGCAACCGGCGGATTGATCATGACTGGCTGGTCTTCGAAGAAATCTACAAGGGCGAGACCTCGATTCAGGATCATGCGATCCGTATTGCGGCCCAGCTGGGGGTGCAGGTGGGCCCCGATGACGGCCGATTGCAGGCTTTTGCGTCCGGAGAGGGGCAGAACTCGGGGGCGATCGAGGGATTCGTGCCCGGTATGCCCGACCTGATGAACATGCTGGAGGATCTGGTGCTGGCCTGACCCTGGGCCTGCTTTCCGGATCTGAGGGAGTCAAAAAGGCCGCCCCTGACGGGGCGGCCTTTTGCTATGAAATAGCAAACGCGCGGATCAGATGTTCGGCGCTGCGTTCACCACCCCAAAGACCGAGCCGATCAGCCCCAGGATCGTGCGCGTCGCGCTGAGCGGGCTTTCGGTGGCGATCACGGTATCCTGCGGCTGGATCTGGAATTTGCGCGCAGCAAACAGCCCCTCGGCCGAGGTCAGATCGAAGGTGAACACCATCTGATCCGAGCTGGGCCCGGTGCCGTTATAGCGCACCGCCTTGGCCGGGTATTCGCGCAGCACCAGCACGCCCTTAAGATTGGCCTGATAATCGGTCAGACCGCCGATCATCGACAGCGATTCCAGCGCGGTGATGGTTTCCTTTTCGAAATAGACCAGCTCTTCGTTGCGGGCCGCGCCCATGGCGGTGAAATAGCGGTCATCCTCTTCGACGATCACCTTGTCATTGCCGCGCAGGGGGACGTTCTTACGCGGGTCCTCGAACAGGTCTCCGGCGCGGATCTCATAGCTGCGCCCGCCGCGTTGCAGACGCACGATCGGGTTGCGCATGTTCTTGTTGATGCCGCCGCCCTGGGCGATCAGGCTGAGGATCGTATAATTGCGGTCGGGCAGGGGATAGGTGCCGGGGCTTTCGACGCCGGACACCAGATCAACCGAGTTCTGCTTGCCCGCATTCAGCGTCAGCTGCACCTGGGCCTGGGGCACGATCGGCTCCAGCGCGTCCTGGATTTTCTGGCGGGCCTGGCCGGGGGTTTTGCCGCGGACCTGGACCTCGTCCAGATAGGGGACAAAGATGGTGCCGGTGTTGGACACGGTCAGCCCGGTCATGTTCACCGATTTTTCCTGCGCCGAGGCCAGCAGCGAGTTTTCCTGGTTGTCCCAGATCACCAGGTTGATCTGGTCTCCGGTGCGGATGACGGCGCTTTCGGGCCCGCGCGAGGGGCCGATCCAGTGGTAGTGCCCCGCCCAGCCGGTGCTGGGCCATTGTTGCAGCGCCTTGATATTGGCGCGGGTCACGGGCACCACGGCAAAACCGGGGTTGGGCGCATCCTGTTCCTTGAGAATTTCGCTGGTCAGCGCCACACCGCGGGGCGAGCTACAGGCCGAGGGCAGGGCAAGGGCCAGAATAATGGCCGTAAGTTTGAAAAAACGCGTCACGTCTGGGAATCCCGAATGCTTGATCTGAGCACGGTTGTACCCAAGAGCCCGGCCGAAATCAGCCCCGTTTTTTCCCTACACGCCAAAACGCGCCGCTTATCGGGGATTATTGCCTTGGCTGCGGCAAGTGGGGCACAGGTGAATCTTATAACTTAGATTATGGTAATTATTAGATGAACACAAAGTCCGCAGCCCCCAGATCGGACAGGCTTAGCCCTTCCAGCACGATGGTGCCGTCACCCGTGTCGATCAACACGCCGCCGGTGGTGGCGCTAAGGGTCAGGTCGTCGAAATCCCCGGCCGTGCCCAACAGGCGCAGGCGGTCCGTGCCGGGGGTGAAATCGGTGATCCGGTCGGTGCCGTGGTCTGTTTCAAAGAGGAACACATCCGGATTGCTGCCCCCGGTCAGAAGATCATCGCCCGCGCCGCCGCTGAGCGTATCCGCCCCCGCGCCGCCCGACAGGCTGTCATCGCCCAGATCGCCCGACAGGCTGTCATTGCCATTGCCGCCCCAGACCTCGTCCGCGCCGCCCTCGCCCATCAGGCTGTCATCGCCGTAGCCGCCATAGAGCGTATCCCAGCCGTCCCCGCCCCAGATCGTGTCCATCCCGCTACCGCCGCCGATCAGATCCGCGCCGGTCTCGCCATAGGCCAGATCGTGGCCCGCGCCGCCCCAGATCGTGTCATTGCCATCGCCGCCCCACAAGCTGTCACGCCCATTGCCCGCGCCGCCGCCGATTTCATCATCCTGGGCACCCGCCCGGATCAGATCATTGCCGCGCCCGCCCCAGATCGTGTCCTGCCCGCCGTTGCCTTCCAGGGAATCGTCTCCGCTGCTGGCATAGATCGTGTCACTGCCCGCGCCACCCAGAATGATGTCATTGCCCGCGCCGCCGCCCAGAAGATCGGCATCCTCGCCGCCGCTGATCGTGTCATTGCCATCGCCGCCCCAGATCTCGTCGTTGTTTTCGCCGCCCCACAGGCTGTCATTGCCGGCCCCGCCCAGCAGAGTGTCATCGCCCCCCGCCGCATCCACCGTGTCATGCCCGTCGCCCGCGGAGACATGATCGTGGCCCCACCCGGCCTGAATGGAATCGTCGCCGGCGCGCGCGTCGATCTGATCATGCCCGCCGCCCGCGTCGATCGTGTCATTGCCGTCATCGCCGGTCAGCAGGTCATTCTCGCGCGAGCCGGTCAGCGTCTGCCCCCCCGGCGTGCCCAGGATCAGCACCCGGTCGGGACTGCTGAAATAAGAGCCTATATTGGCCAAAGGCTGCCCCGAGGCGGTATAAATCGTCAGGCTATTGTCATGATAGGTGATCACCGCGCCCCAGCGCGTGGGGGTGATCGTCAGCTGGCCCGGATCGCGCAGCATTGGCCAGGCGGACAGGTCCAGCCGGTCATTGTTCGGGTCGAAATCGGTGATCGTGGCGTGATGCCCGCCCGAGGCCAGCACGAACAGATCCGCTCCGCTGCCTCCTGTCATCACGGTATCGCCCCAGCCGGCCACCAGAATATCATCGCCCGCGCGGCCCAGGATCGTGTCATCGCCAGTGGACACCAGCAGATCGTTCCCTGCCCCGCCGCTGCTGCCATCGGTGCGGGTGACGCCCAGGTTATCCAGGGAAATGGTGAATTGAGACAGGCCGGCGGCCTCCTCCGAGGCCACAAAGATCTGGATCTCATCGCCCACCCGCTGCGCGGCGATTTCGCTGACATCCATCAGCTGGTTTGCGCCCCAATGCGCGATGGTCTGCACATGGGCCAGACGGCCATCGGGCAACAGGGTAAAGAGGCTCAGCCCGTCATCGGCCCCGCCAGCGACGATGAAGACCTGCCCCTCGGTTTCCACAACGGCCAGGGACTGCACCCCGCCGAACCGGGTGTGCAGCGTGTCGATGACATGATCGGTGGCGATCAGCTCTCCGGTGCCGGTCACGCGCATAACGCTGAGCGAGCTGCTCTCGGCGCCAGCCAGGATCACCCAGGTGGCGCCATGGACCTGGACCACCTCCATTGCGGTGGGCACGGAAATCCCCAGCCCGTTATTGGCGCCCATCGTATCGGCCGAGGTCAGCGCGCCGGTCTGGGGATTGATGCGAAAGCTGGACACCCCCTGCACGCCCTGATCGGCAGCCAGCAAAAACGTGTTGCCCGAAACGGTGACGGTGGTCATGGCCACGGTGCCTTGCAGCCCTGGCACCGCGCCGCCGGCCTGCTGCACCAGATCGTTGCCATCCGCGGCATAGGTGGTCAGCGCGCCCGTGCCGTCATCGGCGACATAGACGGCCATGCCGGTTTCCAAAGTGACGGCGGCCACGGCGCAGATTGCCTCGGTGCCGCCTGTCATGGTGCCGGTCTGAACACGGGTTTCGATCTGCCCATCGGCGCCCAGACGGACGGCCTGCAAGGTGCCCGCGCCGCCAAAGACCAGAAGATCCTCGGGCCCCGAGCCCAGAAACGCCAAAGACCCGGAAATCAAATCCGGGGCAATTGCGCCATAATAGAGACTATCCTGCCAATCGGCCAGCGCGCCTTCGTCCAGGCCATAGCCCGTCAGCCCGCCGCCCGCGCCCGTTGTCGCATAAAGATAGATGCCAGTGTCCAGCGTCACGATTTGCAGATCTCGCAGATCGCCATCCAGTATCTGTTGTCCCGTTCCCACACGGCCCTGAAATTGCAAAAACATCACCCAACCCCAGTTTAACCACCGGGATCAGGGTGCTTTGGCGGTCAGGCGTGGGCGGTGCGGGAATGGGACGAAACCGAGGCTCTTACGGACAATCCGATTTCAAACTGGCCCGAATTTTAAGAGCCTGCCGCCAGGGCCTGGGCAAATGCGGCCTGCAGATCCAGGGCGGCGGGATCCTCTGAGATTTCAAGTTGGGCGCTGATCGCGCGTTCCGCAGCAAAACAGGCGCGCACATGGGCGCTGACCTGGGTGGCCATGTCCAGCAGGGAAACGGGGGAAAACTCGGTCCAGCCCTGCAGGGTTTTCCAGGGCATCGGATCGGTGATCAATCCGGCCTGCACCCCCATCGCGGCATTGGCGATCTGGGACTGGCTTTCGCGGGTGGTGGCAATGTGCTGACCATCCGCGAGTATCAGACCGGCGGTTTCATGCTGCCAGCGCAGTTGGGCCAGGGCGTCCCGCGCGCTCAGACGATTGCTTTCCTGTTTCTGGGTGGCGGTAATCAGGGCCGAGAGGTCTATCTGGCTCATTCCTGGGGCTCCTCGCTTGGGGTGGGAAGAACAATGGGGCCGTCATCCTCTACGGTGATTGCCGCGGGAAACAGGGCCTCTTGCGGGGCATCCGGGCCGTGCGGCAGGATCAGCGTAAGATGCAAACGCCCGTCGATGCGCTCGATATCCGAGGCCAGCCAGTCACAGGTTACCGCCTCTTGTGGCAGGGTGGCCCCTTCGGGGATGATGGACAGATCGAAGGCGATGTCATTGATGATCAGGGTATCGCCAGATTTGGCCAAAGACAGGCTCTGATCATGGCGCATGGGGGTGAAGCGGATCTGCATGGGGATCTCCTTAGAACCAGCGGCCAATGGCCAGGATGTTGACCAGGACACTGCCGGAATGCGCGTCCGAAGACAGGCGCTGGACGGTCAGGTAGCTCCAGCCTGTATTCAACGGTGCGATCGCAGGCGTCAGCATCAAGGCCCGTGACTTCGGATTCACCACGTTGTCAGACATGCGCACATGAGAGGTACAGTGCGGGACCTGGCTGAAAGCCGATGGCCAGGTCACCGAGAACGTATCCGTACGGTACAAATCCGTGAACTGACCGGCCCCGGCAAATGTGGCAGAGCCCGCGTCGAAATCCTGAACCAGGCAAATCTGCGTGCCATCGGCCAGACGAATATAGCTGCCATTGGCGTTCGAGCCGCTTTCGATCACGGCGCCGGTGGGCTGCCCTCCGGTTTGGCTGACACTGCCCAGTAGATTGCCCAGATGCAGGGCGGTGTGCCCGGCCACCTCCAGCCCGGTTTGGGCTGAGACAGAGCCTGTTGTAGGGTCTACTTCCAGGGCCGAAGTCCAGCTGCTGCCATCGGGGCTGACCTTGACGGAAAACCCGGTATCCCCTGCCAGACCCATCTCTGCGTGGCCGGTCCAGCCGCTTTGGAATAGCAAAGAGGCGGTGTCCGTATCGCTGGCCTTGTTGATGGTCAGCCGATGGTCGCTGCCTTCGTGGGTCAGCAGGCTGGCCGGGGCCGCAACCGCCAGCCGGTTGGTGGGGTCCGAGGTGGTATTCACCCCCAGCCCGGTCAGGTTCTGGGTTTGCCCGCTGGCCCCCACCCAGGCCGATCCGGTCCAGATCCGCAGGTCCGTGCTGCCGGCCAGGGTCGCGCTCCAGCCCGGTTGCGGGGCCAGGAAATGCCAGCCGGATTCTTCACGCAGGGCCAGCATACCGGCCTGTCCGGCCCAGTCTCCGGTGGGCGCGGCCCCCAGCGCGAAAACCTGCCCCGTCACGGGCAGCGCGGGGGGCGTGTTTTCATCGAATGCTTCGACGCTTAGCTGTACCAGCATGTCCAGGCTGCGCAGGGCTTCGTTATGGGTGACGTGTTTTTGGGCCTGGGCGGGCTCCAGATAGGGCAACTCTAGCCGGGGCGAGAGGGGCATGGCGCACTCCTTTGATTGGATTGCGGCAGGTGTAGCGCGCCGGTCCTTCCCGGACGCTGAACAGCGCGCGCGCAAAGCCTGCCCAAGGATAAAGCCACCGCACGTTGCATTGCGTTTCGCGGGCGGCTCTGACAGAACGGGGCGAAGTTTCGAGCGCTGGTCACCAAAGGTGTGAAAATGGCAATTCTGATCGTGGGCGCGGGCCTGTCCGGGGCCGTCATCGGCCGGCAACTGGCCGAGGCCGGGCAGCCCGTCACCATCGTGGATGCGCGCGATCATGTGGGCGGCAATTGCCACACGCAGCGCGATGCGGATACCGGCGTGATGGTCCATGTCTACGGGCCGCATATTTTCCATACCGACGATGCGGGCGTGTGGGACTATGTGAACCGCTTTGCCACGTTCGAGCCCTATAAGAACCGGGTGAAATCCACCGTGGGCGGGCAGGTCTATTCGCTGCCCGTGAACCTGCACACGATCAACCAGTTCTTCGGCACCGCCCTGCGCCCGGAGGAGGCCCGCGCCTTTATTGCTGAGCGGGCCGAGGACATCCCCGACCCGCAGAACTTTGAGGAACAGGCCTTGGCCTTTGTCGGCCGCGAATTGTATGAGGCCTTCTTCAAGGGCTATACGGAAAAACAATGGGGCTGCGATCCGCGTGATCTGCCGGCCTCGATCCTGAAACGCCTGCCGCTGCGGTTCAACTATGACGACAACTATTTTTTCCACAAATACCAGGGCATGCCGCGGGACGGATATACGGCTCTGATTCAGGGGATTCTGGACCATCCGGGCATCACCGTGCAGTTGAACACGGCTTATGATCCGGCGACGGGGGGCGATTGGGACCATGTGTTCTGGTCGGGGCCGCTGGATGGGTATTTCGGGTATGATCTGGGCCGGTTGGGGTATCGGACGCTGAATTTCGAACGCTTCACCGCGCAGGGCGATTACCAGGGCTGTGCTGTGATGAATTACGGCGATCGCGACGTGCCCCACACCCGCATCACCGAGCATAAGCACTTCAGCCCCTGGGAAGAGCACGACGCCAGCGTGCTGTACCGCGAAACCAGCGCCGCTGCCGGGCCGGATGACATCCCCTATTACCCGATCCGCCTGGTCGCCGAAAAAGAGCTGCTAAGCCGCTATGTCGCTCAGGCCCAGGCCACGCCGGGCGTGACCTTCGTGGGGCGCTTGGGCACCTATCGCTATCTGGATATGGATGTCACCATCCGCGAGGCGCTGGACACGGCGCAGACCTGGCTGACGGGCTTGAAAACGGGCACGGATATGCCGGTTTTTGTGCATCCTCCGCTATAAGCGGGGCAGGTGCTTGCACGCTTTTTCGGGCGGTGTTACCTCCTATGGATTATCCCATCTCGAAGAGTTTCCATTGAGCCATCCTTTCATCATCTGGACCATGCGCCGCACCGGGGGCACCAGTCTGGCCACTTTGCTGATGAAACTGTCCGAACATCCGGGCACCCAGCACGAACCGTTCAACGCTGACCGGGCTTTGGGCCATGTTCTGACCGCGTGGCAGCAGGATCGGGATGTGCCTGCCATGCGCGGGGCGATCCGGCAGGCGCTGGCCAGAACGCCGACGATCAAACATTGCTACGAGCTGATGCCGCTCAAGCTGAACCGGGCGTTGCTGCAGGTGTCCAACAACCTGGGCTATCGCCATATTATTCTGGAACGTCAGGACGAGGCGGCGCGCATTCTGTCCCTGGAGCTGGCCAAGATGACCGGCGCCTGGGGCAAAGAGGCCGCGACGGATATTTACGCGCAGATCGCCGCGGGCAACCGTCAGATGGAGCCGATTGATACCTCATCCGCGCTTAGCCATCTGCGCACATGTCGCCAGAAACGCGCGGATCTGCTGGCGCTGTTCGCGGAATACCAGCAAGAGCCTTTCAGCGTTTGTTTCGAAGACATGTACACCGATTACGATCGGGGCCGGGCCAAGCTGCAAGAGCTGCTGGACTTCCTGAGCCTCGATGTCTCGGGCCTGCCCGATTTCGAGGATCAGGTGCGCACGGCCCTGGTGCAGAGCGGGCAGAACTCGGCCCGGATGCAGCACTATGTGCCCAATCTGCACAAGGCCCGCCAGGTGTTGCAGCGCGCGCTGGACGAGGAAAGCCGCTGACCGGGATCAGTCCAGCAGGGCCGCATAGGGCCAGATCTTGCGAATGAACGCATCTCCGAACCGATCCGCACAATATTCATAGGCCCCGCGGTAATGCTCGGCCACGCCCCTAAGCGCCTGGGGGTCGGGGTTGTCGGTCTTGGGCGAGGCATTGGATTTCGCGTTCAGATTGGCATCCTGGCGGCGAATGCCCAGGAAATCGCAAATCGCATCGACATGAGACTGATCGAACAGGGTCTCATAGAATCCATAGTGAATGTCCTCGGCGGGGAACACGCGCTCCAGCTTGGGCAGGATCACATCGTATTTGGTGCGCTTTTCCTGCCAGTCGGCCTTGGCGCTTTTGCCGAAGTTCTGGCGCGCGCGCTCATAGGCCTCGGGGGTGCCAAAGGTATTGCGAACCCCCATCCGCAGCGCCGAATAGCACCGATCTACCGGGTCACGCATCAGGAACACCACCTTGATCCGGTATCCCCGTGCCTCCAGCGCGTCGCGCAGGCGCCGGAACCGGGTTTCCTCCAGGCCCGAATAGGCGGGGGTGATTTCCCCGGTCAGCGATGCGTTCGGATTCTGCGCGACCACCCGGTCGAAATAGGACAGGTAGTGCGGCAGCCCCATGGTGGCCGAGACCGCATCCATCGCCCGTTCGAAGGCCCGGTTGGCCTGGGCGCGGTCCTGCGCGTCCGCCCCGGTCAGGGCCTCGATGGCCTGTGTCAGGGTCTCTAACCGTTCCTGATGGATATTGGCGTTCTCGGCCCGTTCCGACAGGGTGGGAAAGGCGTGGAGTTCCTTGATCGGCCCGATGGCGCAGTCGGGATGGTGGCGCAGAAATTCATGCAGCCAAGTTGTGCCAGCTTTTTGGGCACCCACACCCAACAGAAAAGTCTTTGTCATTCTATATGACTCCCAAAATGAGTCCCAAGCCCGCATCGTTGCGAACCTCTGCCCGTCGGCGGGGGAAAAGCCCCGGAAATCCGCACGGATTTCGCGATATCGGGATTGGTATAAAACGAGAGGGATAGAGGTACAATTGAATTGCACCCCGTCCCCCCGGTCCGGCCCCGCCTGTGTAACGGGCATAAAAGCGGGGCGTTGATGCTGTTGCTCTGGTTTCCAAGAGATGGGACAGCTAGAACGGGACGATAGATATAATAACGGCGTTTTCTTGTGAGCTTTCCTCTGATCTCGATCATTCTGCCTGTGTATAATGTGCAGGATCACGTGGCGGCCTGCATCACCAGCCTGCGGGCGCAGACCTTGACGGATTTTCAGGTGCTGCTGATTGACGATGGTTCAACCGATGACAGCGCGCGCCGTGCCCGTGCCGCCATTGGCGAGGATCCGCGGTTTCAGGTGATTTCTCAGGATAACCGGGGCCTGTCAGGGGCGCGCAATGCCGGTCTGGATCTGGCACAGGGAGAGTATATCGCCTTTCTGGACAGCGATGACCGTTTCGCCCCGCAGTTTCTGGAACATATGCTGCGTGCGCTGACGGGCAGCGGGGCCGATTGGGTGGCCTGCGGGATTCAGTTCTGTTTTCCCGATGGAGCCAGCACGCGGCATTCGGCCATTCACGGGCGGGCGGCGCAGCACAGCTCGGGGCGGGTGACGCGGTTTGATCTGTCCGACTGGGGCCAGGCGATCCGGCATTTCCCCTCGGCTTGGAACAAGCTTTACCGGCGCTCTTTGATCGAGGGGCTGCGCTTCCCTGAAGGCACCTGGTTCGAGGATCACGGGTTTTTCTATCGCGCCGCCGCGCGCACCGATCATATCGTGCATCTGGCGGAACCGCTGTATCTGCAAACCCGAGGCCGCGCCGGACAGATCACCGGCCGTGACGATGACCGGGTGTTCGAACAGTTCGATGTGCTTGAGGATATGCGCGCCCTGATGCAGGGGCACCATTCCGGCGGCCCCGCCGCCTTTGAGAAAATCGCCACCCGGCTGCTGTTCGAACGCTCGACCGCGCTGCGCGATCCCCAGCGGCGCGCGCGCTATGCCCGGGCCTGTGCCGCCTATCTGGAACAGCACGGCCTAAGCTATCGCCCAGATTGGGATCCGCATATCTCGCGCGCCTGGGCGTTGGAAATGGCCGGCGACATCCCGCTAAGCGTGATCATTCCCTGGTCGGGTCAGGCCCTCGATCTGCTGTTGGACAGTCTGCGCGCGCTGGCCGCCCAAGGCGCGCCCGGCCGGGAAGTCCTGATCGTCTGCGATCGTGAAAACCTGGCGGATCAGGCTCGAAAACAGGCTCTGAATCACCTCAATGTGCGGGTTTTGGTGCAGCGCGGGCGCGGCGCGGGGGCGGCGCGTAATGCCGGGCTGGACGCGGCGCAGGGGCGCTATGTCTGCTTTTTGGATGCCGGGGACCGGCTGGCCGAAATGGCGCTGCATGACTGGGTGGATGGCGCGATCGAGGCGCAGGCGGATATGGTGGTCTCGGCCTATCTGCAAGGGATCGGCACGGGCGATACCCATTGCGGTTTTGTCGATGAGGCCTCTGTTTCGCGCGCGAAACTGACCGAGGGGCCCTTTGCCTTTACCCCCAAAGAGGCGCTTTTGCTGGATCCGCAGGTATCGGCCAAACTGTATCGCCGGGCCTTTGTGCAAGACGCAGGCATCCGGTTCGGCACAGGGGCCCTGCCCGGCTGGCAGATGGCGCTCAAGGCGGCTCTGGCGGCGAAAACGGCGCTGTATTTCCCCTGGGCGGGGGCCGAGATTCGCCAACGCCCATTGGCGCGGCACTCCGCCGGGCAGCTGGCGCGGGGCCTGGACCGGCTGGCCCGCAGCCTGACCCCCGATCAGGCCGCGCAATTGCCGCAAGGCTGGTGGCGGCAACTGTTTGCCCGCGCTTTGTGGCAGCAGTGGTCCCGCGCGGCGCCTGCACGCGCCCGGCCGGGCAAGGCTGTCTTTGCGGCCAGCGCAGGCTGGGCGGCCTTGTGGCGGGGCAAATCGCGCCATCGCACCCCGCTGGATCCCGGAATGGGCCCCCGGATCGAACAATTGCTAAGCCTGGAGGCCCTGCTCCGGCGGCGCCCGGCTCTGGCTTGCGCCTCGCAGGCGGATGCCGGCCCCGATGATGATCTTTCACAAACTCTGCAAGGAGCGAACATGCTGTCCTTTGCCGTGCAGGAAGGCGCGCGTCTGCGCTACCGGGCGGAATTCTCGGCCCATCCTTATGCCAATATCTCATTTTATGACGCAGAGCGGGAAAATATCCTGTTCCACCTGTCGCTGCGCCACGATGAATCCCGCGCGGTCTGCAACCGACGCGATGGCGAAACCTGGCGCCGCGAGATCGGCCGGGCGGTTCAGCTGCCGGCCGCAGGCGTGACGGTCGATATTCTGTTCACCCCTCCCGTTGTCACCGTGAAACTGGACGGCCGCCAGGTGTTTCGGTTCGGCAAGGGGCTGCGTCGGCCGTTTCCGCAGACGGGCCGGATTGCCTATGTGGATCTGCAAGGCGGGATCACGCCGGGCGGGGTGGATATCGACGATCTGGCGCGGGTTCCGGACAATCGCCTATATCTGAACAGCCGGCTGGAACTGCGCGCGCATCTGCGCAACTTGCCCCCCGAAACCGAATTGCACATGCAGGTAAGCGAAACAAAAGAAGCGCTGCCGGTGATCGTGCAGCCTGCCGGGGACGGTCTGGAGCTGCGCGCCTTGTTGCCGGGCCGTGTCTGGGACACGGTGCCAGCGGATATGCCGCTGGAAATCGCGGTGATGCACGCAGATGGCCGTGCAGCCTGCCCGGCCCTGTCGCTGGACCGCGCCGCGCTGGCGCAGCGTATAGATCAGAGCCTGACCCGGCTGGATCTGCGCAATGATGCCCTGACGGCGATGCAGGTTCTGGAACATATCCGCTTTGCCGGGCTGCTGGCGCAATTGTCCCCGCAGGCGCGCAGCCGGCTCAGCACGGCGCAGCGGTTTTTCAAACTGGATGATTTCCTGCTGGGCACAGACGAGAAAGCCCCCGATCTCCCTCCTCCGCCGTCTGCCGACCCCGATCCGGTGGTCGTGGCTCAGGCGCGCTTTGGGCACAGGCTGCACGCGGATCCCGCTCTGGACCCGCTGGACCTGATCCAGAGCCTGACCTCGGATATGCCCCGCGAAAAGCGCCCCTATCTGTATCTGGCGCTGTGCGAATATTTCTGCGATCCGGCCCGCGACTTCGAGCCCTTCCATGCGCAGTTCATAGAAGAGGGCCATGGCGGCATTCTGGCCCCTGCCCCCGGCGATATATGGAAAAACTCGGCCCTGGTGCCGTTTTTGCTGCTGGAGGGCCGCTACAAAGAGCTGGGGGATATTCTGTGGCCTCTGACCGAACCCACCAAGGACTGGATCGTGACGCCCGCCATGGCCTGGGCGCTGCGCCGGGTGATCTGGGACACATCCCTGCCCGATGACACCCGCGAGGCGGTGCTCTATGCGGGGCTGGAACTGATCCGCCAGCAGGCCTGGAACTACTGGGGACGGGCCCATTGCGTGGCGCTGACCGGGGCGGCGGTGCAGGTGGTTTTGCATCGGGATCGCTTTGCCGATTACACGCATTCCACGATTCTACAGGTCCTGCGCGAGGCCTATGGCCTGTCGCGGCAATTCTGGCAGATGCTGGAGGAGGCGCTGGCCGGGGCTCCGATCCCCGAGGCGCTGGCCCCGGCCAAAGCCGCCTTTGATATCGTGGCGCGCGCGGCAAGCACCGGGCAGGCGGATATGCAGACCGAACAGGCGCTGGATCTGTTCACCCGCTACGGCACGGCCGATACGCTGCGCACCCGGCGCGAGGTGCTGGGCCCGGCCGCGCAATATCTGCCCCCGGACAGCCCGCCCGATGCCGCAAGCCTGACTCTGGCCGGGGTAGACCCGCAAGAGGCCGTCCTGCGCCACATGGCCTTTCCCGGCGCGGCGGCGGTGGGGCCGGATCTGGTGGCCCTGTCGGCCCGGACAGTGCCCCAGCTTTACCCCGATGTGCCCCGCGCGCCCTATTATGCGGCGCAATTGCGGGTCAGCCGCAGCATTCAGGCGCTGCTGACGCAAGACGCGCCGATTGAGCCGGCGCAGATCCACGCCCTGAAGGATGATCTGAAGCTCTTGTCCGGCGCGCGCGATCAGTTCCTGGGTTTGGGTCTTATTTTGGCTCTGATACGGGGGGTTTTGACCCTTGGCAGCCCCTCAGAGACCCATGGTGCGGCCCTCTCGGTGCTGGCCGAGATGGCCCAGGACATCGACCCGCAGGATCATGAGGCCCTGCAACAGGCCCCTGCCCCGCGTCTGGCGCTGATGGCCTTGCGTCAGGTGCCCAAAGCGGATGGGGCCTTGGCGCTGATGGCCGGGCTTTTGCCGCAGACAGAGGACAGCTCTGGCGCCCTGCCCCCCTGCCCCGGCGGCCTGCGGCAATCGGCTCTTTATGATACGATCGTCACGGTGTTTTCCTGTGTGCCGAACCTGACCACCCGCATCCCGCCGATGCGCGCCGGCTGGCTGACCCTGCTCAGCGCGCTGGACATTCCCTATGTGATCGTGGTGGGCAATGGGAACGGCCGGATCGAGGGCGACGTGCTGCATGTGGACGCCCCCGACGATTACGAGGGGCTGCCGCAGAAAACCCTGGCCACGCTGCGCTGGGTGCATGATCACACGCCCTATGCTCATATGCTGAAAATCGACGATGATTGCTTCCTCAATGTCGAGGAATTCTTCCACTCGCTCAGCTATCGCAAGTTTGACTATTACGGCCGGGTGCTGACGCGCAACGCCGGCCAGACCGATCGCGCCTGGCATAACGAAAAATCCACGTCCCTGCGCGGGCGGCTGGAGCTGGATAAATCACCTGAACCCTCCACCTATACCGATGGGGGCTCGGGTTATGTGATCAGCCGCACCGCCATGGCCGCCGCGATTGACGCGATGAACAGCCCCGAGGGGCAATATCTGATCCAGGTTTCGTTCATGGAGGATAAGATGCTGGGCGATCTGCTGGCCCTGCGCGGCATCCGCCCCGCGGACGAGGATTACCGCATCGCCATCCGCCGCCGCACCTGGGGCAAGGCCCGCCCGGTATCGCGCTGGGTGAACAGTTTCGATGCCAGCCCCGCCGCGCCCGTCAAACTGGTGCATCTGGATGCGCATGACACGCAAATTCCGGCGATGGAGACCCTGAAAACCCCGATCCTGACGCCGAAAAAAATCTGGCCCAGCTATCAGGATGTGCAACTGGTTTACCAAAGCAACGCGCTGGAGCTGATCAGCCCTCAGGATCGGCTGGACGCCGCCCGCGAGGCCGAGGTCGCCGTGGTCGCCTGCATGCGCAATGAGATGTTCATGCTGCCGCAATTCCTGGCCCATTACCGCAAGCTGGGCGTGACCAGTTTCATGATCGTGGACAACTGTTCAGATGACGGCACGCTGGAATACCTGCTGGATCAGCCCGACGTGGCGCTGTTTTCCGTGGATACCGATTACAACCTGTCCTACTATGGTGTGGCCTGGCAGCAGGCGATGATGGCGGGGTTCCGTGTGGGCAAATGGTCTTTGGTGGCCGATGCGGATGAATTGCTGGTCTGGCAGGAGAATCAGACCCAAACCTTGCCCGATTTGCTGAAAACCGACGATTTCCAGGGCGTGGATGCGGCGCGGATTTTCATGCTGGATATGTACCCCAAGGGGTCCCTGTCAGAGGCCACATTCGAAACCGACCCCTTTGCCGAGGCCGGCTATGTTGATCGCGAACCCTTCCTGACGAATTGGACGGGGCGGGGGCCGTTCTCTAATATGCCCACCTGGACCAGCGCCCTGCGCCACCGGCTGATTGCCGGATCGCGCACCGATCTGTTCGTGGCGCAGAAAATCGCGCTGTTGAAATATCAGCCGTGGATGCGGGTCTCGGCCGGGCTGCATTTCCTGACCGATGTGCAGCTGTCATCGCGCGAGCTGCTGTTCGCCCATTTCAAATACAACGCCGATTTCCGCCGCAAAGCCCAGGCCGAGGTCGCCCGCGGGCAGCATTTCAACGATGCCGAGGAATACCGCAAATACCTGGCGCTGATTTCCGAAGGGCGCGACGTGATCTATGAGGACGGCCTGTCCGTGCCCTGGACGCAAGCGCCGTTTGTTAAGGCATTGCTGCAGGAATAGGGTCTGAAACAGGCTCTGATCCGGCGTAAACCGCGCGCAATTCATCCAGGTGCTGCGGCATCGACACCGGCGCGCGGGCCCCGGCCCAGTAGGCGGCCAGATCAATCTGCCCCGACAGGATGGCGCGCAGGCGGGCGTGGAAGGCCTCAACATCGCCGGCGCGGAACACCATTTGCGGGCAATGCGCCAATTCCTGCGCCCCGCCCAGATCGCTGGTCAGCAGCGGAATGTGCCGGGCGTGCATTTCAATCGCAACCTGAGGCAGGTTGTCATTCCACAGCACCGGGATGACGCCCAGATCCACGTTCTTCAGCAGATCATCCAGCCCGTCATGGGTATAGCCGTCGGCATAGCTGAGCCCGCCCAGACGCGCCCCCAGATCCGAGAGCCTCTCTAACGTGCCGTCCTTGATATCGCGCGCGGCCACCACCAGGCGGATGCGTTTGGCCAGAGGCTCGGGCAGGGATTCCAGCGCCTCCAGCAGGAAAAAGAACCCCTTATCCCGGCGCATATAGCCCAGATAGGCCATGCTGAACGTGCCATCGGATTGCAGCAGGCTGGGCTTGGGCCGGGTGCGGGTGAAGCAATCGGCCTCGGCCGTGCCAATATACGAGGTCTTCAGCAGATCGCGCCGCACCCCAAAGCGCTCGGCAATATGGCCCACCGCATCCGAGACGCACAGCACCCGGTCGCAATGATCGTTGATCATCTGCACCATCTGGGCGCGGCGCGCGGCAAAAGGCGTGCCGTCGGGGGCGCTGAGCGGGGCCAGACGGCCGGGTTTGGGCAGGGGCTTCCCCCCCCGCCGCAGCAGTTTCAGCCCCATGGCCACGCGCCGGCCCACCTTGATCGTGGGGCGGAACAGAGCCTCGAACGCTGTGGAGCCGGGCCGCAGCCCCGCAGATTTCAGATGATAAGCCAGCCCGTTGGCCAGTTTCAGCTGCTGCGCATTATGCGTATGGGGCAGGCAGTGGACGCATGTGCGCCCCTGATCGAAATCCGTGCAGGTTTCGCGTTCCTGATGCCACAGGTTCACCTGCGGGCAGAACGGATAATAATTGTGCAGAGACAGGATCACGCGGGTATCGGGCCAGATGGATTTCAGATCCAGCGCCTGAACGGGCAGGCCTTCCAGATTGTTGAAATGCACCACGTCATAGGGGCCGGTGGCGTCGATGAAATCATGCAGCGCCCGCAAGGTCGCGTCATCGCGCAGCTGGCTGGCCTGACCAAAGGAATGATGCGCGGGCGACAGCACCCCCGAGTTGACGATCTCATAGCGGCGATGGCGGTCCTGGGCGGGCCCGTGGCGCATCTGTTCCCAGCGCGGCACCCGCCGCAGCAGATCATAGGAAATCCCCGAGGACAGAAAGGTGGCCTTGATCCCGTCCTGCCGGTCCAGTTCCTTCAGGACATTGCGCTGATACTGAGTCACCCCGCCGCCGCGGTTCTCGTCGTCCAGATAGTCGACCCAGTTATAGTAGAGGATCCTCATTTCTTTGGCCTGGGGTCCAGGGCCAGGTGCTGCTCTAGCCGGTGCAGCCTGTCATGAAGACCTGCGTTTTCCTTGGTCATGCGCTGGCGCAGCGCGTGCAGCTCGTTCAGCAACATCCCGGTCATGTGCCAGATCTGGCGGTCGGTTTCCGGTTCGGGCCGGGGCAGATCCGCGCCCAAAGTCCCGACCAGATCGGGCCCGGCGCCGGGGATCAGGGCCTGGAGATTTTCCAACCCCGCAACCGCCTGGCTGCGGACCTGCGCGAAATCTCCGGCGGGCGCACCGGCGTCCTCTTGCTGCCGTTCGTTGAATTTCTGGCTCCGGATCACTGTCCAGTCGATGACATCCTTGGGGATGCCCGCATTCTGCATCATCCGCACCAGCTCCAGGGTGCTGTCATCCATGCGCGGGTTCGGATCGATCAGTGGCAGACTGACCCCGTCATCGGGCAGCTCAACCCCGAAGAGCGACAGGAAATCGCGATAGAGACTGTCATCATGGCGGCTGGCTTCGTCATAAGAGCGCAGGATCAGCGCTTCGGGGCCGAAAATCTCGGCCCAGGGTTTCAGCGCCAGGGCGTAATCATAGTGCACCGGCTCGATCACCTGGGTCACGGCCGTGTTGAAATCCGGCACCCTGACGCCCATTTTCACCAGCTGGTTATACCAGGACCGCAGATGGCTTGCGGGGGGGCGCAGATAGGCGATGACCCGGATCTGCAGATCCTGAGCATAGGTCGTCACGATGGATTTCAGCCGTTCTGCGGCCTCGGGGACATTACCCAGGCGCGCGAATTCCTCGGAGCTGACAATCATCCGGCCAGAGGGGCTGGTGCGGGTTTCGGCGAACAATTCCTGCCACAGGGTTTCAGGGGCAACGGGGTTATCATAGCCATGCATCAGCCGGGTCACCCCTGCCGCCTTATAAAGCGCAAAAGCATAGATCGAGTGTTTGCCCAGATGGCGCCGCTGCGCACCATAGGCCAGATCATGATTGGCCAGGAATTCGGGATTGTTGGACAAAAGCGCCTGAAGCGCCGTCGTGCCGGTCTTGAAATGACCGATATGGAGATAGAGTGTCTTTGTCATCTGCGTACCACCTGCTGATCGTGATCCGCAGGCCTTACCCTACGCTGGCGGCCTGGGCCGAGGCAGACCGGAACCCGCGCCCGGCTTCGACAACGAAAAGGCGCATGTCATGCAATGTCAGGGAAAAGGCCTGGCACGGCAGGGGAATGACCAGGGTATGAAAGGCCTCCTGGATCAGCGGATCGCCCGGTTCGACCGTATGCAGCAGGGTCGAGATCTGGCGGCCCTCGCCTTTTACGTCCAGGCCGTCCTGCCAGTAGGTGTCACCATGGTTTTCCTCAAGCGCCGAGCGGCAAAACGGCGCGCTGTAGAAGGCTCTGGCGCTTTCGGTTTCGAACACGATCCCCAGCACATCGCCGACCTTCAGAGCCCCCTGGCCCAGCCCGATATTGAGGGAAAACCAGCGCGGCTCTTGCGACACCTGGGCCTCCAGGGCCAGCAGCATGTTTGCATCGGTCTGGGCTGTCAGCTCGACGCGGCCGTCTTCATCATCCCAGCTGACATAGATTTCAGGGCTTAAATGTGCATTGTTTTCAATCAGTAGATCGTCTTGATTGGCGCGGCATGTGGAAATGACATCCGCGGTAAAGGTCTCAATAGAATGCGACATGAAAATTTCCCATCTTTTCAGCCGTTACAGCAGGAAAACAAATACAAGGCAAGCTGCTTGGCTTCAAAATGGCTGTGGGCGCAGAATATGCGCGAATTAGGCGCAGGATAGCGGCAGGGCCGCAAAACGACCGTTTGTTGCGCGGATTTCGTGAATACCCGCACCAGTCGGTTGAAGGCCCAGCACAACCCGCCTAAACAGAAATGAATAGAGCCTGTTAATGCGCCAAAGGATTTTTTCTCATGCCCTCTTCCCTGGATTTGCACGCGGCGTCTCCTTTTGGAACCATCCTCTATATCGGGGCCGGTGAGGCACAGGACCTTGGACAGTTTCAGGACCTGAACCCCCAGCAGATCCTCCTGGTCGAGGCCAACCCCGCGCGGGCCAGGGCCCTGGAAAAGCAGGTGGCCGGACAGGCGGGAATCGAGATCCTGTCCGTCGCGGTCGGCGGGTTCACCGGCCAGGGCCGGCTGCGGATTCTGAACATGCCGGAATATTCCAGCCTGCGCCCCTTTACCGGGCTGTCCGATCTGTTCCCCGGCATCCGCGAAACCCGCCAGACAGATGTCGATACCTATATGGCGCACGAGTTGGTTTCCCAGCTGGATCTGCCCGAAGACCGGGCCCATGTGCTGATCCTGGACGCGCCTGGCGTCGAAGAGGTGATCCTGCATTCCCTGATCGCCCATGACCAACTGACCCGATTCGAATATGTGATTCTGCGCGCTGGCATCGAGCCCTTCTATGAAGGCAACAAGGGGTTGGACGCCCTGATTCCGATGGCCACTCAGGCAGGGTTCCGCGCTGTCGGGCGCAGCGAAGAAGACCCGGATTTCCCACAGGCGACGCTGGTCAAGGATCCGCTGACACTGGAAAACCGCGCCTTGCAGGAAAAGCAAACCACCCTTGAGGCCAGGCTGAAAACACTGGAAGGGACACTCAAGACCGCTCAGGCCCGTGCCACAAAGGCCGAGGGCGCCTGGAAAGAGGTTAACGAGAGCCTCAAGGCCAAGACCTCGGAACTGGCCGAAACCACCGACAAGCTGACCGCCGCCCAGGCCCGCGCCACCAAGGCCGAGGGCGCCTGGAAAGAGGTTAACGAGAGCCTCAAGGCCAAGACCTCGGAGCTGAGTGAAACCGCCGACAAGCTGACCGCCGCCCAGGCCCGCGCCACCAAGGCCGAGGCAGATCTGGCCGCCCAGGCCGAAATCCTCAGCATGACAAAGACCGCGGCCCAGACCGAACAGAACGCGTTGAAAGAACGTCTGGCGCAACGCGAAGAGGCTCTGGAACGCAAGGAGATGGACCTGGGTGTCGCCCTGCGATCGCAATCCGCTTTGCAAATGGATCTGCAAACGCTCCGGAACAATTATGAGACGCTTCGGGCCGAGAAAACCGCGCAGGACAAGCTTCTGCTGCAAGTGACGACCCGGCTGAATGCGGCGTCCAGATACCTGCACATGCTCAATGCCGCGCCCGGCGAGACGGCGACGCCCGAACTGGATTCGCCCGAATCTCAGGAGGATCCCGCGCCCCAGCCAGCAGCCAAACCCACCGGAAAATCCCGCGCCCGCAAAACCAGCGCGCCCCGGAAAAAGCGCGGAGCCACAAAATGACCGACGCGGCGGATCTGAAAGGGCTGGTCGATGATGCCCTGGGCCTGCTGGTGCCCTATTCTCAGGATGCCTTATTGCCCGATCAGGGGGCGACGGCCCCCCTGGAAAGCCTGCTGGCGCAATGTCAGGATTACAGTCAGCGCATCCTGAATGCCCCCCCCGAGCCGATGCGCATGATCCACCATTTTGCCTGTACAGGTGGCACGCTGATGTCACGAGCCCTGGCCAGCCAGCCCAACACGATGGTGCTGAGCGAAGTGGACCCGTTCAGCAGGTGGTTCCGCCCGGCGGGCCAGTTCGCTCCGACCGACCTGATCTTTCTGTCGCGCCTGGACCGATGCCCGCCCGATGAAAAGACGATCACGGCCATGTTCCTGGCCGCCCTGCAAGAGCTTCACAACGCCATGGCGCAACAAGCCCGCCATGTTGTCATCCGCGACCACACCCATTCGCATTTTTGCGATGAGGCCCCTGAAAAACGCCCCCTGCTGGGAACCGTGATCCAGCAGGGCTTCGAGACGCGGCAGATCATTACCGTGCGGCACCCGCTGGATTCCTATCTGTCGCTGCGCAAGATGAACAGCGCCACCGGCCCCGTGGCGACTCTGGACGGATACGCCGCGCGATACCTGATGTTTCTGAACAGTTATCCCGGTGTTGATCTGTTCCGCTACGAGGATTTCGTGATCGACCCGGACGGTATCTGCCAGAAAATGTCAGACATCCTTGAGCTGGATTTCAACCCGCATTGGCAAGACACCCTGCCGATCATCCATCTGTCCGGGGACAGCGGCCGCAAGGGTGTTCGCATTTCTCCGCGTGACCGCAGACCCATTGACACCCGCACCCAAAGCGAGCTGGAAAAGGGCAGTTCCTGCTACGAACAGCTGTGCACACAGCTGGGATATGATCCCGATCCGGCCGCATCCGCATATCCTGCGGAATGAAGCGCTCAGTTTGCAGGCACTCTCCCGGCGGAGCGCCGCCTTTTTAAGCCCATGCGACGGGTTTCCGTCTTGTGGCACCTACATCGCTTTGTTAATCGAAGTGCGTAGAGAACGACATGCCGTTACTACTTCTTCACGGCACAAGACATTCAATTGATGGATATGACATGGCTAAAAAGGCATTGATTACTGGCGTTACCGGCCAGGATGGCTCTTACTTGGCAGAATTTCTGCTGGAAAAGGGCTACGAAGTTCACGGAATTAAACGTCGGGCCTCGCTGTTCAACACGCAGCGCGTGGACCACATCTACCAAGATCCCCATGTCAACAATGCCAATTTCAAGCTGCATTACGGCGATCTGACCGACACTTCGAACCTGACCCGCATCCTGCAAGAGGTCCAGCCCGACGAGGTCTATAACCTGGGCGCACAATCCCACGTGGCCGTCAGCTTTGAGGCCCCCGAATACACCGCCGACGTGGATGCGATCGGCACCCTGCGCCTGCTGGAGGCGATCCGCTTCCTGGGGCTGGAGAAAAAGACCAAGTTCTACCAGGCCTCGACCTCGGAACTCTATGGTCTGGTGCAGGAAATCCCGCAGACCGAAACCACCCCGTTCCACCCGCGTTCGCCCTATGCTGTGGCGAAAATGTATGCGTTCTGGATCGCGGTGAACTACCGCGAGGCCTACGGCATGTATGCCTGTAACGGCATCCTGTTTAACCACGAAAGCCCGCGTCGCGGCGAAACCTTCGTGACCCGCAAGATCACCCGCGGCATGGCCAACATCGCCCAAGGGCTGGAGCCGTGCCTGTACATGGGCAACATCGATTCCTTGCGCGACTGGGGCCACGCCAAGGACTATGTCCGCATGCAGTGGATGATGCTGCAACAGGACACCCCCGAGGATTTCGTGATCGCCACCGGCGTGCAATATTCCGTGCGTGAGTTCATCACCTGGTCGGCGGCCGAGCTGGGCGTGACCCTGGAATTCACCGGCACTGGCGTCGATGAAATCGCCACCGTCACCGCGATCGAGGGCAATGACGCGCCCGCGCTGAAAGTGGGCGACGTGGTCATGCGCATCGATCCGCGCTATTTCCGCCCCGCCGAGGTGGAAACCCTGCTGGGCGATCCGGCCAAGGCCAAAAAGGTCCTGGGCTGGACCCCGGAAATCACCGCGCAGGAAATGTGCGCCGAGATGGTCGCCGACGATCTGAAGGCCGCCAAACGTCACGCCCTGCTCAAAGAGCACGGCATGGATGTGCCGGTTTCCCTGGAAGACGGATAAGCGTGTTCAACGTGGGCCTCAAACAGTACGACCCTCACTTCTCACTCGTCTTTATTCATGTCCCTAAGACGGCGGGTCGGAGTGTCCGTACTGTTTTCCACGATTGGTTTGGCCCGCGTTTCTTCGCTCATTCTTTCAGCCGACAACGGAACTTTGAAAGTAAGGCCAATTATCCCGGCATAGTAGATAAGGTCTTTGTTTATATCGGTCGCACCGAAGCCCTGATAGCCTCTATGCGGCACATCGCGGGCCACTTCGGGCGGATGGTTCAGCCTGCTGAACCCGGTACGGTGCCGCACCCCGGCCGTGACAAACAAAATGACGACATCCATGGGCTCCGGGGTTTGTTTTACAAAAACAACGTATTGAAATTTGAAGTCTATAATTGCGTCAAACAGCGGTTTGGCGCGCCTTCTGAACCGTAAGGACTTAAGTGGATGTCTGGATCATACCAAGCACACGAAATGCGCAAGATTTACGTTGCTGGACATCGCGGCATGGTGGGGGGCGCAATTCTGCGCCGCCTACAGGCCCGTAAAGACGCAGGCGAGGCGATCGAGCTGATCACCCGCACCTCCTCGGAGCTGGATCTGACCGATCAGGTCGCCGTGCGCGATTTTTTCCAGACGGAAAAGCCCGATGTGGTGATCCTGGCCGCGGCCAAGGTGGGCGGCATTTTCGCCAACAACACCTACCCGGCTGAATTCATCTATGAAAACCTGATGATCGAATGCAACGTGATCCATCAGGCCTATGCGGCTGGCGTCAAAACCCTGCTGCAACTGGGATCCAGCTGCATCTATCCCAAGGCTGTGCCGCAGCCCATGAAAGAAGACGCGCTGCTGACCGGCACGCTGGAACCCACGAACGAGCCCTACGCCGTGGCCAAAATCGCCGGCATCAAGCTGTGCGAGAGCTATAACCGGCAATATGGCGTGGATTACCGCTCGGTGATGCCGACCAACCTGTATGGGCCGGGCGATAACTTCCACCCCGAAAACAGCCATGTGCTGCCCGCGCTGATCCGCCGCTTCCACGAGGCCGCGCAAAACGGCACCGAAGAGGTGGTGATCTGGGGCTCGGGCAAGCCGATGCGTGAATTCCTGCACGTGGATGACATGGCCGAGGCCAGCCTTTTCGTGCTGGAACTGGACAAGGACACCTACGAGGCCAACACCGAACCGATGCTAAGCCACATCAACGTGGGCACCGGCACCGACGTGTCGATCCTGGAGCTGGCGCATATGGTGGCCGAGGTGACGGGCTTTAAGGGCAAGATCAGCAACGATCCCTCCAAACCCGACGGCACCATGAAGAAACTGATGGATGTCAGCCGGCTGGCCGATATGGGCTGGAAAGCCAAGGTCGGCCTGCGCGAAGGGCTGGAAGAAACCTATGAGTGGTTCAAGGCGTCTGAAGATTTGCGGATGTAATTCATGAAGGTTCTGGTCCTCGGCTACAGCGTCACGGCTGAAGGCCCTGGCTTTGTGGAAATCGCCGCCCAGAAGCTGGGCAGCGGTTCCGCAATCACCCTGGTCAAGGCCGGGCTGGGCGGGGTGCAGCCCTATCACGCCCGGCATCTGTTCCCGTCTATTCTGCGCCACCACAAACCCGACGCGGTGATCCTGGATCAATCCACCCCCGGCTATCGTGGGTTTCTGCGGGACCGGAAGGAATATTTCCGGTCGCTGCACGCCTTGCTGCGGGATGTTCAGGCCCAGGGCCTGAAATTCGGTTTTCTGGACCTGCCGCGGATCGACGTGGATTTCGCCGATGACTGGGTTGCGGATTATCACGCCCGGCTGGCGGCGGATTATGGCGTGCCGCAGGTGGTGGTGCCCCTGCAAGAGGGCGTGCTGCGCGACGAGGTCCACCCCACCGAAACAGGGCGCGGGATCTTTGCGGATGCGCTGCTGTCCCTGCTGGACCGGCTGGCCCCGCTTAAGGGCCCGGCGGATCGCTTTGCCGATGCCCCGCGCTACGATGCCCTGATGGCCACCGATCTGGTCGGAGACCACATGCCGCGCTATCTGCTGTCACGCGGCGGCTATGATGAAAACATGGTTCTGGTCGGCTCGGGTCTGACGCTGACCCTGCCCTTTGGCGCCCCCTATGTGGTGCGTGGTTTCAGCGGGCTGATGTGGCCCCGTTGCGGCGCGTTTGAAATCCGCCTGGCAGATCAGACAATCCACCATCAGATGTATAACGAGTTTTGTTACTATCCCCGTATGGGGGCCGTCATGTTCGGCGCTCCACACGATTTACAACGCCACACGGCCAGTTGGGCCAGTTTTCACCAGTTGCCTGAACAACCCGACATCCCCTTGCGCAAAGGCACCGTGAACACGATGCCGCGCCTGGGCGCCATTGGCAGCATCTTTATCGAACATCAGGAAGGCACACCCAATGGCTGACGAAAAGATTCTGGTTCTGGGATTCAGTGTTACGGCTGAACGGCCCGGCTTTGTCGGAGTCGCCAAGGAAGAACTGGAGCGCCGCTTCAACGCCGAGGTCGTCAAGGCCGGGCTGGGCGGTTTGCAACCCTATCACTCGCGCTATCTGTTCCCGCAGATCATCGACGAACACGACCCCGACATCCTGATCCTGGATCATGCCACCCCGGCCTTTCGCAACTTCTACAACGACCAGGAAGATTACCGGCTGTCCCTGCTCAGCGTTCTGCGCGAATGCCAGGAACGCGGCATCCGCATGGCCATGATCGATTTCCCCCGGACGGATGTGGATTACAAGAATGACTGGGTCAGCAAATGCCATGATCTGATCTGCGGCATGCTGGATGTCCCCTATCGCCGTGTCGACCTGAAAGAGGGCGTGCTGCGCGACGAGGTCCATACCACGGAATATGGCAGCCGGTTCTATGCCGACATCCTGCTGGAAATGGTGCCCCAGGCCAGAGAGCTGGACATCGACCCCAGCTATTTCGCCGATGTACCCCGATATGATGCCCTGCGCATGGTCGACGCCCTGCCCGGCCGCCCCGTCCACACGGTGGATCGCGGCGGATACCGGACGGACCTGGTGCGCTTGCCCGCCGGGGAAACCGTGAATGTGCGCTTTGATCCGCCGCGTAAATTCTGTGGTTTCACCGCCCTGATGGGGCCGCGTACCGGGGCGTTGGAAATCAAGGCCGGGCCGATCAAACGCCGACAGGTGTCCTATGATCAGTTCTGTTATTATGAGCGAATGGGCGCTTTCGTCGTCAATGAGGGGATTAAAGGGCCCAAAGTGGACGGGATTTCAGTGACACAGAGCTCTGAAATCCCGACAATAGATTTATTGAAAGGCGAAAAGAACACCGATTCCCGGATCGGTGCGATCGGTCACATTTTCACCGAACGCCCCTCGCTTGGACGAAAGGATTCAAAGATGAAGTTTTTGGTTTTTGGCTTTAGCGTCACCGGAGAAGTCCCCGGATATGTCGAAAAATGCGCCGAAATCTGTGCCGACAGCCGTCCTGACTATGAGGTTACGAAAATCGGGATCGGCGGGTTGCAGCCGAACCATGCCCGCCATCTGGTGGATGCGTTCCTGCGCTCGGAAAAACCCGACGCCCTGATCATCGAGTTTTCAACCGCGGCCTATCGCACCCAGAACTCCAACGATTACCGGATCAAGGAACAGCAGGCCACGCTGCAAAGCATTCTGCGGCTGTGCAAGGAAAACAAGGTCCGCCTGGGCGTGCTGGACCTGCCTTTGACCGGCGTGAACCCCGATGACGACTGGGTGGCGGATACGAACCGGGCCATCTGCAAGAAACACCGCGTCCCGCGCGTGGAACTGGATCTGAAACCCGAGCTGCTGTGGGACAATGTCCACCCCACCGACGAGGGCAAAGAGGTCTACGCCAAGGCTCTGCTGGGGCTGCTGGACAAGGTCAACAAAACCAAGCCGCTGTTCCGCGGCCTGACCAAAGCCCGCAAATTCTCGGCCTATGCCATCCCCGAGGTTGACGTCAAAGGCGGGTTCATGCGCGAGTTCTCGCGCCATGGCTATGTTGCGGACATGCTGGCCGTGCCCGAGGGCCAGAATGTCACCGTGACCCTGCCCAAAGAGGTTAAGATGACGGCCCTGATCGTCGGCATTGGCCCCAAAAGCAGCATGATGGTCTTCCAGATCGGAAAGGAAAACCAGATCCTGCAATGCTTTGACCAGTTCTGCTACTACGAACGTGTCGGCGGGCGCTCTTTCACGCCGGTGACCACGGACAAGTTTGTCGTCGCACAATCCGCCAAGCTTCCTGAGACCGAACTTCTGAAAGGGGTCAAGGACACAGGTCCCCGGACCGGAGGCATCACTCACATCCTGTACGAGGAAGAATAGCGTTCTTCCCACGCATTTTACGCCAAACGCATAAGGTTAAATTCATGACCACGATCCATCCCATTCTTCTCTGCGGCGGTTCCGGCACTCGTCTGTGGCCGCTGTCGCGCAAATCCTATCCCAAGCAGTTCGCCAAGCTGATGGGGGACGAAAGCCTGTTCCAGGCCTCGGCCCAGCGTCTGTCCGGGGCCGGTTTTGCCGCCCCCGTTGTGGTGACGGGCGATCCGTTCCGCTTCATCGTGACCGAGCAGCTGGCCCAGGTGGAAATGGCCGCCGCCGGCATCCTGATCGAACCCGAAGGGCGCAACACCGCCCCCGCCGTTCTGGCCGCCGCCCTGTGGCTGGCCAAGACCGACGAGGACGCGCTGATGCTGGTGGCGCCCTCGGATCACGTGATCCCCGATGCCTCTGCCTTCCGGGCGGCGGTGCAGGCCGCAGCCCCGCGGGCGCTGGCCGGCGATCTGGTGACCTTCGGGATCGCCCCCACCCGTCCCGAAACCGGCTATGGCTATCTGGAACTGACCGCCGGGGCCGATGCCAGCGCGTCCGAGCCGCAAAGCCTGGCGCGTTTCGTCGAAAAACCCGATCTGGACAGCGCCACCCAGATGCTGGCCGCGGGCAATTTCCTGTGGAATGCAGGGATTTTCCTGTTCACCGCGAAGGCCGTGATTGCCGCCTATCGCACCCACGCGCCCGCCCTGGTCGACGCGGTTGCCGCCTCGCTGGACAAGGCCGACGCGGATCTGGGCTTTACCCGTCTGGACCCGGGCGCCTGGGCCCAGGCCGAAGACATCTCGATCGACTATGCGATCATGGAAAAAGCCGACAATCTGGCCGTGATGCCCTATGGTGCGGGCTGGTCGGATCTGGGCGGCTGGGATGCCGTCTGGATGGAAAGCGCGCAGGATGACGCCGGCAATGCCTGCTCGGCCGAGGCCACCGCGATTGATTGCACCGATACGCTGCTGCGCTCGGAAACCCCCGGTCAGCAGGTCGTGGGCATCGGGCTGGACAACATGATGGTCGTTGCCATGGGCGATGCGGTCATGGTGGCCCCCAAGGATCAGGCCCAACGGGTCAAGGATGCCGTGGCCGCGCTGAAGGCCAAGGGCGCCAGCCAGGCCGTGCAGCTGCCGCGCGATTACCGCCCCTGGGGCTGGTACGAAAGCCTGGTCGTGGGCGGACGTTTTCAGGTGAAACGCATCGTTGTGACCCCTGGCGCGTCACTGTCGCTGCAATCGCACCATCACCGCTCCGAACATTGGATCGTGGTCGAGGGCACGGCCAAGGTCACCGTGGATGAAACCGTGAAACTGGTGACGGAAAACCAGTCGGTCTATATCCCGCTGGGCGCCGTGCACCGCATGGAAAACCCCGGCAAGGTGCCGATGGTCCTGATCGAAGTGCAAACCGGCTCGTATCTGGGTGAAGACGACATCATCCGCTACGAAGACGTCTATGCGCGCAGCTAACGCCGCGCCCTGAACTTTCACGACACAGGAAACTATCCATGTCTGCTATGAAAATCGCCGTTGCCGGGATCGGCTATGTCGGCCTGTCCAATGCCGTTCTGCTGGCCCAACATAACACTGTCTGCGCACTGGATATCAGCGAGGACCGTGTGGCCAAGCTGAACCAGCGCCAAAGCCCAATCGTGGATGCCGAGCTGGAGGTCTACCTGGCCGAGAAGACGCTGGACCTGACGGCCACCACCGATCCGGCCGTGGCCTTTGACGGGGCCGATTACATTATCGTCGCCACGCCCACCAACTATGACCCTGAAACCAACTTCTTCGACACCTCCAGTGTCGAAGCGGTGATCGAGAAGGCCATCGCGCTGAACCCCACCGCCACGATCGTGATCAAATCCACGATCCCGGTGGGCTATACCCAATCGCTGTGCAAACAGCTGAACACCGATCAGGTGATCTTCAGCCCTGAATTCCTGCGCGAGGGCCGGGCGCTTTATGACAACCTGCATCCCAGCCGGATCATCGTAGGCGAGCAATCCCAGCGCGCCCGCGTCTTTGCCGATCTGCTGCGCCAGGGCGCCATTGCCCAGGACATTGAGGTCCTGTTCACCGATGCCTCCGAGGCCGAGGCGATCAAGCTCTTTGCCAACACCTACCTGGCCATGCGCGTGGCGTTTTTCAACGAACTGGACAGCTACGCCCTGGCGCATGGTCTGGACAGCCGTCAGGTGATCGAAGGCGTGAGCCTGGATCCGCGGATCGGCAACCATTACAACAACCCCTCGTTCGGCTATGGCGGCTATTGCCTGCCCAAGGACACCAAGCAGCTGCTGGCCAACTACTCCGAGGTGCCGCAGAACCTGATCAAGGCCATCGTCGAGGCCAACCGCACCCGCAAGGATTTCATCTCGGAGCAGATCCTGGCGCGCAAACCCGAACGCGTGGGCATTTTTCGCCTGGTGATGAAGCAAGGCTCGGACAACTTCCGCCAAAGCTCGATCCAGGGGGTGATGAAACGCCTGAAGGCCAAGGGGATCGAGATCATCGTCTATGAGCCCGCCATGGCCGAAGAGAGCTTCTATGGCTCGCGCGTGACCCATGATCTGGACGGGTTCAAGGACGAATGCGACGTGATCATCGCCAACCGGCAACACCCCGATCTGGAAGATGTCGCCGCAAAGATCTTTACCCGCGATCTGTTCGGATCAGACTGACCGCCTGCATCCATTCCGAAACGATCAAAGCCGGCCCTTTGCGGGGCCGGCTTTGTGCATTTTCAGTGGTTCCAGTGGGATCAGAGCTTCTCCAGCTCGTCCATGATCGTGTCCACCACGCGCTGACGTTCGCGCACGACGGCCGCTTCATCCGTAAAGGTGGCCTGCAGCGACCGGGCGGTTTCCAGCCAGCTTTTGGCAAACTCCGCGTCCGGCTTGAAGGTCTCGATCTTTTTGGCGGCCTCTTCGGCGGACAGGCCGAACGTGTTGATCATGCTGGTCTCAGGGACCAGGGTCAGCACCTGGTGCTCCTTGTCAGCGTAATAGGTCGGAATGCCGCCCACCACGAAAGCATCGAAGATTTTCTCCGAGATATAGCTCTTCTGGTGGGTGTTCTCAAAGGATGAGGCCACCCGTACCCGCATGTCCAACGCGGCCAGCTTGTCCAGGTGCCAATCGGGCAGCGCCTGGCGCTTAGCGTCGGTCCGCCAGCCCTTGCCCTCGCGCAGCGTACCTTTGGCTCCGACTTTGCGGGCCACCTGAGTGCGATAGGTGCTCAGCCCATAAACCCCGTGTTCGGGGAAGGCCTTGGCGTAATTCTCGCCATCGCGCACCTCGGCATAGAAGGCGGCGGGAATGGCGGCTTTCTCCCAATGTTTCAGCAGGTTGGCCGGTGTGATGTCGCTATGACGCGAGATCAGCAGACCATAGCGCGCCAGGAAATCTTCACTGGTCAGCAGGAAATACGGGATCTTCTCGAAGTCGAAAATCGTCGAGTTGCTGTGATTGAGAAACGTATAAGCCAGGTCGGTCTCGCCGCATTTGGCCTTGCGGTTCCGGCCGACAAAGCCCCCCGACCAGGTGCTGTCCCACAGCGGTTCCTCAGAGATGACGACAACCTTGGTATCGGCGCGTTCCTTGGCCAGTTTCTCAAAGCTTTCGGCGTTTTCGCGGATGTCCAGGTTGAACCCGGTCATCACCATATCGGCCTGCATCATGTCATCGACCAGCGTAATCCGGTCCCCGGCCACGCGCTGGAACGGCGCATAGCTGAGCGGGGTGCGGTTCGAATGGCGGCCGAACAGACAGATCTTGGGGCCCTTGCCGCCATTGACCATCGGCGCGGCCTCGATTGGCTTGGGCTTTGTGCTGGCCTCGGCGCGGACATGGCTGACGACGCGTTGGTAATGCTGCACCACCGGGTGATCGCGGCCCAGAACCTCTTGCGAGAGGATCACGACCTGGCCCAGCGGGGTGTCATCGCTCAGTTCGGGCAGGACATCGGCCCCGTCCAGAAGCAGATCGCTGCTACAGGTCCGCAGTAGGAATTGCGCATCCGGAGCCGACGGCGCCCCACCGGGCGGCACCCGCCCCAGCAGACGCTCGCGCAGCGGCGGCAGGGCCTGCCCATTTTTCAGCGCGACGCCCTCGGGGGACAGGCCCTCGGCCTGACCGGCCAGTTTCAGCATCAAGACCTGCACATCATACACGAAGGAATGCGGCCCATAGAGAATCCACAGCTGGCGCATCGCATGGCGCATCTTGGCCAGGTTGGCCGGGTCCTTGGCGATGGCTTCCAGACGGGCAGGCAGCGCTTTGATGGCCTCGGGGGTTTCCTTGCAGAAGACCGCCGCCTCTTGCCACAGCGCCTGGTTGCCGGGCGTGGCATAGGTATCGGCCAGGATGACCGGGATGGATCCGGCGCCCAGGGATTCCCACAGGCGGATCGAGTTCGGCCCCGACCCGGCCGGACACAGCGAGAAGATGCTCTGCGCCAGCGATTCCTTGAACTGATCCGAGGCGGACTGGTTCACCAGTTCGTCTTTCTTCTCGTCTTTCTTGTCGGTCTTCAGAATCTGATGTTCGTAGACGACCTTGTTATAATGCCAGCTGTCGCGCCCGATGATCATGCCGCGCGGGTGATCCTTGAGCAGATCCAGAATCAGCTCACGCGAATTGGTCAGGTAATACTGGTTCGACTTTGCCCCGATAAACGAGAACAGATGCGGGCGCTTGGCCGAGGCATCGGCATCGGTTTCCGCGGTCACCTGCACCGGATACAGCGGGAAGGGCTCCAACGAGATCCCCGAGGTGGTCTGATCCCGGTCATCCTGCGTGGCATGCGTCCAGAAGATGTGCTCGATCCCAGCCTCTTCGAACAGGTACATGAAATCTTTCATCTTGATGTGCTGACACACCGTCACCCGTTTGCTGCCCGCCGGCAACTGGCGGCAAAAATGCTGGAAACCGGCCATATGCACATGGGCATCAAAGGCATTGGTCTGCAGCTTGTCGATCAGGTTGGCCCAGGGATAGGCCACATACACAACCCCATCGGGCACCGCGCCCAGATCCCGCAGCTGGTGATAGGCGTGCTGCTCGGTCACGGCCGGGAACTGCCAGTCGTGATCATAGGCCAGGATATTGTCCTTGAACGAGATGATCTCTTCCAGCGGCTTGGCCGTCTCGGTCGGGATGACACCCTCTGCGACCGTCCGGGGCCCTTTCAGCCGGACCACTTTCTTGGGTTTACTGTCGAATACCCGCATATGGTTATGCTCTAGCATACCACCGCGATCTTCCTCGATGATGGACAGGCGCCCATCTCCATAGCGCGTGGCAAAAACACGGCGGATGACGGCCGCATTGGCCCCCAGGGTCTTCAGGCTTTCCTTGCGCGTTTTCTCGGGGATAACGCTGTCGATCTCGGCCATGTATTTTTCCCGCAGGCGGGCCGAAAGCTGTCCCTCCTGGATGCGGAAACTGCCCAGAACGAATTTAGACTGCACCAACGAGGACCGCTCGGCAAACAGGCGCCACAGGTTCCAGTCGCCCGCCAGTTTCATCGGCCGGATGGTCTGATCAGGCTTGATCGAGGCCCACAGCCAGCGGCGGAAGAATGTGCCCTCTTGCTGCAGGAAATTCCAATGCACCCCGTCGCACAGCCCCGCCTTGATCGCGGCCTTGGGGATCGGGTTGTCAGACATCAGCAACGGCGTGTCATCCCGGATCACCGACGTCGCCCCACCAATCCAGGACACTTGTTGCGGTGTGAACTGGCGTTCGACATTGATGACAAAGGCCAACGCCCCCTGCGCCAGCATATCGTCGGCGTTGATCCAGGTCATGAAGCTGTTGGCCGGGATGCGCATGGCGTCGAATCCTTTGCACAGCGCATCATACATCCCCTTGTCGGGGGACGAATCAAACGTGAACTGAATGCCCAGACACTGAATCGGGAACCCTTCCGAGGCCAGGCGGCGCTGCCACCAAAGCAGCCGGTCCAGGGTGCCATCGGTCGATCCGCCATCCTGGATATGATACCGGATAAAGAAATCTCCCGCCTGGGTAGCAACGCTCAAAATGGTGCGATCAATGGTCGAGATACTATCCAAACAAGGGGTAGTAATAAACACGGTATACGACATGTATGGTCCTAGAGATTGGTCTAAATCGTGTGTGCAAGAGAATAGATTATGCTGAGAAATCAGCTATCAGGTCCGCCTATTTTCCTCAAGCCTTTCTGCAGCACAGCATTGCAGTCGTGAACGGATCGCACCTTCTTCGGGCGCTTCATTGCCGATCTGCCTAGTGAAGCCCCGGATCAGAACTCAGATCAGAACTCATGGCCGCTGCGCTCGAACCGCCGTCCGGGGCGGGCCAGGCGTTGGGCGACATCGGAAAACGAGCTCCAGGTGCTGCCCAGAAACAGCGGCGCGGCGGTCAGCAGCAACAGATCGGCAAACGCGTATTGAATCTGCCGGGCCGAGCGATCGAACCGATCCCGTTTCAGGAACCGCAGCCGCGCGCCATAGCGCTCGGTCAGCAGGGCATAGGTCTGCTCCAGGTCGGTGGCCACGAAAATGCTGTCGGCCTGGCCGGCCTCAACCAGTTGATCCAGCCGCGCGATAAAATGCGACACATGGCTTTTGGCGCGCCATTCTGTCAGTTCCTGGTGCCGGTTTTCAGGCCAGTTTTGCGGGGATTCAAAGCTCAGGTGATCATAGTCCTGCCCGGTGGCCATACGGATATGCACCGCCACCGAGGACGGGTGCGGGACCTGATCCACCAACTCCAGAACCGGCAGGGACGGCACAAGCCTGCGCAGGAAATACTGCTCATCCGCGTCGGTTCTGTGCGGACTGTTGAGCGTATAGGCCGAACGCACATAGACATCCGCGCCGGGCCAGTCGTCCCCCTCGGTCAGGATCGGTTCCTGGAACCGGGATCCCGGCTCGATCTCAAGGTAATTATAGACCCGCGCGCTGCGCGCCTGAAGGCGCCAGGCCGTGTCGCGCTCCTCGATGACCATGCCGGGATAGCGCAACACATCCCCGATCCGCGCCTCGCAATGGTGATCGGGCACCCAGATCACAACCAGCTGCCGCCCTGTGCGCGCGGCAATCGCGGCCCCTGACACCAGCGCCCGCAGCCGGTTGCACAGCCCATGCTGCACATCGACGAACAAACGGGGCCGGTCTGGCGCAGGCCCACCGGCAAAAGGGTCCATGGCTGGGTGCATCTGCAAAAGGCCGCCCCGATCAGGGTTTATTCTTGCTCAATTTCGAACGAGCCGAACGCATCGGAGCCGTGACGCGCCAGGATTTCGAGCCGTAAATCTTGTCCAGTTCCGCCGTCAGATGGGCGATATAGGCTTCACGCTCCTGCAGAACGGCCTGGGTTTCGGCGCTCTGACGGCCATGTTCGGCCTCCGAGGCTTCGCGGGCCTGTTTTTGCTGTTCCAGCGCCTGTTCGGTTGCGTCCAGCATGGTTTTGGTCTGGCTCAACTTGCCCCAGGTCTGATCCAGCTGCCCCTGCAGGTCACGCATCCGCAAGCTATCGTCCAGCAGCACCGCCCCCAGCGCCGAGGCGCTCAGCAGGCGATCTTGCTCGGCTCGTTCCGCTTGCCGGGACAGGGCCTCGTTCGACGATTGCACCATCTGCATTTCCAGCAACCTGTCTTCGGCGCGGCGGAAATCTTCCTGAGACACAGCCACTTCCTGGCGCTGGCCATCCAGGCTCTCGCGCAGAAGATCCCGCTCGACCGTCACATCCGAAAGGGCAACCAGCTGCGCCTCCATATCCTGAATCTGCCGCCCCTGGCTCATGACGCGTTCGTTTAGCGTGTTTTTCTGAGCCTCTGCCTGCGCCAGGCTTGCCTGCAGCAGGTCTCGCTCTTTTGCCACGGCCGCAAGCTGCTCCTCGCTCGGCCCCTTGCGAGAGAGCTGGTCCTCGCGTTCGGACAGCTGCATTTCCAGTGTCCCGCTCTGCGCCTCAAGATCTGCCAGGCTGATGCGCAGCAGTTTGCGTTCGTTTTCCAGGCTCATCACCCGCGCCTCAAGCGCCTCGCGCACGGGCCGCTCTTTCTCGGCGCGGGCCAGGTCGTCCTGATTCATCTGGCTGCGCAGGTCCGACAGCGTTTTCGTCAGCAGATCGCGCTCTGACCGCAGGCTGGTCAATTGCTGTTCCAAAGAGGCCGTGCGTTCCGCCTGGAGCTTGGCGTCGCCCTCCAGCATGCCCTGCACGCGGGCGGACATGTCTCTCAGGCTTTCCTGCAACAGATCGCGCTCGGCGGTCAGACGCTGAAGCTGCCCGCCCATTCCGTCCAGCTCGGCCCTGGTCTGCTTGGTCAGGGCGGCGTTGTCCTGCGCGGCGCGGGTCTCTTGGGCCGTCAGCTGCTCTTGCATTTCCTTCAGGCCCTGACGCAGGATGGCGCTTTCTTGCGCGGCCGTGCCCAGCTGCTTGTTCAGATCGGCCACCGCCTGATCCTGGGCCAGGCTGCGCTGCACGGCCTGAGCCACCAATGCCGGCCCGATTTCCATTCCGGGACCGGCCAGCAGCCCTTCGATCTGGTGCCGCGCGGGCGCGTCGCTGCCTTGCAGGAACACCCCGGCCAGCACTTGCAGGCAGGCATCGGGCGCGCCCTCTTCGGGCATTCCCTCAATCGTGTCGGGCACAGGTTGCGCGACCATTTCGGCCAGCATGTCCAGGCTGGCGCGGTCTCCTGCCAACAGGGAATCCCAGGTCATCAGCCGCACATGGCGCCGGTCCTTGCGGCACGCCGCCAGCAACACATCGGTCCGCGCGGTCCAATCCGCCAGCGCCTGCGCCGGCAAGACACCGCCCGCCATCCGCCGGGCCAGTTCACGCATAGGGGTTTCAACGAGCACCAAGACACGCCCCGTCTCTCGCGCTGCCAAAGCAGTCGGCACATCGGGATGCAACACGCACTCTGTCTTGTCCAACACCTGCGTCAAAAAAGCCGCGACCTGATCACGATCGGCGGCGACAAGAGGCTGCAAGACAAGATGCAATTGCGCTTTTTCGGCAGTCGTCACAAATCCACCCTTTCCCAAAAATCTTCAAGGACCCAATGTTTTAATACGTTCGAAATCTCGGTGTTTCAATTCCATACCTCTTTCGGATAATCCAGTGCTCTTGCCGTGTAGACCGCAAGTTTCTGAGCCTGCCGTGCAAAAAATTCGAAAGGCGCTGTTCAAATGCCCCAAGAAGGCGTTTTTCATCGCCAATGACGCTTCGCCATTGTCCCTCCGACGGCATCTGGGCTATGCCTAACGCCTGAAACGGCGCCGCGCCGCCAGCAGCTTGAAGGAAGAGAAAATGCCGCATTACCGTTCCCGGCGTTCCACCCATGGCCGTAACATGGCAGGGGCCCGCGGCCTTTGGCGCGCCACCGGCATGACTGACAGCGATTTCGGCAAGCCGATCATCGCGGTGGTGAATTCATTCACGCAGTTTGTGCCCGGTCACGTCCACCTGAAAGACCTGGGCCAGATGGTCGCGCGCGAGATTGAAAACGCCGGCGGTGTCGCCAAGGAGTTCAACACCATCGCCGTGGATGATGGCATCGCCATGGGCCATGACGGGATGCTGTATTCGCTGCCCTCGCGCGAGGTGATCGCCGATAGCGTGGAATATATGGTCAACGCGCATTGCGCCGATGCGATGGTCTGTATCTCCAACTGCGATAAGATCACGCCGGGCATGATGATGGCCGCCATGCGCCTGAACATTCCGGTGATCTTCGTGTCGGGCGGGCCGATGGAGGCCGGCAAGATCGACATCGCTGATCTGGAGATGACCAAGATCGACCTGGTGGATGCCATGGTGGCCGCAGCCGACGATAAATTCACCGACGAACAGGTCCAGCATATCGAGGAAAACGCCTGCCCCACCTGTGGGTCCTGCTCGGGCATGTTCACCGCCAATTCCATGAACTGCCTGGCCGAGGCGCTGGGGCTGGCGCTGCCGGGCAATGGCTCGACCCTGGCCACCCACGCGGATCGCAAGAACCTGTTCCTTGAGGCCGGGCGCCGCATCGTGGACATCACCAAGCGCCATTATGAGGGCGAGGAAAAAGGCCTGCTCCCGCGCGAGATCGCCACCTTTGCAGCCTTTGAAAACGCCATGTCGCTGGACATCGCCATGGGCGGGTCCACCAACACCGTGCTGCACCTTCTGGCCATCGCCTATGAGGGCAAGGTCAACTTCACCATGACCGACATGGACCGCCTGTCGCGTCAGGTGCCCTGCCTGTGCAAGGTCGCGCCCAACATCCACAACGTCCATATGGAGGACGTGCACCGCGCTGGCGGCATCTTCTCGATCCTTGGGGAGCTCAGCCGCGCCGGCCTGCTGAACGATGAGGTCAGCACCGTCCATTCCAGCACCATGGGCGAGGCCATCGCCAAATGGGACATCAAGGTCGCCAATAACCCCGAGGCCGAGCAACTGTTCAAGGCCGCCCCCGGCGGCGTGCGCACCACGCAGGCGTTTTCGACCCAGAACCGCTATAAGGAACTGGATACCGACCGTGAAGGCGGCGTGATCCGCGCCAAGGAACACGCCTTCAGCCAGGATGGCGGTCTGGCCGTGCTGTTCGGCAATATCGCGCTGGACGGGTGTATCGTGAAAACCTCCGGGGTGGATGCCTCGATCCTGAAGTTTTCCGGCCCTGCCAAGGTGTTCGAATCCCAGGACGATGCGGTCAGCGGCATCCTGACCGGCAAAGTGACCGAGGGCGAGGTGGTGATCATCCGCTATGAGGGCCCGCAGGGCGGTCCGGGGATGCAGGAAATGCTGTATCCGACGTCTTATCTGAAATCCAAGGGCCTGGGCAAATCCTGCGCGCTGCTGACAGATGGGCGGTTCTCGGGGGGCACCTCGGGCCTGTCGATCGGCCATGCTTCGCCCGAGGCCGCCGAGGGCGGGGCGATCGCGCTGGTGGAAACCGGGGATATGATCGAGATTGACATCCCGAACCGCAGCATCAACCTGGCCGTGGATGACGCCACGCTAGAGGCCCGCCGCGCCGCCAAGGGCCCCCTGCCCTGGGGCCCGGCCGCCCCGCGTCCGCGCGCGGTATCGAAGGCACTGAAGGCCTATGCCGCCTTTGCATCCTCGGCCGCCAAAGGCGCCGTACGCATCCTGCCCGGCGAGGAATAAGCCAAAGCAAACCCCGGCCTCTTGGTCGGGGTTTAGCCTATATAGGGTCGAAATCAGAGCCTATTGAGGATATTTCCGCCGCGCCTTGGCCACGCCCAGTTTCTGCCCGCCAAAGCCTTTCTTTGTCTTGGCAGTGGCAGTCCATTCATAGGTATGCGCCCCGTTGGGCGGGCAGGGGCTTTGATATTTGAAAGCCCCGCGCGGGATTTTCCCATCCTTGGAAATCGCGACCACGCCGCCGCCATGATTGTACCCCGGCACATCCAGATCGACCAAGCGGAACTGAATGAACTTGGTGCCCGCTGGCAGGTCTTTGACGGTAAAGACCGGATTGGCCACCGTGTTGGGCCGCCCGCTGGTACACAGTTTCAGCCCGGACCAGTCAAAGCCAATGCGGAACTCACCCGCCTGTGCGGCCCCGGCGCTCAGCCCCAGACATGGCCCCAGATACAGCGCGGCAATCACGGCAAATGCTCTGATCATGAAAAATCTCCTGAAAACACGTCAGGATCAGCTTAGCCACGGTCCTGATCAAATCAAGGTTTACCGTTCCGATTTCAGCGGGCGTTGCAGCAGCGCGTCCATGGCCTGAGCCAGCGACACCTGCCCCTTTAGCAGGGCCGAAACCATGTGGATCACCGGCAGGTCCATATCCGCGCCCTGCTCGCTGACGGCATGGGCGGTCATCACGCCCTCGACGGTTTTGCCGCCTGTGTCCGCCTCGCCGCGGGCGACGCGGATGCCATGGCTGAAGTTGCGCGATTTTTCCGAGGAACAGGTCAGGATCAGATCGCCAAAGCCCGACAGGCCCAGCAAGGTTTCGGGATGAGCGCCCTGCGCGGCGGCCAGGCGGGTGATTTCCGCAAAGCCGCGCGTCATCAGCGCCGCGCGCGCGCTTTCGCCCAGATCCGCGCCGATCACCATCCCCGCGGCCAGAGCGATCACGTTTTTCAGCGCGCCTCCCAGCTGCGCCCCCACCGGATCATCGCTGAGATAGAGCCGAAATGCGGGCGTGGACAGCTGTTCCTGCAACGCCGCGCCATCCGGCAAATCGGTGGCCAGCGTTAGCGCCGTGGGTTTGCCCCGCGCGATGTCATCGGCAAAGCTGGGCCCGGTCAGCACGGCGGTGCGCACGCCGGGCAGCACATCCGCGATGATCTGCGTGGGCAGCAGGCCGGTGCCGCGCTCAACGCCTTTGCAACAGGCCACCAGAACCGCAGCGCCCAGCCCCGCGCCATGATCGGTCAGAAACCCGCGCAGCGCCTGAGTGGGGATCGACAACAGGATCACCTCGCAGCCCGCCACGGCACCCAGATCGGGCGTGACCAGGATCTCGGACGGCAGCGGCACGACAGGCAAGGCGGGCGCTGTCCGTGTGGCATGCATGGCGGCCATCGCCGCGGGATCACGCCCCCACAGCACCACCGGCGCACCGCGCACGGCCTGCGCCAGGGCCAATGCGGTCCCGAAGGCCCCCGCGCCGATCACCCCCACGCGGGTCATTTCGCGCGTCTCATGTTTGCCTGGTGGACGGCGATCGCCTCTTCCAGGTCGTCGAAATACTGGATGCTTCCTTTGTCCAGAACGATCCCCGCATCGCAGAAATCACGCAGCTGGCCCATATCGTGATTGACCAGAACCGCGCTGGACTCGCGCATGCGCTCGATAAAGACCGCGCGGCTTTTGCGTTTGAAGGCCGCGTCGCCCACGGCCGTGACCTCGTCCACCAGATAGGTGTCAAACCGGATTCCCATCGAGGTGCCAAAGGCCAGGCGCGATTTCATCCCCGAGGAATAGCTGCGCAGGGGCATGTGAAAATGCGGGCCCAACCCGGCGAAGTCGCGCACGAACTCGATCAGCTCTTCGGTGTCCACGCCATAGATGCGGGCAATGAAACGCACGTTCTGCGCGCCGGTCAATTCGCGGTGAAACGAGCCGCCAAACCCGACCGGCCAGGAGATCGACCCGTCCGAGACCACCCGCCCGCTATCGGGGGGCATGGTGCCGGCGATGATCTCCAGCAAGGTGGATTTCCCCGCCCCGTTGCGCCCCAGCAAAGCCAGCGATTTGCCCGTGGGCAGGGTCAGATCCAGATTGTCGATCACCACCTTGCGCTGGCCGCGCACCATGAAGCTCTTGGTCAGGTTCTCAAACCGGATCATGGCGGCCTCAGCTACGGTCGCGAATGCTGTAGTAGATCAGCGCCAGGATCGACCAGAACAAGGTCAGGAACAGCAAGGCCAGCCCCGACAGCACGAAACGGCGCGGAAACTCCGAGGTTTCGGGCAGGGTCGGGCGCACATAGGTGGCCAGATACCGGCTTTGCCGATCGGCCTTGGCGCGGGCCAGTTCCAGCGCGGACAGGGCGGCGCGATAGCTTTCCTCGGCATATTGGCGGTCCACGGTCAGCGCCTCGAATTCGGCGATCAGCTTGGGGTAATCCTCGCCCACGGCGCCGGTATCTGTGTTTTCGCTGACAAAGGTTTCGCGTTCGATGCGGATACGATCCTGAATCACCTCGATCCGCCGTTTGGCCTGCGCCAGACGCGGGTCATTCCCCGAGGTGGTCTGCAACAGAAGATCATGTTCGATCAGGGCCTCGGCCAGTTGCTGCTGAAGGTTGTTCATCACCCCCATCCGGCCCTGCAAATCGGCCTCGGGGTCCACGATCTGGGTGCGCGAGCGGAATTGCGTCAGCGCCTCGCGGGCGGTTTTCAGCCGGTCCAGGGCCTCTTGCAGATCCTGCTGAGCATAGCGCAGCGCATCCCCTCGGGCCTGATCGTTCAGCTCGTTGATCATTTCCTGGCTCTGCGCCACGATTTCCGACGCAATCTTCTGGGCCATGTCGCCCGAATAGGCCAGCACCCGAACCTCAATCAGCCCTGTGCCCTGGTCATACGACAGCCGCACGATGCGCTGCCAATAGCCCAGCAGATCCTCGGCGCTCGAGCCCGGCTGCAGCGCGAAAACCGGATCGGTGTCCCAGTGCGCTTCGTAATGGCTGCGCAGATCCAGGGCTGCATTCACGTTCTTGACGATTTCCAGGCTCTGGATGAATTCATACAGGATATCACTATCCCCCGAGGTACTGCCCCCGGCAAATTGCGTCAGCCCCCCCAGCAGATCCGAGGCCGCATTGCCCTCGTCCTGGCGCACGGTAAAGCCGGTGGTCGAACTGTACTGATCTTCGGCGATCAGCCACAGGTAGGACACGGTCACCACAAAGGGCAGCAGCACCATCAGCGCAAAGCTCAGAATCAGCCGGCCGTGCCGTTTGCGCATCTTGGCGGGGCCGGCCATCGGCTTGATACGCACGACGGTTTGCTGTCCACCGCCCTTGTTTGCCCCCTGCCCTGCCTGATCAGGAGCCGGGGTGGCGGCCGGGGTCTGGGAATTATCGCTCATGAAAAAGATGCTCCTACCGGAAGCGTTTTGAATACCTTAATGTCTGTCTACATAAACCCAAATGCATTGACCAGTATAGGAAACCTGCCATGGCATCGCTGCCTTCGTCCCCTCAGACACCAAGCCCGCCTGGCCAGCACCGCAGCTTTGCCCCCTTCCGGGCCATCGCTGCCTTGATATTACGCGAAATGTCCACGCGCTATGGGCGGACACCGGGCGGGTACCTCTGGGCGATCCTGGAACCGCTGGGAGGCATCCTGATTCTGGGGGCCGGTTTTTCCCTGATCATCCGCTCGCCCCCGCTGGGCAACAGCTTTCTGCTGTTCTATGCAACCGGCTTTCTGCCGTTCAACATGTATGTCTCGCTGGGGAACCAGGTCGCCAAGGCGATCAACTTCTCCAAGCCGCTGCTGGCCTATCCCGCCATCAGTTGGATTGATGCCGTCCTGGCCCGGTTCCTGCTGAATGCGCTGACCAATACGCTGGTCACCTATCTGCTTCTGAGCGGGCTGATCCTGGTCACCGATACGCGCACCGTGGTGGAGATCATGCCGATCGTCGGATCCATGGCTCTGACCATGTTGCTGGGGCTGGCGATCGGGACGCTCAATTGCGCGCTGATCGGGCTGTTTCCCACCTGGGAGATGATCTGGTCCATTGCCACCCGGCCGCTGTTTCTGGCGTCTTGCGTGTTCTTTGTCTTCGATGGTCTGCCCCCGGGGGCCCAGACCTATCTGTGGTGGAACCCGCTGGTGCATGTGGTTGGCATGATGCGGCAAGGGTTCTACCCGATGTACAACGCGCAATATGTGTCGCCCGAATACGTTCTGGGGGTCAGCATGGCCCTGTTGCTGCTTGGGCTGCTGCTGATGCGGCGGCACCACCGGACGATCTTGCAGAAGTGATCAACGCGCCGTGTCAGCCCTTTGCGCGCGGGCCTGGATTTCGTCCAGCCCGCGCGTGGTATCCCCGCGCAGCCCGTCCAGCACCGCAAGGCCCAGCAAGGACAGGAACGCGCGGCGCTCGCCCCGATGCGCCCGCGCCTTGAGCAGCCATTTGGGCAAGATCACCATCAGCGCCGGCCAGAACAGCCAGCCCGCCGCCATTTTATACAGCAGCAGCAGGTTGCGGTGATAGAAATAGACCTTCCACAGGGGCACGAACCGGCCGCGCTGCGTATGGGTGCCAAAGGTGGAACAGTCATGTTCGAACCGCACCGAGGGTTCAAAGCCAATCGCGCCGCCTGCCTTGCGCAGACCCAGCGTATAAAGCCCGTCATCGCCATACAGGAACAGCCCGCCATCGGGGTATCCGATCCGCTGCACCCCCGCCCGGCTGATGAAAAACCCCACGAACGAGGTCACATCAATCGCGCGCGCCGGCCCCTCATAGGCGCTGGGATCCAGGTGAAACCCGCTGCGCCCGCCGCCAAACATCGTGCGCAGAAACTCGCGCCCATGCCAGAACGGGTTGCGCGAGGGGCGGTTCATCTCGCAGATCTGCCCATCGGGGAAATAGACCGCGGCCGCGATCCCGTCCCACTGGATGGGCGCCAGATCGTGGAAGGCCGCAAAGGCATCCGGTTCCGGGCGCGCATCGTCATCCATCACCACCAGCCAGTCGGGATCGAACCGCTGCACCGCCAGTTTCATCCCGTTTTCAAAGCCGCCCGCCCCGCCGATATTGCCCGCGCTGGTTTGCACCACCAGCCGCGGATCGTCCTGCGCGGCCAGCCAATCGCCCGTGCCATCGGTGCTGACATTATCCACCACCACCACGGCCTGTAGCAGGGGGCGGGGCTGCGCCAGCAGGCGCGCCAGCGTCGCCTTCAGCTTATCCAGGCGGTTATGGGTGACCACCACGGCCACCAGGCGGCCTGCGTTTCCCCATTCACTCTGCTCTGCGTTGCTCATCTGGCCAAACCCCGTCTCTGACGGCCCTCATACGAGGTTTGCCCCCCTCGTTTCAACGGCGTTTTCCCGCGCAGGGCGGCGCGGGATATCTGTTGAACGGTGCGCTGTCCTGTGACACATGCAAAGCCATGGACAATCATCGCCTTTCTGACGAAACGATCGAGGCCACAGCCGCCCGCGTTCTGACCACCGAATCCGAGGCCCTGGCCCTGCTGGCCAGCCACCTGCCCGCCGATTTCGCCGCTGTGATCCGCCTGATCCTGGGCACCAGCGGCCGCGTGATCGTCGCCGGCATCGGCAAATCGGGGCATGTGGGGCGCAAGATCTCGGCCACTTTTGCCTCGACCGGGACGCCCTCGTTTTTCGTGCATGCCTCCGAGGCCAGCCACGGCGATCTGGGCATGATCACGCCTGATGACATCTGCATCCTGATTTCGAACAGTGGCGAAACCCAGGAACTGGGCGACATCCTGGCCCATACCCGCCGATTTTCCATTCCGCTGGTGGCCATTTCCTCGCGCGCGGGCAGCACCCTGATGCAGGCGGCCGATTACCAGCTGCTGCTGCCCCCCGCCCCCGAGGCCTGCCCGATGGGCATGGCCCCCACCACATCCACCACGCTGGCGCTGGCGCTTGGCGATGCGCTGGCCGTGGCCCTGATGGAGCAGCGCAATTTCCAGCCCGATCAGTTCCGCACCTTCCATCCGGGCGGCAAGCTGGGCGCGCAGCTGTCCACCGTGGCGCAATTGATGCACGGGGCCGATGCCCTGCCGCTGGTTGAGGCCAATACCCCCATGCCAGAGGCGCTGATCGAGATGACCTCCAAGGGGTTTGGCACCGTCGGCGTGCTGGAGGGCGGCGCGCTGGTCGGGATCGTCTCGGATGGGGATTTGCGGCGCAACATGGCGCATCTGATGGACAGCACCGCTGGCGATGTGGCCACGATGCACCCCGTCACCGTGGCCCCCAGCCTGCTGGCCGCGCAGGCTTTGGCGCTGATGAATGAACGCAAGATCACCACGCTCTTTGTGGTCGATGACACCAACGCCCCCGTGGGCATCCTGCATCTGCATGACCTGCTGCGCGCGGGCGTTGTCTGAAAGGTTCCTGATGAAAACCGTGATCCTGATCCCTGCCCGCTATGCCTCGACCCGTTATCCGGGCAAACCGCTGGCCGAGCTGACCCTGCCCTCGGGCGAGAAGAAATCCCTGATCCGCCTCAGCTGGGAGGCCGCGCAACGCGTCCAAGGCGTGGCCGAGGTGCATGTGGTTACCGATGATGACCGTATTCGCGACCATGCGCAGGGCTTTGGCGCCAGCGTGATCATGACCTCGCCCGAGGCCGAAAACGGCACCGCCCGCTGCGCCGAGGCGCTGGCTGCGGGCGAGGTAGAGGCCGATCTGATCGTCAATCTACAAGGCGACGCGCCCCTGACGCCCGAATGGTTCATCGAGGACCTGATCGCCGCCATGGAACGCGATCCGGCCGCTCAGGTGGCCACGCCCGTACTGCAATGCGACGCGCTGACCTATGGCCATTTCATCGAGGACCGCCAGGCTGGCCGCGTGGGCGGCACCACGGCTGTGTTCAACCGCGCCGGGCACGGGCTGTATTTCTCTAAGGAAGTCATCCCCTATATCGACCCCGATAAAGTGCCCGCCGATGACATCCCCGTCTATCACCACGTGGGCGTCTATGCCTATCGCCCCGACGCCCTGCGCGCCTATACCGGCTGGCCCGAAGGCGCGCTGGAAAAACGCGAGGGGCTGGAACAGCTGCGGTTCCTGGAAAACGGCCACACCGTGGCCTGCGTGCAGGTCGAAGGGCGCGGCCGGGTCTTCTGGGAGCTGAACAACCCCGAGGATGTCGCCCGTATCAACTCGGTTCTGAAGGATCAATAATGGCCATATTAGAGACGAAAACAGTCACTGTCGGCGACATTCCCTTTGGCGGCAGCAATCCCATCGCCCTGATCACCGGCCCCTGCCAGATGGAGGGGCGCGACCACGCCCTGATGATGGCCGAAAAGATCGCCAAGGCCTGCGCGGCCAGCAATACGCGCTTTGTCTATAAATCCAGCTATGACAAGGCGAACCGCTCCTCGATCGGCTCGTCGCGCGGCATCGGCATGGAGGAAGGCCTGCGCATCCTGCAAGAGGTGCGCGACACCTTCGGCTGCCCGGTTATCACCGATGTGCACGAAACCAGCCATTGCGCCCCCGTGGCGCAGGTGGTGGACATCCTGCAAATCCCCGCCTTCCTGTGTCGCCAGACCGATCTGCTGGTCGCTGCCGGCCAGACCGGCAAGCCGATCAACGTCAAGAAGGGCCAGTTCCTGGCACCTTGGGAAATGGGCAATGTCGCCGAAAAAATCGCCAGCACCGGCAATACCCAGATCATGCTGTGCGAGCGCGGCACCTCGTTCGGGTATAACACGCTGGTCAATGATTTCCGCGGCCTGCCCACCATGGCCGAAACCGGCTATCCGGTGATTTTCGACGCCACGCACTCGGTGCAGCAGCCCGGCGGGCGCGGCAACAGTTCGGGGGGCGAGCGTAAATTCGTCGCCGCCCTGGCCCGCGCCGCCTGTGCGGTTGGCGTGTCGGGCCTGTTTATAGAAACCCACCAGGATCCGGATATGGCGCCTTGTGACGGGCCGAACATGATCCAGGTGGATCAGATGGCCGATTTGATAAAAATGTTGCGCGATTTCGATAGCCTGGCCAAAAGCCTCTGATCCGGGAATGCCCCTATGACTGACGACCTGATCCAGATTTCGAACGGCCAGCTGTCGGTGACGGTCAGCGCTCTGGGGGCCGAAATGCAAAGCCTGCAAGACGCAGCCGGCCGCGATTACCTGTGGGATGGGGATGCGCAATACTGGACGGGGCGCGCGCCGATCCTGTTTCCCATCGTCGGCCGCGCGCCAGAGGACCGCATCCGCGTCGGCGATCACAGCGCCGACATGGGCCAGCACGGATTCGCCCGGCGCAGCCGTTTCACCCTGATCCACGCCGATCAGACCGCCTGCACTCATGTTCTGACGCCGGATGAGGCCATCCGCGCCGCCTACCCCCGCGATTTCCGGCTAGAGCTGACCCACAGCCTGGACGGCACCGCCCTGTCCGTCACCGCCACCGTAACGAATACCGGCCCGGCCCCCCTGCCCTTTGGCCTGGGCTTTCATCCGGCGTTTCGCTGGCCTCTGCCCGGCGCGGCAGGCCAGCCCCACCGCGTGACCCTGGACGGAGCCGCAGCCCCTGAAATGGCCCGCCTCGCGGATGGTCTGCTGCCGCCCCAGCGGCATCCCTCGCCCTTTGAAAAGGGCCGTTTGACGCTGGATCAGAGCCTGTTTGACGCCGACGCCATGCTGTTTCCCAATGCTGGTATCCCCGGCCTGACCTATGGGCCCGATCAGGGTCCGCAGATGAAATTCACCTTTGAAAACCTGCCCGATCTGGCCCTGTGGAGCAAACCCGGCGCGCCGTTCCTGTGCATCGAGCCCTGGCACGGCACCGCCGCCCGCACCACCGATGGCCCCGCCATCGAGGACCGCCCCAACACGATCCTGCTGCCCTCTGGTCAGGCGCGGGCGTTCTCGTATCGGGTGACGCTTATCCCACCTGCCTGATCCGCACTCATTGCGCGGGAAATTTCGGCCCGCCTGCCCTGCCCCCTGTTGTTCCCCTGCCCCCCCTGAGATAGCTTGGCCTCAACCAACATGTTTAAAGATTTGATGATACATTGGGATAAATTGCGCCGCTTGCACGACAGGGCGGCCCCTTTGGATATTGCGGCGCTTTTCGCTGCGGATTCTGACCGCGCGGCGCGGTTCTCAAGCTCGTTTGACGGGATGCTGTTCGATTTCAGCAAGACCGCGATCGACACCGCCATTCTGGACGCCCTGCTGACGCTGGCCGAAACTGCCGGCCTGGCCGAAAAACGCGCCGCCATGTTCCATGGCGAAAAAATCAACGAAACCGAAGGGCGCGCCGTGCTGCATACGGCCCTGCGCGCGCCCGAAGGGACGCATATCCGGGTGGATGGCAGCGATGTGATGCCCGAAGTCCTGGCCACCCGCGCGCGCATGGCCGCCTTTGCCGCAGATGTCCGCGAGGGGCGGTTCACCGCGCCCGGCGGCGCCATTACCGATGTGGTTAATATCGGCATTGGCGGGTCAGACCTGGGGCCGGTGATGGGCACGCTGGCGCTGGCGCCTTATTGCGACGGGCCGCGGGTGCATTACGTGTCCAATGTGGATGGGGCGCATGTGCATGACGTGCTGGCGCCGCTTGATCCGCAGACCACGCTGGTGATCGTGGCCTCGAAAACCTTCACCACCGTTGAAACCATGACGAACGCCGATACCGCGCGGCGCTGGATGGCGGGTTCGGTGGATCAGCCCGCCGCGCAATTCGTGGCCCTGTCCACCAGCGCGGAAAAAACCGCTGAATTCGGCATCCCGCCCGAACGTGTCTTTGGCTTTGAGGATTGGGTCGGCGGGCGCTATTCCATGTGGGGGCCGATCGGGCTGGGCCTGATGCTGGCCATCGGGCCGGATGATTTTGACGCTTTCCTGGCCGGCGGCGCATCAATGGATGCGCATTTTCGCAGCGCGCCGCTGGCTGAAAACCTGCCCGTGCTGCTGGCGCTGGTGGGCATCTGGCACCACCAGATCTGCGGTTATCCCACCCGCGCCGTGCTGCCCTATGAACAGCGCCTGACCCGCCTGCCCGCCTATCTGCAACAGCTGGAAATGGAGAGCAACGGCAAGCGCGTCGCCATGGATGGCAGCGCCCTGCAAACGCCCTGCGGCCCCGTTGTCTGGGGCGAGCCGGGCACCAATGGCCAGCACGCCTTTTACCAGTTGATCCACCAGGGCACTTCCGTTGTGCCCTGCGAATTCCTGCTGGGCGCGCGCGGGCATGAACCCGATCTGGCCCATCACCACAGCCTGCTGGCGGCCAATTGCCTGGCCCAGTCCGAGGCGCTGATGCTGGGCCGCTCCTATGAGACTGCCCTGGCCGAGGCCCATGCCGCCGGGCTAAGCGGCCAAAGCGCCGAAACCCTGGCCCATCACCGGACATTTCCGGGCAACCGGCCCTCGACCACCTTGATTTACGATCTGCTGACGCCCTATCGGCTGGGCCAGATCGTGGCGCTTTATGAACACCGGGTCTTTGCCGAGGGCGTGATCCTGGGGCTCAATTCCTTCGATCAATGGGGGGTCGAGCTGGGCAAGGAACTGGCCACCGCCCTGCATCCGATTCTGCAAGGCCAGCCCGAGGCCGCCCAGAAGGCCGCGGGCAAGGACGGCTCGACCCGGCAATTGCTGGACTATATCCGCGACACGCAGGCCCGCACAAAGACCAGCACAAAAGAATGAGCATTTTCCGGCCAACGGACGCGAAAACCCCCGCTCTGGGCTGGATCGCGGCAAATCGGCGGTGGAATCCGGACCGCGAGTTCCGGTAGAATTCCACGTAAATTCATTTTCCAAAGGACTTGATGATGACACGTAAGGTTACGAAGGCGATTTTTCCTGTTGCCGGCCTGGGGACGCGTTTTTTGCCCGCGACGAAA
>PAPN01000061.1 GCA_002708925.1 Paracoccaceae bacterium
AAGCAGCTTCTCCTTGTCGTAGTAGAGCTCCTCGCGCGTCTCGGTCGAATATTCGAAATTCGGCCCCTCGACGATCGCATCCACCGGACAGGCCTCCTGGCAGAAGCCGCAATAGATGCATTTCGTCATGTCGATGTCATAGCGCGTGGTGCGGCGGCTGCCATCATCGCGGGGTTCCGCGTCAATGGTGATCGCCTGGGCGGGGCAGATTGCCTCGCACAGTTTACAGGCAATGCAGCGTTCTTCGCCGTTGGGATAGCGGCGCAGCGCGTGTTCACCGCGGAAACGCGGGGACAGAGGCCCCTTTTCATGCGGGTAGTTCAGGGTAGCTTTGGGCGCGAAGAAATACTTCAGACCCAGCTGGAAGCCTTTGATGAAATCCGCCAGCAGGAAGTATTTCGCGGCGCGTCCGTAGTCGATTGCTGCCATGGATCAGCCTCCAATTGCCCAGCGGGCATAGGCCCCGCCGAAGGCTTCGAATTTTGCAAGGAATGCCACGATGACGACCCAGGCCAGCGACAGCGGCAGGAAGACTTTCCAACCGATGCGCATCAGCTGGTCGTAGCGATAACGCGGGGTGATCGCCTTCACCATCGAGAAGATGAAGAAAACGAACAGCATTTTGCCCACCATCCACAGGATGCCATCGGGCAGGCCCGGAATGGGCGACAGCCAGCCACCAAAGAACAGCAGCGAGACAAGCGCACACATCAGCACCACGGCCACCAGCTCGCCGATCATGAACAGCAGGAACGGGGTCGAGCTGTATTCCACCTGATACCCGGCCACCAGTTCCGATTCCGCCTCGGGCAGGTCGAACGGGGGGCGGTTGGTTTCGGCCAGCGCCGAGATGAAAAACAGGAACAGCATCGGGAAATGCGGCACCCAGTACCAGCTGAACAGGCCATAGCTGCCATCCTGCGCGCGCACGATGTCGCCAAAGTTCATCGAGCCGGTCGAGATGATCACACCGATGATGATCAGGCCGATGCTGACCTCATAGGAAATCATCTGTGCGGCAGACCGCAGCGAGCCCAGGAACGGGTATTTCGAGTTCGACGCCCAGCCGCCCATGATCACGCCGTAGACCTCAAGCGAGGAAACCGCAAAGACATAGAGGATGGCCACGTTGATATCCGACAGCACCCAGCCGTCATTGAACGGGATCACCGCCCAGGCGATCAGCGCCATCACCAGGCTGACCATCGGCGCCAGCAGGAACACCACGCGGTCCGCGCCAGCGGGGAAGACCACCTCTTTGACGATATATTTCAGGAAGTCGGCAAAGCTTTGCAGCAAGCCGAAGACGCCCACGACATTGGGGCCCCGGCGCATCTGGACGGCTGCCCAGATTTTCCGGTCCGCATACATCAGGAACGCAAGTGCCACCAGTAGGGGAACGACGATCAGCAGGATCTGCCCGATGATCACCAGCGCCATGCCTAGGTAAGTGTTCGCAAAGAAATCCGCCATTAGGTCCTCACACCGTCGGTATTCCGTTTTCCGCGCAATGAGCAGCGACGACTTCGGCGTCGATCGTTCTCAAACCGCGAGGCAGCGCGGAGGAGATGGTGTAAACAGCATCCCCCAGCCACAAACCGCCTTGTTTCTCGACATTCGTGCGCACGTGACGCGCGAAGCCATATCCCCGGATCAGCGCATATTGTGCGGCTGCACATTCTGCGTAATCCGACACATCCTCGCCGGTGCGGGCACCGGCCATGGCCACCTGAAAGCTGACCAGATCTCCGTCCAGCAGCTGCGTTTCAATCCCGCGATAGTCCGGACGGAAGGCCCCCGGCTCGGGCTGTGCCTGAACACAGCCGGCCACGGTGCCCGTCAGCACAAGGGATATGAGCGCAGCCCGGATCATTACTCGGCCGCCACCGGGGTTTCGGTGCGGGCTTTGGCATTGGCCGCCAGCTCCCCCATCAGAGCGCTTGCGCGCGCAATCGGGTTGGTCAGGTAATGCGCCTCGTCCGAGACAACGGCGGATTTGAATTCGCCCTTGGCCAGAGCCGCAACCTCCAGCGGTTGCCATTCGTTTTCGATAACCGTGTCGATCTGCGCCAGATGCGGCACCAGAGCAACCATCGCCTGACGCAGCTGGGCCAGGCTGTCATAGGGCAGCGCGGCCCCCAGCTCGGCGCTCAGCGCGCGCAGAATGGCCCAGTTCTCCTTGGCCTCGCCGGGGGCAAAAGCCGCCCGCATTGCCAGCTGAGGCCGCCCTTCGGTGTTCACGAACAGACCGTTTTCTTCGGTATAGGCCGCACCAGGCAGGATGATGTCGGCGCGATGCGCGCCGCGGTCGCCATGGCTGCCCTGATAGATCACGAAGGGCCCGTCGGCGATGTCCACCTCATCGGCACCCAGGTTGTAGATCACCTCGGCCCCGTCCATGGCCTTGTCCAGGCCGCCTTCGGTGGCGGCCCCCAGATCCATGGCGGCGACGCGGCTGGCGGCCGTATGCAGAACCAGCATCTTGCCACCCAGTTTCTCGGTCAGCGCCTGCGCGTTGGCCAGAACCTTGATGCCGTCGCCTTCGGTGATGGCGCCCTGCCCGACGATCACAAGCGCGCCCTCTGCGGGCTCGGCCGAGCCTGCTTCGCGGGCCAGATAGGCGCGGCCCGGACCGACATAAGTCACGTCATAAGTCAGGTCGGCGTTTTCACCGATCACGCGGATTTCAGCGCCTTTCAGCCAGGCCTTGCGCAGGCGGGCGTTCAGAACCGGGGCCTCAAGGCGTGGGTTCGTGCCGACCAGGTAAATCACCTTGGCGGTGTCGATATCCTCGATCGCGGCAGTGCCCACATAGGCCGAGCGGTTGCCGATCGGCAGCACGGCGCCGTTGGTGCGGGCCTCGATCGTGCCCTGCTGGCCATCCACCAGCTGTTTGAGCGCAAAGATCGCCTCGGCCGGGGCCAGATCGCCAACCAAAGCGGCCAGTTTCTTCCCCTTGATCGCAGTCGCGGCAGCGGCCAGCGCCTCGCCCCACGAGGCTTTGCGCAGCTTGCCGTTTTCACGGATATAGGGCGTGTCCAGACGCTGACGGCGCAGACCGTCCCAGACGAAACGCGACTTGTCCGACAGCCACTCCTCGTTCACGCCATCATGGTTCAGCGGCATGATCCGCATGACCTGGCGGCCCTTGGTGTCCACCCGGATATTCGAGCCCAGAGCGTCCATCACATCAATGGTTTCGGTTTTCGTCAGCTCCCAGGGGCGGGCGGTGAACGAATAGGGCTTGGACACCAGCGCGCCCACCGGGCACAGATCAATGATGTTGCCCTGCATGTTCGATTGCAGCGTCTGGTTCAGATAGCTGGTGATCTCGGCATCCTCGCCGCGGCCGGTCTGGCCCATTTGCGTGATCCCGGCCACCTCGGTGGTGAAGCGCACGCAGCGGGTGCAGCTGATGCAGCGAGTCATGTGGGTTTCGACCAGCGGGCCCAGGTTCAGATCGTCCACGGCGCGTTTGGGTTCGCGGAAGCGGCTGAAATCCACGCCATAAGCCATGGCCTGATCCTGAAGATCGCATTCACCGCCCTGATCGCAGATCGGGCAATCCAGCGGGTGGTTGATCAGCATGAATTCCATCACGCCTTCGCGGGCCTTCTTGACCATGGGCGAGTTGGTTTTCACCACCGGCGGCTGGCCGTCGGGGCCGGGGCGCAGATCGCGCACCTGCATCGCACAGGACGCCGCCGGTTTGGGCGGGCCGCCCACCACCTCGACCAGACACATACGACAGTTGCCCGCGATCGACAGGCGTTCATGGTAGCAGAAGCGCGGCACCTCGACCCCGGCCTGTTCGCAGGCCTGGATCAGGGTCATCGCCCCGTCAACTTCGATCTCGGTCTCGTCGATGATGATCTTGCGTAGGTCAGACATGGGGTCTCACTTTGCTCTCAGTAGTTGGCCGATCCGGCTGCCTTTTGCGATCTCGGCCTTGCCGAGTTTGCAGAAGGTTTCCGGGTCGGCGTAGCTTGCGCCATTGGCTTTCAGGTAGGCTTCGCCACGGGCACGCATCCGTGCCTTTTCCTCTTTGGATTTGACGTAGGCCTTGATCTCTTGCTTGGAGTAGCCCAGTTCCTGGGCGCGTTTTTCCAGAGCGTTGATATAGTTCAGAGCCCGCAGCATACGGGCGGAAATGCTGCGGCATTCCTTGCGGATTTCATCGGCAACGGCGACGGCAAACAATCCGTCGTTGATTTCCGCGACGTCCCGCAGGGGCGGGCGGGCCTGGGCCATGGGGGCCCCGGCCAAAGCTGCGGCGGCTGCGATCACCATCATCATGCGCATGTCATATCTCCTTGCGTCAGAGCGCAGGCCGACGCGGAATGCGCCTGCCCATCTCTGAAAGAGATGGGAGAAGTCAGGCTTGTCATGCAATAACAACCTGCCCAATCCCTTGATATGACAAAAGAATTCATCATGCCTGGCAACGGCCCCGCAGCAGCAGGGTGTCATCGTCCAGAACCACATCGCGGTCATCGGTTTCGCGCACGACCAGCCATTCCAGCTTGGAATTCCCATAGTTCACGACGCAGTGACGGGTGGCCTCGTAGCGGCCTGCATCCTCGGCGCCTTCGCGGCTTTGCGCGGCATCATGGACGGTCACGTCGAACATCCGCGGATCGTCCTTCAGATGCTGGATCGAGGTTTTGAAGTAATAGCCGTCAAACGCGATGCGCTGCTTGTTCGAGGTGTTCCCACACCCCGCCAGCAGGCCCGCGCATACCACTGAAAGAACCAGAACACGCATCGGGATCACTCCGCCGCCATGGCGCCCATGCGCCCGGTTTTCTGTGCCTTGATCCGATCCTCGATTTCCTCGCGGAAGTTGCGGATCAGGCCCTGGATCGGCCAGGCGGCCGCATCGCCCAGGGCGCAGATCGTGTGGCCTTCGACCTGTTTGGTCACGTCCCACAGCATGTCGATCTCTTCCAGCTCGGCCTCGCCGCGCACCAGGCGATCCATCACGCGCATCATCCAGCCGGTGCCTTCGCGGCAGGGCGTACATTGCCCGCAGCTTTCGTGCTTGTAGAATTTCGACAGGCGCCAGATGGCCTTGATGATGTCGGTCTGCTTGTCCATCACGATGACAGCAGCGGTGCCCAGACCCGAGCCCAGCTCGCCCCGCAGGTAATCGAAATCCATGATCGCGTCGCGCATGTTTTCCCCGCGTACGCAAGGCACGGACGAGCCACCGGGGATCACCGCCAGCAGATTGTCCCAGCCGCCACGGATACCGCCGCAATGTTTCTCGATCAGCTCCTCGAAAGAGATCGACATCGCCTCTTCGACGACGCAGGGGTTGTTGACGTGGCCGCTGATGGCAAACAGTTTCGTGCCCGCATTGTTCGGACGGCCAAACCCGGCAAACCATTCCGGCCCACGGCGCAGGATGGTCGGCACAACGGCGATGGATTCCACATTGTTTACCGTGGTCGGGCAACCATAAAGGCCAGCGCCCGCCGGGAAGGGCGGCTTCATCCGGGGCATCCCCTTCTTGCCTTCCAGGCTTTCGATCAGCGCGGTTTCCTCGCCGCAGATATAGGCCCCTGCCCCGTGATGCAGGTACAGGTCAAAATCCCAGCCCGAGCCGGCAGCGTTCTTGCCCAGCAGCCCGTTGTCATAGGCCTCGTCAATGGCGGCTTGCAGCGCCTCGCGCTCGCGGATGTATTCGCCGCGCAGGTAGATATAGCAGGTATGCGCGTTCATCGCGAAGGACGCGATCAGCGCCCCCTCGATCAGCGTGTGCGGATCGTGGCGCATGATTTCACGGTCTTTACAGGTGCCCGGTTCGGATTCATCGGCGTTGATCACCAGATAGGCCGGGCGACCGTCGCTTTCCTTGGGCATGAACGACCATTTCAGGCCAGTCGGGAAGCCCGCACCGCCCCGGCCGCGCAAGCCGCTGGCCTTCATCTGATCGACGATCCAGTCGCGACCCTTCTGGATGATCCCGGCGGTGCCGTCCCAATGTCCACGGGCCTTGGCCCCGGCCAGGGTGCGTTCGTGCATCCCGTAGATATTGGTAAAGATACGATCCTGATCCTTGAGCATCCGATTACCTCTGATCCGATTGGCGCGCGCGCCAGATTTGGTAGATCATCACGATGGCCAGCACAAAGCCCGCCAGCGCGATGAGGTCGAACAAGGCACGGGTGCGCATGTCCAGACCAAGTTGTCCGCCGATAAAGGTGGCCAGAGCCCAGAACACACCTGTCCCCGCGATCAGCAGCGCAACCTTGCGCCCCTTGCGTGCCAGTTCTGTGTCTTTGTCAGCCATCCGTCATCTGCCTCAGTACACGCCGCCCTTATCGACGCGCTTGGAAAATTCTGTGTCCTCGCCCGCGGCCAGTTGCTTGGCCTGACCGATCCAGTCATCCCGCGTGATCCGGCCTTTGAACTTCAGGCGATTGTCCACCCAGGCGATCTGCGCTTCGGTCCAGGCGGCGATCTGGTCGAAATGGTAGAAGCCCAGCTCGTTCAGGGTCTGCTCCAGTTTCGGGCCAACGCCCTTGATCCGCTTCAGATCGTCCGCGCCACCTTCGCGGGCGGCGGTCAGCAGATCGGGCTCGGCCTCGGCCACATCCGCGACATCTGCCACAGGTGCAGGGGCGGCCTTGGCCTCTTCCACCTGCTTGGCCACTGGTTTGGCAGCCGGGGCCTCGGCCGCCGGAGCAGGCGCAGGGGCCTCATCCTTGGTGGCGCGATCCTTCAGCCAGGGGGTCAGCAGCGGCACTTCGGTGCCGTCGATGCGCTTGATCCCGTCGCCGATATCTGTGGCCAGCTGCGCCGAGGCGTTATATTTGGTGTGACCGCTGTCGAAATCCTTGAGCGCGGTCAGCCCGCCCAGAGGCTCGGCTGCGAACCGGCCGTTTTGCGGGCCGGGCACGGGCACCTTGCCAGCGGCCATATCGTCCAGCATTTTCGAGAAACCTTCGGCGGTCAGATCCTCGTAGTAATCCTTGCCGATCTGAGCCATCGGCGCATTGGTGCACGCGCCCAGGCATTCCACCTCTTCCCACGAGAATTTACCATCCTCGGACAGGGTGTGCGGCGTGGGGGCGATTTTTTCCTTGCAGACCGCGATCAGATCCTCGGCACCGCAGATCATGCACGAGGTCGTGCCGCAGATCTGGATATGCGCCACCGAGCCGACGGGTTGCAGTTGGAACATGAAATAGAAGGTCGCCACTTCGAGCACGCGGATATAGGCCATGCCCAGCATCTGAGCGACATGTTCAATGGCCGGGCGGGTCAGCCAGCCCGTCTGTTCCTGCGCGCGCCACAAGAGCGGGATAACCGCCGATTGCTGGCGCCCTTCGGGGTATTTGGTGATCTGCGCTTCGGCCCAGGCCTGGTTGGCCGGGGTGAAGGCGAAGCTTTCGGGTTGGTCATGGTAGAGACGGCGGAGCATTACACGATCCCCTTCGCTGCGCGGCGGCCCTGGGAGCCTCCGGCGGGAGTATTTACGGAGCAAAGAAAGGCGGGGTGCGACATTAGCGGTCGATCTCCCCGAAGACGACATCCATTGTCCCGATGATGGCGGCGACATCGGCCAGCTGGTGGCCGCCGGCGACGTGATCCATCGCTTGCAGGTGCAGGAAACCCGGCGCGCGCAGTTTGGCGCGGTAGGGTTTGTTGGTGCCGTCGGCGACCATGTAGACGCCGAACTCGCCCTTGGGGGCCTCGACCGCGGCGTAGACCTGTCCGGCGGGGACGTGGAAGCCTTCGGTATAGAGTTTGAAGTGATGGATCAGCGATTCCATCGAAGTTTTCATGTCGCCGCGTTTGGGCGGGGTCAGCTTGCCGCGGGCCAGCACGTCGCCGGTGGCTTCGCGCAGCTTGCCGATGGCCTGGCGGATGATGCTGGTGGACTGGCGCATTTCCTCCATGCGGCACAGGTAGCGATCATAGCAATCGCCGTTTTTGCCGACGGGAATCTGGAAGTCGAATTCATCGTAGCATTCGTAGGGCTGCGCGCGGCGCAGGTCCCATGCGAGGCCCGAGCCACGGACCATAACGCCCGAGAAGCCCCATTCCAGGATGTCTTCTTCGGTAACGACGCCGATATCGCAGTTCCGTTGTTTGAAGATGCGGTTTTCGGTCAGCAACCCGTCGATATCGTCCAGAACTTTGGGGAATTCGATCGCCCATTCCTCGATATCGTCCAGCAGCTCGTCGGGCAGGTCCTGATGGACGCCGCCGGGGCGGAAATAGTTGGCGTGCAGGCGGGCACCGCAGGCGCGTTCGTAGAAGATCATCAGCTTCTCGCGCTCTTCAAAGCCCCACAGCGGCGGGGTCAGCGCGCCGACGTCCATCGCCTGCGTGGTGACGTTCAGCAGGTGGTTCAGCACGCGGCCGATTTCCGAGAACAGCACGCGGATCAGCGAGGCACGGCGGGGCACTTCGACGCCGGTCAGTTTCTCAATCGCCAGGCACCAGGCATGTTCCTGGTTCATCGGGGCCACGTAATCGAGGCGGTCCAGATAGGGCAGGTTTTGCAGGTAGGTGCGCGATTCCATCAGCTTTTCGGTGCCGCGGTGCAGCAGGCCGATATGGGGATCGCAGCGTTCCACGATCTCGCCGTCCAGCTCCAGCACCAGACGCAGCACGCCGTGGGCCGCAGGGTGCTGCGGGCCGAAGTTGATGTTGAAATTGCGGATTTTCTGTTCGCCGCTCAGGGCATCGACGCTGCCGTCGTCAAACTTGGAGCCGTCCATCACTTGGCCTCCTTCTCATCGCCGGGCAGGATGTAGTTGGCACCCTCCCACGGGGACATGAAATCGAACTGGCGGTATTCCTGCACCAGTTTCACCGGCTCATAGACCACGCGTTTTTGCGCCTCGTCATAGCGCACTTCGGTGTAGCCGGTGGTGGGGAAGTCCTTGCGCAGCGGGTGGCCGCGGAAACCGTAATCCGTCAGCAGGCGGCGCAGATCGGGGTGGCCGGTGAACAGCACGCCGAACATATCGAAGACCTCGCGCTCGAACCAGTTGGCCGAGGGGTGCACGTCCACGATCGAGGGCACCATGTCATCTTCGCGCACGCTGACCCGCAGGCGGATGCGCTGGTTCTGGTACATCGACAGGAAGTGATAAACCACATCGAACCGTTTCACCCGGTCGGGGTAATCCACGGCGGTGATGTCCACCAAGGACGAGAATTTGCAGGTGGGATCGGATTTCAGGAAATCGACGAAATCCACGATCTTGCCGGGGGCTACGTCGATTGTCAGCTCGTCAAAGGCCACGTCCCAGCCGATCACGTCATCGGGGCGTTTCAGCTCGATATGGGTGGCCAGTTCGTTCAGGGCGTCACTCATCAGTTCATTCCTTCCCGCTTAGCGCACGATCGTGCCGGTGCGGCGGATCTTGCGGGCCAGCTGCATGAACCCATACAGCAGCGCCTCGGCGGTGGGGGGGCAGCCGGGCACATAGACGTCCACAGGCACGATCCGGTCACAGCCGCGCACCACCGAGTAGCTGTAGTGGTAATAGCCGCCGCCATTGGCGCACGATCCCATCGAGATCACGTAGCGCGGCTCGGGCATCTGGTCGTAAACCTTGCGCAGCGCGGGGGCCATCTTGTTGGTCAGCGTGCCGGCCACGATCATCACGTCCGACTGACGCGGAGACGCGCGCGGCGCGATCCCGAACCGTTCGGCATCATAGCGCGGCATCGAAGTGTGCATCATTTCCACCGCGCAGCAGGCCAGACCAAAGGTCATCCAGTGCAGCGATCCGGTGCGGCCCCAGTTGATAATGTCATCGACCGAGGTCAGCAGGAAACCCTTGTCCTGAAGTTCGCGGTTCAGCTCTTGCGTGGCGACTTCGCGGTCGAAGCCAGCCGTGTTCGCACCGGTCATCACTCCCATTCCAGGGCCCCTTTCTTCCACTCATAGGCGAAACCTGCGGTCAGCACGCCCAGGAACACCATCATGGACCAGAACCCGACCATCGAAATATCCTTGAACGCGACGGCCCAGGGGAACAGAAAGGCGATTTCCAGATCGAAGATGATGAACAGGATCGACACCAGGTAGAACCGGACATCGAACTTCATACGCGCGTCATCAAAGGCATTGAAACCGCATTCATAGGCCGAGACTTTCTCGGGGTCCGGGTTGCGGACGGCCAGAATGACAGCTGCAAGGATTAGAACGAGGCCAAGTGCGATGGCGATGGCCAGAAAGACGAGGATGGGAAGGTATTCCCTCAGCATCTCTTCCACGAGTGGCTCCTTTCATGCGCGGGCGCGCAGTCAGTAGGCTGATTTTGCTAGGCCGGGTTTACTCCTGCGCCCCTCCGGGGTCAACCGAACCATCGACACATTCAACAACACGAAGATGTTGCGGGATTCCGTAGCATACCGCCGCACACAAAGGCTTTCTTCGTTGCGTTGCGGCAATTCTGATTGGTTTTTTTTGCCGCAGGGGGCTGTAAATCCGGAATTCGTTCCCATGCATATCCGAATTTTTTTATGTGATTCTGACTAAAGTCATCCTTCACATGCATATTTAAACGGGAAAAACGGCGCTTTTGACGGCGCCGTTCCGTTTTTTAGGCGAAAGAGATTCGCGATTGAAAGCCGCCTGATCAGCGCTGCCAGCCCGGTTTCCGCTTTTCGAAAAACGCACCGATGCCCTCGGGCGCTTCAGCGCCCTCCCAGCAGGCGGCCAGCTCGGAAATCGTATGCTGGATCGTGGTTTCATCAATACGCGGGCCCAGGGTGCGCAGCAGGGCCTTGGCCCGGCCCACAGCCCCCGGCGCGCAGTCCAGATAGGGGGTGATTTCTGCCTCGATCGCGGCGTCCAGCTGATCGGCCGGCACCGCGCGCGACAGCAGGCCCAGCTCCACCGCCTCGGAGGCGTCGAAACGGCGACCCGACATGAACACCCGCCGCGCCCGCGCCTCGCCCATCCGGGCGCAGACATAGGGGCCGATGGTGGCCGGGATCAGTCCCAGACGGGTTTCTGTCAGAGCCATCAGCACGCTGTCTGCCCCGATCACCACATCGCAGACGCTGGCCATCCCAACCCCGCCGCCAAAGGCATTGCCCTGCACCCGTCCGATCAGCGGCTTGGGCAGGGTATTGAGCGCTTGCAGCATCCAGGCCAGCTTGCCCGCTTCCTCCATCCGCTGCGCGGGGGCGGCGGTGAATTGCTGGCGCATCCAGCCCAGATCTCCGCCCGCGCAGAAACTGGCCCCACGCGCGGCCAGCACCACGGCGCGGACAGCGTCATCCGCACCCAGATCGCGCGCGGCCTGATGCAGCTCAGAGATCATCCGGCCGGACAGGGCATTGTGTTTCTCGGGGCGATCCAGCCACAGCGTGGCCACGCCGCGGGCGTCGCATTCAATCGAAATGGTGTCTGGCATCTCTGCCTCCTTTGTGCGAATGCCGGGCGGCCCCGTGACGGTCGCCCCGGCAGAAATCCGTCATGCTCAGCCAGCCCGCAGCGCGCGCGCCATGGCACCGGCGGTTTGCAGCACATCCGGATCCAGATGCGTCCGATAGCCCAGCCGCACAAGATGCGCGTTGACGGCTTCGGTGGCCACATTTCCCGCCGCTCCGGGGGCATAGGGGCAGCCGCCCAGCCCCCCCACGGCCGCATCGAACACGCGCAGGCCCTGCTCCAGCGAGGCCTCGATATTTTGCAAGGCCCGCCCTGCGGTATCGTGATAATGCCCTGCCAGTTTCTGCACCGGAACCACCTGAGTGACGGCCTTCAGCATATCTTCGATCCGTTCGGGCGTGCCCTGCCCCAGCGTGTCGCCCAGCGAAATCTCATAGCAGCCCATGGCCAGCAACTGTTCGGCAACCTGCGCCACCGCCTGAGGCGCGACGGGCCCATCGTAGGGGCAGTCCGTCACGCAAGAAACATAGCCGCGCACCGGGATACCGGCGGCCTGCGCAGCCTCGGCGACGGGGGCGAACCGTGCCAGGCTCTCGGCGATGGTGGCGTTGATATTGGCCTTGGAAAACCCTTCGGAGGCCGCGCCGAAAATGGCCACCTCATCGGCCTGGGCGGCCAGCGCACGCTCCAGCCCCTGCATGTTCGGGGTCAGCGCCGCATAAGACACGCCCGTCGCGCGGCTGATCCCGGCCAGAACCTGAGCGCTGTCGGCCATTTGCGGCACCCATTTGGGACTGACGAAACTGGCCACCTCGATCCGGCGGAACCCGGCCCCGGACAGGCAATCGACCAGCGCGATCTTACCGTCCGTGGGAATGCGGGCCTTTTCGTTCTGCAACCCGTCGCGCGGGCCGACCTCAAAGATTTCAACGTATTGCGTCATGGCTCAGGCCTCTTCCAGCCGGATCAGCGCCGCGCCCGCTTCGACCTGATCGCCCGCGTCCGCCAGAACCTCGGCCACCACACCATCGCGGGCGGCCAGCAGGGAGTGCTCCATCTTCATTGCCTCCAGAATGGCCAGCCTGTCGCCCTCGGCCACCTCTTGGCCGGCCCTGGCAAAGACGGCCTTGACCAGGCCGGGCATCGGGGCCTCGATCACATTGCCATCGCCCCCCGCGCTTGTGTCCCGGTCCAGCGGATCGACCAGCGTGAAAGGCACGCCGTAATCGGCAAAAATCGTAACCTGCCCGTCGCCCCGATGCCAATCGGCCGCGCGCATGTCGTCAAAATACCACCCATCCGCATAGCGCGCCTGCACCACCATCCCATCAACATCCACCAAGGCCACATCCGGGCCGCGCAGGGTGATCCCCACGGACAGCTCAGCCTCGCCCTGGGTCAGCAGAACCTCGCGCCAGCTGCTGCCCCACAGGGTAAAGCCACGGTCCCAGTCGGGCCGCCCCATCAGGCCCAGCGACAGCATCGCCGCCTGCGCCACCACCTGCGGGCTGGCCGGATGCTGCACCACCAAGGCCTCCAGATCCCGCGCGATCAACCCGGTATCGACCGCGCCGCTGGCAAAGCCTTCATGCGCGCACAAAGCCCCCAGGAAAGACAGGTTGGTCACCGTGCCCGCCACCTGTGTGCCCTCAAGCGCCTGTGCCATCTGTTTCAGAGCAATCTCACGCGTGGGGCCGTGGGTGATGACCTTGGCGATCATCGGATCATAGAACGGGCTGATCGTATCGCCCGAGCGCACACCACTATCGGCCCGGCAGCCTGACGGAAAGGCCAGATGCCCCAGCGTGCCGGTGGCGGGCAGGAACCCCTTGGGGACGTCCTCGGCATACAGGCGGCTTTCAAAGGCATGGCCGGTGATGGTCAGCTCTTCTTGCTGTTTCGGCAGGCCTTCACCCGCTGCAACGCGCAGCTGCCATTCCACCAGATCGACACCGGTGATCGCCTCGGTAACGGGGTGTTCCACTTGCAGCCGGGTGTTCATCTCCATGAACCAGAACCCATCGGGGCGCAGCCCGTTCGCCCCGTCCACGATGAATTCGATCGTGCCCGCGCCCTTATAGCCGATCGCCTGAGCGGCACGGACGGCGGCATCGCCCATGGCGGCGCGCATTTCGGCGGTCATGCCGGGGGCGGGTGCCTCTTCGATCACCTTCTGGTGGCGCCGCTGAAGCGAGCAGTCGCGTTCAAACAAATGCACCGCCTGGGTGCCGTCACCAAAGACCTGCACCTCAATGTGCCGCGGCTGGAGGATATACTTCTCGATCAACACATCGGGGTTGCCAAAGGCCGTCTGTGCCTCGCTGCGGGCGCTGGCCAGGGCATCGGCGAAATCGGCGGGGGACTCGACCAGGCGCATCCCCTTGCCGCCGCCACCCGCAACCGCCTTGATCAGCACCGGATAGCCGATCTGATCCGCTTGCTTGGCCAGAAAATCGCCGTCCTGATCGGGGCCGTGATAGCCGGGCACGACGGGCACGCCGGCTTGCTCCATCAGCGCCTTGGCCGCGTCCTTCAGCCCCATTTTACGGATCGCATCGGCCGAGGGGCCAATGAAGGTCAGCCCCGCGGCCTGCACCTGTTCCACGAAGTCGGGATTTTCGGACAAAAACCCATAGCCCGGATGGATCGCCTGCGCGCCGGTGAGATGCGCCGCCTGCAAAATCCGCTGCGCCAGCAGATAGCTTTCCGCCGGGGCCGAGCCGCCGATGTGGATGCTTTCATCGGCCATGGCGACATGTTTGGCCTGCGCATCGGCATCCGAATACACCGCCACCGTCGCCACCCCCATTTTACGAGCGGTTTCGATGATACGGCAGGCAATCTCGCCTCGGTTGGCAATCAGGATTTTATCGAACATTTTCCCACTCCCTGGAGCTTTGAAATCATTTCGCGGTGTGGCGCGCGTGCGGATCGTCCGGGTGAAACAGCGCACGATACCTGAGCAGAAACATCGGAACGAACAGCAACGTCGCCGGCCCCCACAGGACAAACCAGCTGCGATCCAGAAGCTCGGACCACAGCAGCGGGCCCGCATAGCCTTTGGACCAGACATAGATCCACGGCACTGCCACCAGGCAGGGCATCGCCAGCCCATAGGCATCCCCCAGCACGGCCGAGGATTTGACACTGGGAAACGCGGGCATCGTCAGCTGCCTGACCTGCATTCGCGCCAGATACTGCTGATAATCGCTGCGAATATAAGACATCGCACGCATGGCCGCCCACACCCCGATCAACGCCGCCAAAGCAGACAGGCAGCCGGCAATCACCAGCGCCGCCCTCAGCGTTTCGATCCGTTTTCCAAGCGCCTCAACGCTTTCCAGACAGGTCACAAAAACGCAAAAGGGCGGGCCCGGCTCGGTTGGGGTGAATTCCAGCAGAGAAATCTCGGCCCCCAGAGACAGCCCGTAGGCCGCGAACAGAAAACCGTTGAAGGCCAGCATCCACGCGATGCGTTTGTCCACCAGCCCGTCCTCGTGTTCCACCAGCCTGCGCACCTCGTCGAAGATTCGGTCGCTCTGATCCTCCAGGGCGACGCGCCCCAGCAGTTTGGGCCTGTCCGGCCCCGGATCGTCGGACTGCGGGGGGGTGTCATTGTTTCCGGTCATCTCGGGCCTCCTACATGCGGAACACGCCGAAACGCGTGTCCTCGATCGGGGCATTCAGGCTGGCGCTGAGCGACAGCGCCAGGACGTCTCGGGTTTTGCGCGGATCAACGATGCCGTCATCCCACAGCCGGGCCGAGGCATAGAGCGGGTGGCTCTGCTGCTCGAACATATCAATGGTGGGCTGTTTGAAGGCGGCCTCTTCCTGCGCCGACCACGTGCCGCCCTGCCGTTCGATCCCGTCGCGTTTGACGGTGGCCAGAACGCCTGCGGCCTGTTCGCCGCCCATCACGGAAATGCGGCTGTTGGGCCATGTCCACAGGAAACGCGGGCTATAGGCACGTCCGGCCATGCCATAGTTCCCCGCCCCGAACGAGCCCCCCACCAGCATGGTAATTTTCGGCACTTTGGTGGTGGCGACGGCGGTCACCATCTTGGCACCATGGCGCGCGATGCCCTCGTTTTCATATTTGCGGCCCACCATGAAGCCGGTGATATTTTGCAGGAAAACCAGCGGGATCTTGCGCTGGCTGCACAGTTCCACGAAATGCGCGCCCTTCTGCGCAGCCTCAGAGAACAGCACACCGTTATTGGCGATGATGCCCACAGGGCAGCCCTTGATATGAGCAAAGCCCGTCACCAGGGTTTCCCCAAACCGCGGTTTAAATTCATCGAAGCGGCTGCCATCCACAGTACGGGCGATGACCTCGCGGATGTCATACGGGGTGCGCAGGTCCGAGGGCACGACGCCCAGGATTTCCTCGGGATCATAGAGCGGCTCTTCGGAGGATTGCCATTGCACGCTTGCCGGTTTGGCACGGTTCAGATGGCTGACGGCGCGGCGCGCCAGGGCCACGGCATGGGCGTCATCCTCGGCCAGATAATCGGCCACGCCCGACAGGCGCGTATGCACGTCGCCGCCGCCCAGATCCTCGGCGCTGACCACCTCGCCGGTGGCGGCCTTCACCAAGGGCGGGCCGGCCAGAAAAATCGTGCCCTGTTCCTTCACAATGATCGTGACATCCGACATGGCCGGCACATAGGCCCCCCCCGCCGTACACGAGCCCATCACCACCGCGATCTGCGGGATGCCCTTGGCCGACATATTGGCCTGATTGAAAAAGATACGGCCAAAGTGATCGCGGTCGGGGAACACCTCGTCCTGACTGGGCAGGTTCGCGCCGCCGCTGTCCACCATATAGATACAGGGCAGGTGGTTCTGTTCGGCGATTTCCTGCGCGCGCAGGTGCTTTTTCACCGTCATCGGATAGTAAGAGCCGCCCTTCACCGTGGCATCGTTGCACACGATCATGCACTCGATCCCCTGCACCCGGCCGATCCCGGCCACGACACCCGCACAGGGGGCGGCATTGTCATACATGTTATGCGCGGCGGTGGCGCCGACCTCCAGAAAGGGCGAGTCCGGATCCAGAAGCGCACGAATCCGGCGACGCGGCAGCATCTTACCCCGCGCAACGTGGCGTTCACGCGATTTTTCACCGCCCCCCAGGCGCGCGGCCTCGGCGGCCTCGCGGATGGTTTCCAGCGCCTCCAGGTGATTGCGCCGGTTGGTCTGAAAGGTTTCCGAGGACGGAATGGCAGACGAGTGCAGTTTCATAGGGCCTCCACCTTGAAGAAGTGACGTTCCAGCCGCGATCTCAACACGCTGAAGACCACGGCGAACACGACTGTGAATAAGAACAACGCCCCCCCGGCAGGGCCCAGCCCCTGCGAAGGCGACACGAAAGACAGGGCCAGCGTGGCCCCACCCAGAAACACAGTGCCCAGCAGCACGGGCAGCAGGATTTGCCAGATCAGCATTCCCGGCCCATCCGGGCGCGCCACCAGCACCAGCCGTTGCCCGCAGGCCGCGCAGGTGACAAACGCGTTGAACCGGCTGCGCTTGATCCCACCCCGAAAGGTAGAGTGCAGCGCAAACCAGCCCTGCGGCTCATCGCATTGCGGGCACTGATGTCCCCCGTATCGGCTCATGCGGTGCCTCCTTCGGCTGTGGCGCGGGCCTTCAGCTCTTTGCGGATCACCTTGCCGGTGACAGTCATCGGCAGCGCGTTCAGAAACGATATTTCCCTTGGGTAGGAATGCTTTGCGCTTCGCTCTTTCACAAAAGACTGAAGCTCGCGCGCCAGCGCATCCCCCGGTTTGACCCCCGGTTTCACCACCACATAAGCCTTCACGATCTCCGTGCGTAGCGGGTCGGGTTTGCCGATCACGCCCACGGTGGCCACGGCCGGGTGGCGCAGCAGGCAATCCTCGATCTCGGCGGGGCCGATGCGGTAGCCGGCGCTGGTGATCACGTCATCCTCGCGGCCGACAAAGCGCAGGTAGTCGCCCTGCCACTGGCCGCGATCGCCGGTCAGCATCCAATCGCCGTGGAACTTTTCAGCAGTGGCCTGAGGGCGGTTCCAATAGCGCAGCATCATGCTGGCCGCGCCTTTGGCGATGGCAATGTCGCCCTCGCCCAGTGTCGGCTGCCCTGCCCCATCCAGCACCACGATGTCGAACCCCGGCGCGGGTTTGCCCAGACAGCCGGGCGCGGCATCGAACAGCGCCCCGCAGGACGAGGCCACCATGTTACATTCGGTCTGCCCGTAGAATTCATTGATCGCCAGGCCAAAGGCCCCCTGCCCCCAGGCCAGCATCTCGGCGCCCAAAGGCTCGCCCCCCGACGCAACCGAACGCAGGCCGGCAATCGCCGCCTCCTCGGCCCTGAGCATCCGCAGCGCCGTGGGCGGAAAGAACACGTTGCGCACGCCGGTGGCGGCGATGATACGCTGACATTCGGCGACGGTGAATTTGTCCATCCGCGCGGCAACAACGGGCACCCCCAGCGCCAGCCCCGGCATCAGCACATCGAACAGCCCGCCAATCCAGGCCCAATCGGCGGGCGTCCACAGGCAATCGCCCGTCTGCCCCAGAAAATCATGGCTGACCTCGACCCCCGGCAGATGGCCGATCAGCACACGGTGAGCGTGCAAAGCGCCCTTGGGCGCGCCAGTGGTGCCGCTGGTGTAGATCAGAACGGCGGGATCTTCGGCCCCAGTATCGGCCGTGTCAAACGGCGTGTCAGAGAGGGTCAGATCCTCGGGGATGACCTGACCGTGGCCCTCGATCGCCAGCCAGTCGCGCAGCCCCTCGGTGCCCTCGGGGTCCGAGATCACCCAGGCCACGCCCGCATCCTGCAACCGGGTCAGCAGCGCATCGGTACCAAAGAGTTTAAACAGCGGAATCGAGATCGCGCCCAGCTTCCAGCAGGCGATATGCGCGGCGGCCGTCCATGGCGATTGCGAGCGCAGAACGCCCCCCCGGTCGCCCCGCTGCACGCCGCGCGCGGCCAGATCCGCCGCCAGCGTATCGGCCATGCGCCGCAGCGTGCCATAGCTGACATCCACCCGCGCGCCCCCGGTCATGTCGATGATCGCCACCCGGTCCGGCACACGCGCGGCCCAGTCGTCGCAGACCTGCCGCGCCATGTTCAGCCGCGCGGGAATATCCCAGCGGAACCCCCGCACCAAGCTGCCGTAATCCTCCCCTTTCGGCAGCATGGCTTAGCTCATGGCCGCCATCATTTCGCGCCCCACCAGCATCCGGCGGATTTCCGAGGTGCCAGCCCCGATCTCCATCAGCTTGGCGTCGCGGAAAATGCGGCCCACAGGGTTGTCGGACAGATAGCCCGCCCCGCCAAACGCCTGCACCGCCTGATGCGCCACCACCATGGCCTCCTCGGACGCATAGAGACAACACGCCGCCGCATCCTGACGGGTGACCTGACCGCGATCACAGGCCTTGGCCACCTCATAGACATAGGCGCGGGCCGAGTTCATTTTGGTGTACATATCGGCCAGCTTACCCTGCATCAGCTGGAAGTTCCCGATGGGCTGGCCGAATTGCTTGCGCTCGGCCATGTAGGGCATGACCTCATCCAGGCAGGCGGCCATGATGCCAGTGCCGATCCCGGCCAGCACGACACGTTCGTAATCCAGCCCAGACATCAGAACGCGCACGCCGCGGCCTTCCTCGCCTAGCACGTTTTCGAAGGGCACTTCGCAATTTTCAAAGATCAGCTCGGCCGTGTTCGAGCCCCGCATCCCCAGCTTGTCGAAATGTTTGGAGGTGCTGAAGCCCGTCATGGATTTTTCCACGATAAAGGCGGTGATCCCGCGCGATCCGGCCTCGGGGTCGGTCTTGGCATAGACGACCAGCGTATCGGCATCCGGGCCGTTGGTGATCCAGTATTTATTGCCGTTCAGCAGGTAATATCCGTTGCGCTTTTCGGCCTTCAGCTTCATCGAGACAACATCCGAGCCCGCCGAAGGTTCGGACATCGCCAGCGCGCCGATATGCTGCCCCGAAATCAGGCCGGGCAGGTATTTCATCTTCTGCTCATGGGTGCCGTTCAGCTTGATCTGATTGACACACAGATTGGAATGCGCCCCATAAGACAACGAGACACTGGCCGAGGCCCGCGCGATTTCCTCGACCGCGATCACATGTGCCAGATAGGACATGCCCGCCCCGCCGTATTGCTCGGGCGTGGTGATGCCCAGAAGGCCCAAATCGCCCATCTCGGCCCACAGCTCGTTGGGGAATTCGTTGTCCAGATCAATCTGCGCGGCCATCGGCTTCACGCGTTCCTGCGCCCAGCGGTGCACCATTTCGCGCAGCGCGTTGACATCCTCACCCAGATCATAGGCCATCACTGCATTGAACACGGGCCGCTCCTCCGATCTCATTATTGAACAGTTGTTCATAAATAGGCACGAAGGGTGAGTCGCGTCAACCAAAATGACGGCTTGGCAAATCGGGGACGGCTTCCCATCTGAAGGGAAACGAGTTTATTCAGGATCCCCGCAATGCGAATTTTCAATGCCTCTGCCCTTGCCCTTTTGATGGCCGGCACAGCCGCCACAGCCGATCAGGTCGGAGAAATCGGCGTAGACTGGACGGGCAACGACATCATCCTCGAAGCGATCCAGGATCCCAAAGTCAGCGGCGTCACCTGCCATATCGCCTATTTCGAACGCGGACTTCTGGATCGACTGAGCCAGGGCAACTGGTTCGAAGATCCTTCGAATGCCTCGATCGCCTGCCGCCAGACGGGCCCGATCAAGATTGGCGACATCGACCGTGACGAAAACGGAGAAAACGTCTTCTCCACGTCCCGCTCCATCGTGCTTAAAAAACTGCGCGTGAAACGGATTTTTGACGCGGCCAATCAAACGCTGATCTATGTCGCGCACGCAACCGAGCTGACCGAAGGCTCGGCAAAGGTCTCGATATCGACCGTTCCGCTCTATAATGCAGATTGATTGATCCAGCGGAGCGCCTTCGGCGCGCTCGATATCTCGGCCTTACGGCCTCGGGCTGGCGCCTGCCGCCCCGTCTGCGCGTCCCCTTTGACGCTCCCCCGGCAGAGAGGTCCGCGCCGTTGGGGGCAGCGCCCCCAACCCCCGAGGCGGAGGCCGCAGGCCGACAACGAGACATCGAGCGCGCCGAAGGCGCTCCGTTTAACAGTTTTGAAACACCGCGCTGACTTCAGCACGGATAATCCGGGCAATCAAAGCGCAATCATCCGTGCTGAACGTCAAAGGCAGCCGCATATCCAGAATGCCGCGCAACACACGATCAGTTTCTTCCAGCCGGTCCGATGGCACATATTTCCAGCTGTCGTAGCGGCTGGTAAAGCCATTCGGCTCGGCCCCGCCGAACCATTTCAGCTCCACCCCACGCGCGGCGCATCGCTCCAGCACCTGTGCAATTCCCGCCTCGGGCCAATCCAGCAAAAGAAACTGGATCGAGCTGCCGACATATGTTTCCTCGGCGGGGCGTTCCACCACTGTCAGGCCGGGCGTGTGGCGCAGCCCCTCTTCGAGCACGCCATAGCGCGCATTCCAACGGGCACATTGTCTGGGCAGATCCCGCAATTGGGGGCGCAGGATCGCCGCGCGCAGATTATCCATCCGGCCGGAAATATTGGGCGTGTCATATTTGATCGCCTCGAACGTCGCCGGATCAGGCACGGCCAGATGCCGGTCATACAGCATGTAAGAGCCCGACAGCATCACCGCCCGCGCCATCACCTGCGCGTCATTGGTGATCAGCAGCCCGCCCTCGCCCGAGTTCAGATGCTTATAGGTCTGGGTCGAGAAACAGCCGATCAGCCCATCCGTACCGGACAGCCGCCCCCGCCAGCGCGCGCCCATCGTGTGGGCGCAATCCTCGATCACCGTGACATCCGCCGCGCGGCATATTTCCAGCAGGCGATCCATGTCGCACAGATGGCCGCGCATATGGCTCAGCATCAGCACATCGGCCTGGTCCGCCTTGGCCTGCAAATCGTCCAGATCAATCACCAGACCTTCGGTTACCCCCACGAAGACCGGCACGGCCCCCAGGCTGGCAATCGCGCCGGGCACCGGAGCCAGGGTAAAGGCGTTGGTCAGCACCCGGTCGCCGGGCTGCACGCCCACCGCCCGCAGGGCCGTGGCCAGCGCATACCCCCCCGAGGCCACGGCCAGCGCATACTCCACCCCCATCGCGGCGGCGAATTCCTGCTCCAGCAGCGCGGCCTCGCCCGGATCGTCGCCCACCGTATTATAGCGGTGCAGCCGCCCCGAGCGCATCACGCGCAGCGCCACCTCAATCCCCTCTTCGGGGATGGGCTCTTGCTGGGTGAACGTGCCTGTGAAAACCTCGGTCATGGTTCCGTCCTGAAGCCCCGCGCGCCGAAGGTCAAGCCGCCGGGCCCAGCAAGTCCCCGACCAGCCCCAGCAGATCGTCATAATGATCCAGCAGAGCCTCGGGGTTAAGCGCCGCAACGGCGCGGCCCTCGGGGCCGAATGTGACCAGAACGCTGGGCACCCCCATGGCGGCGGCGGTTTTTCGATCGGTCACCGTGTCGCCAATCAGCAGCGATTGCGCCGGATCGCCTCCGGCGCGCAGCACCGCCTGGCGCAACGGCTCGGGGTTGGGTTTGCGCACGGGCAGCGTGTCCGCCCCGATCATCGAGCCAAACGCCCCCCGCACCCCCAACCGCTGCAACAGGGTTTCGGCCAGGGCCTCGGGCTTGTTCGTGCAGATGCCCACCTTATAGCCCGCCCCGCACAAGGCATCGACGGCCTCCATCACACCGGGATAGAGAACCGTGTAGCGGTCAATCTGTGCGCCGTAGGCCTGCAACAGCACCGGATACCACTGCGCGATCTGGCCCTCGATGTCGGGGTGCTTTAGCCGTTCCAGCCCCAGTTTCAGCATCGCCCGCCCGCCATGAAAAGCCGTGGCCGCATCGCCGTCGGGGCACAGGATATCGCCCTGCCCCATCTGCTGAAAACACGCATTGGCCGCCGCAATCAGATCCCCGCTGGTATCGGCCAGCGTCCCATCCAGATCGAAAATCACTGTTTTCATTGCCTGCCCGTCCCTTTCAGCATCATTCCGCCCATCTTTGTCACATGCCGCAATCACAAGTGAAGCACACCGGACTTGCGCCACGCCCCTCAGCGGATAAAACGGGCAAAAGGCAATAACAACAAGAGATATGGCATGAGCACGGCCCTGATCATCCTTGCTGCGGGCATGGGAACCCGCATGAACTCGGACCTGCCCAAGGTTCTGCACCCCATCGCCGGGGCGCCTTTGATCGTTCATGCGATGAAATCGGGCGCGGCCCTGAACCCCGAGCGCACCGTCATCGTCACCGGCCATGGGGCAGCCCAGGTGGAACAGGCCGCGCTGGCCCATGACGAAACCGCCCAGTTCGCGCTGCAATCTCAACAACTGGGGACGGGTCATGCCGTGGCCCAGGCGCGCGCCGCTCTGGACGGGTTCACCGGCGACGCCCTCGTGCTGTATGGCGACACACCGTTTATCCAGCCCGAAACCCTACAGGCCATGGCCCAGGCACGCACCCATCATGACGTGGTGGTGCTGGGGTTCGAGGCCGCAGATCCGGGCCGCTATGGCCGTCTGGTGATGGAGGGCAACACACTGGACCGCATCGTCGAATTCAAGGATGCAACGGATGAGGAACGCGCGATATCCTTCTGTAATTCCGGAGTTATCTGCGCTGATGCCCAGACTCTGTTCTCCCTGATCGAGGCGGTGGAAAACAACAATGCCGCTGGCGAATATTACCTGACCGACATCGTGGGCCTGGCCCGGAAACGCGGCCTGTCGGCCACCGCCGTGGCTTGTGACGAGGCTGAAACCCTGGGCATCAATTCCCGCGCTGAACTGGCCGCGGCCGAGGCTGCCTTTCAGACCCGCGCCCGCCTGTCTGCGATGGAGGACGGCGTGACCCTGCTGGCCCCCGAAACCGTATTTTTCGCCCATGACACCGTGATCGGCCGCGATACCGTGCTAGAGCAAAACATCGTTTTCGGCCCCGGCGTGACCGTGGAATCGGGCGCGCGCATCCGGGCGTTCAGCCATCTGGAGGGCTGCCACGTCAGCCAGCGCGCCACCGTCGGCCCCTATGCCCGCCTGCGCACCGGTGCCGAGCTGGCCGAGGACGTTCATGTCGGCAATTTCGTCGAGATCAAGAACGCCTATCTGGACGAGGGTGCCAAGGCCAACCACCTGACCTATATCGGCGATGCCTCGGTCGGGAAGGCCACGAATATCGGCGCGGGCACGATCACCTGCAACTATGATGGCGTGATGAAACATCACACGGAAATCGGCGCGAACGTCTTTATCGGCTCGAATACGATGCTGGTTGCGCCGGTCACGGTGGGGGCGCGGGCGATGACGGCCAGCGGCTCGGTGATCACCTCCGACGTCCCCCCCGAGGCCCTAGCCATGGGCCGCGCCAAACAGGTGAACAAACCGGGGTTGGCGACAAAATTGTTCGATATTCTAAAGAAAACCAAAGAAAAACGCGACAAAGGGGCAGTATAATGTGCGGAATTGTAGGGGTTCTTGGAAGCCACGAAGTGGCTCCGATCCTGGTTGAGGCGCTGAAACGACTGGAATATCGCGGCTATGACAGCGCCGGGATCGCCACGATCAACGAGGGCCGCCTGGACCGCCGCCGCGCTGTGGGCAAGCTGGTGAACCTCTCGGATCTGCTGGTCCACGATCCGCTGCCGGGCAAGTCCGGCATCGGCCACACCCGCTGGGCCACCCATGGCGCGCCCTCGGTCACCAATGCGCACCCCCACCGCGCCGGCCCCGTTGCCGTCGTGCATAACGGGATCATCGAAAACTTCCGCGAATTGCGCTGCGAACTGGCGCAAAAGGGCTTTGATTTCGTCACCGAAACGGACACGGAAACCGTTGCCCTGCTGGTGCAATCCTACATGTCCGAGGGCAATGACCCGATCGAGGCCGCCCGCCTGACGCTGGCCCGTCTGCATGGGGCCTTTGCGCTGGCATTTCTGTTCGACGGCCAAGAAGACCTGCTGATCGCCGCGCGCAAGGGCAGCCCGCTGGCCATCGGCCATGGTGCGGGCGAAATGTATGTGGGCTCGGACGCGATTGCCCTGGCCCCGCTGACCGATCAGATCACCTATCTGGAGGAAGGCGACTGGGCCGTTCTGACCCGAAATTCCCTGGAAATTCGGGATGTTAACAACACGGTCGTCACCCGCCCGATGCGCAAGATCGAGCTGGACACCGCCCGCGTGGACAAAGGCGGGCACAAGCATTTCATGGCCAAGGAAATCGCCGAGCAGCCCTCGGTGATCGGCGAGGCAATCCGCCACTATCTGACCAACGACGCTGCCCATGTCGCCCTGCCCGGCGCGGGGCTGGATTTCACCCGGATTGACCGGCTGACCATGGTCGCCTGCGGCACCGCCTACTATGCCTGTCTGACGGCGAAATACTGGTTCGAGCAGCTGGCGCAGATCCCCGTCGAAGTCGATATTGCCAGTGAATTCCGCTACCGCGAACCGCCCATTCCCGCGCGCACCGTCGCCCTGTTTGTCAGCCAGTCCGGCGAAACCGCCGACACGCTGGCCGCGCTGCGCTACTGTCAGGGCAAGGCCGATCAGATCGTTTCGGTGGTCAATGTCCCCGAAAGCTCGATCGCGCGGGAAAGCGATCTGGCGCTGCCGATTCTGGCAGGGGCCGAGATTGGCGTGGCCTCGACCAAGGCGTTCACCTGTCAATTGACCGTGCTGCTGATGCTGGCGCTGAAAGCGGCCGAACAACGCGGCACAATCGCGCCCGAACGCCTGTCCGATCTGCTGTCGCAACTGCGGGCGCTGCCCAACACGCTGAACCACGCGCTGGACCAGGACGCGGCGATTGCGCGCTCGGCCCGCCAATTGGCCGAGGCCTCGGACGTGCTGTTCCTGGGGCGCGGGCTGATGTATCCTTTGGCGCTTGAGGGCGCCCTGAAACTAAAGGAAATCAGCTACATACATGCCGAAGCTTACGCATCGGGCGAGCTGAAACACGGCCCCATCGCGCTGATCGACAAAACACTGCCCGTGGTGGTGATGGCCCCGCGCGACGCGCTGTTCGACAAAACCGTTTCGAACATGCAAGAGGTGCTGGCGCGCGGCGGAAAGGTGATGCTGATCTCGGATGCCGAGGGCACGGCCGAGGCCGCAAACGACGTGTGGGAATCCATCGTGATGCCTCAGGTCGATCCGGTTTTGTCGCCCATTCTTTATGCGGTGCCCGCGCAGTTGCTGGCCTATCACACCGCCGTGGCCAAGGGCACGGATGTGGATCAACCGCGCAACCTGGCCAAATCGGTGACCGTGGAATGACCCCGGAGGACGCCCTGGCCCAGCTGCGTGCCGAAATCGAGCCGGGCCGCGCCGAAGGAATGCGCGCCTATCACAAACAAGACCGTCAGGTGCTGGGCATTCCGAACCCCGCGCTCAACGATCTGACAAAGACATGGCGGCAGACGCTGACAGTGCCCGAACGGGTCGATCTGGCGCGGGCGCTGTGGCACACGGATATTTTCGAGGCGCGGATTGCGGCGGCCAAGCTGCTGACTCAGGCCCGGATCAAGGATGACGAACAGGCCTGGATTCTGATCCAATCCTGGACCCGCGATTTTGACAGCTGGGCGATAGCCGATCACGCCTGCATGGCCGGGCAAAAACGCCTGCTGGCCAATCCGACGCGCGTCTCCGAAGTCGAGGACTGGACCCATTCCTCCCATATGTGGACCCGCCGGGCCGCGCTGGTGATCACCCTGCCCTGGACAAAACAAAACAACCCAAAACCGACCGATCTGGAAATCCGCGACCGCGTGCTGCGCTGGTGCGCGCGCTATGTGGATGACAACGACTGGTTCATTCAGAAGGCCATCGCCTGGTGGCTGCGCGATCTGTCCAAACATGACATCCCGCGCGTGCAGGCCTTTCTGGACCGCTACGGCGCGCAAATGAAGCCCTTCGCCCGCAAAGAAGCCTCGAAACATCTGCCCGGCGGGACGGATCAGTCGATATAGACGCGCACCTCGGCCAACCCGGTCAGAGGCGCATCCAGCAGGCGCATCGCCGCCATGGACAGGCGGCTGCCCGCAGTGGCAGGCCCGTCGATCGGGATCAGATCCACCTTGACCGTGCGGCCGGATTTTTCATAGGACACGCGCCCTTTGCCCGCACTTTGCACCAAAGGCGTTTCGAGCCAGAAACCCGCATGTGCGGGATCGCCCAGACTGGCCACCGTCACTCCGATCAAGCCAGGCGTATCGGCCGGTTTGGTCACATCGGGGGTGGGGGTGTTCTCGTCCACGGCGTCCGCGGCGGGCTTATCCTGCACCACCGGGTCGGGGCGCGGGGTGTCCTTCGCGGGCCAATCGACCCCGATTTTCCCCAAAGGATCGCAGCCAGACAAAAAAATCAGCGCCATCGCGGCAGTCAAATAGTGTTTCATAAGAGCAGGCTACGACCATTCACCCCCCTAAATCAATGACATCTGCCCTTGCCGTGGCGGGGTTCCGCGCATAATTTCCCCTCATGACAGCTCCCCTGATTGATCCCTTTCAGCGCGCCATCGATTATCTGCGCGTTTCCGTCACTGACCGCTGCGATTTCCGCTGCGTTTACTGCATGTCGGAAAACATGACCTTTCTGCCCAAAAAGGAACTGCTGACACTGGAAGAGCTGGATCGCGTGTGCTCTGCCTTCATTCGCATGGGGGTGAAAAAACTGCGGATCACCGGGGGCGAGCCCTTGGTGCGACGCGGGATCATGACGTTTTTCCACGAGATGTCCCGGCATCTGGACAGTGGCGCGCTGAACGAGCTGACGCTAACCACCAATGGCTCGCAACTTGGGCGATTTGCACAGGATCTGCATGGCGCCGGGGTGCGCCGGATCAACGTGTCTTTGGACACGATGGACGCGGATAAATTCGCCCAAATCACCCGCTGGGGCCGTCTGCCGCAGGTGCTGAACGGGATTGATGCGGCGCAGCGCGCGGGAATGCGGATCAAGATCAACGCCGTCGCGCTGAAGGGCTTTAACGAGGACGAGCTGTTCCCGATGGTCGAATGGTGCCACGCGCGCGACATGGACCTGACCTTTATCGAGGTCATGCCCATGGGCGACATCGGCAATGAAAACCGGCTGGATCAATACTGGCCCTTGAAGGATCTGCGCGCCACGCTGGCCCAGCAATACACGCTGACCGATTTGGCCGAGCGCACCGGCGGCCCCGCCCGCTATGTCCGGCTGGAGGAAACCGGCCAAAAAATCGGTTTCATCACGCCTCTGACCCATAATTTCTGCGAAAGCTGCAACCGCGTGCGCCTGACCTGCACCGGCGAGCTGTTCATGTGTCTGGGCCAGGAAGACATGGCCGATCTGCGCCCCGCGCTGCGCGACAATCCCAGCAGCGACGCCCCCCTGGAAGAGGCCATTCGCGCCGCGATCAACCTCAAGCCCAAGGGGCATGATTTCGATTATTCGCGTCAGGAAGTGGCCGGGCAGATGTCCCGCCACATGAGCCACACCGGCGGATGACGCGCCCGATGCTCTTGCGGGCCTATCTGGGGCTGACGCGTGCGCTGCCCTGGCTGCTGACGCGCCCCGCACGCCGGGCCCACGCCCGGCTGGGCTGCGATCCACAGCGCCTGCCGGAACGGTTTGGCGCCGGCTCCTTGCCCCGTCCGGATGGCAAAGTGATCTGGATGCACGCGGCCTCGGTCGGAGAGCTGATCTCGGCGCTGGATCTGGCTGCGGACCTGCAAGAACGAACCCAGGCGGCCATTCTGTTTACCACGATGACGCAAAGCGCGGCGCAATTGGCCGCGCGGCGTTTGCCTGCGGGGATGGCGCATCAGTTCGTTCCCACCGACACCCCCGCCGCCGTCGCCCGCTTCCTGGATCACTGGCGCCCCGATCTGGCCTGTTTCATCGAAAGCGATCTTTGGCCGCGCCTGATCTTGCAGGCTCATGCCCGCGCGATCCCGCTGGCCCTGTTGAACGCCCGGCCGTCCTCTAGCCGGAAAAAAGCCCCGAAAACAATGGGCTATCTGATGTCTAAATTCGCAAAGGCAACCGCGCAGGATGAGCAGACACAAAACCAGCTACTGGCGCTGGGGATGCCCGCGGACCGTGTTCTCACCACCGGAGACATGAAAGCCGCAGCCGCACCCCTGCCCTTTGACCCCGCCGAATTGCAGGCATTGCGGGCGAAAATCGGGGATCGCCCGGTCTGGCTGGCCGCCTCGACCCACCCCGGCGAGGAAGAGATCATCCTGAAGGCGCATCGCGCGGCGTTAACCAATTTGCCCGACCTGCTGCTGATCCTGATCCCCCGCCACCCCGAGCGCGCCCCACAGCTGAGCGCGCTGCTCTCGCAGCAGGGGTTTGCGCAGTCTGTCCGGTCCCACGATCAGGCCATCGGCGCGCAGACACAGGTCTATCTGGCCGACACGCTGGGCGAAACGGGCCTGTTTTTTCGCGCCACGCGGCTGGCCTTCATGGGCGCGTCTTTTTCGGATCAGGGCGGGCATAATCCATTCGAGCCCGCCCAATTGGGCGCGGCTGTCCTGCACGGCCCCAAGGTGAGGAATTTCGCCAAGGACTATGCCCAGATGGACAGTCTGGGCGCCGCACAGCAGGTTCTGAACGCAGAAGAGCTGGCCCAGACCGTGCCCGAACTGATCGGCTCGGATAAGCTGGCGCAGATGTGTGCGGCCGGGCAGACCCTGATGTCGCACAAAGCGCAAATCCGCCCCGCAATCCTGGCCCATCTGCGGGACGTGCTGCCCTGACGCTCTTGCCCCCGTTCGGTCACGGACATAGGGTCGCGCCATGATTCAAAAGCCCAAAGTAGTCCTGCTGAACGATACCTCGACGCGCTATCACCACGGCTGCGCGCGCGTGATGCGCCTGCTGGTCCAGGGGATGCAGGACGCCGGGTTGCAGATCATCGCCCGCAGCCCCGCGCGGCACGATTGGGAAAAGGACGGCTCTTTCATTCAGGCGCTTGGCGAGGCCGATCTGATCGTTATCAACGGCGAGGGCACGCTGCATCACGGAAAACCCGCAGGCGAGGCGCTGCTGCGCATTGCAGACCACCCCGCGCGCGGACAGACTCCGCTGGTGCTGCTGAATGCCATGTACGAGGAAAACCCGGCAAAATGGGGGGAGTACCTGTCGAAATTCGCGCTGATTGCGGCCCGAGACAGCGCCAGCGCCGCGCGCCTGTCCGACGCCAGCGGACAAGAGGTGCGCTGGCTGCCCGACCTGTCGCTGTCCGCCCCGGCAGAGATCACGCCTGCCACGCGGGCGGGGGTGATCGTCGGCGATTCCGTGCGGCTGAACAAACGCCGCATTCTGGCCCGCGCCGCAACGCGTTTGCCGCAGGCCAGTTTTATCCCCACAAAAACCCTGCGGGGGAAAATCTGGCGGCTGCCGGGGCTGGGGTGGCTGCTGCGCGGGCTGCTGTTTCGGGGCTATAATGCGGTCTGGCCGCTGCGCGCCCCGCGTTTCGAAATGCCCCTGACCGAGGCCGAGTATCTGCGCAGGATTGCCGGGGCGCGGCTTCACATCACCGGACGGTTTCACGCGGTCTGTCTGTCCATGCTGACGGAAACGCCCTTTCTTGCGCTGACCTCGAATGCCTCGAAAATCGAGCAATTACTGATAGATGCAGGGATGCAGACCGACCGGATCATTGCCTCTGACGCGCTGGATGCCCCGCCGCAAACGGCTGACTTCTCTCCAGCCGAGCTGGCCGCGATCCGCCAGTTCCGCGCCCGCGCCCAGAGCCAGGCACAGCAGCTGTTTACCGACCTGGCCGCGCTGGCGCACGCCCATTCGGACCGTTAAAGATCCGACATCCCACGCCCGGTCAGGTACAGATCGGCGATCGCGCAGGCTGTCTTGGGGCTTAGGCCTCCGTCAGCCACCATCGGCCAGTGCTGCGCCGTGCGCGTGTCCATGATCGCCATCCGTCCGGGGCGCAGACGGACCGGGATATGGCTGTTTCCCAGATGCGCCAGCGCCGCGGCGCGATGCTTGCCCCCCATCACAAAGAAACACGCGCGTGTGCCGTCGGTGATGAAATGCCCCTCGATATCGCCGTGTTTATCCGGCTGAAATCCCGATTTACGAATGCCCGAGGCCACACGGGAAAGGCGCAGCGCCTCAAGCGTTACTTTTTTCGGCGTACAGGGCCCGTAGAAGGCCACGCCCTGGCTGGCGGGCAGGCCTTTCTCGCCGCCGGGGGGGCGATCCTTCAGCACCTTGCGCCAGGGCAGCACATAGGGCGGCAGATCGGCCCCCGCACCGCCGGGTAGCCCATACATCTGCCCCAGGTTTTCCGGCGCATGATGGGTGTAAAACCGGCTCAGAGCCTCTTTGCCCGTCGCAAGCGCCTGCACAAACGGGTGATCCGGCCCGTAGGTGAAACCGCCCTGCATCCGCAGCGCCGACACGGGCAGCTCCATGCGGAGCGGCGCCTTTTCCCACCAATAGGCATAGGGCAACGCGGCCATCGGATCGTCAAACCGGCGCACCACGGCTGCATAGCGCGCCAATGACGCCGCCTGTCGCATCGCTTTGAAAATGCCGGGCATGAGGATCCTTTCAGGAAACGGGTTTTCCCCGTTTACTGCGCGGGCATCCGGCGTTCAACCACCTCGGCCCACCAGCTGCACCCGGCGGGGATGGCTTGATCGTTGAAGTTATACGCCGGATGGTGAACCATCGCCGTATCGCCATTGCCCACCAGGATATAGGCACCGGGGCGTTCTTCGAGCATGAAGGCGAAATCCTCTCCGCCCATGACCAATGGCGCATCGTTGCAGCTGCCGCTGATGCTACGCGCAACCTCGGCGGCGAAATCGGTCTGTTCGGGCGTGTTCACCATCACCGGATAGTTGCGGATATAGTTCACCCGCGCCACCCCGCCAAAGGTGGCCGCCACCCCGTCACAGATTTCCTGAATGCGTTTTTCGGCCAGATCGCGCATCTGCGCGCTCATGGTGCGCACGGTGCCCTTCAGATCCACCCGTTGCGGGATCACGTTGAACGCCTTGGACGAAGTTTCAAACGAGGTAACCGACACCACCACCTGATCCACCGGATCGGCATTGCGACTGGCAATGGTCTGCATCGACAGCACCGCCTGCGAGGCCATCACCGTTGTATCCACCGTGTCATGCGGCTTGGCGGCATGGCCTCCCTTGCCCTCGAACTCGATCTCGAACACATCCGTGGCGGCAAAGAACGCACCAGGACGGATGGCAAAGCTGCCGACGGGCTGGCCGGGCCAGTTGTGCATTCCATAGACCTCTTGAATGCCCCAGCGATCCATCAACCCGTCGTCGCACATTTCCTTACCGCCGCCGCCGCCCTCTTCGGCGGGCTGGAAGATCACCACGACGGTGCCATCGAAATTGCGCGTCTCGGCCAGGTATTTCGCCGCCCCCAACAGCATCGCGGTATGCCCGTCATGGCCGCAGGCGTGCATCGCGCCATCGGTTTTGCTGGCATAGTCCAGCCCCGTCTGTTCGTGGATGGGCAAGGCATCCATGTCCGCGCGCAGGCCGATCACCTTGCCGCTGCCGGTCTGTTTGCCCTTGATCACACCGACAACCCCGGTGCGGCCGATGCCCTCGGTCACCTCGTCACAGCCAAACTCGCGCAGCTTTTCCGCCACGATCCCGGCGGTCCGCACGGTGTCGAACAGAATCTCGGGGTGTTCGTGGAAATCGCGGCGCCAGGCGGTGATTTCATCCTGCAACTCGGCAAAGCGGTTCTTAACTGGCATGGGTCTTATCCTTTATGCGCCGCGAGGCATCCGGCGTTCGATCAGTTCGGCAAAGAAACTGCACCCCAAAGGGATGGCCGCATCGTTGAAATCATAGGCGGGGTGGTGGCACATCGGGCTGTCCCCGTTGCCCATAAAGATATAGGCGCCGGGGCGCGCTTCCAGCATGTAGGAAAAATCTTCGGCCGGCATGATCGGCGGGGTGTCGGTTTCCACATGGGTGGCAACGGCCTGCGCGGCCGCGATCGCGTGCCGGGTGGGGGCTTCGGCATTCACGGTGGGCGGGTAGCCGCGTTCGTAAATCACCTCGGCCGTGGCACCATAGGCCTCGGCGGTCAGGGTGGCGACGGATTTCAGGCGCTTTTCCACCAGATCGCGGATTTCGGGCTCAAAGCAGCGCACGGTGCCGCGCAGCTTGGCCGTCTGGGGGATCACGTTTTGCGTATCGCTTTCGGTCAGGAAGGTGGCCACCGTCAGCACCGCCTGTTTCACCGGGTCCACATTGCGCGAAACGATGGATTGCAGCGCGATCACCACATGGCTGGCGGCCAGAGTGGTATCGATCGCATCATGCGGCTGCGCGGCATGGCCGCCCACGCCCGTCACCAGGATCTCGAACTCATCGGCCGAGGCCATCAGCGGGCCGGGCCGGATCGCAAATTCACCCACAGGCACGCCGGGCATGTTGTGCAGGCCATAGACCTCCTGCACGTTCCAGCGATCCATCGCGCCATCCTCGACCATTTTCAGACCGCCCGCGCCGCCATCTTCGGCCGGTTGGAACAGCAGCACCACGGTGCCATCGAAATTGCGCGTCTCGGCCAGGTATTTCGCCGCCCCCAGCAGCATCGCGGTATGCCCGTCATGGCCGCAGGCGTGCATCGCCCCGTCAATCTTCGAGGCATAGTCCAGCCCGGTAATTTCCGACATCGGCAGCGCATCCATATCCGCGCGCAGGCCAATCACCCGGTCCGAGCTGCCGGCCCTGATCACCCCCACCACGCCGGTAATACCGATGCCCTCGACCACCTCATCGCAGCCAAATTCGCGCAGCTTATCAGCGACGATCCCGGCGGTGCGATGGACGTCGAACAGGATTTCGGGATGTTCGTGGAAATCATGCCGCCAGGCGGTGATCTCCGAATGCATTTGCGCAAAGCGGTTCTTGACCGGCATGGTCTGTCCTTTCGTTATGCCAGCAGATCCAACAGGCGGCGCATGAAATCATGCCCCTTGTTGAACTGCGCGACAGAGATGAATTCGTTCGGCTGATGCGCCTGTTCGATATTGCCCGGACCGCAGACAACCACCGAATAGCCCGCCGCCTGGAAATGGCTGGCCTCGGTGCCGTAGCTGACAACATGCGTGCCGTTATCCCCGGTGATCTGGCGGGCCAGGGTTTCGGCCTCGCCTTCGGGTTCGGGCATGAAACCGGGCAGGGAAAAATCGGCGCGGATCTCAATCCGGGTGGCGGGGTGGACGGCCTGCATCTCGGCCTCGATCTGGGCGGCGCGGGCCCGCAGACGGGCATCCCAATCGGCTGGATCCTGCCCCGGAATGATGCGAAAGCCAAAGCCGAATTCGCAATCCTTGGCGGTGATATTATGCGCTGTTCCGCCGCTGATCTGCCCCACATGGGCGGTGGTCCAATGCGGATCGAACATGGCCGCCACGGGGCTGGGCGGGGCCGCGCGGGTTTCGGCGTTTACCGCGTTGGCCCAGTCGATCAGCCTGGCCCCGTACATGATCGCATTGACGCCCTTATGCAGGATCGAGCTGTGGACCTCATGCCCATGCACATGAATCCAATAGGAAATCCCGCCCTTATGCCCAGTCACGGCCCGCAGCATCGAGGGCTCTCCCACGATCACCGCGCTGGCCAGTGGCAGCGTTTCCTGCATCCGTTCAATCAGGGGCGGCGCGCCGGTGCAGCCGATTTCCTCGTCATAGCTGAGCGCCAGTTGCAAGGGCCGGGTGACGCCGCGGTGCTGCGCCTCGACCAGCGCCCAGATTGCCAGCGCGTCAAAGCCCTTCATATCCGCGCAGCCGCGCCCGTAATATCTGCCGTCCTTTTCCACCACCGTGAATGGATCCGAGCCCCAGGGCTGCCCATCCACCGGCACCACATCCGTATGCCCGGACAGAACCACGCCGCCGGCCACTTCGGGGCCGACATGCGCGAACAGGGCCGCCTTATCCCCGTCCGCGTTATACATGCGATGAGCGGTGATCCCGTGGCTGGCCAGATACGCCTCGACCCACTCGACCAGGGCCAGATTGGAATCGCGGCTGACCGTCGGAAAGGCCACCAGCCGCTCCATCAGATCATAGGGCGTAAGGCGCGCGGGCATGTCAGTATCCGCTGTCCGTGGTCAGGATGAAATGGCCGGGGCTGACCTCGGTATATTCCGAGGGCGCGGGCTGATAGCCAACCGGATGGATCGGCGAGGGGATGGGTTTGAAGTTCAGATCCCGCTCGGATTTGCGATTATGCGGATCGGCAATGGGAACCGCCTGCATCAGCGCCTGGGTATAGGGATGCTGCGGGTTTTCGAACACCGCCTGGCGCGGCCCCAGTTCGACGATCCGGCCCAGATACATCACCCCCACATCGTGGCTGACCCGTTCAACCACCGCCATATCGTGACTGATGAACAGAAAGGACAGGCCCAGATCGGCCTGCAACTCCATCATCAGGTTCAGCACCTGCGCCTGAACAGAGACATCCAGCGCGCTGACGGCCTCATCGGCAATGATCAGCTTGGGGTTCAGCGCCAGAGCCCGCGCAATGGCGATGCGCTGACGCTGGCCGCCGGACATCTCGTGCGGGTAGCGGCGCATGAAACTGCGCGGCAGCTCGACCCGGTCGAACAGCATTTCAACCCGGTCCATCAGTTCGCTGCCGGTGTGGGTGCCGAAATTGCGCATCGGCTCGGCCACCTGATCGGCCAGCTGCATCTGCGGATTCAGACTGGCAAAGGGATCCTGAAACACCATCTGCATGTCCTGACGCGCCCGGCGCAGATCGCGCGGGCTGAGCGCCATCACATCCGTGCCGTCCAGCATGATTTCCCCCGATTGCGGCTGCACCAGCCGCAAGATGGACCGGCCCGCCGTGGATTTACCGCAGCCGGATTCGCCCACCAAAGACAGGGTACGCCCCTTATTCAGGGTAAAGGACACGTCCTCGACCGCGTGCACATTGGCCACCGTCCGGCGAAAGAACCCGCCCTGCACCGGAAAGCGCGTCACCAGGTTTTTCACCGTCAGCAGAGGTTGATCAGTGCCTTCGATCGGCTGAATATCGGCCTGTTCGCGCCCCAGCAGCTTCATCGGTTCGGGCAGGGGTTTGCCCGTCATCTCGCCCAGTTTGGGCACCGCCGCCAGCAAGGCCTTGGTGTAATCGTGCTGCGGGTTTTCGAAGATTTCGGTAACCGTTCCCTCTTCGACCTTGTTGCCGCGGAACATCACGACAACCCGGTCAGCCATCTGCGCCACCACCGACATATCATGGGTGATGAACATCACCGCCGTGCCGGTTTCACGCTTCAGCCGGTTCATCAGCGCCAGGATTTCCGCCTGAATGGTCACGTCCAGCGCGGTGGTCGGCTCGTCCGCGATCAGCAGGCGCGGCTCGCAGGCCAGAGCCATGGCGATCACCACGCGCTGACGCATCCCGCCCGACAGCTCGTGCGGATATTGTTTCAGGCGGCGCTCGGGCTCGGGGATGCGCACCTGTTTAAGCAGATCCAGCGCGCGGGCTGTGGCGGCCTCTTTGGACAGGCCTTTGTGCAGGCGCAGCCCCTCGGTCAGCTGACGGCCGACGGTAAAGACCGGGTTCAGCGCGGTCATCGGCTCTTGAAAGATCATCCCGATCTCATTGCCGCGAATCGTCCGCATCAAGGACTGATCGGTTTTGGCCAAATCCAGTTCTTCGCCTGATTTTCGATCAAAAATCAGGCGCCCGCCCGCGATTTTCCCGCCGCCGAATTCCACCAGACGCATCAAAGACAGGCTGGACACGGACTTGCCCGAACCGGATTCGCCCACAATGGCCACCGTTTCCCCGGCGTTCACCTGAAACGAGACATCCTCGACGCCGACAACAGGGCCATCCTTTGTTTGAAACTCGACTCGTAGATTCTCGATCGAGGCGATTGGCTGATCCAGCATCACCGATTTTCCCATGCAGTGCCCGATAATGCACCGACGCTAACGACAGCCGGGCGCCAGTGTCAAATCGGTTGCAAACTTCCCGCCGGGTCAACCAACGGGATACTTGCATTTTTTGACCACTTGGTTTGGAGTTTCGGCACACGCGGTAGCCGCACCCCGAAAAATCGTGGTGCTGGAAAGGTATATTGGTGCATCCTTCGACCATACCGCGAAAAGAATCACACCCGATCGCACCGCGGGAACAGGCATTTTATGCCCAACAAGGAGAGAGACATGAAACTGAAGTCCCTGATGATGGGCGCAGTCGCAACCATCGGGCTGGCCCCCGCGGCTTTTGCAGAACGTGGCGCCGATGGCCATGTCAGCGTCATCTACTGGCAAGCGCCGTCCATCCTGAATCCGTATCTGTCGGCTGGAACCAAAGACATTCAGGCCTCGTCGCTGATCGTCGAACCGCTGGGCCGGTTCGATCAGAACGGCGCGCTGGTGCCCTTCCTGGCCGAGCAAATCCCCACCGTGGAAAATGGCGGCGTGGCCGCGGATCTGACCTCGATCACCTGGAAACTGAAGCCGGGGCTGAAATGGTCGGATGGCTCGGCCCTGACCTCGGCGGATGTGAAATTCACTGCTGAATACTGTATGCACCCCGAAGGCGGCTGCGCCCAGCTGGCCAAATTCGAAGGCGTCAGCAGCGTCGAGGCGCTGGACGACCTGACCGTCAAGGTCAACTTCTCCGAGCCCAAGCCGAACCCCTATCTGCCCTTCATGGGCGGCCAGTCGCCGGTGATCCAGAAGGCGCAGTTCGAAAACTGCATGGGCGCCAAGGCCCCCGAATGTACCGACGCCAACTTTGGCCCCGTCGGCACCGGCCCCTTTGTGGTGGATGAGTTCCGCCCCAATGACGTGATCTCTCTGTCTGCGAACCCGAATTATCGCACCCCGAACAAACCAGCCTTCGCGACCATGACCTTCAAGGGCGGCGGCGATGCAACGGCTGCGGGCCGCGCCGTGCTGGAAACGGGCGAGTTCGACTACGCCTGGAACCTGCAATTGGCCCCCGATGTCATCGCCAAGATGGAAGAGGGCGGCAAAGGCAAGGTTGTGGCCGCCTTCGGCTCTTTGGTGGAACGGATCGAGATGAACATGACCGATCCCTCGCCCAGCCTGCCCGAAGGCGAGCGTTCGACCGCCAAACACCCCCACCCGATCCTGTCGGATGTGAAGGTGCGCAAGGCTCTCTCGATGGCCATCGACCGCGAATTGCTGGTGGAAATCGGCTATGGCAAGGCGGGGCGTCCGACCTGTAACCTGGTCCCTGCCCCGGCGCTCTATGCCTCGGATAACACCGATTGCATGACCCAGGACATCGAAGGCGCCAAGGCCCTGCTGGAGGAAGCCGGCTGGAAAGTGGGCGCAGGCGGCGTGCGTGAAAAAGACGGCATGAAGCTGAAGCTGCTGTATCAGACCTCGACCAACGCGGTGCGTCAGGATTTCCAGGCGCTGATCAAACAGTGGTGGAGCGAAATCGGCGTGCAGACCGAGCTGCGCAACCTGTCCGGTTCGGTGTTCTTCGGGGGGGATCCGGGCTCGCCCGATACGTTCCAGAAGTTCTATGCCGACGTGGAAATGTATGCCAACAACTTCGACGGCACCGATCCGGAATCCTATCTGGCCGAGCACACCTGCGAAAAGGCTCCCAAGCCCGAATCGCAGTGGCAGGGTGAGAACATCAACCGTTTCTGCGATCCCGCCTATGATGCGCTGGTGGCCGAGCTGAGCCGCACCGGCGAGCTGGCAAAACGCGGTGAGATCGCCAAGAAGCTGAACGACATGCTGACCAAAGACAGCTATGTCATCGTGCCGCTGGTGGATCGTGGCCGCGTGTCGGCGCATTCCAACAGCCTGGGCGGCGTTGTGCTGAACACCTGGGATTCAGAGCTGTGGAACGCGGCCGACTGGTACCGCATCAAGTAATCACGCATACTCCAAGCCCCGGCCCACGCTGGCCGGGGCTTTTGTTTTTTCGGCGTCCGTATACGCCGCTCCTCTAACGATAAGCCGCAAAGGCGACCTTATGCTGACATTCACGATACGTCGATTGGTTCTGTCCGTTCCGACGCTGTTGTTCATCAGTCTTGTTATCTTTCTGCTGCTGGAACTGGCCCCCGGCGATCCGATGGCCCAGGTTCCGCTGACCGTTCCCCCCGATGTCAAAGAACGTATGCGCGAGGCCCTGGGCCTGGGCGATCCGGTGCATGTGCGTTTCGCCAAATGGCTGGTGCAGTTCTTCTGGGTCGAGCCTCAGGTGCTGATCGACAATCTGTTCGGCACCTCGCTGACCGAGGGCCAGCAGCGTGTGCTGTCCTGGCAGACCCGCAGCCCGGTGATGGACATCGTTGTCCAGCGCCTGCCCCAGACCCTGTGGGTGGTGGGGCTGTCCTATGTGGTGGGCGTGCTGATCGCGCTGCCCATCGGAATCTATTCGGCCTACCGGCAATATTCGATGTTTGATCAGCTGGGCACCTTTATTTCGATGATCGGCTTTTCGGTGCCCACCTTCTTTACCGGCGTGTTGCTGATCGTGATCTTCTCGGTCCATCTGGGCTGGTTCCCGTCGATTTACGACACCACGCATAAGGTGACGGACTGGGACAGTTTCGTGCACCAATTGCGCCAGATTGCGATGCCGGTCTTTGTGCTGGCGCTGTATAATGCGGCGCAGGTCAGCCGGTTCATGCGGGCCTCGATGCTGGACAACCTGAATCAGGATTACGTCCGCACCGCCCGCGCCAAGGGCCTGGGCGAAAAAACCGTCGTGCTGCTCCATGTGCTGCGCAACTCGATGATCCCGGTGGTGACGGTGATCGCCCTGGGCGTGCCGCAGGTTTTTGGCGGCGCGATCATCACCGAGCAGGTGTTCAAGGTGAACGGGCTGGGCCATCTGCTGATCGGCGCGATCGAGGCCAATGACCTGCCGATGGTGCAGACCCTGACCTTTATCTTTGCGCTGCTGATCGTGCTGTTCAACCTGATTGCCGATGTTCTCTATGGCATTCTGGACCCGAGGATTCGCTATGACTGAGCCCGTCGAAAAAGTCATCCCCGGCGCGGGCGGCGCCACCCCCGCAGGCGCCCTGAGCGATCCCATCCCCGTGGCGCCTCCGCGCAGTCAGTGGCGCGACATCTGGGACCAGTTCAAGCACCACAAAGGCGCGATGCTGGGCGGGATCATCTTTCTGCTGATCGTTCTGGTGGTCTTTGTCGGGCCGCTGTTCTGGCCCTATGACCCCACCTATATCGACATCCGTGCACGCAATCAGGGGCCCAGCCTGGCGCATCCGATGGGCACCGATCAGTTGGGCCGCGATACCTTTGCCCGGATGATGGCCGGCGGGCAGATCAGTGTCTCGGTCGGGATCACGGCCATGTTGCTGGCGCTGTTTCTGGGCAGCCTGGTTGGCGTGCTGGCCGGTTTTTTCAAACGCCTGGACGGGCTGCTGATGCGCTTGACCGATCTGTTTCTGGCGCTGCCTTTGCTGCCGCTTCTGCTGGTGATGGTGCTGCTGTTCCGAGACCCGCTAAACGCCGCCTTCGGCCCCGAGCGGGGGATTTTCATCCTGATCGTCGTGGCCATCGGCGTGACCAGCTGGATGCCCACCGCACGCATTGTCCGCGGCGACGTGCTGGCTCTGAAAGAGCGGGAATTCGTGCTGGCCGCGCGCTCGATCGGGACCACGAACACCAAGATGATCACCCGCCACATCCTGCCCAACGTGCTGTCTCCGATCATGGTGTCCGCCACGCTGGGCATCGCCAACGCAATCATCACCGAATCCGCGCTGTCCTTCCTTGGGCTGGGCTTTCCACCGGATTTCCCCACCTGGGGGCGGCTGCTGTTCGATGCGACGGATTATCTGCAACAATATCCCGAACGCGTGTTCTGGCCCGGCGTGGCGATCTCGCTGACGGTGCTGAGCGTGAATTACCTGGGCGACGGGCTGCGCGATGCGCTGGATCCGCGTATTCGCGGGCGCTGAGTGCAAAAAAGGATCAAGATACGGCCTGCCTGTGACCCGGCGGGCCGTTTTCATCTGAATCCATTCGCATAAATAGATTCGTTTTGATTTTCCTGCGGTTTCAGAAAACTGTTCCGCATTCATGGGCAAAGGAACAGAGCCACGCTCTTGATCTATGCCTCCAGCCGCTGCATTTGGGAAAAAGTTCCAAACCACCGCTGAGGACAGATCATGTTTGAAACCTTCGGCTTCGAAGAGCTTACCGCCCCGCAGGCGGCCGTTTATTTTGCGCTGGCCATTGGGTTGGCATTCGGCATGCTGGCACAGATCACCAGGTTCTGCTTTCGCCGCGCCATCGTGGGCGAGGACCGCAAACAGGCCGCAGGCGTCTGGCTGACCGCTCTGGCCGTGGCCATTCTGGGCACGCAGGGCGCTGTTGCGGCCCAGCTGATCGGCTTCGAGGATCACCGCTTCATGGCCGCCGACCTGCCCGTGCTGGCCATTGTCGTCGGCGGGCTGCTGTTCGGGATCGGCATGGTGCTGACGCGCGGCTGTGTCTCGCGGCTGACGGTGCTAAGCGGATCGGGCAATCTGCGCGCCCTGCTGGTTCTGGTGGTTTTTGCCGTTGTCGCCCATGCCACGCTGAAGGGCCTGCTGGCGCCGCTGCGCACCAGCCTGGGCGGCTATACCGTAGCGCTGGAAAATGCCGCCTTGCCGGGCAATCCGCTGTTCTGGGCCGGCGCGCTGGCTGTGCTGGCGCTGGGGATCGCGCTGCGTTCGGGGAACCGGGCGGGGACGTTGCTCGGGGCTGCTGTGCTGGGCGCTCTGGTGCCGCTGGCCTGGGTCGGCACGGGGTTTATCCTGTACGATGATTTCGACCCGGTCGCGATGGAAAGCCTAAGCTTCACCCTGCCCGCCGCCGACACGCTGTTCTGGTCAATTGCCAGCAGCTCGATTCCGGCGAATTTTGGCGTCGGCCTGCTGGGCGGCGTACTGGCCGGAGCCTTCATTGCCGCGCTGATCCGTGGCCAGTTCCAGTGGCAAAGCTTCGAAAGCCCGCGCCAGACCGGCCGCTACCTGAGCGGCGCGGCGCTGATGGGCGTGGGCGGCGTGCTGGCGGGCGGCTGCACGCTGGGCGCGGGCCTGTCGGGCATCCCCACCCTGTCGATTGCCGCGATCCTGGCGATTGTCAGCATCGGGCTGGGGGGCTGGAGTGCCGGACGGGTGCTTAGTGCATCTTCTTCTGAATCCGGCGCAGCATCCACCACACCGCCCCTACAACCGGCACAGTAAGCGCCGCCGTCAGCTCGGCCTTACTCAGGCCGAGCGCCCCGGCCAGCGGATAGGCCGCATAGGACGCCAGCGACACCGCGTAATAGCTGATCGCCACGACCGACAGCCCCTCGACCGTCTTTTGCAGGCGCAATTGCAGATCGGCGCGGCGGTCCATGCTTTCCAGCAGCTTCTGGTTCTGGGCCGAGCGTTCCACATCCACCCGCGTGCGCAGCAGTTCGCCCGCACGAATGGCCCGGTCGGCCATGGCGGCCAGGCGGCGCTCGGTGGATTTGACGGTGCGCATGGCCGGATCATAGCGGCGCATCATGAATTCATTGAAGGTCTGGCGCCCGTCAAAGCGGTGCTCGCGCAGAACCTGGATACGGTCATGAACGATCGCCTCATAGGCCGCCGTCGCCCCGAACCGGAATGAATTGCGCGCCACCATGCGTTCCAGCTCGGCCGAGGTGCGCAGCAGCCCCGTCAGCGTTTCATCCGCCGAGTTGTCATCGCTGGTCATCTGATCCATCAGGCTGGTCAGCTGCCCATCCAGCATCGCCAACCGCACGGCCAGCTCTTTGGTGCGGGCGAAACCCAGCATGGACAGGCTTTTGTAGGTTTCGATCTCGCACAGGCGGGTGACGATCCGGCCAATCCGGCGCGCGCCCGTTCCCGGCGCGACGAACACCGCAAAGCGCAGATGCCCCGCCGGATCGATCCGGAAATCGCCGGCAATCACCCCCGCATCGTCCAAAACACGGCTAGAGGCCAGGCTTTCGGGGACAAACCAGTCGTTGCAATGCGCCACGACCTGCTCTTTGTCGGCCATCGGCGCGACCCGGATCAACGCCGAGGTCACCCGGTCCCCCGGTGCTTTTTCCAGCCAGTCGCCGGGGAACACGTCAAAATCCACCGGATCGAAAGGCCGGTCGCTGAGGTTTTCGCAAAAGGCCGTGTAGGTGACGAATTCGGTGTGCTGTTCCCACTTGAGCAGATGGCGGCCCAGCTTACCGAAATAATGCGTGGCGCCGGGCTGCGGATGCGGTGCGCCATAGCGATCCAGCAGCGCAATCAGATGCGCCCGGTCATGCGCGCGGTCGCGGCTGGCCGCATCCTCGGCGCGTTTGATCGCCAGAAACGCCGCTGTCCCCGGCACCGCCAGAGACGGGAAAGGACGGGCGTGCAGCTCGTTCGCCAATTCATAGCGCAATGGGTGGTCAGTGATCATTCGTGCGGCCTCGGTCAGGTTCGATGCGGCCACAGATGCCACATCATTTGAAAAAGATAAAGCTTTTTCAATGACTTGAAGGAATGCAACGGTATACTGTTGCCGTTATTTCCCGCGATTGACTGCGGCCATCGTCCCCTGGGCCGCCGCGCAGAGCCGCTCTTGGCCATCTTGCACCGCGAAAACATCGGCGCGGCAGACGGCCTGTGTCTTGCCAAAGGACATCACCGTCCCGCGTGCAATCAGCGCCTCGCCCACGCCGGGGCGGATCAGGTTCAGCTTATATTCCAGCGTCACCACATCGCCCAGCCTGGACCCTCCGGCAAAGGAAATCGCATTATCCGCCATCGTGGACACCAGCCCCCCATGCGCAAAGCCATGCTGCTGCAAATGGTCGGGCCTTAGCGGCAAAAGCAGCTCGGCCAGGCCGGGCTCAAAGCGGGTCAGCTCAACCCCAAGCAGCACGCTGAACGGCTGCTGCGCCAGGATTTTGCGCCCCATTTCCAGAATATCGGTCATGTCAAAGCCTCCCTGATGGCAGCAAAGCACACGGGGCCAGCATGTCAAAACCGACGCCACGTCAGAGCAGAGCCTTCCCCAAAGGCACCCCCCGGCCGACCCAGACGCAAAAAGGGCGCCCCGAAAGGCGCCCTTCGCAATTCCCAATGACCGTGGATCAGGAGATCTTGGTCAGCAGCTCGTCCAGCGACTTCTTCGCGTCGCCATAGAACATGCGGGTGTTTTCCTTGTAGAACAGCGGGTTTTCGATGCCCGAATACCCGGTGCCCTGACCACGTTTCGACACGAACACCTGTTTCGCCTTCCAGCATTCCAGAACCGGCATCCCGGCGATGGGGCTGTTGGGGTCTTCCTGTGCGGCCGGGTTCACGATGTCGTTCGAGCCGATCACGATAACCACATCCGTTTCGGGGAAGTCGTCGTTGATCTCGTCCATCTCCATCACGATGTCATAGGGCACCTTGGCCTCGGCCAGCAGCACGTTCATGTGGCCCGGCAGACGGCCGGCAACGGGGTGAATGGCGAAACGCACCTCTTTGCCCTTGGCGCGCAGACGTTTCGTCAGCTCCGACACGGATTGCTGAGCCTGCGCCACGGCCATGCCGTAACCGGGGATGATGATGATGCTGTCGGCCTCTTCCAGCGCGGTGGCAACACCGTCGCTGTCGATCGCGACTTGCTCGCCCTCGACTTCCATCGCGGGGCCGGTGGTGCCACCAAAGCCGCCCAGGATCACCGAAATGAACGAACGGTTCATCGCCTTACACATGATGTAGGACAGGATCGCACCCGAGGAACCAACCAGCGCACCGACCACGATCAGCAGATCGTTGCCCAGGCTGAAACCGATCGCAGCCGCGGCCCAACCCGAATACGAGTTCAGCATCGAGACAACAACAGGCATGTCCGCGCCGCCGATGCCCATGATCAGGTGATAGCCGATGAACAGCGCCATCAGCGTCAGGATCGCCAGCGGCAGGAAGCTGGCCGAGCCAAAGTACCACACCAGACAGACCAGCGAGATCACGGCAGCACCCGCGTTCAGGATATGGCCACCGGGCAGTTTCTGCGCGGCCGAGGTGACCTTGCCCGCCAGTTTGCCATAAGCGATGATCGAGCCGGTAAAGGTCACCGCACCGATCCAGATGCCAAGCGCCAGCTCGACCTTCAGGATGTTCAGCTCAACGGTGTCCTTCTTGGCCAGCAGGGCGGCGAAACCCTCCAGGCCTTTCTTGGCCGTATCGTCCAGCGCCAGCACGTTGCCCATTTCAATATGCGCGTTAAAGCCCACAAAGACAGCGGCCAGACCGACCAGGCTGTGCATGGCGGCCACCAGCTGGGGCATCTCGGTCATCTGCACGCGCTGCGCGACATAATACCCGATGGTGCCGCCCGCGGCGATCAGAACCAGCGACAGCAGCCACAGGCCCGAACCGGGGCCGATCAGCGTGGCCGCAACGGCCAGCGCCATGCCGACGATGCCATACCAGACGGCGCGCTTGGCGCTTTCCTGGCCCGACAGGCCACCCAGCGACAGGATGAAGAGAACAGCGGCAACAACATATGCCGCAGTGGTAAATCCGAATTCCATGTGTCCCTACTCCTTACGATTTCTGGAACATGGCGAGCATACGCCGGGTCACGAGGAAGCCGCCGAAGATGTTGATCCCGGCCATAAAGACCGAAAGCGCGGCAAGGAGGATCACCAGGAACGAGCCCGATCCGATCTGCATCAGAGCGCCCAGGATGATGATCGACGAAATGGCGTTGGTCACAGCCATCAGCGGGGTGTGCAGCGAATGCGACACGTTCCAGATCACCTGGAAGCCCACGAACACGGCCAGAACGAACACGATAAAGTGCTGCATGAAGCTGGCAGGGGCCACCAGACCCACGCCCAGCAGCAGAGCCGCACCAACCGCCAGCAGGGTCACCTGCTGTTTGGTCTGCGCCTTGAAGGCCGCAATTTCCTGCGCGCGTTTTTCTTCGGGCGTCAGTTCCTTGGGGGCTTCTTTGGGTTTCTGGGCGGCAATCGCCTGAACCTTGGGCGGCGGCGGCGGCCAGGTGATTTCCTTGTCAAAGGTCACGGTGGCGCCGCGGATCACGTCGTCTTCCATGTTGTGATTGATCTGGCCGTCCTTTTCAGGGGTCAGGTCAGTCATCATGTGACGGATGTTGGTGGCATACAGGCTGGAGGACTGCGCGGCCATGCGCGACGGGAAATCGGTGTAGCCGATGATGGTCACGCCATTTTCGGTCACGATTTTCTCGTCTGCGACGGTCAGTTTGCAGTTCCCGCCCTTTTCAGCCGCCAGATCCACGATCACGGAACCGGGCTTCATCGCCTCGACCATATCCTTGGTCCACAGCTCGGGGGCTTCGCGGTTGGGGATCAGCGCGGTGGTGATCACGATGTCCACCTCGGGGGCCAGTTCGCGGAACTTGGCCAGCTGCGCCTCGCGGAATTCGTCGGACTGAACCGAGGCATAGCCGCCGGTGGACGCGCCATCCTGCTGTTCTTCTTCGAAGTCCAGGAACACGAACTCGGCGCCCATGGATTCGACTTGCTCGGCCACTTCGGGACGCACGTCGAAAGCATAGGTGATCGCACCCAGCGAGGTCGCGGTCCCGATGGCAGCCAGACCGGCCACGCCGGCACCCACGACCAGAACCTTGGCGGGGGGCACTTTACCGGCGGCCGTCACCTGCCCGGTAAAGAACCGGCCAAAGTTGTTGCCTGCCTCGATCACGGCGCGATAGCCGGCGATGTTGGCCATGGACGACAGCGCGTCCATCTTCTGAGCCCGGCTGATGCGCGGCACCATTTCCATGGCGATCACATTCGCGCCCTTGGATTTGGCAAGCTCCAGGCCCTCTTCGTTCCCTGCCGGGTTGAAGAAGCTGATCAGGGTCTGACCAGCGCTCATACGTTTCAGTTCGGTCTCGGTGGGTTGGCGCACCTTGGCGACCACATCCACACCTTTCCACAGCTGGGCTGCGGATTTGACGATCTCGACCCCGGCCTTTTCATAGACCTCATCCGAGAACCCGGCGGCGGCACCCGCCCCGGACTCGATGGCGCATTCGTAGCCCAGCTTCTGCAATTGCAGAGCCGAGTCAGGAGTCATCGCAACGCGATTTTCTCCCTCGAACACTTCCTTAGGAGTTCCGATTTTCAACTTTTTTGTCCCCCTTAAGAACAGTTAACCCCTTCACCCCGACATATTCGGAGCTTGTTATTCTGTGTCGCGCAATTTTATTGCGCAACGATTTCGCCTCAGATGCACTGAACAGACCGCTAAGTCAAATCCAACGACGCGTCTTTTGGCAGTACCGTGCATAATTAGCACGAAATTTCAGCCTCAGTCTGTTCTCCTCTGGTAGTACAAAGCGTTTTTCCAGAAGCCACAGCAAAAGCGGCACCAATGGCAGCGCCAGCACGGCATCGAACCACAGAACCAGCCCCGCCAGCAGCAGAACATCCCCCAGATAGATCGGATTGCGCGAGCGCGAGAAAATACCGGACGTGACCATCGCATCGGCATCGCGATGCGGGATCGCCGTGGTTCTGTGCTTGCGCATCTCAACCAGGGCCAGAACCATCAGCAGCACACCGCCGCCCACCAAAATCCCCGCCAGAAAATCCGCCCAGGCCCCGCCAAAGCTAAGCCCCATCGGGAAAAACCGCGCCTGCGCCCAGGCCGCAATCGCAGCCGCCAGCACCCAGACCTGCGGAATATCAAGCCATTTGACCATTAGGATGGCGCCCCTTGTTTGTGCACGGGGACACCCCCCGGAATCATCTGCTGCGCCAGACCGACGCTGCGGCTGCACAATGGCACTATTTTGTTGAGGTTGCCATGCGTCATCTTTTTTACCATACCTGAGAGGATGGTTTGCACCGCACGCTGCAAAAGTTTGCAACGCGGGCGGCCTTTGCGGCCTGCCCGCCATAGAGGGTTATTCCCACTCCATTTCTTCGTAGACGCGGCCCGCATTCTTGGTGGCCAGCTCATCGAACGTGTCCAGCACGCGCCAGCGTTCCTGATCCACGTAATAGGCTCCGGCCAGATCGCCGCCCTCGTCAATATGCGCGCCGACCTTCTGGCGCAGATCGACCAGATAGTCCCGCGTATAGCGGCGCACCTGCGCCAGGTTGGTCGGATGTCCGTGACCGGGGATCACATAGGTGGGGTTCAGCGGCTCAAAGGCCTGTTCCCAGGTTTCGATCCAGCAGCTGGTGCAGGTGTCCGGAAAAATCGGAGGCATCCGTTCGTGAAACGCGATATCGCCGGCGATCATCATGCTCCATTGCGGAATCCAGACCTGCGTGTCCCCCGGCCCATGGGCCGGCCCCAGATGCAGAACGTGGAATTCCACATCCCCCATGGTAAAGACCTGCTGCGCCTCAAAGGTCTGCGTGGGCGGCACAACCCGCGTGCCCTCGGCCTTGTCGCGGTTATAGCGCTGCATCCCTTGCAGGATGAAATCGCCGTTTTCCTCGATTTCATGGGCGGCATCCACATGCATCAGGATTTCAACCCCCTGATCGGCCCAATATGAATTCCCCAGCATCGCGTGCCCCTGCCCGTTCTCGCTGATCACCAGCTTGACGGGCTGATCGGTCACGGCCTTGATTTCGTCATGCAGGGCAGCGGCCAGACGGGCCGAGGCCCCGCCATTGACCACGACAACCCCGTCGCCGGTGATCACGAAGGACAGGTTGTTGTTGTGGCCGCTGTTCTCATAGGTGGGCGGAGCCGTAGCCCCAATGGCCGAGAACACATGCGGGATCACCTCGACCGGCTTTTCATAAAGCTCGGACTGGGGGTACTGATCGGCAATATCTTCGCTGGCCAGGGCGGTCTGCGCCAACAGGCCCGTCATGGCGGCAATAATAAATGGTTTCATGAAATCCTCCCTCATGATTCAGGCGACAAATTCACTCATATGAATGCGTTTGTAAAGCACGCGCAGAGCCGAAGTGACGGGACGGCGCTCTTGCCTGCCTGTGCGCGGCCCTTAACGTGGAGCCCATAATGCGAGGAGGAACCACACATGACATTAGAAGGAAAACACGCGCTGGTGACGGGTGGCGGCACGGGGATCGGCCTGGCCATCGCCCGCGCCCTGGCCGGGGCCGGCGCGCAGGTCACCATCACCGGCCGCCGCCTGAACGTGCTGGAAGAGGTTGCCGGCGACACCCTGCACCCCGCCGTGATGGACGTCACGGACGAAACCGCCGTGCGCGATGTCATTGATCAGGCCGTGGCCGAACGCGGCCCCATCCAGATCTGCGTGGCCAATGCGGGCATCGCCGAGGGGCGCAAGTTGCACAAAACGGACACCGAGTTCTGGCGTCAAATCATGGCGACCAATCTGGACGGCGCGTTCTTTACGGTACGCGAATCCATGCGCTCGATGCTGCAAACCGACTGGGGACGGGTGATTGCCATTTCCTCGATCGCGGGGGTGCGCGGACTGCCGGGAGGCGGCGCCTATGCGGCCTCGAAACATGGGGTGATCGGGATGATGCGCTCGATTTCCGAGGATTTCATGGGCTCGAATTACACGTTCAACTCGATCTGCCCCGGCTATGTGGCCACCGACATCATCACCCGCAATGTGGATTCGATTCAGGAACGCTCGGGCATGTCGGCAGAGGACGCGATGAAAGTCATGGTCAACGCCAACCGCCACCGCCGCCTGATCGACCCCGACGAAATCGCCCAGGCCGCGCTGTGGCTGTGCGGGCCCGGATCGGGCAGCGTCAACGGGCAGGAGATCGAGATCGCCGGCGGCAAGGTCTAATCATTTCGCCAGCGCGCGCCCAAACAGATGCGCTAGCCGGGTGATCGAGACCTTGTATTCCTCGATGCCCGGCAACGCGGTTTTCACCCCGTGCAGCGCGCTTAGCATCGTGCGTGCCATGGACAGCGTATCCCCGCCGACGGCCTGAATCACCTGGGCCTCGATGTCGCCCGCGCCCACCCGGCGATCCAGCCAGGCGGCATAGATCTGCGCCAGACGCTCTTCGCCCGCGATCACCAGATCCTCGGAATGGGCATGTTTGGTGTCCAGCAATTCCTGCCCGTGCGGCGAGCTGAGCAGCGCTTCGAAAACCGGGCCGGCCTGCGTCAGAAAAGCATTGCGCAGGGACTCGGACAGGGGGGCATCCTGACGCAGAACCTGTTCCACCTGCTGGGTCGCCAGATCATAGTAACCCGTTACCAGAGAACGGAAAATATCCTCTTTGTTGCGGTAATGCAGATACAAAGCCGCCCGCGACATCCCTGCCCCGCTGGCAATATCCGCCATCGAGGTGCGCTTGACCCCATACAGCCGGAAGGCCTCGAATGCGGCGGCCATGATCGCCTGCTGCTTCTCATCCAGGCCGGGAATTTTCTGTTCTGTCATCTGCATTTAGACTGATTGACAAAAATTGCCAAAAATGTCAATTGACAGATATGACACTTTTGACCATTTTTGTCATAACGTCACACTTCACCGCCAACCAGAGGAAGCCACCATGCCAACCACCCTGACCGTCAACGGAGAAATCCATCGGCTTGACCTGCCCGATGACGTGCCCCTGCTGTGGGTTCTGCGCGACGAGCTGGGCCTGACCGGCACCAAATTCGGCTGCGGCGTGGCGGCTTGCGGGGCCTGCACCGTGCAGATCGAAGGCGAGGCCGTGCGCGCGTGTCAGGTGCCTCTGGCCGATGTCTGGGGCGAGGTCCGCACGATCGAGGGGCTGGGCAAGCCGGACGCCCTGCACGCGCTGCAAGAGGCATGGGTCAAACATCAGGTGGCGCAATGCGGCTATTGCCAGTCGGGCCAGATCATGCAGGCCGCCGCGCTTCTGGACACCACCCCCACGCCATCGGATGCACAGATTGACGAGGCGATGCAGGGCAACCTGTGCCGCTGCGGCACCTACACCCGTATCCGCGCCGCCATTCATGACGCCGCCAAGATGATGGAGCGCTAACCCATGTCACGCATTGGAAAAATCCCCCGCCGCAGTTTTCTGGTCGGCTCTGCCGCAATCGCCGGGGGCGTTGCCTTTGGGGTGTATAAGATCAAGGAAACCCCGCCCAACCCGCTGACCCCGGCCCAGGGGCAGACCGCGCTGACCCCCTATATCCTGATCGACCAGTCCGGCATCCGCATCATCACCCCGCGCGCCGAAATGGGCCAGGGGGTGCATACCACTCTGGCCGCGCTGGTCGCCGAGGAACTGGACGTGGACATGGCAGACATCACCACCCTGCATGGCCCACCGGGCAAGGCCTATGCGAATGTGGCTGTGCTGGGCAGTTCTTTGCCCTTCAAGGAATACGCCAAAAGCGATTTCCAGCACGGGCTGTCCGATGCCGTCGGCCAGGTGGGCAAGCTGCTGTCGTTGCAGATCACCGGCGGCTCGACCAGCGTCGTTGACGGCTATGAGCGAATGCGCGCCGCCGGGGCCAGCGCCCGAGAAGCGCTGAAACTGGCGGCTGCTGAAAAACTGGGCATTCCCGCCGCGCGCCTGAAAACCAAGGCCGGCCATGTGATCGCCCCGGACGGAGCGCGGCTCAGCTATCTTGCGCTGGCCCCGGCTGCTGCCGGGATCGCGCCGCCTCAGGTGGCTTTGCGTCCGAAATCCGAGTGGAAACAGCTGGGCAAATCCATCCCCCGTGTGGACATGCTGGAAAAATCCACGGGCAGGGCCACGTTCGGCCTGGATGTGCGCCTGCCGGGGATGAAATTCGCCGCCCTGCGCGCCAATCCGCATCTGGACGGGGACATGCGCGGCTTTGACCCGGCGCAGGCGCGCGCCATGCCAGGGGTCGAGGGCGTGTACGATCTGGGCAATGCCATCGCCGTAGTGGCGCGCAACAGCTGGCTGGCGATGCAGGCGGCGCAGGCTATGGACGTCGATTGGGGCCCTTCTCCGCATCCGCAAACCATGGCGCAGATCGACGCCGCGCTGGACGCCGCACTGGAGGGACGGGCAAACTCGACCCTGCGCAATGACGGCGACGTCGGCAACCTGCCCGCAGGCGCCACCGAAATCACCGCCGAATACCGCCTGCCCTATCTGGCCCATGCCACGATGGAGCCGATGAACGCCACCGCCCTTTATGAGCGCGATAAGCTGACGATCTGGGCCGGCAATCAATCGCCCGTGATCGTGCAGCGCAAATGCGCGAAAATCGCCGGGCTGGATCCGGAGTCCGTGACGGTTCACACCACTTATATGGGCGGCGGTTTTGGCCGGCGCGGCGAGGTGGACTATGCCCAGGCCGCCACCCGTCTGGCGATCCAGATGCCGGGCACGCCGGTGCAGCTGATGTGGTCTCGCGAAGAGGACATGACCCATGATTTCTATCGCCCCGGCGCGGTGGCGCGTTTCCGCGGGGCGGTAAAGGACGGCAAGGCAGTGATGCTGGACGGGCAGATCGCGGCGCAGTCTGCCTCGGTTCAGGCGGGGGGACGGATGACCGGCCTGCCCGTCAGCGGCCCCGATAAGGTGCTGGTCGAGGGCGCCTTTGACCAGCCCTACAGCATCCCCAACTACCGCATTCGCGGCTATGTTGCGGATCTGGATCTGCCGATCGGGTTCTGGCGCTCGGTCGGGGCGTCGTTCAACGGGTTCTTTCACGATACGTTCATCGACGAGCTGGCCCATGCCGCCGGCCGTGACCCGCTGGAATTCCGCCTAGAGATGATGCGCGCCGAAAACCCCGACTCTGCCGCCGTTCTGGAAACCGTGCGCGACATGTCCGGCTGGACCGGCAAAACCCCCAGGGGCGTGGGGCGCGGCGTGGGGTATACCTGGTCCTTCGGCACGCCCGTCGCCGAGGTGATCGAGCTCAGGGATGAGGACGGCGAAATCCGCATCGCCCGCGCCTGGATTGCGGCGGATGTGGGCGTTTTGCTGGACCCTTCGATTGCGCAGGCGCAGCTGGAGGGCGGGATGCTCTATGGTCTGTCCGCCGCCGTGCATGGTAAAATCACCTTTGAAAACGGTGCCGCCGAGCAGCAGAATTTCCCTGATTATGACGCGATCCGCATACATAACGCGCCGAAAACCGAAACCCGGATTCTGCAACGCAAACCGCATATTTCAGGGGTCGGAGAGCCCGGCACCCCGCCCTCGATGCCTGCGCTGGCCAATGCGCTGTTCGATCTGACCGGAACCCGCGCCCGCACATTGCCGCTGATTGACCAATTCCCCCTGCTGATCTAAGCCCGTGCCGCGCCCCGCACTGCCTTGCGAAAATAGCCATTTTGCCATAAAATGACCAAAACCGCCCGATAGATGGCGGATGTCAGGTAAGCAGTAAGCGGGGCGGCACGCCCCCAAAGGCAGGAGCAGTATCATGCCCACCGGGTATTTGGTCTCATTAGGGGACAACACGCTGGACACCGGCGACGTTCTTGGCACATCCACGATCAGCTTCACCACGGCCACAACGCTGGGCAGCGGCAGCATCTCGTTCGATGGCGAGCTGTTCAGGCGCTATTGGGTGACTGACTACAACCTGACGGGCACCTATTACGAGGGCACGGACGGCAACGTCTACTTTGTCCCCGACACCGTCCCGCGCCGGATGACCGCCGGCGAGGTCGACAACCACCCCACCTATAGCAACGCCGATGGTGTGGTCGAAGGCACCGGTGGCGATGATGTCATGGATGCCTCTTACGTGGATTCCGACGGCGATCAGATCGACAGCGGCAGCGGAACGGGCGTGGACGGGATGGGCGATTCCGTCGAAGGCGGCGACGGCAACGACACCATCGACGCGGGCGCGGGCGATGACACGATCACCGGCGGCGGCGGCAGCGATTCGATCCTGGGCGGGGCGGGCAATGACCAGATCGTCGGCGACGGCGTGAACACGGCCAGCTCGACCTCGGAGTTTCTGGACTGGAGCGCCGCAGGCGCCGACGAAGAGGACGTCTCGGGCGGGTTCACCCAGACCACCGGGGTGATGGATGTCACCATCGGCTTTACCAATGACGGCAATGCCACCGGGTTTTCGATTGAGAGCACCACCTCGAACTATGTCGGCACGGGCGAGCCGTTCGATCCGAACTCCACCCTGTCGCTGACCGGATCGGGCGTGGGGGATACCTCGACCACGACAATCTCGTTCGAAACGAACGACCCCGATTCCTACGCCGATAACGTGCAGAACGTCACCTTTCGGATCAACGACATCGACGGCAGCAACAACAGCTGGCAGGATGTCATCACGATCACCGCCGTGGACGCCAATGGCAACACCGTCACCGTGTCGCTGAGCGGGACAGGCGATGACGCCCTGTCCGGCGGCACGATCACGGCAGGGCTCAGCCCGGACAGCTACTCGGATGCGGATGGCTCGGTTCTGGTGACCATTCCCGGCCCGCTGCAATCCATCACGATTGATTATGACAACGGGTTCGGCAACGGCCAGGCGCTGGCGATTTCCGACATCCATTTCGAAACCATCCCGGTTCAGCCCGGCGATGACACGATCGACGGCGGCGCGGGCGATGATCTGATCAGCGGCGAGGATGGCGACGACAGCCTGATCGGCGGCGAGGGCAGCGATACGATCTCGGGCGGGGCGGGCGATGACACCATCGCCGGCGGCGATGGGGCCGACAGCCTGAGCGGCGGCTCGGGCATGGATTTTCTGGATTACTCGACCTCGGACGCCGGGGTGAACATCGACCTGAGCACCAACACCGCCTCGGGCGGGGATGCCGACGGAGACACGCTGGCCGGCGGTCTGGACGGGATCATCGGCTCGGCCTGGGATGACACGCTGACCGGCTATGACGGTCAGGGCGCGGACTGGACGAATGAATTCTACGGCGGCGCGGGCAATGATCTTCTGGATGGCGCGGGCGGCGATGACTATCTGGACGGCGGCGCCGATGACGACACCCTGATCGGCGGCGCGGGCGCGGATACGTTGCTGGGCGGCACGGGCGATGACCTGCTGGTGCTGGGCGGCGGCGACAGCGCCGTGGGCGGCGAAGGCGACGACGTGTTCCAGATCTCGGGCGGTGGCGGCACCATCACCATTGACGGCGGCGAGGGCAGCGAAGGCGCGGGCGACACGCTGGATTTCGGCGGCACGATCGACTGGGGCTCGATCACCTATACCAGCACCGATCCGGGCAACCTGTCGGGGACGGTCACGCTGGATGACGGCACCGTCGTGAATTTTGAAAACATCGAGACCGTGGTGATCTGCTTCAAGGCGGGCACCCGGATCGACACCCCCCATGGCGCGCGCCGGATCGAGGATCTGCGCGCCGGCGATCTGGTGATCACGCGGGACAATGGCGTGCAGCCGATCCGCTGGGCCGGGCGGCGTCGGGTGCCGGGCACGGGCGAGTTTGCCCCGATCCGCTTTGCCACCGGGGCCGTGGGCAACCGGCGCCCGCTGATCGTGTCACCGCAGCACCGGATGCTGCATCAATCCTCGGCCGCAACGTTGCTGTTCGACTCGTCCGAAGTGCTGGTGGCCGCGCGGCATCTGGTCAATGGCGGCTCGATCCGGCAGGTGCAGCGCGACGAGGTGGATTATGTCCACATCCTGTTCGACCGGCACGAAATCATCTTTGCCGAGGGCACGCCCAGCGAAAGCTTCCACCCTGGGGCCTATGGTCTGAACGGTGTGATGGGCCCCGCCCGAGAAGAGCTGTTCGCGCTCTTCCCCGAGCTGCGCGCCGATCCCGACAGTTTCGGTGACACCGCCCGCCGTTGCCTGCGCGAATACGAGGCACGGCTGCTGCAACCCGCATAGGTCAGGCGGTGCGCAGGCTCCGCGCCTTTTTCTGATCGGCCCAGGCGTGCACGGCCGCGCCAAAGGCCGTGAACAACGGACGCGAGACCGGATCGTTCGCCGCGTCCCATTCGGGATGCCACTGCACCGACATGGTGAAGCCCGGCGCGCCCTCGACATAGATCGCCTCGGGGGTGCCATCGGGGGCGTAGCCGTCAATCACGATGCGCGCACCGGCGGTCTTGATCCCCTGCCCGTGCAACGTGTTGGTCATGACCTCTTGCGCACCCATCAGATGATGGAACCGGCCCCCTTCGGCAAAGCTGACCTTGTGGCGCAGGGCGAATTTTTCCTCAAGCGTGCCATCGGGCGGCATCCGGTGGTTCATCCGGCCCGGCAGATCGCGGATTTCAGGATATAACGAGCCCCCCATGGCGACGTTAACCTCTTGAAATCCTCGGCAAATCCCCAGAAACGGCTGCCCGCGCTCAACACAGGCCCGCACCAGGGGCAGCGTGATCGCATCGCGGCTGCGGTCGAAATCACCATGCGCTTCGGTGGCCGGTTCGCCATATTCCTCGGGGTGGACATTGGGGCGCCCGCCGGTCAGCAGGAACCCGTCGCAGGTATCCAGCAGTTCCTCGACCGAGACAAAACGCGGATCGGGGGCAATCAGCATCGGCAGGCAACCGGACACGCAGGACACGGCCTCGGTGTTCATTTCGCCGCCCGCATGGACGGGATAGCTGTCATTGAGCAGGTATTGATTGCCGATAATACCAACGAGAGGACGGGTCATGTTGCGCCTTTTGCTGCTTTTGCCCGCAGCTTATATGGCCCAGGAAGGTTAAAAAACAAGAAACCTGCGCATTGGCGCACACTCTGCCCGCAGATGACGCGAAACCGCGCAGAGCCTAGGCCTCGGCCACCAGCCCCATGCCTTCGATCCCGGCGATGGCCGCCAGCGCATCATTATCCGAGCTGTCCCCCGTCACCCCGACCGCCCCCAGGATCGCGCCTTTCTTATCGCGCACCAGAACGCCGCCGGGCACCGGGATGACCTGCCCGCCATAGGCCCCGTTCACGGCGGTCATGAAATAGGCCTGCGCCTCGGCGCGCGCCATCTGCGCCTTGCCCGCCATGCCCAGCATCACACAGCCATAGGCCTTGCCTTGCGCGATGGCGAAACGGCCCGGCGCGGCCCCGTCGCTGCGTTCAAAGGCAATCACGTGACCGCCCGCATCCAGCACTACCACGCTCAGCGGGTTCATATCCGCCGCCGTGCCCGTGTCCAGCGCCTTGCGGATGATGCCCCGCGCTTTCCTAAGAGAGATCCCAGCCATTTTCGTTTCCCCTACCTTATGTTCACAATGTCCACTTGCGTTCCGATACGCTTAGCCTGCGGATTTCAGTTCAAGCCTGCGCTGATGCAGGACCGGCTCGGTATAGCCCGAAGGCTGCACGCGCCCTTTGAACACCAAATCACATGCGGCCTGAAAGGCAAGCCCATTGAAATCCGGTGCCATCGGGCAATAGGCGGGATCGCCCGCGTTCTGCTGATCGACGACCTGGGCCATCTTGCGCATTGCCTCCATCACCCGTGCCTCGGTGACAACGCCATGATGCAGCCAGTTGGCCAGCGCCTGAGAGCTGATCCGGCAGGTCGCGCGGTCCTCCATCAAACCGATGTCATTGATGTCCGGCACTTTCGAGCACCCCACCCCCTGATCGACCCAGCGCACCACATAGCCCAGGATCCCCTGAGCGTTGTTTTCCACTTCGCGGGTGATTTCCGCGTCGCTGAAGTTGCGCCCCGTGGCCACCGGGATGGTCAGCAGGTCGGCCAGAGTGCCGCGCGCACCGCCGGCCTTGATCTGATCCTGACGGGCCAGCACGTCCACCGTGTGGTAATGCGTGGCGTGCAGCGTGGCGGCGGTGGGCGATGGCACCCAGGCGCAGTTCGCGCCCGACATTGGGTGACCGATCTTGGCCTCAAGCATGTCGGCCATCTTATCGGGCATGGCCCACATGCCCTTGCCGATCTGCGCGCGCCCCTGCAACCCGCAGGCCAGGCCGATGTCCACGTTGCGATCCTCGTAGGACGTGATCCAGGGGGTCGATTTCATCTCGCCCTTGGGCAGGAAGGGGCCGGCCTCCATGCTGGTGTGAATCTCGTCGCCGGTGCGGTCCAGAAAGCCCGTGTTGATAAAGGCCACCCGCGATTTGGCCGCGCGGATACATTCCTTGAGATTGACCGAGGTGCGGCGCTCTTCGTCCATGATGCCCAGTTTGACGGTGTTCTGCGGCAGGCCCAGGATGGCCTCGACCATGGAGAAAATCTCATCGGCAAAGGCGACCTCTTCGGGGCCGTGCATCTTGGGTTTGACCACATAGACCGATCCGGTGACGGAATTGCGCATCCCATCGGTTTTGCGCAGATCGTGCATGGCGATCAGCGTGGTGCACAGCGCATCCATCAGCCCCTCGCCAATCTCATGCCCGTCGCGGTCCAGAATCGCCGGATTGGTCATCAGATGCCCCACATTGCGCACCAGCATCAGGCTGCGGCATTTGACGGGCACAGGCGCGCCATCGGGGCCGGTATAGGTGAAATCGCCGTGCATTTTACGGGTGATCGTCTGCCCGCCCTTTTCAAAGGTTTCGCTCAGATCGCCCTTCATCAGGCCCAGCCAGTTGCCATAGGCCAGCACCTTATCTGGGGCATCCACGGCCGCCACGCTGTCCTCGCAGTCCATGATTGCAGAAAGAGCGGATTCCAGGTTCACGCTGGCGATGCCTGCGGGATCCGTCTCTCCGATCTGATTTTCGGGATTCACCAGGATTTCAATCCCCAGCCCGTTGTTTTTGAACAGGAACATGGCCCATTCATCCATTTCCGCATGGCCGGCATATTGCGCAGGGTTCTTCAGCGAAACCGGGGCGCCGCTGGCCTGAATCACCAGCGCATGTCCATCTGCGGTCAGCTTATCCACATCGGCCCAGGTCGCGCCGTCCAGCGGGACAGCCTGATCCAGAAACGCCTTGGCCCAGGCGATCACCCGCGCGCCGCGCGCCGCGTCATACCCCTCGCCCGCAGGCAGATCCCCCAGCGCATCCGTACCATAGAGCGCATCATACAAAGACCCCCACCGCGCATTCGCCGCATTCAACGCAAAACGCGCGTTCATGATGGGCACCACCAGCTGAGGGCCGGGGATCTGCGCGATCTCGGGGTCCACATTCTGCGTGTCGATCTGGAAATCGGGCCCCTCGGGCACCAGATAGCCGATCTTTGTCAGATAGTCCCGATAGGCGGCGGCATCATGCACCTGCCCGCGCCGCGCCTCATGCCAGGCGTCCAGTTTTTGCTGCATTTCCTCTCGTTTTTGCAGCAATTCGCGGTTTTTCGGCCCCAGCTCATGGGTCAGGCGCGACAAGCCCGCCCAGAAATCGTCAGATGAGACACCCGTGCCCGGCAAGGCGTCGCGCTCGATGAATTCCACCAGTTCCGGCGCGACATGCAGCCCGTATTTGTCGATGCGATTGGACATTCCTCTCCCCTTTTCTGGCGACGCTCGTGTTCCTGAATAGAACGGAAGTTTCCTATAGGCAACATATGTGGTCAAATCTTTTTACCAATTCTTCTCAAGCTGCTTCAAAAAATAGCGGATAATCCCCGAAGGCCGGGGCCAGGGCCCCCTGCTCCAACGGGCACCAGACAGACCATTGAAGCCCGCCGCCGATCCTCCTAACGTCGGGCGCACATCAATCAGCCCGAGGCCCCCATGAAAGACGCAGCCCCCCAAACCATCTACCTGTCCGACTATGCGCCCTTTGGCTATATCGTGGAGAAGGTCGAGCTGACGTTCCGTCTGGCCCCCAATGCCACCCGTGTGATCAGCCGCATCGCCTTTCGCCCCAATCCAGACGCCCAGACACAGGACTTTTTCCTGCATGGGGAACAGCTGCACCTGATCTGGGCCAAAATCGACGGGGCCGAGGTTTCCCCCCAACTGACCGATCAGGGCCTGCGCTGCGACGTGCCCGACGCGCCGTTCGTATGGGAATCCGAGGTTGAAATCAGCCCCGCGACGAACACCGCGCTGGAGGGGCT